>CAWITA010000001.1:0-20219 GCA_963838835.1 uncultured Acidimicrobiaceae bacterium
GCTGGCCGGGGTCACCGACAAGCGCCTGGCCCTCATCTTCGCCCAGCCCGACGCGACCAAGGGGCTGGCCGCCGCCAAGGGGCTGGCCAAAGAGCTCGAGGCCAACCATCCCGACGCGGCCGCGTCCTTGCGCGAAGGGCTCGACGACATGTTCACCGTCCGACGTCTCGGCGTCGGCGGCACATTGGCCGCGACGCTGACCACCACCAATTGCATCGAGTCGATGATCTCGATCGCCAAGCGGACGACCCGCCGAGTCACGAAGTGGAAGGACGGTTCGATGAAGAAGCGTTGGGTCGCCGCAGGCATGCTCGAAGCCGAGCGTTCGTTCCGGCGCGTACGAGGTCACAAGGACATGGCCAAGCTGGTCGACGCCCTTGGCCGCCGGGCCACACCCGCCGTTGTTAGACCCGAAGAGTACGATCAGGCAGCAGCCTGAATCAGCCGTGACCACCGCTGAACTTCAACAGCGAACGGGGCAACGTCTCAGAAAGTGTGGCCTCGGCATTCCCGAAGATTGTCGCCCTTACCGCCCTAGGCGGGGCGTTCAGGGGGGACCAAGAGCGGAATCGGGACGACCGCGACTAGGTCAAGCGGTCGCAGGAACAAGCTGCGCCTGTTGGACCCGAGTATGGCGCAGGCCCTGACAGGCCTGCGCCATCTGGCGCGTTGTTGCAGTTTGTAGGGCTGTCAGCCCCAGGTTCTGCCGAAGCACTCAGCCTTCTCGTCGGACCGCTCTTCGGCCTCGTCGGACCGCTCTTCAGTCTGTTCAGTGGGCTCGCTCTTGACACACCAAGTCCTGGGCATTTTCGGTTCTCCTCTCAGGCCCAATTGCGGGGCAGGCGGTGGATCTTGCGGATGCGGTTCTTCATGGTCGTTTCCTTTCTTCCTCACCGACCCTTTGTCGGTGCTGTTGCCAGCATGAGCGGATCCGACGGCTCTGTCTGTGCCGTCCGACACACAACGGGTGTCCCCGTCGACACGGTCGCGGTGGAGTCGTTCGCAACGGACGATGGTCTGGTTCCCGTTCGCGGAGTGCCGCACGGTCGCCCCTCGGGCGTGCCGCCTCCTGGAGCAACGTGGCCGCATGTTGGACCCCCACCGGGACCGGCAATCCTGCACAGTCTGCGGACTGCGTACAAGGGGTTGGAAGCTCTCGATATCGCTCACCCGGGGCCGCACCACCCGCTGAAACTGCCAGTCCTGAGGATCGTCAGCGGACCGTGAGAGCGACAATCCGCTGGACGTGCAAAAATCACCGTCGACGACCAAGGACCGACGATGGTCTACGACGGGTTCATTTCTTACAGCCACGCGGCCGATGGAAGGCTCGCTCCCGCCGTCCAGCGGGGCCTGCAGCGTCTGGCCAAGCCCTGGAACAGCCGTCGGGCCCTTCGGATCTTCCGCGACGAGACCGGGTTGTCGACCAACCCGCACCTGTGGTCATCCATCGAGAAGGCGCTCGACGAGAGCGCGTGGTTCGTACTTTTGGCCTCAGAGGAAGCAGCCCAGTCGGAGTGGGTGAACAAGGAGATCACCCACTGGCTCGTCACCAAGCCGGTCGACCACATCCTGTCCGTGGTCACCGACGGGACCTGGGACTGGGACCCGGGTCGCGGCGACTTCACGCTGGAGTCCTCGGCCGTGCCCGAGGCGCTGCGGGGAGAGATTTGCGATGAGCCCCGCCACCTGGACCTGCGCTGGGCCCGGGACGAGACTGATCTCGACCTGCGCAACGCGCAGTTTCGTCTGGCCGTGGCGGACCTTGCCGCGCCCATGCACGGTGTGGCCAAGGACGAACTCGAAAGCGAAGATATCCGTTTACACCGACATGCTCGTCGTCTCGCCCGTGGAGCAACGGGTGCGCTCGCTGTCCTGGTCGTGATTGCTGTTCTGTTCGGGTTCATCGCACTGGTACAGCGAAACAGCGCCCGGACCGCCACGGCGGCCGCCAATGAACGTTTGCTCGTGAATGAGTCAGAAGCGCAACTCGGCTCGAATCACCAACTGGCGACGTTGTTGGCGCTCGAAGCCGACCGTCTGGCACCGAGTGCCACCACGCGCGACGCGCTCGTGAACGCCGTGGTTGCCGAACCGCCCCTGCAACGAGTGTTCGCGAACGCTGCGACTTCCCTCGGCGCGCTCGTTGGTCACCGCGCCATCGAGGTGAGCACGAATCGGGGCACGACACCGAACCGGGATATTGTCCAAGTGTGGGACTGGCAGAGCGGCCGCCGCGTGCCCTGGCGCGACGCGCCGCTCGGCGATGCCGACTCGGGGCCGATCAGACTGGCCACAACCGACGATGGACAACTCCTTGCTATTGCCTTCCACGACGGCATGATCCAGCTCTACTCAGGCCGCACGCTCGAGCCGCAGGGCCGGCCGTTCCAGAGTGGGTTCAGCGTCCTGCGTTCACCCCTCCCCATCAGTGGCCCTGGTCTTGAGTTCAGCGCGAACGGACAATCGCTCGCCGTCTCAGGCTCCGCATCGTTAAACGGAGCGGCTCCGACGACCTCGGTCAGCGTGTTCTCGCTCCATGGAACGAGCTGGGTACCCGACCCACGACTGGGCGGATATGGGACCTCGGGCGTCGCCTTCGATCTCAGCTCCGACGGCAGCGTGATCGCGACCGCACCCACCGAGAACGCGAGCGGCGGCGTCACGATCAGCGACGTGGCGACCGGGCAAACCCTCCAGACAATCCAGACCGTCCCCGTGTCATCGCTCGCCCTCGATTGGGTCCGACAACGACTTGTCGTCTCTTCGCCGCCGGACTTCCTTTCCGGCGCCCAAGCAGCAGACGCCACCTGGTATGACCTCGGTGTCGCCAATCCCACACCGCACGTGATCGAACAAGGTCTGAGCTCGGGTTACGCGACCATCGGGTACGACCCGTCCCGTACCCTGTTCGGCATTGACGGCAACGACGGCTTCGGGATCTTCAACGCGGCCACGCTCACCCCACTCACACTTGTGGGACTGGGTGCTGCAAGCTCAACTCCCCAAGTGTTGCCACCGCTGCTGCCACAACCCTTTGCGCCCGACTTCGTGTTCCTCGGCTCGGACCCACTTCTCGCCAACGTGGCGGACGCGCTCAACCAACGCGTCTTGACCGGGGGCTCCGATGGACAGATGAGCTTGTGGGACCTGACAGGCTTGTCGGGTGTCCCGGCACTGGCGACCACGATCCCAGACTCCGCGGGCTCCAGCCCGGACACAATCGTGGCCTTCATCGATCCGCCTGACCCCCGCCGCTTTCTCGGGCTCTTGGGGTCCGGAAAGGCGGTCACGGTCCTCGGGCCGAGCTACCGACCCCTGGGAGCGCCCATCGTGGTGGATTCCGTACCGGACTCCCTCGCCACCGCGTGTATGGACGGTCACACCGATCGCATCGCCACCATCTCGGCCGTGACCGGCGACCTCGTCATCCACGACGGCACCCCACCCTTTCGGGTGATCAGTCGTGCCCCGGGGGTCGCCGCCAACCTCTCCGGCCTCCTCACCTGCTCTTGGGCGCCCGACGGTCGTTCGATCGTCATCGGCACTTCCTTCACCCAAACCAGCTCGGTCGCCCTCTACGACGTGGCGAGCAGGAGCCTGCAATTCGACTACAAACTCAACGGAGCGATCAGCCTCCTCGGCACATTCAGCGCCGGCTCCAAGACCATCTGGGTCAGCGGCATCGGCCCCGGAGGCGGCACCGGAGTCAGCCAGATAACCGATTTCGGTCCGCGGCCCAAGATCCGCCTCGTCTTCCCTGGAGCCACGTCGACCTCCACGGATGCGAGTGGTGGCAGGCTCGTCGTTTCCTTCCTGTCATCGGTGGGCGTCTTCGACCCTCGCACGCTTGAACCCCTCACCCCATCGATTCACCTAGCCGGCGAGGTCGTCTACGGGGTCTCGAGCGCCCCCGACGGCCGTGAGGCGGTGGTCAGCACCACGAAGGGTTGGCAGCTGCTTGACCTCGACGGAGCAACCCCGATCGGTCCCCTCTTCCCGTACCCTGCGTTCGATATCACAAGTTTCGGCCTTTCTGGGACCACGGTATACAGCGGCACCCCCTTCGGCACTTTCGACTACTTGAATTTCGCGCCCTCGCACATCCGAGCGGTCGCCTGTCAACTGGCGGGCCGCAATCTCACCGCACCGGAGTGGCAGAAATACATGTCGTGGGCGGGACCCCGCCGCGCCACGTGCCCGCAGTACCCGCTGTCCTGAAGGCCGGCTGCGGACCGCCCGTATCCCAACGCTCCGACCGCCACCCAGGACGCTTGTCGGAAGCCGCCATACTTTCGTTCCGTCTGTCGCTGGGTGCGACAGTGCCCGCCACCTCGATGGCGGGTACTGACATTAGATTCAGCTCTCGTTGACGCCTCAGCTCACCAGTTGTGGTTGCGGCTCAGGCGGTGGATCTTGCGGATGCGGTTCTTCATGGTCGTTTCCTTTCTTCCTCACCGACCCTTTGTCGGTGCTGTTGCCAGCATGAGCGGATCCGACGGCTCTGTCTGTGCCGTCCGACACACAACGGGTGTCCCCGTCGACACGGTCGCGGTGGAGTCGTTCGCAACGGACGATGGTCTGGTTCCCGTTCGCGGAGTGCCGCACGGTCGCCCCTCGGGCGTGCCGCCTCCTGGAGCAACGTGGCCGCATGTTGGACCCCCACCGGGACCGGCAATCCTGCACAGTCTGCGGACTGCGTACAAGGGGTTGGAAGCTCTCGATATCGCTCACCCGGGGCCGCACCACCCGCTGAAACTGCCAGTCCTGAGGATCGTCAGCGGACCGTGAGAGCGACAATCCGCTGGACCTGCAAAAATCACCGTCGACGACCAAGGACCGACGATGGTCTACGACGGGTTCATTTCTTACAGCCACGCGGCCGATGGAAGGCTCGCTCCCGCCGTCCAGCGGGGCCTGCAGCGTCTGGCCAAGCCCTGGAACAGCCGTCGGGCCCTTCGGATCTTCCGCGACGAGACCGGGTTGTCGACCAACCCGCACCTGTGGTCATCCATCGAGAAGGCGCTCGACGAGAGCGCGTGGTTCGTACTTTTGGCCTCAGAGGAAGCAGCCCAGTCGGAGTGGGTGAACAAGGAGATCACCCACTGGCTCGTCACCAAGCCGGTCGACCACATCCTGTCCGTGGTCACCGACGGGACCTGGGACTGGGACCCGGGTCGCGGCGACTTCACGCTGGAGTCCTCGGCCGTGCCCGAGGCGCTGCGGGGAGAGATTTGCGATGAGCCCCGCCACCTGGACCTGCGCTGGGCCCGGGACGAGACTGATCTCGACCTGCGCAACGCGCAGTTTCGTCTGGCCGTGGCGGACCTTGCCGCGCCCATGCACGGTGTGGCCAAGGACGAACTCGAAAGCGAAGATATCCGTTTACACCGACATGCTCGTCGTCTCGCCCGTGGAGCAACGGGTGCGCTCGCTGTCCTGGTCGTGATTGCTGTTCTGTTCGGGTTCATCGCACTGGTACAGCGAAACAGCGCCCGGACCGCCACGGCGGCCGCCAATGAACGTTTGCTCGTGAATGAGTCAGAAGCGCAACTCGGCTCGAATCACCAACTGGCGACGTTGTTGGCGCTCGAAGCCGACCGTCTGGCACCGAGTGCCACCACGCGGCGACGCGCTCGTGAACGCCGTGGTTGCCGAACCGCCCCTGCAACGAGTGTTCGCGAACGCTGCGACTTCCCTCGGCGCGCTCGTTGGTCACCGCGCCATCGAGGTGAGCACGAATCGGGGCACGACACCGAACCGGGACATTGTCCAAGTGTGGGACTGGCAGAGCGGCCGCCGCGTGCCCTGGCGCGACGCGCCGCTCGGCGATGCCGACTCGGGGCCGATCAGACTGGCCACAACCGACGATGGACAACTCCTTGCTATTGCCTTCCACGACGGCATGATCCAGCTCTACTCAGGCCGCACGCTCGAGCCGCAGGGCCGGCCGTTCCAGAGTGGGTTCAGCGTCCTGCGTTCACCCCTCCCCATCAGTGGCCCTGGTCTTGAGTTCAGCGCGAACGGACAATCGCTCGCCGTCTCAGGCTCCGCATCGTTAAACGGAGCGGCTCCGACGACCTCGGTCAGCGTGTTCTCGCTCCATGGAACGAGCTGGGTACCCGACCCACGACTGGGCGGATATGGGACCTCGGGCGTCGCCTTCGATCTCAGCTCCGACGGCAGCGTGATCGCGACCGCACCCACCGAGAACGCGAGCGGCGGCGTCACGATCAGCGACGTGGCGACCGGGCAAACCCTCCAGACAATCCAGACCGTCCCCGTGTCATCGCTCGCCCTCGATTGGGTCCGACAACGACTTGTCGTCTCTTCGCCGCCGGACTTCCTTTCCGGCGCCCAAGCAGCAGACGCCACCTGGTATGACCTCGGTGTCGCCAATCCCACACCGCACGTGATCGAACAAGGTCTGAGCTCGGGTTACGCGACCATCGGGTACGACCCGTCCCGTACCCTGTTCGGCATTGACGGCAACGACGGCTTCGGGCTCTTCATCGCGGCCACGATGACCCCGCTTCTGTCGGGCGGTGCTGGAGGCTCGACGCCCCAAGTGTTGCCACCGCTGATGCCACAACCCTTTGCGCCCGACTTCTTATTCCTCGGCTCGGATCCCGTCGTCGCCAACGTGTCGGACGCGGTCGACACCGAACGTGTCTTGACGGGGGGCTCCGATGGACAGGAGAGCTTATGGAACCTGACGGGCTTGTACGGCGTCCCAGCGTTGGCGGCCACGGCTCCAGAAATTCCGGGCGATGTCTCCATCCCCGGCGTCCGCCCGTACCACATCGATAGCATTGCTATTACACGTGACCCCCGCCGCTTCGTCGGGCTGTCCTCGCAAGTGGACCTCGGACCTGGCTTGGGGTCCGGGCAGGCGGTCACGGTCCTCGGGCCCGGCTACAAACCGATGGGAGCCCCCATCGTGGTCGACTCCCTCGCCGCGGTGTGCCTGGACCCTCATACCGATCGCATCGCCACCATCTCGGCCGTGACCGGCGACCTCGTCATCCATGACGGCACCCCACCCTTTCGGGTGATCAACCGTGCACCGGGGGTCGCTGCCAACCTCTTCGGCTTACTCACTTGCTCATGGGCACCCGACGGTCGTTCGATCGCCATCACCACTTCCCTGGTCCAACCCAGCTCGGTCGCCCTCTACGACGTGGCGAGCAAGAGCCTGCGATTCGACTACCAACTCCAGGGAACGATCAGCGCCAACGGCACCTTCGGCGCCGACTCCAAGACCACCTTCTGGGTCAGCGGTATCGGCCCCGGAGGGGGCGCCGGAGTCCGCCAGATCACCGATTTCGGTCGGCGGCCCAAGATCCGCCCCGTCTTCCCCGGAGCCACGTCGATCTCGACAGATGCCAATGGTGGGAGGCTCGTCGTTTCCTTCGTGTCATCGGTGCGCGTCTTCGACTCTCGCACGCTTGAACCTCTCACCCCATCGATTGAGCTACCCGGCCAGGTCATCTACGGGGTCTCGAGCGCACCCGACGGCCGTGAGGCGGTGGTCAACACCACGAAGGGTTGGCAGCTGCTTGACCTC
Organism: uncultured Acidimicrobiaceae bacterium; assembly: GCA_963838835.1. Lineage (GTDB taxonomy): Bacteria > Actinomycetota > Acidimicrobiia > Acidimicrobiales > RAAP-2 > Bog-473. The sequence goes on from CAWITA010000001.1 coordinate 7,568, forward strand.
GACGGACAAACTCCGGTCGGCCCCATCTTCCCGCAGCCCGCGTTCGAGCTCTCAACTTTCGGCGTTCGCGGGACCACGGTCTATGGCTACACCCCCTTCGATTCTGTCGACTACTGGAATTTCGCGCCATCGCACATCCAAGCGATCGCCTGTCAGTTGGCGGGCCGCAATCTCACGGCAGAGGAATGGCAGAAGTATCTGTCCTGGGCGGGACCCCGCCGCGCCACGTGCCCGCAGTACCCGCTGTCCTGAACGGCGGCACATCATTCGCGATCTCCCGCAGGTGCGCGGATGAGGTGTGACACGTCGGTGTCAAAGGCACGGGCAGCGGTTCAGCGTGCCGGCTTTCGGGACATGGAATACTCGGTGCCATGCGGTCCCACCTGCTTGACCTGCTCGACGACGACGAGCAGCGGGACGTCCTCGCGGCGGCGAGGCGAAGGCGTTTCAAGCGCAACGAAGTGGTGTTCCACGATGGCGACCCCGGCGACACGCTGCACTTGGTCGTCGCGGGCCACTTTGCGATTCGCATCACGACTCCGCTCGGCGACCAGGCCATGGTCCGGGTGTTCGGCCCCGCCGACTACTTCGGTGAGCTGGCGATGCTCTCATCGGGTCCGCGCCGTGGGAGCGCGATCTCTCTCGACGGGGGTGAGACCTTGAGCCTGCATCGCGAGGACTTCCAGAGGCTGCGAGAAACGAGGCCGAAGATCAACGAGGTGTTGACGGGCGCGCTGGTGGCCGAAGTGCGTCGCTTGTCGGTGGCGCTGATCGAAGCGCTCTACGTCCCCGTCGAACGTCGCGTGTGGCTCCGCCTGATCGACCTCGTGGAACTCTACGGAGGCGACCCGCCCGTGGTGATCCCGATCACACAGGACGACATCGCCCAACTCGCCGGCACGACCCGGCCAACTGCGAATCGGGTGCTGCGGGTGGGTGAGGAGCAGGGCGTGCTGGGGTTGACCCGTGGTCGCATCGAGGTACACGATCGGGCCGCACTGCGACGACTCGCTCGTTGAGACTCAGCCGCACCGTCGCAGCCGGTACATCGGAATCGTCTCGAATCCCTTCGCCGTCGTCACACGGCCGACATATTCGGTGGCGAAGGGAACGTCAGGTTCGAGGGAGAGCAGCGCGGCGAACGCGTCGGTCACGTAGACCTCCCCCTCCGGTGTCCGCGGCTCGATCCGAGCAGCACGGGTGAGTTCGCGTCCCCAGTAGGTCGGTTTGTGAGTGACCGGGTCGACGATCGCCATCACCGGGCCGGCGTGCGCACCGATGCGGAGCTCGAGGTCCGCCGGGAGTCCGATCGCCGCCAGGTCGATGCGGGTGAGTGCCTCGTGAAGTCCGAGCGCGCACTCGGCCGCTTCGGTCACGTCGGTGAGCACGGCGGCGATGGCGTCGCCCCACGAGTTGCGCCATAGGACGGTCGTGCCGTGGTCATCGAACACGGCTCCTAACCTTGCGAGAACGTCATTGACGAAGAGGGGGAACTGCTCGTCTCGCAAGCGGGAGAACCCGTGGAAGTCGGCGAACAGGATGGCGCCGATCTGGCGGGTCGCCGACTGGGGTATCGCCACCTCCGGAGAGTCCTCCGGCGGGCGCAGCGCGATGACCTGAGTCGGGTGACCGCTGGATTTCCAGACGGCGACGTCGTGGGCGGTGCCGGCCAGGACTACGCCTTCTGCCTGGTCCCAAATCGCCAGCTGCTCAGCCGGGGCATCGAGGAACGCGGCGCGGTTGAGGGCGTGGCCCATGGCGATGCGGCCGGCGTAACCGTAGAGCTCGTCGTCGCCCATGAAGGATGAATCCGAGGCGTGAGCAACCGACTCGGCGCGAACGAGGCACGACCGAAACCGATCAACCCACCCCGGCCCCGCCGGCTTGACGGAGGTCAACTCGAACTCGGTGGTGTCAAAGGGCAGCACGACCTGGAGGGGGACGCCTTGGTCGAGGAGGGCCTCGGCGATCAGGATGTCCGCCCCCGACGCCAGCGAGCCGTAGGCGAACCCGATCCGATGCTCAGTGACAAAGGAGCGGACCTCAGCGTCCACGCGCGCCTCGAGATCGGGGGGAAAGCGTCCGGAGACGCCGGTGGGATCGATGCGGTGCCCGCAATAGTGGAGAATCGTCGGAGGCCGGAGTTCGTCCAACACCGCCAGGTCCGTCGATGTGGCTTCACAGACCAGCTTGAGCTGGCGGCGGGTCACCGCGACCGCGGCGAGATCGTCTCCCGCTACGGCGACGGCGCGGGTCAGGGCTCGCCTGGCCGCCTCGACATCACCAAGGATCAGCGTCGGCCTCCGCCTCGGTGGCATCACGCCAATAGTCGTCGGACTCGGTCTCCCGTTCCGCGGCCACCAGTTGGCGCGCCTGCTCGGCAAGTACGCGAGCCCTCTCGAGGTCACCGGCCAGCAGCCGGAACGTGGCCGCGTTGATGCAGGTGTAGAAGCGGCCGTAGCGGTCAGCAATCGCCTCGTAGAGGTCGGCGGCCTGTCGTAGCTTGGCTACGCGATCATCACCTCGAGCCGCCAACGCATCCTCCTTGGCGAGTCGGGCAACCAGGGCGGCGGCGTCCTCGCGGAGCCAGATCGGCACATCGGTCGTGGCGTCGATCTTGGCCAGCAACTCCGTCGCCGCGGCACCTGCCCGTTCGGCGGCTCCGGCCCGTGCCAGCGCCAGGGCGGCCACGAACCCGGCCTCCAGGCTCTCGGGATCGGCCTCCATGGCCGAGACCGCCGCGTCGTAGGCCATCAAGACGTCGCCCTGCGCCAGTGCGGCACGGGCAGTAGCGAGGACTTCGTCCGGCACTGGGCGCACCGTAGCGCGCGCTCGGTTCGCACGGCCGAGACCGCTTCACCCACCGTGTCGACGAGAACACACGCTGTGTGTCCCACGGCACAGACCTCTCGGTCGTTCTCCTTCAGGCTCTTCTCATGGGTTTGAACTGGAACGGAGGATCTCAAATGAGAACTGCTCAATCACAGACGACGGGAAACGAGGGGATCCCGTGGACCGCCAAGCACAGGTCGTTGCTTCTGACCGTGGCGGCGCTGGCCTTCCTGACCGCCGTGGGGGTCGTCTCGCAGGAATGGCCGGCTGCGCCCAAGGCCACGTGGGTGGAGACGTCGAGCCGACCGGTACCGGCCCCTCTGCGGCCTGCGGGAGCTCATGAGGGAGCCCGATACCGACTCATCACCCGCCTCGGCAGGCTTTCTATCCTTCGCGGTCCCGAAGTCCGCAGCCACCCGACCGGCCACGCCGAGCAACACATCCGGGACCTCTGCGCCGTCAGCACCCAGGTCTTCTTCGTCGGGAGCCCGATCGGCGAGTCGTCCGCGGCCGGGTGGAATCGCGGGTTCACATCGACGTTGCCCTGCACGAGCATCGAGCGGAGCTGTGGAGCGAACGGGACGATCCTGGTGAGCTCGCCCAACGGCATCCACATCTGCCCGGACGGAACCCCGTTGAGCCCAGACGTCACCGGAACGTGCGACGGGTATTCGACCGGATCGTTCCGGTTCGTACGTACCATGGTGGCCGCGATCACGCAGTGCCCACAACCGGCGCCGGCATTGTTGGTGTAGACCGTTTGGTGACTTCGTCTCTCAGCAGTCACGCCAGGCAGTTCCCCCTCTGCCGTGTCCGCCTTCCTACCCGGCCCACTCGTCTCACATGCCGCAAGCCGGTCGGTCGGGCTCCCTGTGGGGTCGCCCTCCCTCCCTTGTCCGGCTTCCGGCCGCTTCGGGCCCTCCTGCCTTCCTTGGTGTCACTTCGAGGCCGGGGGAGAGAGTCGGGGGAGAGAGTCGGGGGAGAGAGAGTGGTCGGGGGAGAGAGGGGCCCACGCCCCAGAACGGCCCGGAACCGCCGCGCAAGGCGCCACGAGCGGGACCCGAGGCACGGGGCGGCCGGGCGGCCGGCGCCACCGGGAAACCGGAGGGGCACACGGCGCGGGGGCGGGGGGGGGGCTTTGGCGGAAGTTGAGGGTCGCCCCTAACGAATCAGGCACATTGGGGCGCCCCGCTTGCGCCGAGCGGCCCGGGCGGCGGCTGGTATCCCCAACCGGACTACCCGAATGTCAGACGACGAGAGGTGGAGCGCGTCACCGAACGCTTGGCGCGGAAAGCCGTTCGGCGAGATAGGCGAGGGCCATCGGGTAGCGGTACTCGATGCGACCGTGGGCCCCTTCGAACAGCTCGAAGTGCACGTCGGTGATACCGATGGCTCCCAAGGCGTCGCTGAACGCCTGGCCCCCGATCTCGAGAAACCACTCGTCACTGGTGCCGCCGTCGATCCAGATGGCCCGCTGGCTCCGCAGGGCATCCGCATAGCGGGGCACCATCCGCACCGGGTCCCAGTCGAGCCACCGCCCCCAGAGATCCTGGTCCAGTATCCCGTTATGAGGGTCGAACGGTAAGCGGGGGGTGCCGTCTGGGTCGGCCGAGAAGCAGGCGGAAATGCCCAGCATCATCAGGAGGCACTCGTCGCCGGGTTTGGTGAAGGCGACCCGGCCACGGAAATCTGACCACCACCGGTCGATCGACCCGTCGTAGTCGCGCAGGTGGCGGACCGCCTTGCCGAATTCGGGAATGTAGCAGTACTCGTACAGCGAGTCGCCGGCGTGGGTGGCGAAACCGCCGAACAGGTCGGGGCGCAGCATGGGCGTGATCATGGCACCAAAGCCCCCGCTCGACTTCCCCTGGATACCTCGGTGTTCCGGGCCGGCCAGGGTCCGGTAGTTCGTGTCTACCCAACCCACTACGTCCTCGCACAGGTAGGTGTGGTACTTCCCGGTCCCCGGCGAGTCCACGAATTGCGACCCCCCGTACAACGTCCAGGCGTCCACGTACACGACGATGCAGGGTGGGGCCTGCCGGCTGGCGAAGAGCTCGTCGGCCATCTCGGGAAACGGCTGGCGATAGGCGGTGCGGTTCGCCCACATGGTGAGGTAGCCGGTGTAGCCCTGGATGACGTACACCGTCGGGTACCGCATCCCGGGATCGTCGTCGTAGCCCGGCGGGACGTACACCCACAACGGACGGTCGGCAGGGTCGCCGAGATGGTTGCCCTCGAGCGCCGCGGAATGAATCGTGTGGCGGTCGACCCGGCCAGCCAGCTCTGCTTCCCAGGGCAATGTCATAGACCCGCACCCTAGGAGACACTGGCAACCAGGTCAGTCACGAGACACAGGCGTCAGCGCCCCCGCTCCATTGTGGAGCCTGGGCGTTGCTGGCAGAACGTCTACAGCTCGCAGCTACAGGCGACACATTGCCCCGAGGCGCCGGCTTGGACCGGTCGCTGGCGCTCGCCCCGCGGTGATCGCTGGTGGATCGTCTGGGTCTGCCCCGACCACCTCGAGGGACTGACCGGGCTGCGGCAGTTCGGGGTTCGGCGGCGGTAGGTGGGGTGCTAAATGCCCCAGTACGAATCCACTTATATGGGCTAGTGTCCCGGAAAGTTGATTAGCCAAGAAATTTTGGCTGATCGGGAATTTTTGAAGATGGGCCCACGTTCGTCTGATGTTGTCGACCAACATCGGAGGAACACCATGGCACGTAGAGGACGACCGAGCACCGACATCACCCTGAGCACCGAGGAGCGCTCCACGCTGGAGCGCTGGGCGCGGCGCCATTCGTCGTCGCAGGCACTGGCGCTGCGATCGAAGATCGTGCTGGCTTGCGCTGCGGGGGACCGCACCCAGGCGCAGGTCGCGGCGGACTTGGGCTGTCACCCGGCGACGGTGACCAAGTGGCGCCAGCGCTTCGTCGCCGAGCGCCTCGACGGGTTGGCCGACGCGCCCCGTCCGGGAGCGGCGCGCACCATCGGCGACGACGTGGTCGAAGCGATCGTGGTCGAGACGCTCGAGAGCGCGCCTCACGACGCCACGCACTGGTCGACGAGGTCCCTGGCCAAGCGCCACGGCATCAGCCACACCACGGTGCGCGAGATCTGGCAGGCCTTCGGGCTCAAACCCTGGCGCGAGGACTCCTTCAAGGTGTCGCCGGACCCCGACCTGGTGGAGAAGATCCGTGACCTCGTCGGGCTCTACATGAGTCCGCCGGTGGCCGCCGCGGTCTTCGCCATCGACGAGAAGCCCCAGATCCAGGCCATCAACCGCACCGCCCCGACGCTGCCCATGTTGCCGACCACGCCGGCTCGGGCCACCCACGACTACGAGCGCAATGGCACCTGTGACCTCTTCGCCGCCCTCGACGTCGCCACGGGGACCGTCATCAGCGACATCCGCAGCTCGCATACGAGCAGCGACTTCGTCGCCTTCTTGAACAAGGTGAATCGAGAGGTGCCCGCCGAGCTCGACGTGCACGTGATCCTCGACAACCTCGCCACCCACAAGACCCCGCTGGTGCACCGCTGGCTGCTGCGTCACCGCCGCTTCCACTTCCACTTCACCCCGACCTACGGTTCGTGGATGAACCTCGTCGAGCGCTGGTTCTCCACGCTCAGCACCAAGAAGCTCAAGCGCTCCGCGCATCGCAGTGTCAAAGAACTGGCTGCCGACATCCGCGCCTGGGTCGAGACCTGGAACGAGAACCCACGCCCGTTCGTGTGGACCAAGAGCGCCGAGGAGATCCTCGAACGCCTCGCCGGTTACTGCGCCGCCATCAACGCTGACGCATGAACCGGTTTTCACCGCGGATCAAGCTTCCGGGACATTAGCGGGAGGGGGGCAGGCCCCCCTCCCGGCCTCCTCCCGGGCGCAACCTGGTCCAGGTTGAGATTGTCGGGCCGGCAGAGCCGTCCCTCGGGCGACCACGATGTGTCGATGACCACCGTGGTGAACATCAACGACGTGCTCGACGGTCACGTGGGCCTCGACCTTGCCTGCATCGACCGGCTTTACCTGAATGCCTACGTCCCCAACCTCCAGGTGAGCGGACAGGTGGTGACCTTCTTGACGGGACACCTCGGCTTCCCGATCCCGTCGCCCGCGTTGCTCCACAAGATCGGCAATCGCTTCCGTCGTGGTGTGAAGGCCTTCGCGGCCGACCGTGACATCCCTATCCTGCATTTGAAGAAGCCTGACCGGACCCGTTGGGACGACCGCAAGCTCGACCATGTCCGGCCCTACTTCGAGGCGGCCGAGGCCGAAGGGCGATTTGGGGTCGTCGCCATCGTGGCCACCCAGGAGTTCGCCTGGGTGTTCAGTGCGAAGAACCGCTCGTCGACTCCTGGTGTGGTCAGCTTCGACTTCGTCAAGGAGGACCGACGGGTGGGCATGTATTACTTCTACGTGCTCGATCCCGAGTTCGGGCCCGGTTTCATCCGGATCTGCACCTACTTCCCCTATCCATCCCGCGTCTGGGTCAACGGGCACGAGTGGGCCAAGCGCCAGGCTGCACGCGAGCACATCAGCTTCTGCGAACTGGCCAACGGCTTCGCCTCGTCTGACGATCCCGCCGCCCTCCAGGCCATCTGCGAACGCTTGGGCCCGGGCGACGTCCAGGCCTTCTTCGACCGCTGGACCCGTGTCATCCCCACCCCCTTCACCGAGAGCGACCGGGAGGCCGGCTACTTCTTCGAGCTCTCCATGCGCCAGATCGAGGTGTCGCGCACTTTGGTCTTCGACGACCCCCGTCGAGCCAGGGGGTTCTTCGAGGCCCTCGTCGCCGACAACATCGGTGTTGGCCGCCCCGAAGAGATCCGAGCCGTGTTCGTTCCTACCAAACGCGGTGCCCGCACCCCGCTACCAAGCCAAACCCGAGTTTTCGCTCCGGGGACAGAGGTGAAGATGGACTTCACCTTCAAGCACAGCCGCATCAAGCAATACCTCAAGGAAGGGAGGGCCTTGCGTATCGAGACCGTCATCAACAAACCCGCTGACCTGGGCATCCTGGCCCGGCTCGAGCACCTACCCGAGCTGGTCGAGCGGGCCCCGCGGTCAATGACCGTCTGCTTAGGATCGAACGTGCCGGCCAGGGCTGTGCCATCGGCTCTGCGCTCTTCGAGCGCATCCACCAGCCCTACGTACGGGAGGGCCAACGAACCGGGGCCTTGCGCTTCGGGGATCAACGCGCCATGGCCCTGGCCGGTGCACTCTGCCTCGTCGTCCACGCCGTCACCGGCTTCACCAACAAGAGCCTTCGCGGGCGTGTTGCCGGACTCCTCGGAGGGGACTACAGCTCCTCACAGATGAGTTACGACCTGCGCCGTCTCCGCCTTCACGGCCTGATCGAGCGGTCGCCCGGCACGAACTCTTATGCCCTCACCCCCGAGGGCATCCGCGTCGCCGTCTTCTACACCAAAGTGCGAGCTCGCCTCCTCGGCCCGCTCCTCGAGGCCGATCAACCTCCGGCGCCAGTCGAGCTCCGTCGCGCCCTGGGTACGATCGAGCATGTGCTCGGCGACTACGTCAACAACGCTCGGCTAGGAGTGGCAGCCTGAAACTTGTCACAAAATCCAGAGACCGGCAGACCAAGAAGATCTAGGAGGGTGCCAGTGAAGCCCCGACGCTAGATGGCCACCCCTTCAGGATAGGCCCCAACGCTGACCGTGGCGTGGACCGTTTGGCTGAGGGTATTGATGATGCTCACGGTGCCAGAGTCATAGTTGGCTACATACGCCTGCGCGCCGTTCGGGGTGATGGCCACTCCCCAGGGATAGGCCCCAACGCTGACTGTGGCGTGGACCGTTTGGCTGAGGGTATTGATGATGCTCACGGTGCCAGAGCCACCGTTGGCTACATACGCCTGCGCGCCGTTCGGGGTGATGGCCACTCCATCGGGTCCCGACCCAACGGGCACCGTGGCGTGGACCGTTTGGCTGAGGGTATCGATGATGCTCACGGTGGCCGAGGCGTTGTTGGTTACATACGCCTGGGCGCCATTCGGGGTGATGGCCACGCTACGGGGTCGGGCCCCAACGGACAGCGTGGCGTGGACCGTTTGGCTCTCGGTATTGATGATGCTCACGGTGGCCGAGGCTTCGTTGGCTACATACGCCGTCAAGCCGTTCGGGGTGATGGCCACTCCAAAGGGCCCGTTTCCAACGGGCACCGTGGCGGTGACCTTTTGGGTGCCGGTATTGATGATGCTCACGGTGTTCGAGCCACCGTTGGTTACATACGCCTGCGCGCCGTTCGGGGTGAAGGCCCCGCTAGTGGGTATGGACCCAACGGGCACCGTGGCGGTGACCTCTTGGGTGCCGGTATTGATGATGCTCACGGTGTTGGAGCCACCGTTGGTTACATACACCGCCGCGCCGTTCGGGCTCATGGCCACGCCCTCGGGTGAGTCCCCAACGGGCACCGTGGCGGTGACCTTTTGGGTGCCGGTATTGATGATGCTCACGGTGTAGGAGCCAAGGTTGCCAACATAGGCAAAAGAGCCCGAATCCGCCGCCGCGGCTGGTACAGCGCCCATCGTCGTCATCGCCGATCCGATCAGAATCGTGCCCATGAGAAGTAACCCTCGCCTGCGGAACCCACGAAGCGAAGCTGTAATCGAAGACGAAACGTCCCGGTGGGTGAGATTCGACGGTGCACTAAGGTCTGATGTCTCGCATTATCTCGGCCCCTTCTCCCACAGGTTGCGCCTCCGTTTGATCTGTTTGATGGCCTGCTGACGAGCAAACTCTTCGGTATCGGTGCTGGTGGGAGGGACCTCTGCCCTCTGTCCGCCCTTTGTGACATCCAGGTTCGAACTATCCAGGTTCATCGACATCTCACAGGACCTCGCTACTTGCAGGCTGCTCCCACTCCTCAGACAACGCCAGGGGACAATGGTCCTTACCTGACCGGTCTGAGGGCCCGGACCGCCTCTGTCTCCGGCCCCAGGAAACAGAGTGCGTGTGCCCGAATCCCTAGATCCTTTGCCGTCGCGGCCAGGTAGACGAGATGCCCCCGTCCATTGCCGTACATGAAGGGGCGGGGGCCGGATCAAGAATCTCTTGTCGACTCTCCGTGCCTGATTGAGCACGGGCGTCCTGCTCGAAGACGCGCGCCGACGAGGCACCGGGGTCAACGTCGGGCGATGCCCGCCGTCGGACTCGCGGTGCTTGGGGGTGAGCCCGGCCCAGCCCCTTCATCGCATCAGGACAGTGAGACACAATGTGGGTCAGCCTTAGCAGGTGCTATGTATGAGCGCAGCTACTCGCGTATCGATACTCACTAGCTCGTTGCACTTCGAGTTCGCAACCGACGTCTCTTCGAAAATCACATCAATGCCGACTAGTTGGACCCACTGGCCCGGTGAGTTCACGAGGACTTGGTTGGCAAGCGCGACGCACCCCGAGGGGTCAGGCCCTTTGTGGATGGACGAGATCTCCCACTTGGATGATCGCCAAACCCTCAGACACGACGCCATGCAGATCGGTCCAGAGAGGCGTCAGTGCCTCCGCGAGGCGATCCGCGTAACCCTGTACGTCGCCGATCAGCGCGAATCGAGTGATTTCGGCGTCAGTAGGCAGGTGTCCAGCTTACGGTAGGACTGCCTCGCTGCCGGGCCCGGGTGCCACCCCCGCGGCACTACGGAGATACCGAACGAGCCACCTCTATCGTGACACTCCGAGACCGAAGGGCACCCAGCAGAGAACCCTGCAGTGATGCGAACTCCTCGGCCGACGGACGCCCGCCTTCTCCCCAGAGAATCCGCAGGAAGTCGAGGTCCTCCCAGATCGGTCCTCTTGGTCGGGGATCGGTTTCGTAGCGAGGGATGACCCACCAATGGAGGTGGGGCACCCCGTTCCCGAGAGATTCGATGTTCAGCTTCCGAGGCTGGAATGCCTCATTGACTGCTGCAGCCACCTCGGCCATTTCCGCGAGGTGACGGTCACGGAGGCTGCCGTCGAGATTGAAGACCTCCCGGACACACTGCCGGGCCACGAAGAACACACTTCCTCTGAAGTACTGGTTGGGTGCCAGTCGGACGTAGCCGGTTTCAAGCCGAGCAATGAACCAGGGATCGACACCCGCCTCGGCGGCTGCATTGTCGGTGCAAATGGGGCAATCTGCCATGAGCCAAGTATGACCACTCACCTGTAGAGTGCCCACGTACGGCTCGGCCGGAGAGAACCCACTGTCCTGAGAGTTCGTCAGAACTCGACCTACGAGGCCAGGGGTTCGAGTAACTTAGCGGCCACGGGATCGTGTTCTGCCGCGCTGATCTGTCCCCGATCAATCACGCTTGACCTGTAGAAGTGACGACCGGTTCTTGACACGCTAACGGGCATCCAATTCTTTAGTCGTCCTACACTTACGAGATGAACGACACCATTCACTACCCCGAGTACGACGTTATTGAGGTGGACGACCCGTCTCCGGGGGTAAGACGGATCACTTTGAACCGCCCCGAAAAGCGCAACGCGCTCAATCACCCATTACGCGGGCAGCTTCTCCAAGCGCTGCGTGAAGGCGACGCCGACCCCGACGTGCGGGTCCAGATTGTTCGCGGGGCGGGCAGCTCCTTCTCCGCCGGCTACGACCTTGGGGGTGGCAACGAGGGCCACGAGATGCCTTTCTATACGGCAGAAGGGGAAGGGGAGTGGCCGCGGCACGTCACCGAGGGATGGATGAGCATCTGGGACCTGGCCAAGCCGGTGATCGCCCAGGTGCACGGGTACTGCTTGGCCGGAGGGAGCGAGCTCGCGACCTGCTGTGATCTTGTTTACATGGCCACGGACGCACAGATGGGCTATCCCGCAGTGCGCTTCGGGGTGCCTGACATGCACTTCCACGCCTGGTTCGTCGGTCCCCGCAAGGCGATGGAGATGATGCTCACGGGCGACTCGGTCTCCGGCACCGAAGCCGTGGAGTACGGATGGGCCAACGCTGCGTTTCCGCCTCAACAACTCGAAGCTGAGGTCATTGCAAAGGCGCAACGTATATCCCAGATGCCCCCGGACATCGTGCGCCTTAACAAGCGGATCGTGCACCGCGGCATGGAGGTGATGGGTTTGCGGACCGCCATCAGGGTGGGGACCGAGCTGTGTGCCCTGGGCACTCACCAAAAGAGCCTGCATGATTTTGTCCTCAAGTCACAGGAGCAAGGACTGACGGCGGCGCTCAACGAGCGCGACGGCGTATTTGGGGACTATCGCACGAGCAGCTGACTCGGAGGCGACCAAAGGGTGCCGAAGAGGGCCTCCTAGTTATGCCGATTCGTTCGAAGATGGCCTGCGATTTCGCCAGCTAGCACAGCGCTCGATATGTCCTGGCTTGCAACCAGCAGGCCGGGGGGTTCGAGTGACTCAGCGCCCACACGCCTCAGCGACTCAAAGGAACCCAGGGGAAGGGGAAGCGGCCGGAAGCGGGACAAGGGAGCCGACGGCCGACGGCCGGCGAGAAGCCGGACTGGCGGCGGGGGCTAGTGGGAGGTGCATCGTCCCCGAACCGGATCCGGGACACGCTGGCCGCGTTGTTCGGGGCGCGCGAACTGGGAACTCACCCCCACGCGCTGTTCTGTGCGGCCGGAGGTCTCGCAATATGGCGCCAGAGCGGGCATTATGCGTGCGTGGTGCGGAGAGCAAAGTCGGTCGGCTTCGGCGACGAGCACTGCGCAGCGTCCGGGGTTGAGATGTGTTAATCGCACGCAGCCGCGCGTCTCTGCGCCCGTTGAGTATAGGTCAGTCGAGGGTGAGCGTGAACCGAGAGATGCATTCGTCCAAGCAAGCACTCTAGGAGACCTCGATAGACGTG
>CAWITA010000002.1:0-32041 GCA_963838835.1 uncultured Acidimicrobiaceae bacterium
CGATCGAGGTGGAGTTACGGGCTGCCGTTGGAGAGGCAGGATTCACGGCGCTCCTCGCCTTGCTCGACGCCCTCGACGACGGCGAGAGCGAGGGGAGTACTCACCGCGTACCTACGGCGCTCGACGAGCGCATAGGCGCAGGCATCGAGCAGCAGGCGGCTACCGACGGAGAAGAACCCTCCTTGCGGGGTGGGCCGAGGCGCCGAGCCACTCGTGTCCTTCTGGTGATGGCCGTTGACCCCTGAGGTTCGACGCGAGTCCCGATTTGGAGGCGAAGTCCTCACTTGATGGAAGGTGATCTCTGTCGCCCCGCTTCGCCACGATAGTGGCACTGTCGTTTCGGTCGCCTCGGCCAGGTCGATTCACGTTTGTCGATTGACGAGGGTTCTGATCGATGGTAAGCCCAATGCGGCGTTGTGCGAGTCGCAGCCATGCGATCGGAGGTGGTCCATGAGAAGGCGGTCGGTCTCCCGGACGGCGCACCTCGTATCGGCGACGGCGTGGTGATGGGATGCTGGCCGGCGTGGCGACGAGTGACGGCGCGGCCGCCGTCCCGGCGACGTCCCCGGGGGACTCACGCCAGCAAGACGCTCCCCACCGGCTACTGGATGGCGGCCTCCGACGGCAGCGTCTTCGCCAGGGTGCCCTTTGCTGCCGTTCAGCGGCTCCATGGGGCGCGCACGCGGCTGAACACCCCCATCGTGGGGATGGCCGTCACGCCGTCGAGCACCGGTTACTGGCTCGTCGCGTCGGACGGCGGCGTCTTCAGCTTCGGTGATGCCTCGTTCTTTGGCTCCATGGGCGGCACACGGCTCAACGCTCCCGTCGTGGGCATGGCCGCGTCACCGACCGGCAAGGGCTACTGGCTGGTGGCCGCGCCGACGGGGGGTCTTCGCTTTCGGGGACGCCGAGTTCCGGGGCTCGATGGGCGGCAAGGCATCACCGCCCCGTGGTCGGGATGGCCGCCTCCCGACCGGAAACGGCTACTGGCTGGTGGGCTCCGACGGGGACGTATATGCCTTCGGTGACGCCACGCTCCACGGCTCGATGGCCGGGACGCATGCTCAACAAACCGGTCGTGGGCATCACCGGCACGCCGACCGGCGACGGCTACTGGCTGGTGGCCGTCCGACGGGGCGATCTTCGCCTTCGGCAATCGGCTGTCTTCCGGGGGTCGATGGGCGGCACACGCGCTGAACACACCGGTCGTCGGGATGGCGGCCACCGTCGACGGCGGCGGCTACTGGCTGGTGGCCGCCGACGGCGGGGATCTTCGCCTTCGGGATGCGCCCCGTTCAGTGGCTCGATCGGAGGCACGACGCTCAACCGACCCGTGGTCGGCGATGGCAACGGTCGGCCCGGCGATCGGCGGGCCACGCGTTGCTGGTCGGGACCTTCGACGGGATACCGGGGCAGTACCAGACCGATCCAGGCGGCGGTGAACGCCGCCCAGCCAGGTGACTGGATCCTCATCGCTCCGGGCGATTACCACGAGCAGGCCGACCATCGATCGATCCACCGTCGGCGCGAGGACAGGTCTCCCTCGGTTGGTACGGCGGGTGTCGCCATCCACACCAACGACATCCATCTGCGGGGAATGAACCGCAACTCGGTCGTCGTGGACGGCACCAAGCCCGGTGCCCCGCAATGCAGCAGCAATCCCGCCGATCAGGATCTCGGGGTCTTGAATCCGTCCAGTGACCCGCTCGGCCGGAACGGGATCGACATCTGGGCCAACGGCGACTCGGTCGACAACCTCACGGTGTGCAACTTCCAGCTCGTCGAGGACGGCGCAGGGAACCAGGCCGGCAACGGTGGGAACGAGATCTGGTGGGACGGTGGCGACGGCACGGGCAAGATCGGGCTCATCGGCTACGAGGGCAGCTACCTGACGGCGACTGACACCTTCAACGGCGCGGTACGGGCGGATCGGCCTTCGGCAACTACGGCATCTTCTCCTCGGAATCGCAAGGTCCCGGGGTTTGGAACCAGACCTATGCCAACAACTTCGCTGACTCCGGCATGTACATCGGAGCCTGCCAACAGCTCTGCGACGCGTGGGTCGACAACTCGTGGATGGAGAACAACGCCCTCGGGTACTCCGGTACCAATTCGGGTGGCACGCTGGTGATCGAACACTCCCAATTCGACAACAACACGGACGGGTTCGACACCAATACCCAGAGCGCCGGTGACCCGCCGCCGCCTCAGAACGGGGCCTGTCCGTCCGGTGGGGTCAGCGGCTTCACCGACACCCACTCGTGCTGGGTGTTCATGGACAACTACTCCCACGACAACAACAACGTGAGGGCGCCCGGCGCCGGTCTGTCCGGCGAGCCGCCCGGGACCGGAATGACCGTCTCGGGCGCCACCAACGACACGGTCATGGACAACACCTTTGCCGAC
This sequence comes from uncultured Acidimicrobiaceae bacterium, assembly GCA_963838835.1. Lineage (GTDB taxonomy): Bacteria > Actinomycetota > Acidimicrobiia > Acidimicrobiales > RAAP-2 > Bog-473. The sequence continues at coordinate 2,407 of CAWITA010000002.1, forward strand.
AACGACGCCTGGGGCACGTTGTTCGTGCCCTATCCCGACAGCGATCCCGGCCCGACCGGGGTGTGTGCCAGCTCGGGTGGGCAACTGGTGAGCGGCTTCTGCATCTACGACCCCAAGGGCGACGCGTTGCTCAACAACACGTATTCCGGAAACGGTGGCTACGGGAATGCGACCAACGGTGACTTCGGCCAGATCACGTTCTTCGGGGGAGAGCCCCAGAACTGCTACGGCGGCAACACCGCTCCGGCCGGCTCGACGCCGTCCAACCTCGAGCAGACCCAGCCCCCCGGGACATGTGGTGTCATCACCTCGGCGGCCAACACCGGAGGCGATCTTCTGACCCAGGTGCTGTGCGCCACCGGATTTGCCACCAGTTTCGGGGTTTCGTGCACCGGGATCACCTATCCGAAGCCGACAACGCCGCCGATCATGACGACGGCGCCGACGAACCTGCCGACCATGCCCAATCCGTGCCAGGGCGTGCCTGCGAACGCCTGGTGCGTCGGCGGCAAACCGGTCTAGGGCCGAGGACCCACCCCCTGTACTGAACGAAGGACCCATGCAGCGCTCCAACCTTCCTCTCTATACTGCGCCCGAGGTCGAAGTGTCCCCCCCAATCAACCCAGCCCAGAAAGACGGTATTCGCATGCATTTTGGCGAGTCAGCAAACGCTCAATATCGGATCCGGCGTCGTACCACACGGCGCCTCATGGCCTTGGTGGCCGGCGCCGCGTCCTTGGTCCTCCCGCTCGGCTTGTCCGTCCAGGCCTCTGTCGCCTCTGCTGCCACGCCGGCGCCAACCACATGTACCGGCACGACTGCGGCGCCGGGTAGCTTGGCCGGAGGCACATACTCGACCGTCACCGTCTCGGGCGTGTGCGAGGTCAACGCGGGGCAGGTCACGGTGACCGGGGATGTCACCGTACAGGCGGGCGACGCGCTGATCGCGGCGTTCGCCAACAACTCGGCCGGGCCCGGCACGTCCGGGATCACCGTGGACGGGAACATCAACGTGGCGAGCGGAGCCACGCTGCTCTTGGGGTGCGAGGCTCTACATTTTGCCTGCGTCGACGATCCCAATCAGACCAGTCCCACGCTCAACTCTCCCGATTCCGTAATGGGCAGCATCGACGCCACCGACGCGTTGGGTGTCGTCGTCCATAACACGACCATCGGAGGGGACGCGATCGAGTCGGGCGGTGGCGGTGGCCCCAGCTGCGCCCCGAGCGGGATCTTCGCCACGTTCATGTCCCCTGTCTACAGCGACTACGAGGACAACACCATCGGCGGCAACCTGCGGGTCACCGGGCTCACCTCGTGCTGGTTTGGCGCCCTCCGCAATCACATCGGCGGGAGCGACACCTTCAGTGACAACACCATGACCGACCCCGACGCCAATGAGAATCTAGGGAACCAGATCGGCGGGAACCTCCTGTGCTCGGGGAACTCGCCTGCTATTCAGTACGGGGACTCGAGCGAGGACGTCACCCCATCGACGCCGAACGTGGTTGGTGGCTTTGCCACCGGTCAGTGCGCCTTCGGCGTGGAACAGCCAAGGCCGGCACCGGTGCCCGGGCCCAGCGGTAACCCCGCAGGGCCGCTCACTCCGATCTCAACCCCCAGCTCTACTCCCCAGGGGTACTGGTTGGCGGCGGCAGACGGAGGGGTGTTCAGCTACGGCGCGGCGTTCTTCGGATCCGCTGCCAGCCAGACCCTGACCCAACCCATTGCGGGGATGGCGGCCGTGCCGGGCGGTGGGAGCTACAACCTGGCCGAGGGGAACGGGGCGACCTTTGGCTACGGTCCCCACGCCGCTGACTGCTCCGGGCTGACGGCGTCGCTGAACAAGCCGGTCGTCGGGGTCGCCCCCGCTCCCGGAGGGAACGGCTGTTGGCTCGCAGCTTCCGACGGTGGCGTGTTCGCCCTCGGTTCGAACGCACCGTTCTTCGGTTCTGCGGGCTCCATTAAGCTGACGCAGCCGGTCGTGGGGATTGCCTCGACGCCGAACAACGACGGCTACGACCTCGTCGCCTCTGACGGCGGTGTGTTCAGCTACGGACCTGGTGCCGGCTTCTTCGGCTCGATGGGTGGCAAGCCCCTCAATCAGCCGGTCGTGGGGATGGCAGTCGACCCCGTCACCGGCGGCTACTGGCTGGTGGCCAAGGACGGCGGAGTGTTCGCGTTCAACGCGCCGTACTTCGGCTCCATGGGAGGCAAGCCGCTCAACGCACCCGTTGTGGGCATTGCCGCCGCACCGACCGGCGACGGCTACTACCTCGTCGCCTCGGATGGCGGAATCTTCACCTTCGGCACGGGTGCACACTTCCAAGGCTCGGCGGGAAGCCTCCACCTCGTGAAGCCGGTCGTCGGGATGGCGCTCGGCTGATTCGACAACTCGCGAGACGGGTCCCCTTGCCGCCTCTGGTGGGGCAGGACCCGTCTCGCGAGTGCCAATCCTGGATGTTTGTAACCGCAGTCCACCCAATGGGGTCAAGCGCAGTTCGCGCGTCTGTTCCGCCCAGTTCGCGCGCGCCGGAGTGGCCGGAGGTCCGTAACGGGTTGCGCCGTCGTTCCGCGTTCGGGTACGACCAATACCGTGGCTCTGGTGGTCGTCTTCGCCGTGGCCGGGATCCTCGCTGGGGCGGCGGTGGTCGTGTTGGTCCTGCGAGGCCCGTGGGCCGGGATCAGCCCGGCCAGCCGACGAGCAGCCCCTTGGTCCGGCAGACATCTTGGGCCTCGATGTTCCGACCGTTGGGATCCATGGCGGCCTCGCCCTCATCGGGATGGGCCAGCAGCCACGCGACGACGGCACCGAGCACGTCGGGCGGGGCACCCGCCTACGCGTCGAAGCCGAACGACCCCATGTCCTGGGCCATCCGTTCGGTCGCGATGAGCCCGGGCTGAACGTTCCAGGTGCGGACCCGACGAACGCAGCTCGACCGCCGAACATCCCAATTCAGCCAAGATTTCTTGGCGAATCAACCTGCCAGGATATGAGGTGGAAAAGGAACAACCGGGCAGTGCGCAGGGGCGGGAGCGCTGATAGCGACGTTCTCATAATCTGGCATATCCTTCGGCGGTGGGTGAGTTGACCGGCAGGGTCGCCGTCGTCACGGGTGGGGCGAGCGGGATCGGGGCCGGGCTGGTCGAGGCGTTGCTGGAAGAGGAGGCGACCGTCGTCGTCGCTGACATCGAGCAGCCGGTGCTCGAGGACACAGTGGCGCGTCTCGGTGACAGGTTCGGGCGAGAGCGCCTCGCCGGCATCCAAACCGATGTCTCCCGGCCGGAGTCGATGGAGGCCTGTGCACGTGAGGTCTATGACCGCCACGGGGCGTGCCACTTCCTGTTCAACAACGCCGGCGTCGGCGGTGGCGGCGTGGCCAAACCGTGGAACTGGACGCCGAACGACTGGAAGTGGTGCTTCGGCGTGAACCTCTTCGGTGCCGCCAACTGCGTGGCCGCCTTCGTGCCCCGCATGTTGGACGGCGGCGAGGACGGGTGGATCGTCAATACCTCCTCGAGCAACGGGGGCTACCAGCCCTTGCCCGATCTGGCGATCTACGCGGCATCCAAGGCCGGCCTGAGCACCTATACCGAGTGCCTCGCCAACGCATTCGCGCTCAGCGGCACGAAGCTGCGCGCCGCCATCTACTACCCCGGCGGGGACGGGCTCCTCGAAACACGGCTCTGGAACAGCGGCCGTAACCGGCCCCCCGAACTAAGCCGCGAGCACCCCCACGTCGATCCCCAATGGGATTACCAGGAGGTGAAGGCGCGGGTGCTGGCCAGCGGTGGGAAGATCGCCGACCTGGTCGAACAGGGCCGCAGCCTGTTGCGGGCCTTGCGGGACGGCAAGTTCATCATCGCGGCCGACACGGTCTCAGTTGGCGAGTTGATGCGGCGGCGGGCCGAACACATCGGCGCTGGCGAGCTACCGACGGTGGAGGAGAAAGGCGTGTTCTCGTGACCCACTATGTGATCATCTCGGCGGACTGCCATGCCGGGCCGGATTCTCCCGCCTACCGCGAGTTCCTCGATCCGGCCTATCGCGTCGACTTCGACGACGAGCTCTCGGAACGAGAGGGGCTGTTAAACGCCACGCGATTCACCGGCGACGACGAGTTCCAAGAGGAGTGGTTCGGTACGGAGGCGGAGGGCGAGAGCCTCCACGAGATCGGGCTTCGCGGTGGCTGGGACGCGGCCACGCGGGACAAGGAGCTCGACAACGACGGGGTGTGCGGCGAGGTGGTGTTCCCCGGGCCCGACGCGGTCACAGGGACGATGGGCGCACCGTTCGGCGCGGGCTTCAACCCCGTTGCCACGCGCAGCCCAGCCCACCTGCTCGCAGGCGCCAGGGCCTTCAACCGGTGGGCGGCGGGGATGTGCTCGGAGAGCCCGGAGCGCCGCCGGGGCCTCATCGTCGCGCCCATCCTGGGCGACATCGATGGAGCGATCACCGAGATACGGCGGGCGCACGGTGAGGGCCTGACGGGCGGTGTCATCATCCCGCCGCGCTGGACGGGCTACGACTCCTACACCAGCCACGACTACGACCCGGTCTGGTCCGTCTGTGAGGAACTGGCCCTACCGGTGCACTGCCACTCGGGGCCGGCGCCGAGGGAGGAGTACGGCGAGGCCCGTGGATGGATGAGCGTGTACGGCTACGAGACCATCTTCTTCACGGCCCGGCCGCTGTGGTTCATGTTGCTGACGGGCGTCTTCGAGCGCTTCCCTCGGCTGAAGATGGCAGTCACCGAAGCCGGGTGCTTCTGGGTGACCGACATGCTCTGGCGCATGGACATGATGGCCACGCGGGAGCACGGCATGCGCAAGCTGGTCGACCCCCGTGGCGTGCTGACCATGCTGCCGAGCGAGTACTTCGACCGGAACTGCGCCATCGGCGCGTCCAACACACGCCGCCGCGAGCTCGGCCGCCGCTACGAGATCGGGGTCAACAACATCATGTGGGGGAACGACTTCCCGCACCCCGAGGGGACATGGCCATACACGCGGGAATTCCTGAAGGACCGCTTCTGGGACGTGCCCCCCGAAGAGACGGCAAGGATCCTCGGGCTCAACCAAGCCGAGTTCTACGGCTTCGACCTAGTCAAGCTGCAGCCCATCGCCGAACGGATCGGGCCCACGCCCGAGGAACTGGGTCAGACCGATCCCGGCGTGTTCGAGAAGTGGGAGCCGTACAGGCAAGCCCGACGCCCGTGGCTGACCGACCACGAGGCCTGGGACATCACGACGAGGAAGCACCCATGATCCGCTACGCCGCCATGCAGACGGAGCCGGAGGTGTCGATTGGCGAGCCGATGTGGTCGCGCAACCTTCTGGCTATCTACGAGACCGATGCGGACATCGTGGCGTCGGTCCTCCCACAGCCTCTCGAGGTGGCCGAGCCGTGGGTGCGCGCCAACTTCGCTCAGGTCGACATGCCCGACGGCCCACTCTCGGCAGGGACCGTCGCTGTGCGATGCTCCTGCGACGGCGTGATCGGCTCCTACGACCTGCTCATGATCATGAGCACCGAGGCGGCGGTGCTCGGCGGTCGCGAGACCTTCGGTGAGCCGAAGAAGCTCGGGACTGCCTCGATAAAACGCAACGGCGCGGGTGTGGTCGCCACCATGAGCCGCAAGGGCGTCGACCTTGTCGAGGTCCGGGGGCGTGCCGTCGAACAGCTGACGCCAGGTCCCATCGACGAGCGATTCGCGTTCTACTTCAAGTTCCTGATGGACCCGGCGGGTGATCGCTTCGACGGCGATCCGTCGCTCGTCCGCGTGCGACGGACCCAAGAGGACCGGGTTCGTGAGCGGATCGAGGGTGAAGTCATCCTGCGCGACTCGCCGTTCGACCCCTTGGCCGAGCTACCGGTCCAGCAGATCATCTCCATCACCTACACCGAGAGCCAACAGACTCAGACTGGCGAGATCCTCCGCACGGTTCCACCGGAGTGGGTGTGGCCCTTCCGACACCAGCGCTACGACGGGATGATCGCCCGTCTGCAGCCGACATAGGGAGGCGGCCGTGGAGAGCGACGACCGCTACACCGTCATCTCGGCGGACTGCCACGCCGGCGCCGACCTGCGCGGCTACAAGCCGTTCCTCGAGTCGCGCTACCACGATGCCTTCGACGACTGGGCCGACCACTACGTCAACCCCTTCGGCGACCTGGCGGGGCCCGACGCCGATCGCAACTGGGACAGCGCCCGCCGCATCCGCGAACTCGAGACCGACGGGATCGTCGGAGAGGTCATCTACCCCAACACTGTCCCGCCGTTCTTCCCGAGAGGAGGCCTGACGGCGCTCGTGCCGTCAGCGAAGGAGTTCGAACTTCGCCTGGCTGGCCTGCGGGCCCACAACCGCTGGTTGGCGGAGTTCTGCGCAGCGGCGCCGGGGCGCCGGGCGGGGATCGGCCAGATCCTCCTCAACGACCTGGACGAGGCCGTGCGCGATGTGTACTGGATCGCCGACCACGATCTGCGGGGCGTCCTCTTGCCTGGCGTGCCGCCGGGGGCACCGATCGAGCCGCTTCACTCGCGCGTGTACGACCCGGTATGGAGGGCGTGCGAGGAGCGGGGCGTCGTCATCAACACGCACGGCGGCAGCGCGTCGCCGGACTACGGCGAGCACCCTGGCTCGCAGCTGCTGTGGTTGATGGAAACGACGTGGTTCTCGCACCGGCCGTTCTGGACGCTCGTACTGTCGGGGGTGTTCGACCGGTTCCCAGCCTTGCGCATGTCATTGGCCGAGCAGGGAAGTGGGTGGATTCCCGCGGCGCTCGAAGCCATGGACGGCCACTACTCGAGCATCGCCGGAGGGGGGATCGGCGAGCTGCGCAGCCTCGACGAATTGCGTCTGTCGCGCCTGCCGAGCGAGTTCTGGCGCACGAACTGTTATGTCGCAGCCAGCTTCATGCACCCCTCCGATTGTGCCCGGCGGGCGATGATCGGTGCTGACCACATCATGTGGGGCTCGGACTACCCCCACCTCGAGGGGACGTTCCCCTTTACCCTGGAGGCACTGCAGCGCACCTTTGCCGACGTCGAGCCGACAGAGGCGCAGGCAATGTTGGGCGGCACGGCGGCGACACTCTACGGCTTCGACATGGCGGCGCTGGCGAAGGTGGCCGCGGCGTGTGGACCGCGGGTCGGCGACGTGACCAAGGGCCTGGATGCGGTGCCTGAGGGGGCCCGGAGCTTGGCCTTTCGCGAGCGCCCGCCCCTGAACGTCTAGCGCGGCAGGGCGTGCTCGTCCGAACGAAATCGGACCAGACCTTGACCCTGTGGTGAACCTGGCGAGTAGCGGGAGGGAGCCTCCCCTCCCGCTCTCTCAGAACCGTACGTGACGGTCTCCCGTCATACGGCTCCCGCAGTCCGGCGTGTCGTTGAGGTGAGGAGATGCCAATAGGCAAACAGCGTCGGCTGTCGCCGCCGTGCGGCGTCCAGCCAGCGCCATGCCCGGTCGGGACGTCCTCGTAGTCGTTTGAACTTCTGCATTGCCCATCGGACGAGGTGCTCGTCGATGCGCGCCGCGATGGCGTACAACTCGGAGCGGTAGAAGGCCCCGTAGTAGTTGATCCAGCCTCGCACCTGGGGATTGATCTCCTGGGCGAGACCGGACAGGTCCGTTCCACTGCGACGGTTGAGGTGCCAGGCTCTGATCTGGCGACCCTTCGCCTTTCTCGCCGTGGCGCTCATGGCCGGCAGGAAGCTCACGAAGAACCCATAGCGGCCCTTGGCCAGGCGAGCCCGAAAGGTGTAGCCGAGGAAGTCGAACCTCGTGTGCTCCAAACTTCCCTGGCGCTCGTGTCCTTGCAGTACACGATCTTCGTCTTGTCGGGGTGCAGCTCGAGGGCCAAAGACCCGAGCCGCTCGGCGAGTGCGGCCCGCAGAGCGAGCGCCTTCGCCTCGGTGTCGCAGTGGACCACGACGTCATCCGCATAACGCTCGAAGGGTGAGCCAGGGTGCTCCCGGTCCATCCAGCGATCGAACGCGTAGTGCATGAAGAGGTTGGCGAGCAGCGGTGAGATCGGAGAACCTTGGGGGGTTCCCTTCTCCCGTGCCACGAGGGTCCCGTCTGGCATCGACATGGGAGCTGTCAGGGTGGAAGATCGGCTCCAGCCTCTCTTCCAGCAGCATCGCCGCTGCGGTCTGGGCCACTCGGTCTGCCGTGTTGGGCACCCCGAGCACCCGAACCCCTTGCCCATGATCCTTCGGTATCTCCACCGCTCGCACCGGTCCGGGGAAGTAGCTCCCCGATGACATCCGGTTCCACAGCTTGTAGAGGTTGTTGGCCTCGTCGTCTGCAAACCCTTCAATGCTGACCGTGTCCACGCCCGGCGCTCCGCCGTTCGCTTGGACCCGTTGCCACGCCTCGTAGACGAGGCGCTTTCGAATCTCAAAGGACTTCACCTTGCGCTTCGGTCCCTCCCCCGGCTCCTCCCCCGAAGGGTTGGCCATCGGGCGACCTTGGACTGCCCGGCCCCTTGGCTCCAGCCCCATTACAGGGCCTTCCTCGCTAATCCCGGTAGGGACCGCCCTTGCGGGCGGCCCCCCGGACAGATCCCAACGTGCGGAACTACCGCACTGGGCTCCTTCCTTGGGTCCTGGCGGCGAAGCGCACGCTGGGATAGGGATGCACGATGCGGGCAGGAGGCAGCCACCGATCACCGATCCGGCCGAACCGCTCCCAGGTCATCCGGCTGAGGCGATGCTGACGTCACCGTGGGGGACCTACACGAACAGGGTGCTGGGCGAGTCACGGATCATCACGGTGCCAGTGCATCAAACGTGGACGATGTCGACCAACAACGGGCGCATGGGCAACACGGGAATGGCGCGGAGAGTGGTCTGGGTCCGCATCGATGCGGGCACCGACGACCCAGACAGCCGAACCGGTCCAGCGCCCGGCACGACCTGGCGTCACCCAGGTGGACTGATCGAGTGGGGCGAGGAACATCGAGGCGAACTGGTCGCAGCCTGCCTCGTGCTCTGCCGGTGGTGGTTCCAGAACGGAGCACCGAACGGAACCGTACCGGACAACTGCACGCTGGGCTCGTTTGAGCGGTGGCAGCAGGTGGTCGGCGGCATCCTTCAGTGCGCCGGCATCGAGGGATTCTGTTGGAACGTCCACGAGCGCCGACAGTTGAACGACGACCGCCATGAGGACACGAAGCTGCTGAGGCAGTTGCACGACGCCTTCGGCGACGACTGGTTCAATGCGGCGCAGTGCGTCGAGAAGGAACTGACCGGCGAGATGACGTCGCGATGTTTCGGTCAGGTCCTGAGCAGCAAGGTGGGCGTGATCAGTGGTGGCCTGGTGCTGCGCAAGAGTTTCGATGAGGCGAGCAAGACCGGGCAGTACATGGTCGAGGTGCGCTCGTAGCTTTCCGCCGCTCTCCGCCGCTTTCCGGTGGGACTGTTGGCGAGGAATCCCTTGGTTACTCACTTTACCGGAATGAATCGGAACGATTCCCCCTATCCCAAATATTATGAAAGAAGAAGACGAAGATTTGTTTTGAGATAATGATTGATGTATTAGGGGGGTTAGGGTAGTTCCGGCGTGTCGCATTAGGAGGATACCGTTCCGGCTTCCGATTCATTCCGGTGGTGGACGTGCCCTGGTAGATAACCCGCCGAGTGCGCGCGACCGTTTCGTGATGAACGGATGACGGCAGTGATTCGGGACAGTGATCAACGATGGTGATGCGCGATGTTGATAGTGGGTCGCGTACCTGACTTGCATTGTGTGTAAATCACCGCCCGCTGACGGCGCAACCGACAACGGGCCAAGGCATGGGACCCACACGCGTGGGTGACGATGGGTGGGTAGAGGTCCTGGGATTCCCGCTCCACTCGGACGAGATCGGGCGGGCAGGACCGTCGATGGTCGCTTAGAGGCGCCGATCGGTGCCCGCCACCGGCAGTTCGCATTGGCCTCTGGCGACCAATACCGGGGGGAGGGTCACCTTGCCAGGCCCGAGGCGGCGACTGCAGTCGCCGAAATATTTCTCCCCGGGGGTTCAGAGGTCGGTCCAAAAGTCCAGGTCAGAGGTCAGAAAGTACTTTGGGAATCAGACCTCGAACGCCTTGGAGGAGTCGATCCTGCCGCCGCTGTCTGGGGGTCTAGCTATAACTAAGCCGACCAGGGACTGAGTTGCCTGAGCGCGAGGCCCTTTGTCAGCGTCGCTGGACAGCTCGGAGGACGGGACGCAAAGCTCAACCGCGGCATCGCCCGGGCCCTCGCCGAGCAGGGTTACCGAGTCGCCCTGCTGGACCTGCTCGGCCACGGGCGCAGCGACAAGCCGGCCCATGCATCGACCTATCGCATCGACAGCTACGCGGACCAGGTGATCGCCCTGCTCGACCACCTCGGAGTGAAGAAGGCCGTGCTCGGGGGCATCTCGCTGGGCGCCAACGTCAGCTTGTTCGCGGCGGCCCACTACCCCAAGCGCGTTCAGGCGTTGGTGCTCGAGATGCCGGTCCTGGAGCGGGCTGTTCCGGCCGCGGCGATGATGTTCGTGCCCATGGTGCTCGCCCTCCACTACGGGCGGCGGGTGCTCAACATCTCCTCTGGGCTGGTGAGCCGTGTCCCTCGGACGAGATTCGGCCCGCTCAACAGCGTGCTGAACGCGGCTCTCGTTGCCCCCAGACGCGACGTCCGCCGTGCTGCACGGTGTGCTGGTCGGTCCGGTGGCCCCCACCCAGGAACAGCGCCGCGCCATCGCCGTCCCGACGCTCGTGCTGGCACACCGCAACGATCTCATCCACCCCTTCGACGACGCCGTCGGCCTCGTGGCGCGCATGCCGAACGCGGCGCTCGTCCGGGCGCGCTCACCGTTGGAGCTGCGGCTCCAACCCGGGCGGCTCACCAAGGAGATCGTCGCGTTCCTCTCCGACGTCAAGCCCGCGTCTATCCGTCGCCCATCGGACCGCTCCGCCTGACCCTCGGATCACGGTCGAGACCTCCTGGAGCCGCTCGACATTGGGGCGACGTCCTTGGCCCGCCGCTCGGCGGTAGGTGTCACACTGCCGGCGGACTGGGCGCCTCCAATCGTGCCGGAACGGTTCGATCTAGGCACGTGTGAAACCCACGTGACAACAAGCTGAACCCCGGATATGTTCTGGCCCCGGAGGGGGCGGAGAAACAGGTAGGCAATGCGCTTTTAGTTCCCGATGAACACGACAGCTCACACCTTCAGCATCATTGCGATAATCGCCACGGCTGTTCAGTTGGGCGCGCTGATCGCTCTGCATGTCCTACCAACCGGGTACAGCCCAGTAAGCGATGCCGTCAGCGACTACGGCGTGGGCCGCTATCGCTCAGTGTTCTGGTTGCAGGCCGTCGCAGGCGGAGTAGCGGGAATCACGCTTGCTATCGGATTGGACCAGTTGAGCCCCTTCGCACCGACCTTGGTCGTGGTGATGCTCATCCTCTCCTCGGTAGCCCGGTTCTTTATCCCGTTCTTCGCGACGGACCAGAACGGCAGTCGATTCCAGACCGTGCCTGGCACGATTCACATGCTGTTAGCCGTCGTCTCCTTCGGCGGCATAGCGGTGGCGGCTGGGGCGCTGTGGTCCACGCTGATGCACTACCCCGATTGGTTCGGAGTGAAAAGCGCCCTCAACATCCTCAACTGGGTGATCCTCGGGAGCCTCATCGCACTCTTACTTGGGATACGCCCGGGACTGAGGCTTCACCTCATCGTCGGATTGTTTGAGCGCCTGTTCTACCTCGCCTCACTCACTTGGTTTTTCATCGTGGCCATCGATCTGGCACGAATCTCGGGATAGCAGCGTAGGGGACTAAACAACGAAGGAGAGACGATGCCGACTGTCATAATCGACCGGTCCGTGAGCATCCAAGACACAGCCGAGGCCCTACGAAAGGGACTCGGTGACCGCTACGAGATCACCACCCACGGCACCGGCGCCCAAGAAGCCCTGAAGGTCAAGCAGTCGACCGCCGCCCTCGCCACTGTGCACCTGAACCAAGAGGGCACCACGACAACGTTCCACGTCCACGGTGGAGGTTTAGTCATCTCGCGGATGATCAACGAGTTCGGAATCGCGAAGAGGGTCTCAGAAGCCATCGAGAAGGCATTCAAGTCGTAACTCCAGCACCGCCGCCCCAAGCCAATCCATCAGCGGATCGGGACCCAATTAAAGAAGGAGACTCATGCCAATCATCGTTGTTGCCCGCCTGCGACTGAGGGACCATTCCCTTCTTGATGAGTTCTTCACCCACGCCGCCGCTGTGATCGAACAGGCGCAGAACACGGACGGGAACCTAGGGGTCGACGCCTTGGCTGAAGCGCACGACGTGTGGTGGGACGTGACGGCCTGGCAAGGCAAAGAGCCGATCGACACGTTCATGAACACCGAGCCGCACCTCAGCACGCGAGCCCTCGCAGACCATCTATGCGACGAAGCCAGTTTCGCGTCGTGGGAACAGGACAGTGCAGATCTGCCTGACTGGCAGACCGCTTGGCGCCGCTTGGTCGCCGACGGTGAATCGGCGACGCTTAGCAACCCATCCGAGGCAAACGAAACTCGTGCCTTCCCCGCTCCGGTCGAGCCGCCCCCCAGTCTGGCCTGATCGGTGGGTCTAGGTGAGTCAGAAGCCAGCTCACACGACCGCGGACACATATTCGCGGATCCGCGCTTGGATAGTCGACCCAAAACGCGCGGGCCACTGCCCCGGGGAGGAGTCGAGTAGCCGGGGGGAATCGCACCCCCCGGCTCTCACAGAACCGGACGTGAACCTCTCAGCTCATCCGGCTCTTGCAGGTCGGTTGGGAGTGGCTGCGAGAAGGTGCCAATGAGCGAAGAGCCGGGGATTGCGCCGTTTTTCAGCACGTAGCCGGTCCCACGCCAGATGAGGCTTCCCTTGCAATCGCTTGAACTTCCGCATTGCCCATCTGACCAGATGCTCGTCGATGCGCACTGCGATGAAATACAACTCGGAGCGGTAGAAGGCCCCGTAATAGTTGATCCAGCCTCGGACCTGGGCATTGATGGCCCAGGCGAGTCCGGACAGGTCCGTGCCACTGCGACGGTTGAGGTGCCAGGCCCTGATCTGCTTGTCTTTCGCCTTCTTCGCGCTGGCGCTCATGGCCGGTGAGAAGTTCATGAAGAACCCCCATCGGCTTTTGGCCATGCGTCCCCGGAAGGTGTAGCCGAGGAAGTCGAAGCTGGTGTGCTCGTAGTCCCTTCGGCGTTTCGTGTCCTTGCAGTACACGACCTTCGTCTTTTCGGGGTGCAGCTCGAGTCCAACGGACCCGAGCCGTTCAGCGAGCTGGACCCACAGATGCAGAGCCTTTGCCTCAGTGTCGCAGTGGATCACTACGTCATCCGCGTAGCGCTCGAAGGGACTGCCGGGGTGCTCCCGGTCCATCCACTTGTCGAACGCATAGTGCATGAAGAGGTTGGCGAGCAACGGCGAGATCGGGGACCCTTGCGGGGTCCCTTTCTCCCGTGCCACGAGGGTCCCGTCTGGCATCTGCATGGGGGCGGTGAGCCACCGTTCGATGTAGAGCAGGACCCAGCGTTCGTCGGTGTGGTGAGCGACCGCTTTTAACAACAGATCGTGGGGAACGCTGTCGAAGAAGGCCCGGACGTCGATGTCCAGCACCCAGTCCTTCCTCCAACAGCGCTGACGGGCCACGGCCAGGGCGTCATGGGCACTGCGCCCAGGACGATAGCCGTAGCTATCTTGGTGGAAGATCGGCTCTAGCTTCTCTTCCAGCAGCATCGCTGCTGCGGTCTGGGCGATGCGGTCCACCGTATTCGGCACCCCCAACACCCTGACCCCGGCCCCATGGTCCTTCGGTATCTCCACCGCTCGCACCGGCCCGGGGAAGTAGCTCCCCGAACTCATCCGATTCCACAGCTTGTAGAGGTTGTCCCTCTCGTGATCTGCAAACCGTTCGATGCTGACGGTGTCCACGCCCGGCGCACCGCCGTTCGCCTGGACCTTCATCCACGCCTCGTAAACGAGGCGCTTTTGAATCTCAAACGACTTCATTCCCAACTGTGATCCGTCCATCAGCTCCTCCCCCGAAGGGTTGACTGATGGGTGACCTGGCCTGCCCAGCCCCTTGGCTCGGGCCCCATTACAGGGCCTTCATCGCTACTACGAGCTGGTCCGCCTCTGTGCCTCGCATCGGTACTCTCCCCCACGTGGCCTTGGCCACCCGGGGTTCTCCCTCTCGCCGACCAGGGTCCCGACAGCACCCCCTGTAACCGGTCGTTCGTATCGAGGCGACAGATTCTCCTGTTCCATGCCAGGGCCTGCAACGAGCTCACGCCACCTTTACACCGGACACCACCAGGGCCACGAGCAGGCAGCTCCCTGGCTCCGGACACGCCCAAAGGCGCGACCTTGTCCCGAGGCGGGACAGCTGCCCCGGTTTCGATGTCATCGTTCACAATTTCGATGCGTCAGCAGTGGTTTACACACGTTCGTCTTCTCGTCGCTTACCTGACCCGCTGATAGCGAGCCGTCTCCGCAGTCGCTTCCCACCCCGGCTCTTTACCGGCATGACACTGCGGTGGTTTGGGATCTCCGCCTGCACGGCGAACCCGGAGGGCCTCCCTCCATCCCTGACACAGCACGGTTCGTGCTGGCGATCTTCTACATCGACATCACTCCCCTTTCAGGACACACCTGCCCCCGAAGTGCCTGGTGGCACCCTGAACCGGCCGTGGGTGATCGGTGTTGATCCGGCTGGGGACGGCGTGGGGGCGCCCTGCGTTACCTAGGTGCTCGACGGACCTCAGCCCGTCGGCGACAACAATCTTGATCGGGTGACCCCCGGATGGGAGAGCGGTCGCGTCAGTGTAGGAAGGCCGCCCAGCACGAGTGCTGGCGGGCACGCCGGTGGCAGGAGCTGACCGCTTGAGACCCGGATGTTCTGGTGGGCGACGCGCACCATCGCTGCCGGAAAGAGAAAGGCTCAGGCCGGGATGGCGTAGACCTCGTTGGGATCGACGGCCCGCAACACGTGATAGCTGCGTCGCGCGAACTGGCGGGCGACGGAGATCGCGGCGATCTTGCCGTCGTGACGCTCTTTCACCTTGGCGTAGTAGCCGTGATCGGGGCTTCGACCGTGCGAGGAGTTCTTGGCCGCCTCGTAGAGCGCCCAGCGAAGTGTCTCTGGGCCCTGACGGGAGAGGTGGCCGCCGACGCGTCGTCGGTCCGAGGAATCGACCGTCACGTCGAGACCGCTGTGACGGACCACCTGCTCGGAGCGACTGAATCGCCGACAGTCGCCGAGTTCGGTCCAGAGCACGACCGCGAGGAGTCCTCCGATGCCGTATTGCGCATCGACGAGCGCTCGACACGCCGGCTGGCGAGTGCCGAAACGCTGCAGTGCGTGCTTCAAGGGCGAGGCCTCTCTGTCGGCGGCGTCGATCATCTTGTAGCCGACGTCGATCCGCTCGCGACCGGCCGGGGAGATCCGAAGGTTGCCGTCCGCGAGCATCGATCGAGTTTTCTCGGTGCCGATAGCGCCCTCTGGGATCGTGACCCCGTGGTGATAGAGCACGGCGTGGGTCCGTTGGCACCATAGAGTTCTCTGGTCGACGAGGGACTTGTAGAGCCGGACGCGTTCTCGCCACTCCAAGACGTCGTCGGGTGGGATCCAGCTCTCGGGGAGCTCCCCTGCTTGGAGGAGCTCCCGCAGCAGCTGGGCATCGGTACGATCGGTCTTCGCTCGGTGCTTGCGTCCTCGCGCCGCTTGGGTGTCGGCCGGCTCGGCGAGGAACGGCGCGAAGCCCAGTGCCGAGATCTCCTCGACGACGTAGCGCCAACCCGTGCAGCCCTCCACTGCGAGCGCCACCGAGCCGCCTTGTGCTCGAGCGCTGACCTCGTGGTCGAGCCAGTACCGGAACCGCGACCGGTCCGGCTGCCAGGGGCGTCCTCGCCAAATCTCCCCTGAATCGACGTCCAAGACGTCGTAGGTGATCTGTCGCCGGTGCAGATCGAGTCCACCTACCATGTTCATGAAGGACCTCTTTGTGCTCGCTTGGGTGTTGAGACAACCCAATGGTTGCCCGTGCGAGTGGCGAGGAGGTCCTCACACATTGAATGTACAGGGACAGGGTCAGGTTCCGTGGTTCGAGCGTCCTCGACGCCACCAACTCAACTGCGTGCCTGGGGCTCGGGTTTTAGCTCCATCACCGCTCTGGCGACCTCGTGGGGGTGGGTGCGCATCATGGCGTGTCCCGCGTCGATCCACTGCACTTTCACCAACGGATTCAGCGTAACGGCCAGCTCGGCCGTTGCTTGGCGGGCGGCGTGGGCGGCGGGCCCGTTAGGCCCCGGGACTTCCTTGGTGGCCAAGAGGTATTGAGCCGGACAAGCCAGTCTGCAAAGAGCCAGCCCCCAGTTGGCGAACTGAACCCGATACTCCTCGGCGACAGTGAGAGCATCGACCAGCGACATCGAGAGTCCCCGGTTGCGCAGACGGGCGACGCTCCGCAGGATTGGGTACAAAGGATTGTGTTGGATCCGGTCGAATTGACTGGTATCTGGAGGTGGCAGCTCGACTGGAAATCCGCCGTCAATCATCGTCACAGCCCGACATTCACTTGTCTGACTGGCCGCATCCAACGCCACTCCGGCCCCAAGGGAGTGGCCGAACAGGATGAGTTTGGTGAGAGCGAACTCACTGATCAGCGCCTCTAGATCTCCGACGAACGATGACCACGAGTAATCCGAACTCTTGGTCGAGGCGCCGTGTCCCCGCTGGTCGTAGGTGATGACTCGGTAGCGATCACCCAGCGCGGTAATCAGGTTAGTCCAGGACTTCTGACTAAAGCCGAGTCCGTAGATCAGTACAAGCGGGCTGCCGTCGCCGCCGTAGTCTCGAATGGAGAGACGTGCATCCCCACGCTGGAGCGTCGTTCGCTTCATCGATTCACCGATCTTGTTAGAACTGCCTCGATCATGACACTCTCGGTCTGTCCCATCCCGACGCCCGTAGGTATCCCCGTTGCAGGTATGGGGCAGGGTAGTGAGTCTGCGTTTCGCCTGAGTTGAGGGGCCGACGGGGCACCGCCATCGCTGCCCGCAAACGGGCGCTCCGCGAGTGGGAGCAGTCCCATCCCGAAGCCGATCAGGACCCGGATGTCTTCCGACGCGAGATTCTTCCAGGTCTTCAGAAGGTGCGCCTGTCCGAAACCATGGAGGCGGCCGGCATCTCGAAGGCCTTCGCTTCCCAGGTGCGGGCCGGGACGTACACGCCGCACGTCTCGACATGGCCGGATCTGGCGCGGCTGGTTGGCGATTCGACCGGGTCCTCGGCGTAGCCTCGGGCTGAGCTCCCGTAGCGGTGTTGCGAACGGGGCACTCCACGCCTGTTTGCTAGTCGTCATTCCAGCCCGTATTAGGGACCTATGCCTCTACTCTGTCGGCTGCTGCTAGCGGAACATCTAGAGGTGACGATGGAAGCTGCGGAGCAGATCAGCACCACGCTCGCGGATACCCTTCCTTGCCAAGGAATTGGCCTGGTGCGCGGCGTCAAAGTGGTCGAGGGGTGGGGCGACATCCACTTCGTCACCGTCCACTCCCCGCTCCGGCGAAGGGATGCTTCTCCATCCCTCGGAGATGTGATTCGAGTTACGGTCGGGAAGGTGCTGGCGGGTCAGCGACACCATGTGGCAATCTGCTGGGCCGATTCGATCTAAGCGACCTGCGCAGGTCGATGAAAGCGTGACGGATTTCTCGGCGCTCAATTGGGGTCTGGGGAATGGGTGCGATCGGCGCTTTGGTCCCGGGTGACCCTGCCGCTGGTGTCGTTCTCGATTCAATTGCGATGATTGGCTCAATTGCGATGATTGGCCCTGGGGGCTGGGCAGCATAAGGCAGCAGCATCATCGGCCACCTCCGATGCTTGGGTGGAGTCTCCCACACACCCGACCCAGCGGCCAGCGTGCGCTAGGCATAACGAGGCTCAGCCCGAGAAGCTGCACATGGCGCAACTCGGATTCGCTACGAATGAGTTTCGTCGATGAGTTCGCCCATTGCTTGCAGATAAATCAGCACTGAAGTCACGCGGCGATCAAACCGTTTTGAATTGGCGCTGTCCAACTTGCGGAAGATACTTGTGACATGTCTCTCAACGGCCTTCTTCGACACACCGATCTGACCTGCGATCTCGCTATTGGTGTAGCCGCGTGACATCTCTTCGAGTACGGCGAGCTCACGCATTGTGAGCACGTCGAGCGCGGAGGGTAGCTGCCGCCGAACCAGAGCGTTCACTATGGACGGGTCAAGTACGGTGTCGCCGCCGTGAGCGCCGTGTATGGCGCTGACGAGCGTTTCGAGATCCCCTACGTGGTCATCGAGCAAATACGCCACGTGGGCTGCTCCATTGCGCAAGAGCTCGAGTGCAAACCCATCGCCAGCTTCAGCCAGTACCACGACTCCGAGCTTCGGATACTCGGTACGTAGTCGCTGGGCCGCATTGAACGCCGGCTCGGCGTTTACCCGAGGGGTACGGATACCGACGACAAGGACATCGGGTTGGTATTGATGAACGGCACCAAGAGTTTCGGGATGACTGTCCACCCGAGCGACTATCTCTATGCTCCGAACACCGCTGAGCAGGCAACCCAAGCCTTCTCGGGTCAAGAAGTTGTCGCTGGCGATCACGGCACGTAGCACCGCTGGTGTTTCGGACATGAAAAAGGCGCTCCCAGGCGAAGGCGAGAGGAAAGCCCCGCGGATCCAACAGGCGATATTGCATTACATTCACGCCGAGCTGCGCTTGGCTTCGACATTCTTGCAGTCCTGCAACACGGCCGTCGCCCAGGGAGATCACCAGGGTAAACCCCACAATTTTGAGGGCGCACCCTATTTCTGAGGGAATACCCACGAAAATAAGCTCCCTGTTCATGACCGCTGACTCTCCTTGGATAAACGAACGATCCATGCGATTTGTGAGCGATGACTACCTGGACCCGTCCTTGGAGATCTGGGTTGACGACAGCAGATCTCCCGTTGTAATCCGAGTGGCCGGCGTGCTCGACAGGACCACAAGATCTGCCCTCCTCTCGGTGATGGACGACCTGATCTTCGAAGGCATCGACACCTTCGTGATCGACGCAGGAGCAGTCGACATTGGGGACGCATCGGGTGCCGAGGTGCTCGCGCTTTGTCATCGGCGCGCACCGGACGCGAGTCGTACGCTGATCTCGGACGGACTTGATTGCGACTCATCATCGAGTCGCTCAACGAAGCTCGCATCGGTTTGGTATCGACGCAACGCTAGCGCTACGAGCTGATGCCTTATCGCTCGATCGAAGACCCCACGACACTGCGGCGGATACTCGACGCAACGCTGCTCATTGAGGGGGACCTCGAACTTCCGGTGCTTCTGCACCATGTCGTAGAGGAAGCCCGCTCTATGACCGGCGCTCGTTACGGAGCGCTCGGAGTCCTCAACGATGAGCGAACGGCTTTGGCCGACTTCATCACCGTTGGACTCGGAGCCGACGAGGAAGAGCGGATCGGGCCACGCCCTAGCGGGAAAGGTGTACTGGGCTTGCTCGTCTCTAATCCTGAGCCCCTTCGCTTGGCCCATCTTGGCAGACACGAAGATAGCTACGGATTCCCCCCCGGACACCCGCAAATGACCTCGTTTTTGGGCGTCCCCATCAGGGTGCGTAACGAGATCTACGGCAACCTCTACCTGACGGACAAGGTCGGCTGGTCAGAGTTCACCCGTGAGGACGAGGCCTTGGTCGGGGCACTCGCTATCGCAGCGGGAATAGCGATCGAAAACGCACGACTGCACCAGCGTGTCCAAGAAGTCGCAGTGCACGACGAACGGGATCGATTGGCGCGTGATCTGCACGATACGGTCATACAGCGCCTCTTTGGTGCGGGTCTGAGGCTCCAAGGGATTGCGGGAGTAGTCCGTGAGGCCGACTTAACAAGGCGAATGGGCGCTGTCGTTACCGAGATTGATGAGTCGATCATCCAACTCCGCTCCATCATCTATGCCCTGGGTTTGGCCGGCGATGAACAAGACATTCGGGCCAAGATCATCTCGCTATTGCGCGATCTGACCGAAGTGGTGGGCTTCGAGGTACGAAGCTCCTTCGATGGTCCGGTGGACTCGTCCGTCTCCAACGAGATCGCAGAACACCTTTTGATCACCGTCCGCGAGGCGGTCACCAATATCGGACGCCATGCTCAGGCCACCCAAGCCATGGTGCACGTGAGCGTCGATGCTGAACGTTGCCAGCTCATTGTGACCGACAACGGCCTTGGAATGAATTCAGACAAGACCAGAGGGGGTGGCTTGGGGATGGCCAACATGCGTCATCGGGCTGAAAAGCTCCGGGGCAGTTTTGACGTAGAGAGCCCCCTTACGGGGGGGACCATATTGAGGTGGCAGGTTCCGATCGATCAACCGTAGGCCTTGAATCATCGCTCGGGGTTGACACCTGCCCTCAGTTTCGAGGTCGTCGTGGCCTTCGTGGCGGGCGGATGACCGCTCGCGGGAGGTAGCACACACTGGGTCAAGGTCCTGCCCAAAAGTATCATTTGGCCGGCTTTCCCGGACAGTCTCGGCGGCCGGCGGCGACCGTCTTTTCTGGGCACCATGCGAGCCTCGGTGCAGCTTAGGGAGAGCCTCTCAGTCGCGACCCAGGGCCGGCGGGCTGGAGGCCAGGTATCGCTCACTCCATCAGACTTTTGTTCTGTAGCGGGACATCGCGGACTCCTGGACTCATGGGCGGCGAGCTAGCCCACGTGGCGCACGCCTTCCGTACTGCTACGGGTGGAGCTGGTTGTGGACCGCGTTGCGTAGGAGCGGGGCGAGCTCCTCCGATCCGGGGTCCAACGCGTTGCCGCCGAGAAGAGGCACGCTGAGGAGGGCGCCGAGCGAGCACGACATGCGCACCCAGTCGCTAAGAGGGATGGGGGGGTCCGACAGGTTCCCACGCACATGGGCGTCGAAGTGAGCGGCTCGAACGAGACAGAAGAGGAGATCCGCCCCACCCCGCCGAAGACGTAGCAGACGTCCCCGACCGAGCCGTCCTGACCCTCACCCATCTGGCGGCGAAGAGGCGGCCTGGCTCCCTCATGGTCCCGAGGGAGGCCGGTCGTACAATGGCGACGTCATGGTGGGGATCGACCTGGTGTTCATCCCTGAATTTCGAAAGCGACTCGAGGTAAGTGCTGGCGCATTGGTCCAGAGCGCCTTTCGCTCTTCGGAGTTAGCAGATCAGCAACCCGAACACCTGGCCGGACTGTGGGCAGCGAAAGAGGCGGTGGCCAAGGCCGCCGTTGATCCACCCAAGAAGTGGTATGACATCGTCATCACCCAGGACGCTTCTGGCAAGCCTCATGCGCATATCGGAGCCCAGGAGTTTGCAATCTCGATCTCGCATCACGGCGACTACGCCGTTGCGGTCGCTTACCGGATCGAGCAACGATGAACAGCCGACACTTCGGCGATTTCGTCGCCGGCTTCAGAGCTCATGACGAACGAACCGCACTTAGCGTCCGACCTTTTCTGAAGATAGAGAGGCTGAAGTACGGCGAGCTGCGAAAGCGGATTTACCAAACGGCCAACTTCCTCGTGGCAAGCGGCATTCAGTCGGGGGACAGGATCATGGTGGTCGCCAACAACTCGCCCGAATGGGTCGAGCTTTTTCTCGGCGCCCAGATGATCGGTGCCGTGCTGGTGCCGATCGACGCAATCGGCAGCCCGGCCACGACGCTGAGGTTCATCGACCAGACACAGCCGAAGCTGATCTTTCGGAACCGCCATATGCATCCTGAACTGGACAGGCGATCCGACGTCGACTCGCTCGACGAACTCGACGACCGCATTGCGGAATACCCGGAGTCGGCCCCGGACATCGAATTGAATGGCAACTTCCCCGCCGTCATCGTCTTCACCTCAGGCACCACGGCCGATCCAAAGGGGGTGGTCTTGACCCAGGAGAATCTCTTGGCCAACGTCGAGGCCGCGCTGCGCGTGGTCGACGTGCACCCTGACTGGCGTTTCCTCTCGGTCCTTCCCCTTTCGCACATGTACGAGCTCACGGGCGGCCTGCTCGCTCCCCTCGCAAAAGGCGCTGGCGTCTTCTACGTCCCAAGCGCCTCGCCGATTGCCATCGCTCGCGGCTTACAGGACTATCACATCACCACCATCTTGGCGGTACCGCAGCTCCTCAGCCTCTTGCTCGAGCGGGTCGAGCAAAGGGCAGCGGTCGAGGGCAGGACGAGGACCCTGGCCAGCGCGACGACACTCGCCGCGGTGTTGCCATTTCCCCTGCGGCGCCTGCTCTTCCGCGACGTCCATTCCCAGCTGGGGAAGAGGTTGAACCTCGTCATCACGGGAGGAGCACCCATTCCGATCGACGTCGGAACGGCGTGGGAGCGCATGGGGATAAGGCTGCTGCAGGGTTACGGTTTGACCGAAACGGCACCGATCCTCACGATGAACTCCTTACACGAGCGCCGGGCCGACTCGGCGGGCCGTGCGCTCGACAACGTGCACCTGCGCGTAGCGGGGGACGGCGAAATTCAGGCCCAAGGGCCCAGCATCTTCCGCGAGTACTGGCACGATCCCACCGCAACTCGGGCAGCGTTCACTGAAGATGGATGGTTCAGAACGGGCGATGCGGGCTCCTTGCGCGACGGCTGGCTCTATGTGCAAGGACGGCTCAAGTTCGCCATCGTACTCAGCAGTGGCCTGAAGGTCTTCCCCGAAGACCTCGAGCTCGTCGCTGACAAGAATCCGATCTTCCGCGCGGTGTGCATCGTCGGGGTGAGGCGACCAGCCGGCGAGGAAGTCGTCGCCGTCGTCATCTCTGACCACTCCGATCGCGCGATCACCGACGCGATCGGTCAGATCAATGCTCAAGTGGAATCCTTTCAACACATCAGCGGGTGGCGTCGATGGCCGGAGGCGACGTTCCCGCTCACGAGATTGCGCAAAACCGATCGCAAGCAGGTTCAGGACTGGGCGAACGAACCGGTTCACGAGGCGGCTGCCGGCGACCATATAGGGCAGCCCGGACAGGACGCCGTTGTGGACCTGATTCGTCAAAGCACGGATGATCCGAAGCGTCATGTCGATGACTCTGACCGACTGGCCGATATCGGCCTTGACTCGCTGCGGCGACTCACCCTCGCTGCCCTCATCGAGGAGCAGCTGGGCGTTTCAGTGGAAGAAGGGGGCTTCACCCAGACCACGACCGTCGGAGACTTGAGAAAGCTCGTGGCCGCCGGCGGTCCGACAGAGGCCCCTCTCCCTCGTCCGTCCTGGCCGTACAGACGCTGGGTGCGACTCCTCGGCGGAGCAACACGTGAAGTGGTCATCCGCGCCATCGTGGGAATCTGGGTCAGGATGAAGGTCCAGGGCAGGGACAATCTGGCGGGTCTCGACACGCCGGCCTTGTACATCTTCAACCACAGCGACGATTTCGACGGGCCCGTGTTGTATCAGGCGCTCCCGCGTCGCGTTCGCCGACGATTGGCCGTTGCGGCGGCGGACGATGTCATGCGGACACACAAGGTGCTCGCCTTCATCATCCGATTTTGCTTTGCCGGCTTCAACCTTTCCCGCTCTGAACCGTTCATGCCGAGCTTGGAATACGTGGGCACCCTGGTCGACCAAGGTTGGAATGTCGTTCTCTCGCCCGAAGGACGCCTGAGTACGAGCGGCGAGCTGCATCCGTTCAAATCGGGAGTCGGCCTGCTGGCCGTGAACCTCGGTGTGCCCGTCGTACCCGTCAAGACAATCGGCTTGTTCGGCACGGTGCCCCTGCATGCCAGGTGGCCGAAACGCCATAGTGATGTCACAGTTCGTATAGGCGAGCCGATGAGATTCGACAGTCATATGGACTTTGATGATGTGACGCAGCAGTTGCACCAGGTAATGGAAATGCTCTGAAAGATACGGCTCTGGGCCGGTACCAAGGTCGACCCCTACTCCCAGACCCGTCCCTCGGGTTGCGCTTCGACGCACGCACGCCTCAATGGTCTGCCCTTTGACGCGCTGCCAGATTGGGGGGCGATCTATAGGCTTGCGGCCGAGCGACGAGATCTGCTCTGAGCCGTCAAGTCAAGTCCCCACGACGGCGGCGCCTCTGATCCCGCTGTGCGCCGGAACGTCGTCCACGAGACGCTGATGAGGTCGCCGCATGTTCCCAATTCACTAAGTCATGTGGCCGATAAAGTCACATATGGTCACGTCGACGAAAGATGTGACCGGGGGATTCCACTTTAGCCGTCTGAACTGGGTCTTTTATGGAGGTGAGCGGACTCGAACCGCCGACTTCTAGGCCCCGATTGCCGTGAAGGCACGTGCGAACAGCGGACCAGCTATGACTCCGCATCTGACTCGACCACGCCCCTCGCGCTGCGAACGTTCGGCCGTCGGCACGTCGCTCAGGCTACGTCGCCGCCTTGCGCTCCTCCTTCGATCCCCTCATGGTCACCGGTTCAAATCGGTGGGCTGCCTCTGTGTCTCGTGCAACGGAGTGGTTTGGCTCTCGGGCTCCCGAGCCAATCGCTGCGCTCGCTTCTTGATGCCCAAAAGCATCTTGCGCTCCATGACGAAACTGCCAGGTTCCATCACATAACGGTAGAAGGCGCGAGAGGGCCAAGGCGCTCCGGGCGTGGCAATCCGGTTCCGACTGATGAGTCGGGTGCCACTTTCCCCGGGCACCAGACAGAAGGCCCACACCCAGTTGCCATCATCTGAACGCAAGACCAGGGCGCCTCCTGGATCGGCCACAGCCACCCGCAAGACCGGTCCATTCTTGCCAAGTCGCTGTGCATCACCGACTTGGATGTTCTGGAACTGCGGGAGAATCACGTCGACGCTGTGCATGTGCAGGCCGAAGAGATTCTCGATCCAGTCGTAGGTGTAGACGCCCCCACGACCCGATCCCATCTGGGCCAGCCACGGCCATACGTCGCGGACCGGGGCGGCGATGCTGGTCGCTCGGGTGGATACGAGGTCCGGGTCGTCCAGCAACTCGTCGCCGGGCAGGGCCCTGGTCGGTTCGTCGCCTGCTGCACCCCAAGTGAGGCACCAGCCCCGCCAGAGCGGGTACGTCATCATTCCCACACTCGCTGCGACGGCGACAGCACCGGCAGCAAACCCGGCTCCCCGCAGACCGCTTCGCGTGGCTCTCGGCCTCTGACCTGTGGAATCAGTGGTCATGGGCTCAAAGAAGCCGAGTCCACCTCGGCTTGGTCAACCTTTAGGTCGATCTCCCGGACCGCGTCGACGCCTCCGTAAGACATCCGCAATCCGCGCACCTCGATGATCGGGGCTCTCATGACGCTAGGAATCGAGGAGTCGTTGAGGCGCCATGGCGATCACGACGACTTCCCGGTTTGGCGCCCGATCTTCCGCTGGATCTCGCGCTCCGTGACTGGCTTGTGGCCATACTCCGACCAACGTCGAAACTTTAATCCAGGAAGGCGCTGGCGGCTGAGTGAGCGACACGTCGGTCAGGTCCACGAAGAGGGAATCTTGGCGCAGGCCTTCCGCCAATCCTGCCGCCACTCACCACGCAACCTGGTGCGCTCGTGCCGCTGAAGAGAGATGAGCTCGCCAGCGGCGAGTGCACTATCGGGCACCTTCGCGGCCGCTTCACGTAACCACGCTTCAGCAACGACGGCGTCCTGATGGTCACCGAGCCGGGTCTGGATGTCCGCCACGGCGGCAGCGAAACGGGCCGCGCGGTGGTCGGCGACCGGCGTGACGGCTTCAGCCGCATACCGACAGCGCTTCGAGAGTATGCGGATCCTGTGAAGTTCTGGGTCCGACGGGATGTCGTCCAGTGCCGATACCGCCTTGCGCAGGCTCCGCCATGCCGGGCGGACGAAGCGCCCGGCGGCCTCGTCAGCGCTCCCGTCGATGGCTGCGCCATGCTCCACGTCGAAAGGTGGGTGGATGGCAGCAAGTACCAGGGAGTCGAGCAGCGCAACGTAACGGCGGCTCCTTAGGGCGCTCAGCATGCTCGTACGGGCGGAGTCGGCCTGATCAGTCAGGAACGTGAGGAGGGACTCTCCCGAGATGGCTTCTGGCTCGGGCAGCATTTGCACCTGGGATCGGAGCCGCTCACCCAGGACGTCGATGTCGCGCACCGTTCCGACCGAGGTGCCGAGCCAGCGGAGTTCGTCGCGCCACGCTCGCACCAGGTCCGCCTGGAGAAGGGACTTGAACGTGCTCAGGTCGGACCGTAGTCTGCGGGCACCGACCCGAAGCTGATGGACGTCTTCGGGGTCGTCGCCGAGTCGCACACCCGCATCGTGGTGCAGGATCTGTGCCACGGAGCGGGTGATGGCGTGACGGACGAATTCTCCGAGAGAGGATCGTCTGTCGACGTCCGACACGACAACCTCGGGAGGCTCCAGCGCGTGGGGTCCGAGAGCCCGAAGCAGCTTGGGAACCGGCCGCTCAGCGCGGCATCCTGCCGCGACGAGCCGGTCGATGGCGGCCGCCAGCAGATGATCTGCATCGGATCCAGGCGTGAGAATTTCGATCTCGATCTCACGGAACCCGCCCGTGTGCCGTCGGCCCTGGTACACCATCACAGTGTCATCCACAAGCTCGGCCAGCTGTTCGCCGTTGGCGTCGTAGAGTTCCGAAGGACTCCGGTCAGTGATGAGTCGTGCGACGTCGACTAAGGGACGAGAGCGCACGTAGGCGCGGACTATGTCGCTGGCCACCGATGGCGGAGTGACGGGCGATCCCTCGAAGCGAAGCTCGCGCCGCACGAGCGTCGTCCCGTTTTCGGCTGAAGGTAGTTTGAGGGTCCATCGGGGCCCGTCTTCACCGGTTCGATAACGAAGCGTTATGCCTTGGCGGGCTAAGTCGAGTTCCGCCGTGTCGTAATAGGTTGCTTCAAGGTGTCGCTCACTGAGTGACCGCGAGGACCCGCCTGCAATGACCCCGCCGAGCCTGGGGAGTTGAAGCGCCAAAGGGGCAACAAGCTTCGCTTCGCGCTCAGTGCTCACGGCGTCTCCGACATGGCCTTAAGGTCCGACCATAGAGCCTCACGTCGCCTTCCGCCGGTTCAGTTGTCGCGCCGACGCCGTCGGCCTGCTGTAGCACTACTGGACGCTCGGGGGGCAGGTTTGGGAGCCAAGCAGTGACCGCCGGACACGGCATCAGCAGGCTGTTTCAGTCCGGGCGTCGAGGTCGATGTTCACACGCGGGGGGTGCTCGAGGCTGTTGTGGACGGTGCAGTGCGACGCCACGGCGAGGAGCGCCGCCCGTCGCTCGTCGGGTACGCCGTCTGGCACCCGGACCGAGAGGGCGATCTCGCCAACTCGCGCCGGCCGCTCTGCCATTGTGAACTCAGCGCTCACGGACAGGCCATCGGTGGGCAAATCGTGGCGGACGAGGAACCGCCGGGCGTAGAAGGCGACGCAAGATGCCAGGCTGACGACGAACAGTTCCGTCGGCGTAGGCGCGGTATCTCCTCCCCCTTCATCGATTGGTTGATCGGCATGCAGCACGTGATGACGGATGGCGATTTCGAAGAGATCACCGCCTTTGTGGTCGACGCGAATGAAGTGGTCCATCGGTCAGGTGAGGTTGATGTGGCCGCCGGCGGCCGGGCCGTAGAACTCCCCGACGGTGACGATTTCCTTGACCCGGGGGATGAACTCGTCCTGCTCTAGGCCAAAGAGGTCAACCAACGCCTTACCGGCGTACAGGCCGGCACCGGTGTCAGCGATCATCTCGATGAACTCGGCATCGGTGGGATGTCGAAGTGGTGACATGCGGCCATTCTGCGGCCAGTCCTCGCTTGCGAGATAGGGACGAAGGTCCCACCGACAGCAGGAATTCCGTCCTTATCTGTCGGCTGTCGCCACGCCGCATGGCGCTGTAAGCGGTGTCGTTCAGGCAAGAGACCACCGCCGAGTAGGTCTGCTGCCGGACCCGATGGCGTATGGAGACGCACTAACAAGGCGAACGCCCCATGCGACTCCGCGTGGACATTTCAAGACGCTGTCGGAACGACCACGGCACGTCCCTCGAGATCGCCCGCCTCGAGGGCTCTGTATGCCTCCACGGCGTTCTCCAGGCTGAAGGTAGTGATCTTCGGTCGTAGCAGCCCTCGTGCGCCGAGGTCGAGCACTTCGACAAGTTCCGGGCGGCTACCCCAATACGTTGTCTGAATCGACAGCTCGTACGGTACGGAGAAGAACGAAACAGGAAGGGTACCGCCGGCGATTCCGACAATCGTCAGATCCCCAAGCATTCTTGCTGCCGCAGCTCCTAGCGACAAGGTGGATTCGGAACCGACGAAGTCCAGGACCACGTCAGCACCTCGGCCGGAGGTGTAGGAACGAATCTCGCTGGCTGTATCCGAGCCTGAACGAATCGAGACGTCGGCGCCACAGTCCGTCGCAAGGGCCAAGGCCTCCTCACGCGTGTCTACGGCGACGATTCTCGCAGCAGTAGACGCCTTCACGATCTGGACCGCCAGATGCCCGAGCCCACCGACCCCGATGACGACGGCCGTCGTGCCCGGGGCCAGCTTGCCCCAGCTTCGACGCACAGCGTGGTACGGGGTGAGCCCGGCGTCTGTCAGCGGGGCGGCCGACACCGGGTCCAGCCCTCTGGGAGGCGCACAAGATGACGGGACGAAGGCACCATTCCGCCATTCCCCCGTCCAGGCCGAGGCCACCACCACCCATCGGAACCGGGGCACTTGCCGGATTCTCACAGCTTGTCTCGATACCTACCTGGCAATGGGCACAACTACCGCAGCCCCAAGGCCCGTAGACGGCGACGGGTTCGCCGACCTCCAGACCGCTTACGCCAGGACCGAGCGCATGGACCCAGCCGGCGTTCTCGTGACCCAAGGTGAACGGCGGGCTCCAGGGAAGAACGCCGGGTTCGAACTCACGCATCAAGTGCAGATCCGAGTGACACACACCGGCTCCACCGATCCTCACGACCACCTGTCCCGGAGCTGGCGTCGGGTCTGGCATTTTGACGAGTTTTGGTTCTGACTTCCACTCCATCAAGCGCAGCGATCTCATGGCTCGGGCCTCCCTTTAGCCCGGACCTTTCACGAAGCCCTGTTGAAGACAGGCTGAAAGACGCGGAAAAGCCCCTCTGCTCTGGGAAGCTTGGTGTTGCGAAGCATCAAAATCCCCGAGAGAAGGGCACTTCCAAAGTGAAGCGTACCAACACGCGTCCTGCGTTGTCCGTGACCGCCGACGGCAAGGGAATTTCCTCTCATGCCGGCACCCGCCTCCTCGCCGAGATGGCCGACTTCACCGGCATGACAGCGGCACTGGGCGAAGCTCTCGCACCCACGGTGCGGCGCAGACGTCGCCATGATCCGGGTCGTGTGCTTCTCGATGTCGCACTGATGCTGGCCGACGGCGGGGACTGCCTCTCTGATCTGGCCGTGCTGCGTGACCAACCGAGCCTCTTCGGTCCGGTGGCGTCGACGCCGACAGCGTTCCGGGTCATCGACTCGGTCGATGACGATCGTCTCAATGCCATCCGGGCCGCTCGTGCCCAGGCCCGCGCACGGGCCTGGCAGGCCGGGCTCTCTCCGGTGCGTGCATCGGGGCCGCTGATCTTGGACTTCGACGCCACCTTCGTCGAAGCCCACAC
>CAWITA010000003.1:0-38859 GCA_963838835.1 uncultured Acidimicrobiaceae bacterium
CGCGCACGCTCACCGTTCGGGCGAGGTTCCGACGACGGTGGCCAAATCGACCAGTCGGCTCGAGTACCCCGTTTCGTTGTCGTACCAGCCGAGCACCTTCACGAGGTCGGCCGTCGCCATCGTGAGCTTGGAGTCGTAGATGCACGATGCGGAATTGCCGATGATGTCGGTGGAGACGAGGGCATCGTCGGAGTAACTCGAGCAGTCCGGCCAGCCGACCCGTCGTCGCCGCTGATCGGTAGGCTTCGTCGATCTCCTCCACCGTCGGCGTGCCCCGGACGGTCGCCACCAGGTCGGTGACCGACCCTTCCGGCACGGGTACGCGGAGCGATAACCCGTCGAGCCGGCCGACGAGATTGGGCAACGCCAGGCCCGTCGCACGCGCTGCTCCGGTGGTGGTCGGAACGATGTTGATCGCGCGCGCCCTGCGCGCGGCGGGGGTCTGCGTGGAGGGCGTGGACGAGGTGCTGGTCGTCCGTGTAGGCGTGGACCGTGGTCATGAAGCCCTCCTCCATCCCGAAGCCGTCGTCGAGCACCTTGGCCAGGACGGCGAGGCAGTTCGTGGTACAGGACGCGTTCGAGACCACGAAGTGGTGCTTGGGGTCGAACGTGTCGTCGTTGACCCCCATGACGAACGTCGCATCGGCGTCCTTGGCCGGCGCGGAGATGATGACCCGGCGTGCCCCGG
Source organism: uncultured Acidimicrobiaceae bacterium (assembly GCA_963838835.1). Lineage (GTDB taxonomy): Bacteria > Actinomycetota > Acidimicrobiia > Acidimicrobiales > RAAP-2 > Bog-473. The sequence continues at coordinate 689 of CAWITA010000003.1, forward strand.
CCGCGATGTGGGCCGTGGCCCGCTCTCGGCTCGTCATCCGGCCGGTGCTCTCGACGACGACGTCGATGCCCAGCTCCGCCCACGGGAAATCCTCCGGGTGCGGCTCCATGAGCATCCTCACTGCCATGGATCCCACCACCATGGTGTCGTGCTCGACCGAGACCGGCACGGGAAAGCGCCCGTGGACCGAGTCACGATCGAGCAAACGCGCCAGCGCCTCGGGCGACCCGAGATCGTTCACCGCGGCGACTTCCACGTCATGCGGCGACTTCATCGCTGCTCGCACGAACGCACGTCCTGTGCGACCGAAACCGTTGATTGCAACTCGTACTGCCATCGGAACCTCTCCTCCCCCTTGGGCAACAGCCGCTCGGCGTGTCGCTCGGGAGGTCAGGCGGCCCTGGTATCGATGCTGGCAGCGCACCCGCGACCCGGCACAGTGCCAAAGGTCCCCCGATCGGGGCGAGGTGCTTTCGGCAGGCCCCCCGGGGGGGCGACACTTTCCCATCCGGACCGACGTCTCACCCAACGGGACGGTCCGCCCTATTGCGGTGATCGGCGGGTCTGGATCGGAAGAGGCGGTCTCAGTCCTCCTGACGATCGTGTCAATCTTCGACGCTGACTGCCGCCGCCTCGGGCGACGTTGCGGCACTGGTTGGAGCAATCTGCCAGCCGGCTCGGCGTCGTGCGAGAGATTCCTCGTAGGACGGAGTGATGGTGATCGGAAAGCGCAACGAGACCGTGCCGTACTCGGACTCCCTCCTGATCGGGAACCCCGAGTGGGTGAACACCTCGAGCATCGTGTGGTTCTCCGCGAGTGTGTCAGCCACGAAGGTCGTGACTCCGCGTGCACGAGCCGCACCAGCCAGCTCGTCCAGCAGGAGCGACCCGATGCCATGATGTTGGTACTCGTCGGCAACGACAAAGGCGATCTCGGCTTCGGTGGTCTCCGGACGCCGGTCGTAACGCCCGACGGCGATGAGCCGGCCGTCGTGCTCGGCCACCAGGGCGAGACGATCCTGGTAGTCCACCCGCGTGAACCGCTCGACCTCTTTCGACGAGAGATGCGGATGGAGCGAGAAGAACCTGAGATAACACGAACGATCGGACAGGTGCTCGTGGAACTGGACCAAAGAGTCGGCGTCGTCCGGACGAATGGGACGCACCCGGAAACAGAACTTCTCGATGGAGACCGCGTCGAACTCCAACTCGGAGGGGTACCCGGTAGGGACATCCCGGCCAGTGTCCCTCGGCGGTCCCTGGCTCATCGTTCACTGCGCCTTTTAGTCGTCACCGTCGCTAGATCGTGGATCGGGCGGCTCGAGCGGCCTGGGTCCACGGCTGCTTGTCGAGCCAGGTCCTCCACTCCTGGCCCGAGCTCCTGGCCACGATGGGTGATCCGTCGAGCGGGGGTTCCAGAACTTGCTTCGATGGCCGTGGTCATGTTGCGCGTATGCAATTCGGATGACGGCTGCGGCCGGCCGGGGACGGCGGGTCCGGGTGGCAGACTGGGTGCGTGGCCATCCGCGTCTTTCTTCTCGACGACCATGAACTGGTGCGCGAGGGCATACGCGGCCTTCTGGAGAGCGACGACGAGATCGAGGTCGTTGGCGAAGCCTCGACGGCCGACGAAGCGCTCACCCGCGCCTCGCTGGCCAAGCCCGACGTCGCCATATTGGACGTCCGTCTCGAGAGCGGGAACGGGATCGAGGTCTGCCGCGACCTGCGGTCGGCCATGCCGGATCTCGTCTGCCTGATGCTCACGAGCTTCGCCGACGATGAGGCCATGTACGCGAGCGTCATGGCCGGCGCGGCCGGTTACGTGCTCAAGCAGATCAAAGCGCGCGACCTCATCGAGGACGTCAAGAAAGTCGCTTCGGGGGCGTCTCTTATGGACCCGAGGGCGGTCGCACGGGTGGTCGAACGCATCGCCAACCCGCCAAAGCTCGATCCGGCTCTTTCGTCGCTGTCGCCCCAGGAGGGTAAAATCCTCGACCTCATCGCCGACGGCAGGACGAACAAGCAGATCGCCGACGCAATGTTCCTCTCCGAGAACACCGTCAAGAACTACGTCACCGGGCTCCTCCGCAAGCTCCAGATGACCAGCCGGACTGAAGCGGCTATCTTCGCGACAAAGGTCAAGGGTCAGGGTTCTACCTCCTCCTTGTGATCGCTTGACTGGCGGACCGACGACCGAACGTCGATGCCCCTCTGAGCCAGCGCCACCTCGAGGCGCTCCCGCTCGATCCTCGAATGCACGAAGTTCGCCGGAGTCACGTCGATTCCATTTTCGGCGGCAAGGCTCATGAGGGCTCGGTCGTAGACGACTTCGGCCGCCAAAGTCGCTTCCGACCACACTTCGGCCCCGAGATCCTGAGCGGGTAGCGCCGCTCGGCAGCCGAGCACGTAGTCGACGAGAGCATCGCCGGACAAATCAGTGACCCAGCGGTCTCTGGCTTCGGATAGGACCTGCACGTACATGCTCACGCTGCGAGTGTGCACCACAGAAGTGGCTCTCATATAGGGACATTCCTCCCATGGGGACCGGGCGGTTTTCGTATATTTGGGTCTCGCAGGTCCCTCCAAAAGCGCTGGTCCATCCAAACCCGATATTCAGCCGGTCCTTTGGTCCGTCCGCTGCAGTAGAGCGGACCGCTACAGATCGAGCTCTCGAGGCACCGGCGAAGACCGAAAAGACTCACCGTGGTCAGGCGTGAACTGATATCCCTCCGCCAAGCCGAAGGGCATCGGCGATGACATCAGCCATGCCAAAGCCGGGTTCGACCAGGTTCTGCGTCCACCTACTCGGTCCGGGCAAGTCCCCGATCGGCGAGGACAAAGAACACGACGGCGAAGACAGCGACGATCGCCAGCTCGAGCCACATGGGAAGCGGCCAGCCGAACCAGGTGACGCTCGTCGAGTAGTGGGCCTTGGCCACAGCCGACATGTTCTGAGCGTTGAAGATGACCTGCCGGAAGGGGGCGATGGCGTAGGTGAGTGGGTTGAGCCGGGTGATGAACGCCAACCAGGCCGGCAACCCGTTGAGCGGAAAGAGGGCGCCCGAAAGGAACAGCATCGGCATGAGCAGCATCTGCATCACCACTTGGAAGGACTCCATCTTGGAGATCCGACTGGCCACGAAGACGCCAAACGTGGTCATCGCCACCGCCATCAGCAGCTCGAGGCAGATCATCTGGAGGACGAGCAGCGGTGTCAGGTGGATCCCGACCAACGGCGCCAGCACCAGCATGATCGTGCCCTGGACCGCTGCCACCGAGGCGCCGCCGCAGGTCTTGCCCAGCACCAGGGTGGCGCGGCTGACGGGGGCGATCAGCATCTCGCGCAGGAACCCGAACTCGCGGTCCCAGACGATGGAGAGGGCGGAGAACATGGCGGTCATGACCACGCTCATCGCCACGACGCCCGGGTAGACGAACTGGTGGAAATTGAAGCCGCCGACGGTCCCGACCAGGCCGCTCATGCCGTAGCCCAGGACGAAGAGGAACAGCACCGGCTGAATGAGGCCGCTGAGAATGCGCGTACGCGTGCGGACGTAGCGGATGAGCTCGCGCTCCCACACCATCCCGACGACCCGAAGCTCTTCTGGGAGCCCCGTGGCCTGCTCGACGGGGACCGCTGCCCTGGAGGGCGGTGCGCTCAGTGTGGTCATAGTCAGCTCCCCTCAGCGGCGGACGCCGTGCGCCCGGGCGAACATGGGCACGGCGCCCTCGGCGTGCTCGTCGCGGATCTCGCGACCGGTGTAGTGCAAGAAGACGTCGTCGAGCGTGGGGCGGTGCGCCCGCACCGTCTGCACCGGGACGCCCACGAGCGCCACCAGCGCACCGACGGCGGCCTCCTCGTCCTCGACGTAGGCGGTCAACCCGCCCTCGGTGCGCTCCACCTTGTACCCGGCGGCGCGCAGGGCGAGGAGCGCAGCGGTGTCGTCAGACGTCTGGAGCTCTACGGTGTCGCTCCCGACCGAAGCCTTGAGCGCGTCGGGCGTGTCGAGAGCGATGATCTCGCCGTGGTCGATGATGGCGATGCGTTGGGCGTTCTCCGCCTCGTCCATGTAGTGGGTGGTGAGGAAGATGGTGATCCCCTCTTCGCGACGCAGGCGGTGGATGTCGTCCCAGATGAGGGCCCGGGTCTGCGGATCGAGGCCCACGGTGGGCTCATCGAGAAACAGCACGCGTGGGGTGTGGAGCATCCCCCGGGCGATCTCAAGGCGCCGTGCCATGCCGCCCGAGTAGGTGGACACGAGGTCCTTGCGCCGCTCCGAGAGGGCGACCAGATCGAGCACCCGGGTGATGCGGGCATTGACCTGGTCGGAGGGCACGCCGTAGAGGACGGCGTGGAAGCGCAGGTTCTCTTCGGCGGTCAGCTGGTCGTCGAGGGTCTGCTCCTGGAAGACCAGGCCGATGTGGCGGCGGACCCAGCGGGCGTCCTCGACGACGTCGTAGCCGGCCACTCGGGCCGATCCGGCTGTCGGTCGGGCCAGGGTGCACAGCATCTTGATCGTGGTCGACTTCCCGGCCCCGTTGGGCCCGAGAAAAGCGAAGATCTCACCCTGCGCGACATCGAAACTCACGGACTTCACCGCAGTCAGGTCGCCGTAGGCCTTGGTTAGTGCCCGGACCTCAACCGCCGGCGGAGCGAGATCCGGCTCAGCGGACCCCGGGCGATCGATCGTGACGGTCATGGGTACCCGACCCATACATCAAGCTCTACACCGACGATCGGGGGAGATACACGCTGTGCTGCAGTGACGCGCATATCTCGACGATCGCGCCTGAGTGGCGGGGCCAGCTAGGGACGATGGTCCCGAAGGTACGGCGCGATGGTCACATTTGTTGCGAGGAAGGTGAAGTCGATACCCCTTGGACTCCTCCCTAAAACAGCTTCTGCCATTGGAGCGGCGCTTCGCCCGCCCGAACCGAAATTCCCTCAGCGGACCTCATCCGTCTAAGGCAACGAGCTCTTCGGATGAGAAGACGCGTGATCTTGTCACGAAGTGTCGATCATCGGCGGGCGAGAGCGAAAAGCCCTCTGGCTCTCCTTCGGCAATGTCGACTATCAGCTGCGTGTGGCGCCACTTCTCATACTGGCGGGGGTCGATGTAGAAGGGGGCGCCGCCGACGAAGCCGAGGCGGACATCGTTGTTCCCTATGCGAAAATCGCCCTCTTCGAAACACATGGGTAGACTTCCCCCGCAACACCCTCCCGATTGAAAGAAGATGACTGGGCCGTGCTGCGCCTGCAATTCGGCGATGGCGTCGACGGCGGCCGGCGTTGCCATCACCTTGGCGACCTTTTGGTGATCGCCCACGGCCGCGAGCACCTAGAAGAGCCCTTGCGGGGCGCTGCTGTAGCTGACGAGCAGGCTCTTGGTCTGGGTGTAGTGCTCCGTCAGCGTCTGCTTGTAGAGCTCCCGACCCACGCCCGACATCTTGTAACCGCCGAACGCCGCCCCCGCGGGGTACATGTGGTAGCAGTTGGTCCAGACCCGGCCGGCCTGGATCGCTCGCCCCATCCGATACGCCCGGTTGCCGTCTCGGGTCCACACGCCGGCTCCCAGCCCATAGAGCGTGTCGTTCGCGATCCGCAGCGCCTCGGCCTCATCCCGAAAGGTGGTGACCGCCAGCACCGGCCCGAAGATCTCCTCTTGGAAGATCCGCATGTCGTTGGTGCCCTTGAAGACGGTCGGCTGAAAGAAGTACCCCTCGGCCAACTCTCCGTCGAGCGTCGGCCGCTCCCCGCCGATGAGGCACTGCGCACCCTCCTGACGACCGATGTCGACGTACGACATGATCTTGTCCAGCTGCTGCTTGGAGTTCTGGGGCCCCATCTGGGTCGAGATGTCGAGTGGATTGCCCTGCTTGATCCGTCCGATGCGCTCGAGACAGCGATCCATGAACTCGTCGTAGATGGACTCCTGGATCAGCGCGCGGGACGGGCAGGTACACACTTCACCCTTGTTGAAGGCATAGAGGACGAGCCCCTCGACTGCCTTGTCAAAAAACTCGTCGTTCTCGGCCATGACGTCGGCAAAGAAGACGTTGGGTGACTTTCCACCCAGCTCGGTCGTCGACGGGATGATGTTCTCGGCCGCGTACTGCATGATCAGCCGCCCGGTCACCGTCTCGCCGGTGAAGGCGATCTTGGAGATCCGGCGGTTGGTGGCCAGTGCCTTCCCGATCTCGGCGCCCGGACCGGTGACGATGTTGATCACGCCCGGGGGGACAACGTCGGCGATCACCTCAGCCAGCTTCAGGATCGACCACGGTGTCGAAGATGCCGGCTTGATAACGGTGCAGTTGCCGCCGGCCAACGCCGGGGCGAGCTTCCAGGCGGCCATGAGCAGCGGGAAGTTGAAGGGAATGATCTGGCCGACAACGCCGAGCGGCTCGTGGAAATGGTAGGCGACGGTGTCCTTGTCGATCTCGGTGCTCGAGCCCTCGAGCGCGCGGACCTCGGCCGCGAAGTACCGGAAATGGTCGGCGGACAGAGGGATGTCGGCGGCCAGCGTCTCTCGCACCGGCTTGCCGTTGTCCCAGGTCTCGGCGACCGCCAACATCTCGAGATTGGCCTCGATGGCGTCGGCGATCCGGTTGAGAACCGCGGCCCGCTCGGTGAGGGAGGTTTCGCCCCAGGCGGTCTTCGCCGCGTGTGCGGCATCGAGGGCCAACTCGACATCCTCGGCCGTCGACCGAGCGACCTCGCAGAACTGCTGGGCGTTCGCCGGTGACAGATCCACCATGTACTGGCCCTTGGCCGGCGGCACCCAATGGCCGCCGATGAAGTTGTCGTAACGGGGCTTCAGGGTCACGACACTGCCGGATCGCCCCGGCGCGTCGTAGAGCTTCGTCGCTACCTTGGTGTCACTGGTTACGGTCATCGCTACCTCCGTTGGTGCCCGATTGGACCGATCGAGCCGGTCCTGTCACGAGGCGTCACCGACCAAGCTAAGGAGGCCCAGCGAACGACGACAGGGACGAAGGTCCCGAGCGTGCGTCCGATCCGCTCGCTCCTCGCCACCCATTGGTGCCTCCGAGAGGCACGATCGAATCAGGGCCAAGGTGGCACAGTCGGGACCTTTTCCTCTGGCGCTACCGCGTCAAGCGGTCGAACATCGTCCTTGAGCCGTCGACGACTGAGGGATCCCATGGCATCGGAGGAACATTCCCGTCCGGCGCGATGCCATCCTCCCCGACCGAGCGACCCGCTGCGACCGGACGAACCTGGTGAGCAGCCCGTTGGTCGTCGGGTTGACAAAGTCAAGCGATGCGGCCGAGCGCCGAGTCGCTCTGGTGCCCGACGACTTGGCCCCGACCCGGCCGGATGAACGGTCAGTGACGCAAGGAGCACCATGACAACCGAGAAGACGATGCAGGCATGGGCCGTTGACACGCCAGGGCCCATCGACACCCGTCCGCTAGTCCGAATCGAGCGATCGGTCCCGGAGCCGGGCCCGGCTCAGATCCGCGTCCACGTTCTGGTTTGCGGGGTCTGTCGCACGGACCTGCACCTGGCCGAAGGGGATCTTGAGCCCAAACGCCGCCTCGTCATCCCGGGGCACGAAGTTGTCGGCACGGTTGACCATCTGGGGAAAGGGTGCGTCCGGTTCGCCGAAGGGCGACCGAATCGGGGTGCCCTGGCTCGCCAGCGCCTGTGGACGGTGCCGCTTTTGCCTCGCGGGACGCGAGAACCTGTGCCTGGCCCCCCAGTTTCGGGGCTGGGACCTCGACGGCGGGTACGCGGAGTATGTCGTGGTCGACGAAGCGTTCGCCTACCGCCTACCCGACGCCTTCAGCGACGAGGACGCTGCGCCACTCCTGTGCGCCGGGATCATCGGCTACCGCGCCCTCCGCCGAGCGCAGCTCCCTCCCGGCGGCCGGCTCGGGATCTACGGGTTCGGAGGCTCGGCTCACCTCACCGCGCAGATCGCCATCGCCGGGGGCGCTCGGGTCCATGTGCTGACCCGCTCGCCCGAGGCCAGGGCCCTGGCCCTGGATCTCGGCGCGGTGAGCGCCGGCGATGCCAGCGACGCCCCACCCGAGCCGCTCGACGCAGCCATTATGTTCGCTCCGGTAGGGACGCTCGTTCCACCGGCGCTCGAAGCCCTGGATCGAGGCGGCTGCTTGTCCATCGCGGGCATCCATCTGAGCGACGTCCCCCCGCTCAACTACGAGCACCATCTCTTCGAGGAACGGACGCTTTGCAGCGTGACGGCAAACACCCGCCACGACGGCATCGAGTTCCTCGAACTGGCCGCCCGGGTCCCGGTACGCGTCTCGACGACGCCGTATCCAATGGATCGGGCCAACGAAGCGCTCGCCGACCTGGCCAATGACCGGGTCAACGGCGCCGCAGTGCTTGTCAACGACACGAGAGCGTGAGAAGGGTCGGTTGCCCCATCGACCAGCGCATCAAAGAAGCGACTGACCATGACGACCATGCCTGGGAGCCCGGTCCGAGGAACACGAATCACCCAGCGATGAGCGGAGCCGTTGCGGGGCACTAGGTCCTAGTTGGGGGCCGTTGGGGCGCAGACCCGGACGGAGAGACTTCTAGTACGCGAACCTCCTCTCGGCTGTTGCATCTTCCTGCTACTCACCCACACGAATACCTGATTCGCCATCCTCGAACCAGACCTACGACACCCGATGTGACATCCGGCCCTGGAAGACGGGGGCAGGCCGGCGCAATCTGAAGGCGGAACGAAGCACCGGACCGAGATCAGTTCCAGACAAAGGAGAGTCTGATGAGTAGTCGGCAGCGCTGGAGGCGGGTGCGACCATGGCGAAACCGGGATCCGCTCCCGTCATATCTGCCGCCGCCGCTGGTGACGAAGGTCGTTTTCCACCCTTCGCTCCAACGAGCGTCTGATTTGGGCCAGGGCGGTTGACTCGCTCGCCAGGCGGGTGACCGATGTCGATGTACACGCAGCTCATGCGCGCAGCGCTCGAACGACCGCTCCCCGGAGTCCGAGATGACCCGCACGCGGCTTTGGACCTGGCGTTTCGGCAACGGCGCGAGTTGCAGCGGATCCTACGTCCGGACGAGGTTCCTGAGGCGATGGCGGTCCGTCTGGCCCGCCAGGTGAGCTACGACATCGCCCTGATGCGGCTGGCGTCAGCGGTTGGCATCACGACCGATCCGTCTAGGTTCGATGAGCCGGGTCGAGAGCGGGCACGATTAGAGGCGGCGTTAGATGACCTCGGGATGACCTTGGACTGCGAATCCAACGAAGTGGAGCACCTCGAACCGGAACCGTGAACGGCTTTCAGGTGCCGCTGGCGTCGGTGCGGGCATCGTGCGCGGTGCGCTCCTCGAGCCGCGCGGCGAAGGTGGCAGCTTGGGTCCGGGTCTCCATGCCGAGCTTCGCCAAGACGTTCGACACGTAGTTCTTGACCGTCTTCTCAGCCAGCTGCATCTTCTCGCCGATCTGGCGGTTGGTGCAGCCGTCAGCCATCAGGTCGAGGATCCGCCGCTCCTGGGGAGTCAGGTTGGTCAGCCGAGGGTCGGCCACCGGTCCTTCTCGCATGCGCTTCAGCACCCGCTCGGTCAGAGACTGATCCAACAGAGACTCCCCGGCCCCGGCGCGCCGGATCGCATCGACGAGGTCGACCGTGGTGACGTTCTTGAGCAGGTAGCCAGCGGCACCCGCCATGACCGAGGCCATCAACGCCTCATCGTCGGCATACGAAGTCAGCATTAGACACGCGATCTGAGGCTGCCTCGACCTGATCTCGCGGCAGGCTTCCACCCCGCTGCCGTCGGGCAGCCGGACGTCGAGGATGGCCACATCGGGCTTCGTAGGTGGGATGCGCGCAAGAGCCTCCTCGATCGTGCCCGCCTCGCCGACCACATCGATGTCCTGGGCCGGCTCGAGGAACGTCCGAAGACCGGCTCGAATGACCCGGTGATCGTCGAGCAGGAATACCCTCACTGGGCCATTGTGCCAGCTGTGGCCTTTGATCGGAGACCCTGGGCGGCCAACTGCACCGATCTCTCAGTGGGGTAGATTCCGAAGCAGTGCCCTATCGCTCCATTGAGGATCCCGCCAAGTTGCGTAGGGTACTCGAGGCAACGCTCCTGATCGAATCCAACCTGGAGCTTCCCGACGTCCTGCGTCACGTGGTCGAAGAAGCGTGCGTCATGACCGGCGCCCACTACGGGGCGCTCGGCGTCCTGGACGAGGACAAGAGCTCGCTGTCCGAATTCATCACGGTCGGGTTGTCGCCCGAGCAGGAGGCGGCGATCGGTGCGAGGCCGAAGGGCCGGGGGGTGCTCGGTCTCCTCATCTCAGACCCGCAGACCATTCTGATCCGCGAGATCGACCAGCACCCCGAGAGCTTCGGCTTCCCACTCAATCATCCGCCCATGACCTCGTTCCTGGGCGTACCGATCAGGGTGCGCGACGAGGTCTACGGCAATCTCTACTTGACGGACAAGGTCGGATGGTCAGAATTCACCGACGACGACGCTGCCCTCGTCGGGGCGCTTTCGGTTGCCGCCGGAATCGCCATCGAGAACGCACGCCTCCACGACCGCGTCCGCCACCTAGTGGTCTACGAGGACAGGGACCGGGTCGCGCGCGACCTGCACGACACCGTGATCCAGCGTCTCTACACTCTGGGACTGACGTTGCAGGGATTTGTTGCGCGAGTGCCCGCAGGTCCTGCCGGCCAGATCGGCAACGCCGTGAGCGAGCTCGACGACGTCATCACCCAGGTGCGCTCGACCGTCTACGAGCTGGGGATGCGCGAGAAGAGCCGCAGTGTGCGCGATGACGTCCGGACGCTTGTGGAGGAGCTCCATGACGTGGTCTGCTTCCACGTCGAGGCACGCTTTGTCGGGCCGGTTGACACCGTCATAACCGAACTCGTCGTCGAGAACCTGTTGGCGACCATTCGAGAGGCTCTCACCAACGTGGAAAAGCACGCACGTGCGACCACGGTGACGGTCGAAGTCAGGGTCGACACGGACACGTGCCAGTTGACCGTCGCTGACGACGGGATCGGCACGGGAGCGGCGACGAATGACCACGAGGGTCTCGGACTGTCGAACCTTCGCCGCAGGGCGGAGAAACTCCACGGCACGATGTCGCTTGAGGATGTACCGTCCGGCGGCACGGTCCTCACCTGGACGGTACCCATCGCCCAATAGCCATCAGCAGGCGACCACATCGAGGGGCTCGATAGGAAGGTCCAGGGGACCGCGCTAATTGCGATTCGAGAGGACCTTGACGACACCCGAGAACAAGCCGGCAACAGGGCTCGGGTGATCATTACCCTCGACAACTCGGCCCATCCCGCCCTGCGTTGGAGGAGACACGAGATGGGTGGAGATTGGAGCACCCAGGTCGTATCCGGGGATCGATCAGATCACTCTCCAGGATCAGGGAGCCTCTCTAGCTGCTCTAGAGGTGCACCGACGTTACGCGTGGCTCCTATGGACGGAACCCCTTTCACGACCCGCGGGACCAGCCGGCCCTACGCGGTCGCTCGGCGATACAGATTGAGCGAGGCTACGAAAAAAACACGAAGATCCCCAGACACCAGGCGATGGCCCGCCAAAGATCCAAGGACATCGGTCCGGCTTCGAAGAGGGCGCGAACCGAGTGGATCACGACGCTGGTGGGTTGGTTGCGCGCAATGGGTTGAAGCCACCCCGGCATGGTCACCACGGGAACGACGGCCGAGCTCGCGAAGAACAGGATGAACACATGGGAAGGATCGCGGCGATCTGTGCCGTCTGTGGATCCCGGACCGCAAGGCCGACGGCGGCGTAGACCCAAATGAAGGCGTAGCCGAACAGGACGATCAGCCCGATTCCCGCCATGCGGGCGCTCAGGGAGTCGTGGAACCGGAAGCCCACGAGGAGACCGAGCCCGATCATAAAGGTCAGCGCCAGGAGGCTGCGCAAGAGGTCTGCAGGCGAACGGCCGGCCAGGAAGGCCGAGCGTGCCATGGGCAGAGTGCGGAAGCGCTCGACCATGCCGATTTGAAGGTCTTGTGTCAGGGCAAGGGCAGTGGTCATGCCGCCAATCAACACCACCTCGAGGAAGATGGCAGGAACCACGTAGTCGACGTAGTCGATGCCCGGCACATGGATGGCTCCCCCCCAGCACATAACGCAACAGCAGGAGGATGATGGTGGGGTGGGCAAGGGATAGCACCAGGAGCTGCGGGGTCCGGATGATCCGGATGAGGTTGCGCTTGGTCATCCCGTAGAAGTCCCGGAGGGCGAGCCGCGGGCCCATTGGGTCCGGTTGGGCGCTCAGTCGCTGGAGTGCCAACTCGTTCATGACGCGACCTCGCGCCCCACGTGTCCGGCGCGCCCGACCTCCTCCACGACGGCCGGATGCCCGGTGAAGGAGACCGGTCCCTGTGACAAACGTCCCAATCGCGCCGGATTGCGGGAGTTCGGGATCCCGATATGGCATCTGGATAACCGAAGAAGGGACTTAGGTCCCCCACCCGAGGGAGCTTCGGGCCTACGGGAAGGACCGCTCGATGCGGTCCAATGGAGCAAGACGGTGCTCGCCGTCCAGAGAAAAGGAGAAAACGATGAAGCCCACCGGAACCCGTCCGACCGTCCGTACCATGCACCGTACCCGGCGGCCCTCCTTGAACCCCTACTACATGGACGACACCGCCTTCACACTCGCCGACATCCTTCGGGACCGCGTGTTGGACGCTTCGCCCGTCAAGCACTGATCTCCGAGCTCGCCTCGCACGAGACACTCTGTTACTCCAGGCAGACCCATGCCATGACCTTCTTCGATCTCATCCTGCGCAACCTATGGAAGAAGAAGGCCCGCTCCCTGGGACTGCTCCTCGCAGTCGCCGTCGCCGTGATGACCGTTGTGGCGCTCGACGTCACCAGTAGCGGTCTCGAGCAGTCGGCCGCCGCCATCATCTCGATCGGCAAGGCCGATTTCACGGTGGCCCAGAAGGGCGCGTCGAGCGCGCTCACAAGCACGATCGACCGGAGCGAACTCGCCAAGATACGCCAGACGCCAGGAGTCCAGAGCGCTGTCGGCGTTCTCGTGGAGACCGAGCACATCAACGCCGACAATCCCGTGTTCATTGAGATCGGGATCCAACCCAGCGATCTGAGTGCCTTTGGAGTGAAGGTCGTCGCCGGGCGCACCTATGCGGCCACGAGCACCAACGAAGTGATGCTGGGTTGGACCGCAGCGGCCAACCTCGGGCTGCACGTCGGCGATCGATTCCACGCCAACGGCACCACAAACACGGTTGTCGGCATCTATTCGACCGGCAATGCTTTCGGCGACGCCGGGGCGATGTTCCCGCTCCCCGCCATCCAGGGCTACAACCGCCTCCCGGGGATCGTGACGCTCGCCTTCGTGAAGGTGCAGCCCGGCCACTCCATCGCGACCGTGGCGGCCCGTGTGGCCTACGACCAGCCCCAGCTCACCACCATCCGGACCGCCAACCAGTTCGGAAGGGCAGACACGAATCTCGTGTACCTCCAAGCGGCCGTCAACGGCAGCACGGTGCTGGCGATCCTCATCGGCGCCATCATCGTCGGCAACACCATGTTGCTCTCGCTCTTCGAGCGGACCCGCGAGTTCGGGCTTCTCAGGGCCTTCGGTTGGACCCGGCGCCGAACCGTGATCTCTGCTGTTGGGCGAGAGTCTCCTGCTCGCCATCGTCGGCGCCGGAGTCGGTGTCGCCCTGTCCTTCGTCGTGGCGAGCGTGCTCGCCCAGCTCCCGGCACTCAAGGGCATCCTGCACCCGAACTTCACGGAGGGAGCCTTTTGGCGTGCCCTGTTCACGGCCCTCGTCATGACCTTCCTCGGCGCCCTCTACCCGACCACCCGTGCCGCCTTCCTCTCCCCCTTAAAGGCGCTGAGCTATGAGTGACCAGTCGCTGGCCGTGGAGGTGAAGGGGGTGACACGGGTCTTCCCCGGTCAGGTCAATGCCCTGGCAGGGGTGGACCTGACCGTGACGGCGGGCGAGACGGTGGCCATCACCGGGCCGTCGGGCTGCGGCAAGTCAACGCTGCTCCACCTCCTGGCCGCCATCGACTCCCCCTCCTCAGGCTCGGTCATCGTGGGTGGCCACGATCTGGCCCAGATGCGTGATCTCAGCCGCTATCGGCGCAATGAGGTGGGCCTCGTCTTCCAGTTCCACAACCTGATGCCCCAACTGAGTGCCTTAGCCAACGTGGAGATGCCCATGTTCGGCACGCACCGGTCGCGCCGTCAGCGAAAGTTGCGCGCCCGCGAACTTCTGGCCCAGGTCGACCTGGCGGGGTGTGAGGACCGTCTCCCGACGGAGCTGTCGGGCGGGGAACGACAGCGGGTGGCCATCGCCCGGGCCCTGGCGAACGAGCCCCAGATTCTCTTGGCCGATGAACCGACGGGGAGCCTCGACTCGGCGTCGACCAGCCGTTTCCTCGACCTCATCGAGCAGCTCGGTACCTCGGGTGTGACCATCGTCATGGTGACCCATGCTCCGGATGTAGCGGAGCATGCCCACCGCGTCATCACGATGCGAGACGGGCGCATCATCGATTCGCTGCACGGGTTCGATGACCACCGCTTTGCCCTCGCGACCTGACACCCATACCTAGATCTTTGAAGACAGCCGCTGGGCGTACCAGGGACCTTCGCTCCCCCGCGGGAGCGTCCTTGTTTCGGGTCGGGTCTTCCTTTCACGTTCGAACACGAGACAGCTGGCAGCAGTCGGCGGGTCCTCAGGCATCTGACGGCCGCGGGTCGGCTACACCGGCCAGGTGAGGTAACGGCGAAAGGAGCCAAGCCTGATGCAGACGGGCTGCCGCTGATCTTGCGCCTGTCGGATCGGGACCGGAATCGGGACCTTCTTCCTGGTTGATTCGGGTCCACGGTCCCTGCCCGTCCCTAGAGCACGCATGCACCATTAGGAGAGAGGATCGGATCTGAAGAGGATCTGAGGTGACAGGTCGGAGGAGTCCCATGGACAGCGCACCGAGGAACAGGATCGTCTCGCAGGAAACCAGGTGAGGTGATGGCAGATACGGAGCCCAGGGTGTGGCGTCAAGTGGGCTGGATCTTTCGTGACGGTGAGATCGGCATTGAGCGCTGTGGACATCAGGCGCGCAAGCATGAATCGCAGGTGTGACCTCGGGCGTCCGTCGATCGTGGGATCGATGTCTCCCGTGGACTTCATTCGGAGCCGCTGGGTCGGTACCAGAGAACGCCCCGGTCTTCGAGCGGGTCAGTGGAGGGCACTCCTCGCCTGTAGCGGCGTTGCCCTCGTTGTCACGTTGCTCTTGCTGATGTCTCCATCGGCAGCTTCCGCTAGGGGACCGGTTCGTGTCGGCCTCTTTGGCGACGCTCTCGCGGTTCAGTCCGAGCCCTATTTCAACTTCCTGCTGCAAGCCGGTGGCGAGGCGACAGTCAGTGACTTCGCCTACGGCGGCACGGCCGCGTGCGACTGGCTTCCCAAAAATGCGCGCATATGCACGAACCGAGCACCCGAAGGCAGTGGTCTTTGAATTCGTTGGAAACACATTCACTTCATGTATGAGCGGCTGCCCGTTGGGCTCGGCGGCTGCGGTGACTCGGTATTGCTCGACCGTCTCGACAGCAATTCAAGCCTTCCTTGGACTAGGGACTCACGTATTTCTGGTTGGCACACACACAATGGATCACGCATGATTCCAACTGGGACGCCCTCAACCTAGCTTTCGCCGCCTTAGGTGCGAAGCATCGCAATCATGTGACCTATGTCGACGCGGAACAGCAGTCGAGCGTGCTCATCAGTCATTTGTCTGGACGATGCCGTGCCTCTCTTTCGAGCCGTGCACCGGTCCAACGATCGCCGGTGTGAGAACCAACGTCGTTCGTTCTCCAGATGGAGTTCACTTCTGTCCGGACCAGAGCGGCAACGCCGTGGGCCAGGTCACCCGTTGCGACGTGTACAGTTCCGGCGCGTTTCGTTTCGCCGCCGCTATGGCAGGGTCTGTGATTCGAGAGTTCGGGCTGGCGAGGACTCAGCGGAAGTGAGGAGAGGCGGCTGAGCGCTCTCATCGCACTCGCTTCGCAGTGGCGCCTGTGCCCGCGGTGTCCGCGAACCCGGAGCTGCCTAGTTGCCGAAGCGAAACACGGGCTCTCGCTCGAGGAGCAGCATCAAGCGCGGCTCCCGGCTGGCGGAGCGCATCCTTGACGTCTGCGTAGTGAGGCGGCCGCATCCAGAAATGGCAGCTCGTCGTCTAGCGTGCTGCCAGCTCGCGCAGCGCCCATTCGAGGTCCTCCGACGGGGTGGATTGTGAGGTGTCTCTCACGACGGCCGAGGGCCAAGGGTCGACCTGCGCCGCCAGGGTGTCCCTTACGGCTGCGGTCGCGTCAGAGACATCGTTACCCCGCTCGCCTCGCGCATGGATCCGCGTGGCGGCCACCGCATCGGCACACCTACAGCACAGCTCGACGAACTCCGCCCCCATCTCTTGGGCGACCGTTTTGGCTCTCACTCGTTCGGTCGCGTCGATCCAGGACGCGTCAAGGATGACGGACTCGTCACCCGCCAGTCGATCCCGGGCCCGCCGGAGCACCTCTGAGTACACGGCAGTCACGGCTTCTGGCGCGTAGCAATCCGACCCGAGTGCAATCTCGTTTCTGACCTCGTCGGATCGCAGCAGCACCCATCCCGTTTCCCGATGCAGTCCAGCAGCCAGGGTGCTCTTCCCGGTCCCGGGTAGTCCACCCACCAGGATCAATGCCAACCGAGCCCGCCGAAGGTGGCGCAGAGCGAGAAGGTGCAGCTCACGTGCGGACCGGCCAGCTCCCTCGACGCCCTGCTCTGCCGCGGAGACATGCGATTTTCGAGCGAACGTAGGCGCGCTGGGCGATGTAATGGTGCAGGACCGTCGCCGGGAACACGTCATCTGCATGTTCCTCGTACACGCGCACGAACTGTCGTGCTGCCTCAGGCCGACCGAGGCGCTCCAGGTCCATCGCCAGGAACGCGACATCGGCGCACACATCGCTGTAACGCAGCTGGTCAGAGAACTCGATGCAGTCGAGAATGCGGACTCCATCGTCGAGACAGAACACGTCTTCTGCACGCAGGTCACCGTGACCGTCACAGATTCTTCCGTCTCGGATACGCTGATCGAGCAGGTCTTCGTGACGGTGCAACCAGCTTCGGACCAGTGCACGCACCTCGGCCTCGGCGGTGGGATTCAGTATGGTGCCGACGAATTGGTGGGTCTCTTCGAAATTCTGCTCCCACGCCCCTTCTAACGCGAGCGAGGTTGCCGACTGGGAGATCGCAGCGGACCGAGTGGCGCCCGCGTGGAACGACGCCATGACGGCGGCGATCCTGTCCAGCCACCGGTCCAGTTGGTCCCCCGCCCGCGCCAGGGTTGCCAGTCGTCGCTCCAGCGGCAGAGCACGCATGACCACCATGTGATCGACCGGCTCACCGTCCATCACGAGGTCGGCAACTCCCAGGTAGACGTCGGGAGCAAGTCGGCGGTTGAGCTCCACCTCTCGACGGCAGTCCGCCTCACGGAGCGCACGCTCGCTGAAGTCAAGGAAGTCGAAGCGGACCGGTTTTCGAAGCTTGAAGACCCGGTCTCCATAGAAGACGAGGACGGAGATGTGGGTCTCGACCACCCGCGCAGATCTTCCCTGGTCGTCACCCACGACAGTCACCAGAACCACCAGACACTTCAGTTGTACGGGCTCAGGCGCTGCCGGCGGAGGTCGGCTGGTCTACGAGCGAAGGCTGGTCGTGCATCCCCGCCGCGTACAGCGTTCCTCCGTGCTCGTGTACCACCGCCCGCACACGGTCGAGTACCTCGTGCCCCGACGGATCGATCTCCAACCCGATCGTATCCAACGCGAAGTCCAGGGTTCCCTCCGCGATGCACTCGGCGACGACAGGGGCGAGGTTCGATCCGGTCGATCGGTCAAGAACGCCCGTGAGCCGGATGATGGCCGGCTCCAATGTGATGTCGATCAGCAATCCGAGAGCGATCTCTTCGCGCCAGATTTGCCGTGCCGCGGACCGGACCCTCGCGGAGACTTCGATTGGTGTCGCGGTCTGCGCGTCCCGTGGCCTCGACTGCCTCCGCTTAGTCAGGATCACCGTGGACTCCGTTCCGTTGTCACACGCCAGTCGGCGCCTGTCATCGATTCTCGCTCCGGCCTGGAGAGGCAGGAAGGGTCAAAGGTCCCTACGCTGGAGGCCCAGTCCTCGCCGGGGTCCATGTGACATCTGGCCCTGCCGCCGCGTTAAGGGACCACCTCACACTGAGATGAACCCGAGTGAGCGGGCTCAGCCCCCGCTGGAAGGAACGAGCCTATGACAACCGAGGTGCAGGGAGGCGGTGGACGGATCGTCGTGGGAGTCGACGGCTCGTCGTCCTCGAGAGACGCGCTGGCGTGGGCTGTCCATCAGGCGCAGTTGACCGGGAGCATCCTCGAAATCGTGATGGCGTGGCAGTGGCCGCCCAGCTATGCGTGGGTAGTGCCAATCCCCGACGACTGGGATCCAGAGGAGGAGATGCGTCAGTACCTAGAGTCGATCGTCACAGAACTGCGGGCCACAAATCCGAAGCTCGCTATCGACCCGCGGTTGGTGAATGGACACCCGGCGCCCGTCCTCGTCGAGGCGTCAAAGGGAGCAGATCTCCTTGTCGTGGGATGCAGGGGTCATGGTGAATTCACCGGGATGCTGATCGGTTCGGTGAGTGAGCACTGCGCCACGAGCGCGCAGTGTCCTGTTCTCGTTTATCGCAGCACCGGGTAAGACGAAGTTCATCGAAAGCTTCGACCAGATCTTCGCCCGAATCGACATCGAGACAAATCCTCACCGCGGTGCGCTCCCCGAAGGCGAACGCCCTCGACGGTGTTGGGTACATACCGTCCGAGGGGACTGCCTCACAACCTGCTCTTGCTTTCCAGACGACGCTTGGGGCATTACAACAACACTTCGACCTCATCGCAGCCTGGCGACCCTCACCCAGTGAATGTTTCGCCACTCATCGTTTGCAGAATCCGCCGCCGCGCGATCTCACTTGCAGACTCATCCACGAGTACGAACTCGCCGCCTGATCTGTCGCTCTCGGGAACCCTCGGCGCTGCCGCCGCAGCTTCGCAGCAGCGCGGGAGCAGGACTGCGCCCGCCGAGGACCAGGACCCACCCACGGCAGCCATACCGCCGAGCGTGCGGAGCTTTCATCTGACGCATCCGACCGGACCCAAAATGCGCAGAATCGTTGGACTCTTCAGGTTCGGCGATCCCGATTGCAAGCATCCGACGCGGGCGTGGCCGCTGGTCCTACAAATGCGGCTGGTTGCGTCGATGGGACACTGACAAGGGAATCACCCCACCGAACGATCTGGCGGAGGCGAGCTCTTGGTATGGGACCTCGTGATAGCCGATGCGCTGATCGGGGGCGTCGGCGAGCGAGCCCGACCGCCTTGGGCCATGGCGCCGGCGTAGATCGCCAGGCTAAGTGCGGCCAGACAGGTCATGTCCCACCACAGCGGGATGACGCCGCGGCCGCCCACGAGCACGTCTTTGAAAGGCCCAGCCCCGCCCAGGACGCCTCCGCTGCCGAAGTTGCCGCGGTAGGAGACGATCGAGAGCCCGACCAGATAGGGGAAGAGCCACCAGGCCGACGCCCATTCGATTCGTGGTGGGTCGAGGTCCAGGTGGAGCGAGCGAGCCAAGCCCATGAGGCCGTAGCCCAGGACGAGGGCGATCATCAGTGTCGAGATGGTCTGCCAACCCGACCAGTAGGCGATGAAGGTGGCGAAGACGAAGGACGCCGGGGATAGCAGGCCGGCCGCAGGGAGCAGGTAGGGCCGGTCCAGTTCAGGCCGACGATCGCCGAAGTGGCCCGAGCGCCAGGGGCGCGCCCGCGTACATGAGCACGACGGCGCCGGTGACCACACTCACGGTTTTTTCCAGCTCGGGAAGGGGAGGACGGAAGAGCAGGCCGAGCGCCCCCGACACGATCACCCCCCAGAGTGGGACGTCGGTGCGCTCGTCCTCGACCAAGAAGAGCGAAGAGCTTGGGCACGAAGCCGTCCTTGCTCAGCCCGAAGCTGAGCCTCGATGCCCCTGTCAGATAGAGCATCCCGGTCCCGCCGGGCGAGACCACGGCATCGACACGCATGATCCAGGCCAGCCAGACCAGGCCGACCAGGCTGGCCAGGAGCGAAGAACGGCGCCCTCGAGAGCTGCGGGTCTGTCGCCAGCCCGGTCCAGCTTGTGTAGTGCGACAGCAGGGAGGGCGGGAGGGCGCCGATGAAGGCGACCTGCACGGCGATGTAGATCACCGTGCAGACGAGGAACGCGCCGAACACGGCCCGAGGGAGGTCCCGCTGGGGGTGGGTGCTCTCGCCGCCGACCTGCAGCGCCCCCTCGAAGCCCATGAGGGCGAAGGCGATGCCGCCCGCCGTGATGGCGCTGAGGATGGCCTGGACGGGCCCGGCGCCGCCGTGCACGAAGAAGCCGCCGGCGACGGTGAAGTTGTGAAGGTAGAAGCCGGCCAGGATCAGGGCCACGGCGGTGAGGGAGGGGATGGCGAGCTTGAACACGGTGATCGCCGAGTTGGTTCGGGCCAGCATGCGGATGCCGAGGAGGTTCAGCGTGACGAAGATGCCCATGCGCACGACGGCCACGACGTAGCCCGAGGCGCTGAGGGTCCCCTTGCTCGAGTTGTAGAGGCCGCTGGCCCACGAGTTGGTCGACAGGTACTCGATGGCGGCGAGCACCTCGATCGGGGCGATCGTCGCCGCCTGGACGTAGGCGAACCAGCCGAAGGTCGCACCGACCAGGCTCCCGAAGGCGTGGTGAGCGAACCGGCCGGGGCCTCCGCTCTCGGGGGACATGGCGCCCAGCTCCGCGTAGACGAGGGCCAGGGGTGCCATGAAGAGCGCGGCCAGCAACCAGCCGATGAGCGCAGCGGGCCCAGCGATGGTGACCCGACGAAGGCCCCGAAGAGCCAGCCCGAGCCAAGCGTCGTCCCGGCCGAGATCCAGAGCAGGCCGAAGAAGCCGACGTCACGGCGGAGCCCCTCGTCGGTGCGCTCCTCCACGGGGCGTTACCGGCAGCTGGTCGCCGGCAGGCGACCACGACCCTGAAGCGGACGGCTGAAGTCCCCATTGCGCTGTCGGTGATGATATGCCGCTGAGAGCTTGTGGGTACTGCAGCGTCCTGTCGACCGGGACGTTCTCGCATGACCAACACCCGATCGCCAACACCCGATCGCCTGTCGGTCGGCTTTGATACACAAGACGGAAGTACTCGCTCACATCGATGGACTGGACAGCCTCCACTTCCGGACGAGACGGTCGAGCTGATCGTCAGGCTAGCCCGAGAGGTCCCGCCCCCTTGGCTATCTGCGCATCGTCGGGAAGCTGAGGAAGGTCGGCATTACTGTGTCCAAGGGCAGCATGGAAAACAGTCCTGCGCTGTCATCGTCTCCTCCAGCGCCACTCCACTCAGTTTCCCCCCGTCCACTGCGTTCGCCCCTGCAGCAGAACGGTCTACTACGAGTTGCCCGAGTGAGGGCTGGCAGGTGGGGGGTGTTGCGGCCAAGATGGTGCCTGTGAACGAAGGTCTTCCGGTCGCAGCAGCCATCGATCGAATCGACGAAGAGGACCGAGTCGCGGCCACTGCTCGGCTCCACGACCTGTTCAGCACCGGAGAGTTGTCGCTTGAGCGCTTCTCTGAACTTCTGGAGAAGGTCTTGGCCGCTCCCGGTCACGCTGATCTCGAAGCAGCGATGCGAGAACTGCCACCGCTGGTCCGGCTCACGCCTGCCTCGCGTCGGCTTACCAAGCCCCTTCTCCTGCTAGCGGCAGACGGCGGTCTGCGGCTTGGCTCTGGCTGGCAATTGGGCGCTGACACGACGATCCGCACCGGCTTCGGGGCGGCGCTGGTCGATCTGACCGCAGCCAGCTGGGACTCGTGTCAGATCAACCTCCACCTAGAAACCTGGGGTTCGATCGACGTCATCGTCCCCGAGGGAGTGGCGGTGCAAATGGTCGGAGGGTCAGGACACCTCCGTCTTGAATCACTGTCTGCACCCAGCATCGGGGGGCCGGTACTTCGCATTTCTACGTCTGGACCGACCGGGGTGATCCGCATCCACCATCCGAAGGAGGACCACGACGGATTCTTCACGCGCAGGAAACGGCGTCGATCCGGGGACCGCTCCAGTCCGAGGAGATAGTCGCGTCCCGCCGACCACGGCTGGCCTCGTTGCCAGCGCTGGATGGAGCCACCCAGCCATCAGGAGTGGGAAGGGCTTGAGAAGTGCCACAGGTCTCTTTTTCGGACGCTCAGCTCAGGAGGCCGTAGACCAACTGAGGGAATGACCCAGGCATCGACTTCTGGTCGGTCGGCAGTTACCCCGGTAGTGTTCATGCCAGCAAAGCTGCCAGGAGGTCCACTCCACAATGGTTGTCCTGATCATCGTCATCGTCGTCATCGTCGTACTCCTCGCCCTCGGCTTGTGGGCCGCCTACAACGGCCTCGTCAAGAAGCGGAACCGGACTCAGGAGGCGTGGTCCGAGATCGACGTCGAACTCAAGCGCCGCCACGATCTCATCCCCAACCTGGTTTCGACCGTGCAAGGCTATGCCGCCCACGAGCGGGGGACCTTTGAGGCGGTGACCAAGGCTCGGGCCGACGCAGTTGCCGCCGGCGCGACGGGCGACCCCAACCAAATAGCGCCGGCCGAGAACGCGTTGTCCGGAGCGCTGCGATCGCTGTTCGCAGTGGCCGAGAACTACCCCCAGCTGCGTGCGGTTGAGAGCTTCCTCCAACTGCAAGAGACCCTGACCGCCACCGAGGACAAGATCGAGTATGCCCGGCGCTACTACAACACCAGTGCTCGGGACTACAACATCGGACTACAAACGTTTCCCCGCAACCTGATCGCCGGACCCTTCGGCTTCAAGGCGGTGGCGTTCTTTGCTACCGACGAGGAGGACCGCGCCGTGCCTCAGGTGAACTTCTCCGGTCCTGGGCCAGGTGTGTCCGGCCCCGCACCTTCGGGACCCCCGCTTGCCGCTGGTCCTGAGGGGCCACCGCCCGCGGCAGCCCCCGGGGGGTCGCCGCCGGCCAGTTGAGATCGTCGGGTGGCTGCGCCTCCGATCAGACCGACTGACCCGAGGCGATCTTCTCGAGCTCAGCGATTCGCTCCTCAATGGGAGGGTGGGTGTCGTAGAGGTGGTGGTACCAGGTCTCGTGGTGCTGCAACGGGTCGTCGATGCACATGGCCGCCGTGGCGTGATTGAAATTGGCGAATGGCTTGTCGTTCTGCTGCAGCTTTCGTAGAGCACTGAGCAGGCCGGCCGGATTGCGGGTCAACTCCACTCCGCTGACATCGGCCAGCGACTCCCGGCGCCGGGAAAGTGCCAGCCGGATCAGTGGACCCACCAGGAAGCCGACGATGGCCAGCAGGGCGCCAGCGGAAAAGATGACGAGGATCAGGACACCGGAATTCCTCCCGCCCCGTCCCGCGCCAGCGAAAAACGCGCTCCTCCACAAGATGCTTGCCAGCAGGGCCGCCATCCCGATCATGGTGCCCACTACGAGCAGCAGCCGGATGTCGTGGTTCTTGATGTGACTCATCTCGTGGCCGATGACGCCCTCCAGTTCCTCTCGGTTCATGATCTGGAGTAAACCGGTCGTGAACGTGATGGAGGCCTTGTCGGGGCTCACCCCAGTGGCAAAGGCGTTTGGCGAAGGGTCGTCTATGACGTAGATGGCGGGCGCCGGGATTCCTTCTCCGATGGCGAGCGCCGACACCAGGTCGTAGAGCTGCGGGTACTGGGCCTGGTTCGCCGGCCTGGCACGGGCCACCCGCAGGACCAGAGACGCTCCCGACCTGATCGAGTACAGGAAGCCGAAGAAGGCAAGGACGGCGAAGATGACGATACCGACGAAGATCGGCGAGTCTCCGGTTCTCGTCGCTGCACCGGTGCTCGGGTTGATCGGATGGTAAATGGCGGCGAAGAGGAGCCCCAGGATCGCGCCGACCCCCATCCAGATGAGAAAGAACACGACAATGAACACGACGCTCCGCCGCTTGTTGCGGGCGATCTCGCTGTACACGTGCCGAATTCTACGGCATCGGAGATATCTTGCCTCCAGGTCAGCAGTCCGACCTCAAGCCGTCTCAACTCCGCCATCCCCTCTTCGCTGGCCCTTGGTTCTGCAGGAACGTCTCCCGGGACCGCGGGCGTCACCCACTTCCGGGGGAGGTCCGGAGATTCGGATACCAGGCTGGCAAGGCCCAAATCGCGGTCAAGGTGGGAGTGCAGCGATGCTTGGGGAAGGGTGCGACGCGGATGGAGCTCGGCAGCGAGCTCATACACGATACGCAGCACCGTCGTACGCCGGTCTGCGGGTCTCTGGGTGCCCACGCCAGATGGTCGGTCAGTCATCGTCGCAGCACGCAGGGCCCGCGTCGGAAATCAAACCTGCGGTATGCGACTTATCGATCTGCCTGCTCACAGATTGTGGACCTAATTAAGATGCTCAGGCCTGCCAACTTGCCCTGCACCTTCCGCCTCGTCGACCTCTAACCCTCTTTTAGGCGCGCCCAGGACGAGTCCGAGATGGAGGAGCAAGGAACGGTGCTGCTCATGCGCTGACCGCGGGAAGCCGCCTGACGCCTGCCTCGGCGTCGTCGACGATCCGGCAGATCTGCTCCCCGTCGAGGCTTTCCTCGGCCATCAGAGTGGTGGCGAGCGCGTCGAGCGCTGCCCGGTGCTCCGAAAGCACCTGCCGTGCCCGCTGGGACTGCTCGTCGAGGATGCGCGAGACCTCCTCGTCGATGAGCCGCGCCGTCTCGTCTGAGTAATCACGGGTATGAATCAGGTCCTCACCCAGGAACACGGGTCCCCGTGGCCCCCAGGCCATCTCGCCGATCACGTCGGACATCCCCCACTCGCGCACCATGCGCCCGGCCAGATCGGTCGCGGCGGCGAGGTCGTCCGAGGCGCCGGTCGAAGGTACGCCGAACACCAGCTCCTCGGAGGCGCGACCGCCCAAGCGCACTGCGAGGGCGTCGTCGAGGTAGGGGCGTTGTTGGAGTTGGCGCTCCTCGTTGGGCAGCTGCTGGGTGGCACCGAGGGCCATCCCGGTCGGGAGGATTGTCACCTTGTGGACGGGGTCCGCGTCCGGCAGGAGGTGAGCGAGCAGGGCATGACCCGACTCGTGGAAGGCCACGATCCGCTTCTCCTCTGCAGTCAACACCAGTGACGTA
The DNA here is from genome assembly GCA_963838835.1 of uncultured Acidimicrobiaceae bacterium. GTDB lineage: Bacteria > Actinomycetota > Acidimicrobiia > Acidimicrobiales > RAAP-2 > Bog-473. The sequence goes on from CAWITA010000003.1 coordinate 25,948, forward strand.
CGTTTGAGGCCGAGCAGCACGCGATCGAGTGCCGCCTCGAGGTCGGGCTTCTCGACCTGGACGCTTCCTCGTCGCACCGCGATCAGGGCCGCCTCGTTCACCAGGTTCTCAAGATCGGCCCCGCTCATGCCCGGCGTCCCCTTGGCGATCGTCTCGAGACCGGCGTCGGCCGCCATCCGCTTGCCCTTGCAGTGCACCTGCAAGATGGCGAGGCGCTCATCGAGGGTCGGCAGTGGCACGACGATCTGGCGGTCGAAGCGTCCGGCTCGAAGCAGTGCCGGATCGAGGACGTCGGGCCGATTGGTAGCGGCCATAACGATGATTCCCTCCGCTGCCTCGAACCCGTCCATCTCGGAGAGGATCTGGTTCAGCGTCTGTTCGCGCTCGTCGTGGCCACCCCCCAGGCCGGTGCCGCGCTTGCGGCCGATGGCGTCGATCTCGTCGATGAAGATGATGGAGGGCTTGTCCTGACGCGCCGTCTTGAAGAGGTCACGAACACGCGCCGCACCCACACCGACGAACATCTCCATGAACTCCGAGCCAGTGATGTTGATGAACGGCACTTCGGCTTCACCCGCGATCGCTCGTGCCACCAGGGTCTTCCCGGTGCCCGGTGGGCCGACGAGCAGCACGCCCTTGGGGATGCGTGCACCAATCCCCTCAAACCGTCCCGGGTTCTTCAAGAAGTCCACCAGCTCGGAGATCTCTTGCTTGACACCGTCGTAGCCTGCGATGTCCGCGAAGGTCGTCGACGGCCGTTCGGTAACATGGACCTTGGCTCCGCTCTTCCCCCAGCTGTTGAGGCCCGCCATCTGGGCGCGGCTGCGCCTGCCGATCCAAATCCAGAACACGACGAAGAGCCCGATGAGGATCCCCCACGTGATGATCGTGGGCCAGATGCTCGAGGAGGTGGAGACGTAGTTCCGGGCCACGTGGTGCTGGTCCAAACGCTGGATGTCGGCGCCGGGCAGTCCCCCCGGTGGACCTTGTGCGGTGAACGACTTGCCGTCCTTGAACGTCCCGTCGATCACGCCGCTGCTCTGGTTGATCTGGACGCTCTTCACGGAGTCCGCCGATACCTTGGTCAGCATCGTCGAATAGGAGATGGACTCCGGCGAGGAGCTCGTCGTCGAGTGCGAGCTCATCAACAGAGCGACGAACACCAGGACGGCCCCGACCCAGAGCGCGACGAGAATGGCCCGTGAGCGAGTAGAGCGACCCGGTTGCCGGGGCGAGCCGTCCTGCCCCGCAGTGTTCCAGCGCGACTGGTCGCCTGGTGGCAGCGTGCTCATGTCTCCTCGCTGCGGAGGGGTCCCGCCGGGAGCCCCGGTCCCGTCGGCCTTGACGGCAGCCCTGGGATCGGGGCTGCTCCCGGGCGTCTCGCCGCGGCGACCCACCAGCGATTGGAGAGCAGTCTTGACACCCATACCTCGATTTTTGAGCACGGCCGCCCGGTGAACCAGGGACTTCTGTCACTCCCTCAGAAGGGCCAATTTCCCGCCGCGGCAGGCCGAAGGTCCCTTTTCGTGTGCCTTCGACCTCTTCCGGCGTCATCGAGAGCCATTGGGCGGCCGAGCTCTCACCGCCCCAAATCCTTCGGCGGTGTGATGTTGGGCCCTGGCTGTTAGCGGCCACCCGGCCCACCCTGGTGCCATGGCCAGCTTGGGAACGAAGACCCAGATGGAGACCGCCGAGCAAAAGGGCGTTGAGGGGCCCGACGAACACGCCGACACCCACTGGTCCCCCGATCTATTCATGGGGAGTTCCACACCCGGCGCACCACGAAGCACCCTGGTGGCCGCGCCAACGGCTCTACGTAACCCTGGTGCTGGCTTGCGCCGTCGTGGTGCCGACCGCGGTCACCCTGGGCGCCACGCTGGGGCATTCGTCGCCGCCCCTCCCCGTTCCGACCTCGACGTCGACTTCGACCGCAGCCGGACCACCTGCAGCGGGTGCACCTGCCAATGCGGCGGCTCTCGCCGACACTACCCAGAGTGCTCTCGTTGACATCAACGTCGTCGACTCGTATCAAGCCGTCGAAGGGGCAGGAACGGGGATGGTGCTCACCTCCACCGGTATTGTCCTGACGAATAACCACGTGATCGAGGGCGAGACATCCTTGAGCGTGCGAGACGTGGGAAAGGGAGGCACGTATCACGCGGACGTTCTGGGCTACGACCGTTCGCAGGATGTCGCAGTGTTGCAACTGGTCGGCGCATCGCATCTTCAGACGGTCAAAGTCGGCAACCCGTCGAAGGTCTCAGTGGGCGAAGGCGTGGTCGCCGTTGGGAATGGCGAGGGGTCGGACGGCACGCCTAGCCATGCCGGGGGCGCGATCACGGCCGTCGATCAGTCCATCACGGCGCAAGACGAGATCAGTGGGAGCACCGAGCAACTGACCGGGCTGTTCGAGACCAACGCCGACATTGTTCCGGGGTACTCGGGTGGAACCCTCGTCAACGAGGCCGCCAGGGTCATCGGCATGGTGACGGCGGCCTCGGAAGGATACCAATTCAGGGCAGGCGAGACGCCCGCGGGCTACGCCATTCCGATGACCGCGGCGCGCGGCGTCGCCGCTCAGATCGTCGGCGGCAAATCGTCGGGCACGGTCCACATCGGGTCGACCGCCTTTTTGGGTGTTGAAGTCGAGAGCTCCCCCTCGGAGACGGGTGCCGTGATTTTGGGCGTCGTTGCGGGCAGTCCGGCGGACACCGCCGGTCTCAGCCAGGGCGACACGATCACGGCACTCGACGGCATCGGTGTGACCTCATCCGAGGACTTGACGGACGCCCTACTCAGCCTGAAACCGGGTGCACAGGTGACCATCGACTATCTCGATCTATCCGGTCAGCAGCTGGCCGCGAGCGCCGCGTTGGTGAGTGGCCCGCCGCAGTAGGACGGCTCGTGACGACCTCCAAGACACACTGTTGACCTACGGGCCTGACATTGAGGTGGTTACAGGAAGATGTGCCGCGTTCACATCCGCGTGACGGACATGTTCTTCGTTGTCTCACGAGCCAGATCGATGTATGCCAACATCGTCGAGGGACACTTCGTCGCGCTGACGAGGTGAGTCGGCCACGACCCTGGTTCCAGCCCTGCCTTCGAATACGGCCACCGCGTCGGCGAGGTGTCCAATGGCCGCTATCCCCCCAGTCGCTTCCGCAAACCTGCAAACGGCTTCGACCTTGGGACCCATCGAGCCCGCCGGAAGGGCCAGTGACCTCAATTCCGAGACGGTCGCCCGGTGGATCGGGGTCGCTTCCGACGTCCCGTGTCCGGTCTCGACCGCGTCGACATCGGTCAAGAGCAAGAGGGCATCCGCATGAACGGAACGGGCGAGTAGAGCCGCGGCGAGATCCTTGTCGATGACGGCCTCGATCCCAGCCAGGACGCCGGCGGTACGAACTACCGGGATGCCGCCGCCTCCCGAGCAGATCACCATGACGCCGTCATCGAGAAGGTCGGTGATGACCGCCAGCTCGACCAATTCCCTCGGTTCAGGCGAGGCGACGACCCTGCGCCACCATTGCCCGTCTTGACGGATCTCCCAGGCCCGCTCGGATGCCATCCGGCGAGCTTGGTCCTCGGAGAAGGCGGGACCGACGAACTTGGTCGGGTTGGCGAAGGCGGGGTCGTCCGCGTCGACCACCGTCTGGCAGACCAGGCTCGCCACGGGTCTCCTGGGAAGCGCGTTCTCGACTGCCTGGAGGAGCCAGTAGCCGATCATGCCCTGGGTCTCGGCGCCGAGCACGTCGAAGGGATAGGGGCGAGAGAGCTCGGCATCGCCGGCGCTCTCGATCGCCAGCACGCCGACCTGTGGTCCGTTGCCGTGGGTGATGACCAGCTCGTGGTCACGTGCCAGAGGGGCCAACGCCGCGACCGCCGCCTCGACGTGGTGCTCCTGGACCTCGGCATCCGGGCGCTCCCCGCGCTCGAGCAGGGCGTTGCCGCCGAGGGCGACCACGATCCGCATCTCAGCCGACCAGGGTGGCGACCATGGCCGCCTTGATCGTGTGGAGGCGGTTCTCTGCCTGGTCGAAGACGATCGAGGCCGGCGACTCGAACACGTCGTCGGTCACCTCCAGGGCGGTCGAGCCCGTACTTTTCGAAGATCTGCTCCCCGACCTCGGTCTCTCGGTTGTGCAGGGCGGGCAGGCAGTGCATGAACTTGACCTCAGGGTTGCCCGTTGCCGCCACGACATCGGCGTTCACCTGGTAGGGAAGGAGCTCGTCGATGCGCTCGCCCCATTCCTCGGCCGGCTCGCCCATCGACAGCCAGACGTCGGTGTAGAGGAAGTCGGCGTCCGTCCACGCGCCTCGTGCACGTCGTCGGTCACCGTGACGCGGGCACCCGAGCCGACGGCCAGTCGCTCGGCACATGCCGTGCACCTCGGCCGAGGGCCAGAGCGCCTTCGGGGCGGCGAGGCGGACGTCGATGCCGAGCAGGGCGCCGGTGACGAGCAGCGAGTTGGCGGTGTTGTTGCGGGCATCGCCGAGGTAGCAGTAGGTGACCTCGTCGAGCGGGCGGGCCGCGTGGTCGCGCATGGTCAGCATGTCGGCCAGCATCTGGGTCGGATGCCACTGGTCGGTGAGCCCGTTCCAGACCGGCACGCCCGGCGTAGCGGGCCAGGGTCTCGACGTTGTCCTGGGCAGAAGCCCCGGTACTCGATGCCGTCGAACATCCGCCCGAGCACCCGGGCGGTGTCCTTCATCGACTCCTTGTGGCCGAGCTGGGACTCCTCGGGCCCGAGGTAGGTGACGTGGGCCCCCTGGTCGTGCGCGGCGACCTCGAAGGCCGAGCGGGTCCGGGTCGAGGTCTTCTCGAAGATGAGGGCGATGTTGCGCCCGTGAGCCGCTGGCGCTCGGTGCCCGCGCGCTTCTCCTCTGCGCAGCTCGACCGCCACGTCGATCAGGTAGGGGAACTCCTCCTTGGTGAAGTCGACCTCCTTCAGCAGGCTCCGGCCGCGCAGGTCGATGGATCATCCTCCGGTACCTCCCTCTACGCCGGGTCGCGCTCGATCGGGCAGGTCATGCAGCGGGGACCGCCCCGGCCCCGCCCGAGCTCGCTGCCGGCGATGGACACCACCTCGATGCCCGTGCTTGCGCAGCATGGTGTTGGTGGCGACGTTGCGCTCGTAGCCGAAGACGACCCCGGGGCGACGGCCAGGTAGTTGGTGCCGTCGTCCCACTGCTCGCGCTCGGCGGCCCGGATGTCCTCGTCGGTGGTGAGCACGGTGATCTCGGTCGACCTCGAGGATCTCGGCCAGGGTGTCCCAGAGGCTGTGGTTGCGGGTCGATCGGTGAGCTCGCCCGGGTCATCTCCCGGCCGTGATGGTCCAGCTGCGCAGGTGCCGGTCGAAGTAGGGGTAGAGGACGAAGGTGCTCGGTCGACCATGGACATCACCGTGTCGAGGTGCATGAAGGCGTGGCTGTGGGGCAGCTCGATGGCGACCACCCTGGTCGCCTGCCCGGCGTCGAAGAGGGCATGGGCGACGCGTCTCGACGGCCATCGGCGTCGTGCGCTCGCCCATGCCGATGAGCACGGCTCCGTGGCCGATGACGTGGACGTCGCCGCCCTCGATGGTGGCCGGCTGGTAGTTGCGGTCGTCGTCGCCGTAGTAGGTGACGAAGTCGGCGCCGGCGAACAGCGGGTGGAAGCGGTAGATGGCCCGGGTGTGCAGCGTCTCGCGCTGACGGGCCGGCTTGGCCATCGGGTTGATGGTCACGCCGCCGTAGATCCAGCACGAGTTGTCCCGCTGGAACAGGTGGTTGGGCAGCGGGGTGAGGACGAAGTCGTCGGCCCGCAGCATGTCCCACTTGAGGCTGTGGGCCCGCAGCGGGTGCAGGTCGGCCTTGAGGACGCCACCGACCAGGAACTCGGCCAGCGTCGGCGCCGTCGAGGTCCTCGAAGAGGCGGCGCACCGGGTCCGACCAGCGACGGGCCGAGGATCTCGGGCGTGCAGACCCGGTCGAGCACGAAGGCCCGGCCTTCGGGCAGCTCGAGCGTCTCGGCCAGCAAGCTGCCCGTAGTAGTGGACCCGCACGCCCTTGTCCCGGAGCGCCTCGGCGAAGGCGTCGTGCTCCTCCTTGGCCTTCTTGGCCCACATCACGTCGTCGAAGAGCAGCTCGCCGATGTTCTCCGGCGTCAGCCGGGACAGCTCGAGCCCGGGCCGGTGGACGATGGCCTGGCGCAGCTGGCCGATCTCAGAGTCGACGTGGAACGTCATGGCACTCCTCCGTTCGATCTCGTTGGTCACTCAGGCCGACTCGGCCAGCTCGGCCGCCGTCGTCGTCTCCGGTGGCAGGTCCGTCGGCTCGGCCGCCTCACCGAGGCGCTCGCGCCGGGCGTTCAGGAAGGCGTAGAGGATGAGGCCGGCCAGGATCACGACCAGGGCCTGGTAGACGACCTGGTAGCCCGAGGCGAACGTCACCCACATGGAGAACAGCACGCTGATGCCGGCCACCATGAGGTCGCGGGCCAGGGCCCAGCCGTCGACCCGCCGACGCCGCGAGACCAAGAAGGTGAGCTGGGCGATGGCCGACATGAAGTAGGGGATGGCCACGGTGACCACGGTGAGGTCGACCAGGTAGGTGAAGACGGTGAGCCCCGTCTTGGTGTTGTAGCGCCACAGCATGAGCAGCGACGGCAGCGCGGTCCCGACCACGATGCCGAACCAGGCCGTGCCCTTGCGGTCGGTCCAGGCGAAGGGCCGGGGGAACATGTCGTCCTGGGCGATGGCCCGTGACGTCTCGGTGACGATGAGGGTCCAGCCGTTCAGGGCGCCGATGCCCGAGATCACGGCGACGGCGGCGATGAACTTCCCGGCCCAGGCGTCGTGGGGGAACATGGCCTGGAAGGCGTTGACGAACGGCGACCCGGTGTCGACGAGGGTGTGGTGGGCCACCAGGCCCATCACGGCCGCCGTCACCAGCACGTAGAGGAGCGGCGCTGAGCCGCCGTGCCGATCACCGAGGCCCGCATCACGTTGCGCCGCGGGTCCTTCACCCGCTTGGCCGTGATGGCCGCCGCCTCGACCCCGATGAAGGAGAAGAGCGCCACGCCGGCGGCGATCCCGATGCCGCTGTAGAGGCTGCCGCCCGAGGCGTTGAAGGGGCCGAAGTTGGCCGAGGTCACGAAGAACCAGCCCGACGACGCCGACGAAGAGGAGCGGGAGGAACTTGAGGACGACGGTGACGTTCTGGAACCACGCCATCTGGCGGACCCCGACCAGGTTGATGATGGCCGGCACCCACAGACCGACCATGGCGATGCAGCCAGTTCTCCATGCCGGTGTTGTGGGCCCAGCCGAAGAGGGCGTCGACGTAGAACACCCAGGACGAGACGATGGCCGCATTGCCGGCCCAGGACTGGACCCAGTAGCACCAGCCCACGAGGTAGCCGGCGAAGTCGCCGAACTCGTGGCGGGAGTAGGCGTACAGGCCGCCGTCGCTGTTGGGCACCCGCTTGGTCAGCTGGCCGAACAGGACGGCCAGGAGCATCGCGCCCACGGCGATGACACCGAGCACGACGATGCCCATGGTGCCGGCGCCGGCCAAGCACGGCCGGCATGGTGAACACGCCGGTGCCCACGATGCTGCCGATGACCAGGCCGGTGGCCGAGGTCAGGCCCAGGGCATGGGCCTTCTCCTGATTGCGGCCTGAGAGAGGGGGTTCGGTGACGGACGGTGGGGGTGCTGACTTCGTAGTGAGGAGCGACATCGAACTTCCCTTCCGTGCTCGTCCGCACTGCCATGGTGGTCGGGCCAATTGGATTTGATATTGCGGGGAGCGCCGATGACAGACCAGGGTCCAAGGTCCCGTGTTTCGTGGTGCCTCGCAACGACCTCTGGTTGCCGAGATTCGCTGCGGAAGAGTCCAACGGCCCTGTTGCGGGCCGGAGGAATGAGCAATGCTTAGGAAGGATTGCTGACTCAGTCGGCGGGTCCGTGACGCTTGTCGGGCGGCAACGTTCTAAGCCTGCTCGGTTGCCGATCGCGTGTCGGGCCGCCTCTCGGAGTAAAGGACTGAGGTGTCTGCCCGAGCACGAGCACCGACTAGCCAAGCGGGACGGTGCATTGGGCAAAATGGATGAGCCTCCGATGACGTAGTTTGAGGTCTGCGGGCGGTGCAACGGCCCACACACCGGGACGGGTCAATTTTGGGGCCGAGACACCCCGACTTTCGTCTATTCACGCCGAACGGCTCGAGCGGCGGATTCGCCGTCGGGTCTCTTCACGCGATGAACCACGGTCATAGCTGGGGCGATTTCGCCTTTCGAGGTCCGGGATGTCAGGCAGCAGTGCTTAGATATCGATCGACAAGCCTGTCTCAAGACCGTTTCTGCCCGTCTCCGGACCATGGGCGATTGTGACGTTCGTCCCTGTCGCCACGACCGGGATGTGACGAGACTGTGCATATGGTCGATACGTCGATCTCCTCGACGCTGAAGGGCCATCTTCACTCGATCACGGGCGCTCAGAATGACTACGACGCGCTTTTCGATCTCGTGGGAGATCGGAGGTTCGTCCTCATCGGCGAGGCCTCCCACGGTACTCACGACTTCTACGCGGAGCGAGCCCGCATCACTCGTCATCTCATCGACGTATGTGGATTCAATGCTGTGGCGGTGGAGGCAGACTGGCCCGACGCCTACCGGGTCAACCGCTACGTCATGGGGCTATCAGATGACGCTGACGCCGATACGGCACTCTCGGACTTCCAGCGCTTCCCGGCGTGGATGTGGCGGAACCGCGATGTCCTGGCTTTTTTGGAATGGCTCCGCGCTCGTAACGACGCCCATGTCAATCCGGCACTCAAGGCGCGCTTCTACGGTTTGGACCTCTACAGCCTCCGCGCTTCAATGGAGGCCGTGGTCAGCTATCTCGAGCGAGTCGATCCGGACGAGGCCACACGGGCTCGGGCCCGCTACTCATGCTTCGACCATGTCGGTGGAGAAGGACAGGCCTACGGCTATGCCCTGGCCTACTCAGGCGCCATCCCATGCGAGAACGAGGTTGTCACGCAGCTGATCGAGTTGCGCCGAAGAGCGCAGGGGTACCTTCGGCGCGACGGCTGGGTGGCCGACGACGAGTTCTTCTTCGCCGAACAGAACGCGCTTGTTGTGCGCGACGCCGAGGAGTACTACCAGCAGATGTATCGGGCTGACGTGTCCTCGTGGAACCTCCGTGATCGCCACATGGCCGCGACGCTCGATTCGCTCGCCGACCACCTCGAACACCAACTTGGCCGCGCCAGGGTGGTGGTTTGGGAGCACAATTCGCACGTGGGCGACGCGCGTTCTACTGAGATGGGAGCTAATGGTGAGCTCAACGTCGGCCAACTGGCCCGACAACGCTACGGGCGCGAGTGCGCTCTGATCGGGTTCACCACCTTTGACGGCACCGTGACGGCAGCCAGCGAGTGGGGTGGTCTGTCTGAGCGCAAGCGAGTGCGTCCCGCGATGACCGATAGTCATGAGTCCTATCTCCACGACGCAAGAGAGAGTCGCTTTTGGATGGACTTGGCCGATCCGGCCGTGCACGACGCCATGGTGATCCCGCGCCTGGAGCGGGCAATTGGAGTCATCTATCGCCCGGAGACCGAGCGTCGGAGTCACTACTTCCACGCTTGTCTCGGTGACCAGTTCGATGCAGTGATCCACCTCGATCACACCTCCGCAGTCGAGCCCCTCGAGCGCACTTTGCTCTGGAGCTCGGGAGAGCCTCCGGAGACCTATCCGACTGGTCTCTGAGAATCCTGCCGACAGTGCGCGGTGACGCCTTCGAACCCGGGACGTCCCGCGAGAGTGTCCTCCACCAGGGATCGAGGGTTCCAAGCCCGGCGTAGCCCAATGTGACCTCGGACCCTGGGCTAGGTGTCCTTAACTCCACGTCAGGGTCGAACCTGACGCGACCCCAGGCGCCGTCGAGCCTCCGAAGGCGTCGTTGCGAGGGGAGCACGAGGCGCACCGCTCTGGGTCTCGCGACGGTGCTGTTGGGAATGTCGTTGTTGTCCGCGTGCAGCAAACCCCTCGCGGTCCGCTCCGCAGGCCAGTCTTCCTCCCCCGAGGACGACCTCGAGCACGTTGGTCTCCGCTGCGCCAGCGACGGCCGGACTGGCGACCAGTTCGACCACGAACACCACGACCACACCAGCCAATATCGGGCCCGGGGCAAGCGGGCCGGGCGTGCTGGCCCTGCAGCAGCGCTTGAGCTCGCTGGACTATTGGCTCGGCACGCCCGACGAGAGGTTCGGCGATACCACCGAACAGGCGGTCCACCCGCTCCAGAAGGACGCTGGCATCACCCGGGACGGCATCGTGGGGCCGGTGACAGAGCACGCCCTTGCAGAGGGAGTCGTCCCGCATCCTCGCAGCACGTCTGGAAGTGTGATCGAGGTCGATCTGGACGACGACCTTTTGATGTTCGTCCAGAACGGCCATCTCTCCTAGACCCTCAACACCTCCACGGGCGGCGGTTACGCCTATACCGAAGACGGCGTGCCGGCCATCGCCAGCACTCCGGTAGGACTGTGCCGGGTTTACCGCCAGGTCTACGGCATGGTAGTGGACTCGCTCGGGCAGCTCTGGTTGCCGAAGTTCTTCGATGAGGGTTTCGCCATTCACGGCGACACCGACGTGCCGCCGTACCCTGTCTCCCACGGATGCGTGAAGGTGAGCAACGAGGCGGTCGAATGGATATTGTCGAGCAATCTCGCGCCGATTGGCACATCTGTATGGGTCTGCTGATTGAACGTCGCGCGATTGTCGGTCACCAACAACGAGGAGAGGATCCGTGGAGCTGAGCGCATATCCCATCGAGAAACCGGATGCCATGAACGTGATCGTCGGTCAAGCGCATTTCGTGAAGACGATCGAGGACCTCTACGAAGCATTGGCAGGAACGAGCCCACAGCTGCGTTTCGGGATCGCGTTCTGCGAGGCCTCCGGTCCCTGTCTCATCCGTTGCGCGGGTAACGAAGAAGAGCTCATCGACCTGGCCGCCAGCAACGCCGAAGGAATCGGCGCTGGTCACTCGTTCATCATCTTCCTTCGCGAGGGATTCCCGGTCAATGTCTTGAACGCGATCAAGATGGTCTCGGAGGTGTGCACCATCTTCTCCGCGACCGCGAACCCGGTTGAAGTACTCGTAGCGCAGACTGAGTTCGGCCGGGGCATCATCGGTGTCATCGACGGCCTGCCCCCCGCCGGGATCGAGACGGACGCGGACGTGTCCGACCGTAAGGCTCTCTTGCGCCAGCTGGGCTACAAGCTCTGAGCTGGTGGTTGACCACCTGAGCCTCTGGCCTGAACCGAAAGGTCAGCCATCACCTGACCCGTAAGGGCTCGCAGCCGCTCGGACATCACCACCGAAGCGCTGGTCGGTGCATGCAGGTCACGTACGCTCGGGTCCAGCCCACCGAGGTCACGTTCGAGCCGCTGCCGGGCTGCCGCAATGGTGTCAGGAGGCCCCTCTCGCACCCCGCCGCGCATCACCGGAACCAGCAATGGCTCCATATCGGCCGGACCGCGTTCGTCCCGCGTGGCCAGCAGATCCTCTCGTATCGGGAGACGTCGCCACACCTGCTTGGCGCCCGGCAGGGTGGCCTTCCCGGTGGACAACTTGAGCACCGGTCGCTCTCCGAACGCCACCAGCTTGTAGACACTGTCGAGCGAGGGGGCGTCGGCCAACACTCCCATCTGAGTGCCGACGCCGGCGGCGTCAACGGGGATCTGGTCCACCCGGAACCGCTCCAGATCGTACTCATCCAGACCGCCGCTCACGAAGATCCGCACGTCGGGCAGACCGGCGTCATCGAGCTGCTCGCGGGTCTCGCGGGCGAGCCTAGCGAGGTCGCCGCTGTCGAGACGGACTCCGAGAGGCCCATTCAGCCCGAGCTGGCCGATGACCTCGATGGCGGCCGCCACACCGGCTCGGGTGTCGAAGGTGTCGACGAGGAACGTGGTGCGCTCCGGGAAATCCTCGGCAAACGCCCGGAAGGCTCCTGCTTCCGTCGCGAACGCCTCGATGTACGAGTGGGCCATCGTTCCCGCGGCCTCGAGCCCGAACCGTCGGGCAGCTTCCACATTGCTCGTGGCCCCGAAGCCGGCAATCGCCGAGACCCTGGCGACCGCCATCCCGGCCTCTGCGCCATGGGTCCTCCGCAAGGCGAAGTCGACGAGCTCGATCTCCCCGGCCGCCACGCGGCACCGGGCGGCCTTGGTGGCCAGCGCCGTCTGGTAGGTGATCTGGTTCAAGAGGTAGGTCTCGACCAGCTGTGCTTCCGCGATCGGAGCAGTGACTTCGAGCAGGGGCTCGTCGGCGAAGATGACACGACCCTCGGGTACCGCGTGCACGTCCCCGCTGAAGCGCATGGCGGCAAACATGTCTACGACGTCCGGGAGAAAGCCCGCTGCCCCGAGCCACGCCAGGTCTTCTGGGTCAAAGGCGAATGACTGGAGGTACCTGAGAGAGTCCTCGAGCCCCGCCGCAACGAGAAACCCCCGACTTGGAGGAAGGCGGCGCACGAACAGGCTAAAAGTCGCCGGCCCCACCATTCCGCGACGCAGGTAGCTGGCCGCCATGTTGAGCTCGTAGAGGTCGGTGATGAGGGCATTACCCATGGGCGGCTCTCAGCTATGTGCTGTCAACCCGAGCGAGACCGACGCCTTTCAGTCCGGCCAGCGGTCCCGTGGACGATCGATTCTGCATTGGTGGTCCCTGGGTCCACAACAGGGACACTTCCTTGCCTTGAGATGTCCGTCACGCGCGGCTATCCCCTTTCACCTGCCCAAGGTGTCTGACCCGCTGGTAGAGCCGTTGGTCCTCGGAAGCAACTGGACCGCCAGCCACCGGCAGACACAGCATGCCTTGGGTGAGTGGGCGGAGGCTGAGCGTGAGCTAACTAAC
>CAWITA010000004.1:0-24124 GCA_963838835.1 uncultured Acidimicrobiaceae bacterium
GCGTGCCGTTCCTTGCCCTCACCGGCTCGAGTTTCGTCGAGCTGTTCGTGGGCGTGGGGGCGTCCCCCGAGTGAGGGACCTCTTTGCCGATGCCCGCAAGCGGGGCCCCTCGATCATCTTCATCGACGAGATCGACGCCATCGGCCAGAGGCGGGGTGGATCCATCATCTCGAACGACGAGCACGAGCAGACGCTCAACCAACTTCTGGCCGAGATGGACGGCTTCGATCCCAGCACCGGGGTGGTGGTCATGGCCGCCACCAACCGGCCTGAGGTCCTCGATCCGGCGCTGCTCCGTCCCGGTCGCTTCGATCGCGAGGTGGAGATCCCCTGCCCAACCAGGCCGAGCGGGCCGCCATCTTGGCCGTGCACGGCCAAGGCAAACACCTTGGTCCCGACGTCGACTTCGAGGCCGTCGCCCACGCCACTCCCGGATTCTCGGGGGCAGATCTCTGGCCAACCTGATCAACGAGGCCGCCATCGTGGCGATCCGCGACGACCGCGACGTCATCGTGGCTCGGGACATCGACAAGGCAGGATCGCGTCCTGCTCGGCCGGCGTGACGCCTCGAACGCGCTTCTCCCCGAAGAGAAGCGGTCCGTTGCCATTCACGAAGCTGGGCACACGCTCGTTGCTTTCCTCTCTGAGCATGCTGACCCAGTCGCCAAGATCACGATCCTGCCTGCAGGCCGCGCCCTTGGTGTCACCGAGCAACTCCCAGTTGATCAGCGCCACCTCTACTCCGAGAGCTACCTGCACGACTCCTTGGCTGTCCGGCTCGGTGGCCGTGCCTCGGAGAACCTGGTCCTGGGTGAGGCTTCCACCGGAGCGGCCAGCGATCTTTCCAGCGCTACCCAGTTGGCGATCAAGATGATCACGGAATGGGGCCTGTCAACCCGACTCGGACCCGTCGGCTACGGATCCGACGATCCCTCGCACCTCAACGGTCCGCAGTTCGGACGGGAGCGTCCCTACGCCGAAGGCACTCAACAGCTCATCGACCAGGAGGTGGACGCGGCTGCTCACAGAAGCCGAGAGCAGGGCTCGTCAGCTCCTGAGCGACAACCGTGACGAACTCGACGCCGTCATCGCCGCTCTCCTCGAGAAGGAGACTATCTCGGGGGAGGATCTCTTCGAGCTTGTGGCGCAAACCCAACGCCTTCGGAGGGGCGCCCAGGCACACCCGAGCGAAGCCGTCGCGTAGCAGCAGTTCCGACACGGAATAGAGGAGCTGTGACCGAAGCTGCTCCGGCCACCCAGGACGACCGACGCCGGCCTTCCGGTGGCCAGTCAGGAGCATTCGCTGACGATCAAGCCGAACAGGCCCGGTCCTCTTGCAGGATCCCAGCACACCGCCTCTACTTCGGTACGAAGCTATTCCCCGATTGGCAGTGCCCGCGAAAGCTCTCGTCGTGAACCGATTCCGAGCTTTCGGTAGACCTTACGCAAGTGATAATCAACAGTGTTGGCGCTGATAAACATCTGTGCTGCAATCTCGGCGTTTGTTGCGCCGTCCGCAGCGAGCCGAGCTGCCTGGCTCTCCTGTGCGGTGAGGCTGGTCCGGAAGTCAGAACGGTGACGCTGTACCTGATCGCCGGCAGCCAGCAGCTCGGAGCGCGCCCGCGATGCGAACGCGTCAGCCCCCATCGAGACGAACAGGTCATACGCGGACCGAAGTTCACCTCTGGCCTCGACTTGTCGACCTTCGCGCCGGAGCCACTCGCCGTAGCCAAGATGTGCCTGCGCGAGCTCGGTAACCACCGAGGTCGTAGCAAGCAACCTGATCGCCTCCTTGTGAAACTCTTCAGCCTCACTGCCGGCGAGGAGCAGCGCGGCACCGAGAGAGCTGACCGAGCGCCCACTTCGTACCCGCAGCCTCCGTTCGCACGCGAAGTTGCTCGAGATACCCTTCCGCCAGGTCCAGCCGCCCGCTCCGGCGCTGCGGCCTCCACCGAGATTGGTAGCGCGAGGCGCATGTCCACCCAGGCATGTCGGTGTCCACCATCGGCGCGACGGCACCTAGAGCTTCGGCATAGCGTGCCATTCCCAGCTCAAGCGTTCCCACGGCAAGATCGGCAACACGCCCGGCAAATGCTGCGCCCGCCGCCGCAGAACCCTTTTCACGGAGCGCTTTCGCGGCTGCCTGCGCTTCGATCTCCTGGCCACGCCATGCATAGAGCTGGACGTAAAGCGTCGCCCAGAAGTCCACGCGTAGACCGATAAGGCGCGACAGGTCAATAATCTCGTCGTAAGTCATCTCGGCCGACTTGAAGCGGCCGGCGCGAATCTCAAGCGTTGCTCGTGCCAATAAGATGAACTGAAGCGCAATTAGAGCCCCGTCAGTGCGCGCTTGCGACTCAACACGATTCACCCACGCGTTGTAGGTCTCGTCGTCATGGAGCTCCTCCATGACGACGGGAGCGAGGTGAAACCAGGTAGCAATCTGGTCACGCGTGAGGGTTCCAGTTCGGAGTGCTGGAGCGGCGTCGCGAAGTGCTCGCATCGCACTGTCGAACTCAGATATGAACAGATGGGCCGTTCCTTCTAGGAGAAGGTCCGCCGTACGAATCTCTATGTGGTGCGTCGACCTTGAGGACAGAGCTGCCCGCGCAATTGCCTCTGGGGTAGTTCCTTCGGTGAACTGTTGGGTGATGTGACACGCTTCGAGCGCTTCGAGAAAGGTGTCGGTTGCAAGCTCTGGCTGGAGCGGTTGTAGTGCCATCGCGGCTTCGTAGAGGAGAGCGGGAGCCGACGCGAGACGCCAGTCACGACCGCGGAGGCGACCGTCGAGGCGCAGAGCTTCGGCCTGCAGCAGCGGATCGGTCAGAAGGGGGCGGGCTTGCTCAAGTAGCGATTCTGATCGCAGCGGTAGGCCAGCATTCCACGCCGCAATCGCAGACGCGCAGAAATCTCCGACCTCTGTCGTCGCTCTCGGGGAACAATTGCGCCGCTTCGAGCAGAAATTGCGCTTCTGTGGCATAACCGCCGCGACGTGCCGATCGTTCGGCCGCTTGTTCCAGTTCGAGACCGAGTGCCGCATCAGGCACTCGGGCGGCCGCGGCAAGGTGTCGCACGCGACGATCGGGATCAGTTCGGTCGATAAGGCGTGCGAGCGTCAGATGAACCTGGTCGCGCTAGTTCGCGGGGCGCCAGAATAGATCGCAGCCCTGATGCAGGGATGCCGAAACGACACTCTCGGGTGCACGACTACGAGTCTGCTCGCGACAGCCGCGTCCTCAGCGTCTGCGTCGGCACCGAGTTCGAAGGCGGCGCGGCGCACCAGCGCCAAATCACCGGAGGTCTCGGAGGCCGCCACTAAGAGAAACGTACGCGCCGCTTTCGTCTAGAGATCGCACCATTCCGAGGAAGTGTTTTTCGAGCTGGCGGCCTATCGGCAGCACTTCGCCAAGCACGTCACCTCCGCGCAATTGCCGCTCCGTCAACCCGTTCGCGAGTTCGATCAGCGCCAACGGACATCCGCCCGTCTGTTCAACGATGCGCCGGGCTGTGTGGGACTCAATCGGCGTGTCGACGCTTGCAGATAGCAGCTCAAGGGCCGCGTCGTCGGGTAGTCCCCCGACGTGCAAAGTGGGGAGAGCCATCTAAGACTCCCGCAACAGGGGACAGCTCACGCAAGCCGAACAACAACGCAACGCGATCGGCGTCGAGTCGTCGCGCGACAAAGCTCAACGCTTCCAGTGACTCTCGGTCGATCCATTGTGCATCATCGATAACGAACAGAAGCCCGCGCTCAGATCCGACATCCGCAAGAAGGCTCAAACACGCCAAGCCAACGAGAAACCGGTCCGCCGGTGTGTCCGCGGTTAGTCCTAATGCTGCCTCCAACGCGCATCGCTGTGGATCGGGTAGCTGATTCAGTCGCGGCATCAATGGCCTCAGGAGACGGTCAAGCGCCCCAAATCCGAGGTCGCTTTCGGCCTCAATGCCTGCGATCCACGCGGTGTCGAACTGAGAAGCGCTATCGACGGCGTGCTTGAGGAGACTCGTTTTTCCCATGCCGGCGTCGCCGACGAACACCAGTACCCGACTACGCCCGGAACTGACCGCCTCGATCGCCTCGTCGATAGCTGTTCGTTCCTCGGCGCGGTCTAGCAGCATGCTTCCAAACCACCAAGGGGGAAATATCGAACAGTGTGAGAGCCATCCTCAACAAGCGTTTGATTCTGCATCGATCCCACTGACCGAGTGAAAATACAGCAAGCGTGAGGACGGACGTGCCGTTGCCGAGTCCACTCGGGCGGTCTTCGCTGAGCCGCCTGACAATGCAAATGTGCTAGCAACGGACTAGGACGACGAGGCCCGACGAATGGGGTCGCCCACTTCGCCGGTTTCGCGACGCAATAGCTCGGTCATAGCTGACCGGCTGCTTGCTATCGTGAGCACCCCCGTCGGCTTGGCCACACCGGTGGTTGACTGAACCAGCGAACCGGAGCAGATCTGGCCTTCGGCACTCTGAGCTGCTGTTTTACGGCCTGAGACGACGTTGCAGACACCCACATAAGACATGGGTTAACTGAATGCTTTCCAACCTCGGTACCCAGGGGATGGTGGCGGAGGATGGCCCAAGGTTCAGTGGCCGTTCCGTTCCGCAGGGATCGATGATCCCCCCACCGCGTCGGCGCCGGGCGATTCCGCGGTTCAGGACCGGGCGGTGCGCCGCACGAGTCGGAGCGCCCGACGTGGACACTCGTTGACGGCTCGGGTGGCCAGGGCGACCAGCTCAGCATCGACCGGTTCTCCGTTCAAGACGGGATAGCCCCATTCGTCGAGCGTCACGTGCTCGGGCAACAGCTCGGCGCAGTAGCCAAACGCGTCGCAAGCTACCGGATCGACCTGGAGACGAACGGTGCTTCCTCTCGACCTGCTCATGAGATCCTCCTTGCGTGCGTGGTTCCTTCGGGAAGGACGCTGCGCGCCTTGACCCCCGCGCAGGGTCGGCCCTGGGCGTGGGCCAGCACATCGTCCGCGAACACGTCGAGAGCGCTGCGCACGAGACGGACGACACCATCGGGGTGCCGGCAGGCACCTCGGCCTTCTATGTCGTCGGCCCGGGCCCAGATCCGTTCGACCAGGTCGGGCTCGGCGCGGCCGAGGGCCAACTGTTCGAGATCCGAGGCCAGTGCCGGCAGCCCGAAGACACAGGGACCGCACTGCCCTGCGCTCTGCCCGGCCATGTATGTCGCGATGCGAGCGGTCTCGCAGAGCCCGCACGACGTTGCGGGGAGCGCGATCACGACGCCTACGCCAAGCGTCGCGCCGGCGGCGGACAGGGCGGCGGGGGTGTAGGGCACGTCGAGTAGGGACGTCTCGAGCCAGGCTCCTCCGTAGCCGCCAAGGAGCACGCCCGAGAGTTCTGCGTTGACGCCGGCCCACCCGAGCATCTCGGAGAGGGGCGTGCCCAGCTCAACTTCGAACACGCCGGGTGCGTCCACCGCCCCGCTGATGGTCACGAGCGACGACCCCGGTGCCTCGACGGTTCCCCGTTGGCGGAACCATGCGGCGCCGTTGCGTGCGATCAAGGCGATCTGGGACATCGTCTCGGCGTTGTGCACGAGGGCCGGTCGGCGCGAGACCTCGAGCGGCACCGACTTGTCGGGCCGGAAGGTGGGCAGCGCCCGGCCCTTGTCGAGCCAACTCACCAAGGCCGATTCCTCGCCGGCCACATAGCGACCGGGCGGGCGATGCACCGTGACAGGGCATCGCACGAGTCCGGATCTCCTGCGTTCCGCGACGGCGCGCTCCATGGACGCCGCGGCGACCGCGTTGTCCGTTGCGACGCAGATCTTGATCTCGGCGGCATTGACCGCATGGGCCGCCACCTCGGCACCGTCAAGGACGAGGTGGGGCGCTCGGGTCAACAGCACGTGGTCCTTCGAGCTGGCGGGTTCACCCTCCATCGCGTTGACGACGACCACCGGCCGCCGTCTCGAGCGCGCACATCGTCTCCCATTTGCGGGACGTGGGGAACGCGGCGCCGCCACGTCCGAAGAGGCCCGACGCGGCGATCTCCTCGAAGAACCGCGACCGCGATGCGTGGTCCGTGTCACCCGCCAGCGACAGTGGTCCGTGGATCGCAAGGTGGTCGCCCAGCGTGGTCTGGGCGCCGTCTGGGGTGAGCAGCCGACCCGTGCGGGTGGCGGTGAGGGTGGTCATATCTACGTCCTTTCGGGTTGTGTGCGGAGAGAGGCGTGGTGCGTCGGGGACAATGCCGGGGAAGTAGGAGTCGGCCGAGCCAGCGCTGCGTGGGTTGTGCTGACCACCATGCGGCGATCGGTGGATGCGCTCGTCCGGGCCTTGACCCGGGCCCCGGCTCCGTCGGTCGTGATGACCCTTCGGACCGTGCGGGCCGCATGGATCCTCCAGGCCAGCGAAGAGACGACACCGAAGGCGCAGATCGCCGCCAGGGCGTCCATCCACAGCTGAGCGGCGTCGGTGCCCATCCCGAGCGAGTGGGCCATCGCCACCGGCCAGCTGCCGTAGGCGACCCAGTGGATGGCCCGCCACGTCCGGGCGCTGATGCGCTGGCGCAGAGCCCCTGAGATCGCCAGCGCAAGGATGAGGTCGACGCTGACCGTTCCCAGGGCGACCCAGAACGGTCGGTACCCGGAGGCGAACGGCACGACGAGGGCCGCCCATCCGACGTGCACGTACGTGTCCAGCACGGCGGTGAGCACGTGCAGCGTCAGAAACACCATCGCAATGATGGAGATCCGCTTGTGCAGATCGGCTTGCGCGAACGCCGGCCAGGTGCGGGACTTCGCGCGCCCGGCGGTAAGGATGCCCAGCGTCATCGTGGCGCTGAGCAGGACGAGGGCGACGACACCCGAGGCTCTCATGGTGTACCAGATCGTGGTGGACGACATCACAGAACCTGCCTTTCGCTCTTGGATGACTCCACGGGCCACTGACCGACATGGGTCACGTCGCCGAGGCGATCGACTAGTCGGGCGGAAACGCCGTGTTCGCCGAGGTTGCCGACGGCGTCGTCGCCCCACACGATGGCGGCCGTGCTCCACGCGTTGGCCTCCACGCAGCTCGGAGCGAGCGTCGACACCAACGACCAGACCGGAGACGCCGGCTCACCTGTCCACGGGTCGACGATGTGGTGCATCTGACGGCCGTTTCGGGTCCACGTCCGCGCCGTCGTGCCCGAGGTGGCGACGCCTCCGGCGTGCACGGCGAGGACGACGTCGACATCGTCGGTCGGCGTTGTGCAGTGCGATGCGATCCCGACCGCCCATCCGTCGATCGGGGCCGGGCCAGCGATGGCGACATCGCCACCCAAGTTGACCAGGACACCGCAGTCGAGCGCGGCGGCAATGCGCTGTGCGGACCGATCGGCCGCGAAGGCCTTCGCCGTCGAACCCAGATCGACGTGCACGCCGGCAGGGATGACAACCGTGCGGGCGCCGCGGTCCAGGCGGATCTGCCACCACCCCGGTGCGGGTTCGAAGTGGTCGCCCGCCGGGTGCCGATCGACGAGCGCATCGAAGTCGCGGTCGTAGCCAAGCTCGACGAGTGCGGAGCCGATCGTCGGATCGACGATGCCGGCGGTCCGGACGGCAACGTTGCAGGCCACTTCGAGAGCTTCGAAGAGGAGGGGGCTGACGGTGACGGGGCGCCCGAGGCTGTATTCCTCGACCCGCCTGATCTCTGAGTCGTCCCGGAAGCGGCTGCAGGCCATGTCGAGGGCTGCCAGGTCGTCGTTGAGCAAGTGCAGCGCCGTATCGACCCGATCGGGACGGGTGACGAGCACCGTTGCAGTGGTGCCGATGGCTCGCATCGATCGACTCGCCAGTGCCGGTTCGTCGTGGATCGACATTTCGCCGATGACGCGTCGCTCGCTGGTCATCGTGGTCATGTCTGGCCCGAGGTGGTGCTTGCGCTCGACTTGGTCGAAGACGCTGCTGGGGTCGTCGTGGTGGTCGTCGTGCTCGGCGTCGTCGTGGTAGTCGAACTCGAGTCCGACGACGCCGCGTCCGACGTGGAGGAGGACGCGTTGTTCGTCGTCGACGTGGACGAGTTGGTCGTTGTCGACGTGGAGGTGGACGAGTTGGTCGCGGGCGACGTAGACGACTTCGACGTCGTTGCTGACGAGGCTGCCTTCGTGGTGGCCGCCGTCTTCGTCTCGGATGCGACCAGCAAACCGAGTCCCGCTGCGGCAACGGCTGCGGTGACCCCGGTCGCGGCGGTGAGGTGGCGGACCCGTGTCAGCGCCCGGTCTCGTGCGAGCCCGGGCTGGGGATGCTGGGATCTCGCAGCGCTCTCTTGACCTGCCATTTTCGGGTCCTTTCGTAGGGTCTGTGGCGATACCCACCACCTGATGGAGGTATTGGACAGCGGCCGAAAGAACCTCCGCCGAAGGAGAGCCGAAACTCCGCT
Source organism: uncultured Acidimicrobiaceae bacterium (assembly GCA_963838835.1). Lineage (GTDB taxonomy): Bacteria > Actinomycetota > Acidimicrobiia > Acidimicrobiales > RAAP-2 > Bog-473. Next base: position 8,404 of record CAWITA010000004.1, read on the forward strand.
GAGAATCGAGGACCCTTCTGGGCACCACCTGGAACCCGTGCTGCGGCTGGCGAGCATGGGATCCGTTGGGCGGCCGTCCAGGCTGCTCTGGGTGCAACTGCAGGTGGGTCGCAGCCGGTCGGCCTCCCGATGGTCGGTCCAGATCTCGTGGGTCAGTCCCGTCGGTCCCGGGTAATGGGTCCTAATGAGAATGCAATGGCGAGATTTGGGTTGGCGAGCATGCCCTCAGCAGTGGCGTCTCCGAAGGCACCCCGAAGTACCCGGTTGGCAGAGCTCCACCAACTCGTTCACAGGCTCCAATCGTTCAAGTCGAAGCAGCGGGTACCCGCATGTGTCCTCCGGCCCCTCAGTCGTCATGGCCGCCACCAAACCGTCGCCACAGAGTTGGGAGGCGCCTCCGCGGGGTGGACACGCCTCTCGGAGTTCTGGCTGCGGTGCGAAGTCTCCATGTCAGCGGTTGGCAGTGAGGTCGTAGACGGTCTGACCGCCGATGGTGGTCGATGTGTAGTGCTCGGCAACCCACTTCGAGATGGCGGCCTCGGAGCCGCTCGTGCCCCCACCGGCACCACCACCGCCCGAGGCGATGAAGTAGTGGATGTCGCCAGCGGCCACGTATGCCTTGAACTGGGCGAGCGTGAGGTTGCCGCCGTTGTTGTTGAAGCCGCCGATGGCCATGACGGGGTCACCATTGGTGGCGAGCTCGAGGTCGGCGGCGCTCTGGGAGCCGAAGGTGGCGGCGACCCAGCGATACGAGCCATCATCCTTCTCCAGCGTGCGGACGAGTGCGCTGGAGGTGCTGAGGCCACCGCCCCCGCCGCCCCCCGGATCTCCTCCGGCGGCCGCACCTCCGGCGCCCGGAGTTCCGCTTTTGGCGCCGGTGGCGGGTGTGGTCGTACCTGAGCTCGCCGTCGGACGGGTCCCGCTGGACCCGCTCGGACGGGTTCCCGACGACGCTCCCGAAGACGCCGAGCCCGTGGGGGCACCACTGGGCGCCGAACCTGAGCTCGGGGAAGTGCCCGTGCGGGTCGTGCCGTTCGCGCCCGACGGGGCACCCCCGCCCCCTCCCTCACCGCCCCCTGGGGGCCCACCGCCGGTGACGGCGGACGTGACGGCGGGCCCCGCCGACGGCACGCTCCCGGTGTAGGCGGTCGTCACCGTCGTGCCAACGAATGCGGCCGGCCCGGCTAAGCAGGCGATCAGGCCGAGGCCGACCCATGCACGGGTCAAATGGCGGTCGTAGCCGTGTGGCGAGGGGGGCGAGCACGAGAGCGACGGCCGACAAGACGCCGGCGCCAAGCACCACGATCCGCAGCCACGGGACATAGCTGGGCGATCGACTGAGCAGCTCGTAGCTCCATGCCGCTGTGCCCACGATTCCCAGCGCTCCGATGACCCGGGCCTGCATGTGCTGGCGGTACTGCCAGAGCTGGACCGCGCCGATGGCCACCAGCGCGGCAACGGCTGGCGCAAGCGCAACGGTGTAGTAGGTGTGGATGACTCCCTGTCCGAAGCTGAATACCGCGCCGGTCACGACCAGCCACCCGCCCCACAGCAGGACCGCCGCCCTCGTACGATCGGTGCGCGGCGCCCGGAAGCGCACGACCAACCCCGTCACGAGCGCGAGCAGCGCGGCGGGCAACAGCCATGATGCTTGGCCACCCATAAGGTCGTTGAACAGCCGGAAGACGCCGGTCGCTCCGCTGAATCCGCCTCCACTTCCGCCCGCACCGCTGCTCACGAGCCGGCCGAATCCGTTGTAGTCGAAGATCAGGTTCCAGATGCTGTTGTCGGGCGAGCCGTCGATCATCGGCCGCGACCCGACCGGCCACAGCGCGACTGTGATCACCCACCAGCCGGCGGCGACGGCCAGGGCCCCGGTGCACACCACGAGCTGCTTGATGCGGCGAGCCAGCGACGTGGGTGCCGCGAGAAGGTACACGAAGTAGAACGCCGGAACGACGGTGAAGGCCTGCATCATCTTGGCCAAGAAGGCAAAACCGAGCAGCGCTCCGGTAGCCACGAGCCAGCGGGTTCCGGCCTTCTCGAGCGCACGGGTGAGGGTGTAGGCGCTCGCGACGAGAAGCAGCACGAGCAGCGCGTCGGGGTTGTTGTAGCGGAACATCAGCGCCGCCACCGGTGTCAACGCCAAGACCGCGCCGGCCAGCAGGCCGGCCGGCGCGCCGAACCAGCGCTTGACCGTCGCGTAGAGGATCCCGACTGAGGCGACACCGGCCAGGGCTTGGGGTGCGAGCATGCTCCAGCTCGAGAAGCCGAAGATCCGCCCCGAAAGCTCCATGACCCACAGCGATGCCGGCGGCTTGTCGACGGTGATGAAGTTCGATGAATCGATCGAGCCGAAGAAGAACGCCTTCCAGCTCTTCGTGCCCGCCTGCACGGCGGCCGCGTAGAAGCTGTTGGCGTAGCCCGAGGCGCTCAGGTCCCATAAATATGCGGACGCCGTGATGACCAGCAGCGCGATGAGCGCCGGCCGGACCCACGGCGCGTCTCGCCCCGCACCCTTGTCTTCGCCAAATGTGTGGTGCGTGGACGGCGGTGGCGTCGGCGAGGTTGGTTGTGAAACGGCGAGATCGGGAAGTTCGATCGTGGTGGACATGGCGACATCGTGGGGAGGCCTTCGCGGAATGGACGGAACGCCCGCCGAAACCTCCCTGAGAAGAAGAGTGAGCTCGCCGACTGCTCGGACCCCGGCCACCAGTGGGCGCCCTGGAGCTTCTCAGCGGGCTTTCAGCCGGCCTTCGGCGGGCAACCCGCTGGTCCTGCGACGATGGACCCCTGAGAGCCCAAGGAGAAGGAGAAACCCGTGGTTGAGCAGGTGTCACACACGCGGATCCTCGTCGTCGACGACGAAGCGTCGATCGTCGACTCGGTGGCGACCGTCCTGCGCTACGAGGATTTCGAGGTGGAGGTGGCCCACACCGGGAGGCGAGCGATTGAGATGGTCTCCTCTGGCTCCTTCGATCTGATCGTTCTCGACGTGATGCTTCCGGATCTCGACGGCATGGAAGTGACACGACGCATCCGCGCCGACGGCCTGGACATCCCGATCCTGTTCCTGACCGCCAAGGCAGAGGTTGAGGACCGCATCGTGGGACTCTCCATCGGCGCCGACGACTACGTGACGAAGCCCTTCTCCCTCATGGAGGTCGTTGCTCGGGTCCGAGCCATCTTGCGTCGTCGCCTTCCGACCGGGACGGACAACCGCCTCCGCTTTGCCGACCTCGTCATGGACGAGGAGAGTCATGAGGTCTGGCGAGGCGATCACCCGATAAAGCTGACAGCTACCGAGTTCAACGTGCTCCGCCTCTTCTTGTTGAACCCGCGGCGGGTCCTGTCGAAGAACCAGATCATCGACCATGTGTGGAACTATGACTTCGACGGCAACATGAACATCGTCGAGACCTACGTGCGCTACGTGCGCAACAAGATCGACGCCTACGGGCCGCCTCTCATCCATACGATCCGCCTCGTGGGCTATGTCTTGCGCGAAGAACCGTGAGAGAGAGACTGTCGCTTCGGTCTCGCCTCCTGATCGCTGTCGCGGCTGTCACCCTCGTCGCTCTCGTCATCGCGGATGTCGTGGTCTATGCGTCGATTCGCTCCTACCTCTATCAGCAGGTCGACGCTACTTTGGAGGCGTCGCACCGATCGGTGGAGATGACCGCGGACAATCCGCAGTCGGCCAACGCAAACGGCGGGACTTCTGGCGCCCCTGCTCCGCCGCCTTCGGGCAGCGCCGCGCCGAGCAGCTCTTCAAGCTTCTGTGCCGTTGGGCGCGAGACTGCTCCGGGCCTGTTCCTCGAGGTGCTGGACAAGCAGCACAAAGTCGTCACGTCGGCCGCCGGCCTCGAAGAATGTGCGGCGGTCCAGCCCGGGAGCAAGGCCTCGACGCCACAACTGCCAAAGGTGATCACGGGCTTCCAGACCAGCACCGGCGCCGGCGGAGAGAACGAGCCGACCGTCTATTTCACCGCCGCGTCATCGAGCGCCGGTGGACCCGCTTTCCGGGTCCGGGCGTCCATTCTCACGAATGGAGATGTGCTGATCGTCGCCGAGCCGATCGACGGCATCACCAACACGCTGTCACAGCTTCTCCTTGTCGAGGTACTGGTCACCGCCGGCGCTCTGATCGCGGCCAGTCTCTTGGGTCTGTGGCTCGTCCGCCTCGGGCTTCGACCACTCGTCGACATTGAGCGCACGGCCGATGCCATCGCGGAGGGTGACCTCGAGCACCGCGCGCCGCACGCGGATTCGCCCACCGAGGTCGGTCATCTGGCTACGGCCTTCAATGTCATGTTGGAGCGAATTCGAAAAACGGTGAGCGAACTCACGGCGTCAGAAGAGCGACTGCGGCGCTTCGTCGGCGACGCCTCCCACGAGCTGCGCACTCCGACGGCCGCGGTATCGGCCTATGCCCAGCTGTTCAACCACGGCATCGCGTCACGTCCCGAAGAGCTGGCCCGGGTGATGACCGGCATCGAGCGTGAATCGGCGCGGATGGCGCAGTTGATTGAGGATCTTCTGGTCCTGGCCAAGCTCGATGAGCACCGACCGCTTGCCTCGGACCCGATCGAGTTGGTTGGCCTTGTCCTTGAATCAGTCGACACCGCACGAGCGGTCGGGCCGACGTGGCCCATCGGCGTGAGGGCGGACGAAGCGGTCGAGATCATGGGAGATCGCAGTGCGCTGCGTCAGGTCGTCGACAACCTTCTGTCCAATGTCCGCTCCCACACGCCTGCTGGCACCACGGCCACCGTCACGGTCGAACGGAGGGGCGAGGACGCGATCATTGAGATCAGCGACGACGGACCCGGCTTCACGGCCGAACAATCGGCCCACCTCTTCGAACGATTCTTTCGCGTCGATTCATCGCGAGCCCGAGGAAATGGCGGCGGCTCGGGACTGGGACTCTCCATCGTGGCGGCCATCGTCGCGGCACATGGCGGCAGCGTCGAAGCTCGCCCTGGCCCGAGGGGGGGAGCCACGTTCACGGTACGGCTGCCGGCGAAGGAACCTGACCTCCGTGATGACCCCGAGCCGATCATCGCGACCCACGACGCGTAGAGATCTTTCGTTCCTGCCCCACGCTCCCCGAGACATTCACCGTGAACCCGCGCCGGCGCACGTCTGCTCCGAGCGATTGAGATCCACGAATCTTCAGCTGAGACCGCGACCGTGCCCCGCTGCCGCTCAGGCCGGGTCTCCAAGATGATGCTATGGCAGCCTGTCTTGTCCGTATCGTGCCAAAGAGCTGGCTCAAACTGGTGAAGTACGCGTCCGTATCGCTGATTGCCACTGGAACGAGCCTGACGATTCTGGCCGTACTCGTGGGTATGTTCGACCTGCCCAGCGTGTGGTCCAACGTGGTGGCGACGGCCGTGGGGACCATTCCGTCCTTCGAACTGAACCGCCGCTGGGTATGGGCGCTGGGCGGCAGCAAGCCCACACTGCGACAAGTCGTGCCGTTCTGCGCGCTGTCCTTCACCGGGCTCGCTGCCTCGTCGATCGCCGTCCACTTCGCCTCTGACTGGACCGTGGCCTCGAGCCATCTGGTGCATACCGCGGCGGTGGAGAGCGCCAACATCGCCACCTTTGGAGTGCTCTGGGTCGTCCAGTACGCGGTGTGCAATAGGGTGCTCTTTGCGCACCGTTCGAATCGGACCGCCGCCGCCGATCTTCGAATCTCCTGACTCGATCCCGAGTAGTGGCCACTGTCCGAGCGGCGAGACTGCCCCCAAAGAGTGCGGTGGTGACAAGCGAGATAGACCTCCGCTGGCTCTCCGTCAACTGTCTGCCGAGCTTGGGAGGGAATCGTCATGCTGCCTCGAGCCACCGAGCAATCGGAGGCTCGAACGCAATTGCGACCGAAGGGATCCGACTGAAAGGAGTGGTGCGATGGTGCCGCCATGACAACTACAAGGACCAGAACGAAGCGATGTGAACATTCTCGATCCGACGCCGTGCGCGTCGCATTGGACGTTGCCTTTTCGGGACCCAGAAGGAAATGCTCCGCCGTGTGCTCGGCGTCCGGTTCACGGCGGATGACCCCGCCGCATGGCCGATGAGCCGACTGTCATCGTGCTACCTCAGTGCAGCCGCCAGCTCTATGAGCGAATCGCCGCCGAGCCCCCGCTTTTTCCGCTGACTTTCAGCAATCTCTCTGGGGGGCTTCGGACGGGATCGTCATGCTGCTCCTGTTGCCGAACAACCGGTGACTCGAAACAGGAAAGGAATTGGTACGGCTTCCGCTCAGAGGTCGCCGAGACATCATGGTCATCTTCTATCTCACTATCCCGCTCATGCTCGTGGCAATCGGAATCGCTGTCGTTCCGCTTCTTTGGGTCTCGGTGCGCGAGCACAAGTCGCAGCGCGCCATGGTGGCCGATGGTTCACGCCGGCCCGCCCTCGCCGGAGCGGCAGCCGTTATCACAAATCACCGACATGGAAACGTCGTTTCCTGATGGGTTGGAAAGCGCGGCGTGATCGGCTTCAACATTCTGGCCAAATGCCGTTTAGGGCAGCGGGTTTGAGTTCTTCGGTGGGAAGTGCGCCATGTATGCGCTGCCATGCAGGGGAACTCTCCGCTCATTGCAGGATGGGTTCACGGTTCTGCCGACGGCGATGGTCCACCGGAGAGAAGCTGGCCTCCGTGGTCTCCCGCCTCATGCCCGAGCCGCCCCGGGGAGCCCGTGAACCTGAACAAACTGGCCTATTGGCTCCCTGAACTGCGGGTTCACGCCCCGAATCACGTTTCGGGCGCTGGCGACGAGACGTGGGTTCATTGAATCCTCTCCAACCTCGGGACCCAGGGGATGGCGGCGGAGGATGACCCACGGGTCAGTGGCCATGTGCGGGACGAGCACCTTCAAGCGACTGAGCTCGTCGACACATTGCGCATCCTGGACAGCGGCTCGAATCGATGGCGCCTTTATCTGCACCTTCATCGAGCCGATTGCTCCCTACAACGAGGATCCACGCTACGACCTCGACATGTCAGCGTTGGCGCTCGTCAAGACCTACGAACGAAGGCAGGGCACCACTTTCCCGGACATGGCCTGGGACCCGATAGAGGCATTCTTCGCTGTCGCAAATTGCTACGCAATCCAAGTCACTAATGAGGCCTGACACCGGGAAAACGGGATGTGGACCCTGCCCGACGGCGTCGTGGAACACTGCAGAGCGACAGGTGTCCTAGACATGCACGGCGTGACCAAGAGCGTCACGTTCTCCGTCTCGGCCGGGCGTGTCGGCAGCGAGATCGACGTCCTGACAGACATCATCATCGCCTTCTCCCAATGGGACATCTCAAACCCCAGCATCGGAGGCTTCGTGACCACGGGGAGCACCGGGACCCTCGAGGTCCTCCTCCACCTGACCCAAAGGGCGGGAAATCGGCTTCGACCTCGTCGGGCTCGAGCAGCTTCGAGCGGTGGGGGTGGTCCGATTCAACGAGCGAGGGCACTGATGAGCGCTCTGTCCGACCAGGTGAAGCGGGGTAGGCGACTGGTCTCGGGATTGATCGGATGGTTGCTGTTAAGGGATTTGACCAGATGGGTTTATTGATAGGAAACCTTGATTCTCACCAGGACACCGACCTGTTAACATGTTGGAAACAAAGAGCGAGACCGCCCCCGGCGGCGGAAGGAGTGACTCGATTGTTCGCTCGAATCCTCTTGACTGTGGACAACACCGAGTCTGGCGACACCGCCGTCAGTTTCACCTGTGCCCTCGCGCGTCGACTCGACAGTGAGGTGCGGGTGGTTCACGTGAATGAGCTCCTGGTTGGCGGGCGCGGTTTCGCCGCGGAGACTGAGCTCGAGGCCATGAACGTTGTCGACACTGCCACTGCCCGGCTGCGCGGCGCCGCGTGCGGGCCGACGGAGTCCATTACCTGGCCAACTGCTTCACCATCGACTCCCGGATCGCCGATTCCACGCTGGAGTGGGGTGCCGACGTGATCGTCTTCGGTTCCAAGCGCCGCCGTGTCCTGCCCAGGTTTGGGACCGGCATGCGGGAGCGGGTGACCGCCCTGACCGGCCTGCCCACCCTCACCGCTCCCGCACCACTCAAGTTCGGGCGCAAAGTTGGCCGGCCCGGCTGGCGCGACGCGGGTGATCGAGGGGACGATCGTCAGCTGACAGGCGGTCCGCCTGGACCGGAACGGGCACCCGGGTGTGATGGACGAGTGCGTTCACCCGGGTCATCTGGCCCTGTTGAGGGGGAGGACAGTTTGAAGTCACCTAGCCCCGACCGCGTGGTCGAGCGGGCAGCGCGTGCACCACCGATGCCGCGGTAGCAGTCGAACGCGTCAAGTTGCTCCTCGACCTGGAGTCGCAGCGTCTCTGCGCTCCCGAAGTGATCGGCCAGTTCGTGCTCGTACTCGGGGATCGCCGCCCATTTGGGGACGGTGTTGACTCCGACCTCGAGGTGGAATTGCACGCCGTAGGCTCTTCGCCCACACGCATGACCTGCATCGCTGATTGCTCATTGGTGGCCAGGACGGTGGCGTCGGGCGGGAGCCCGACGACCTCGGCCCCATGCCACTGTAAGCCTCTCAGGGTGGACGGCAATTGGCCGAAGACCGGGTCGTCCCTACCCTGTGCGGTCAGTTCGGTTTTCTGGACACCGATCTCTGTGGTCTCCATCTCTTGCACGACGCCGCCGAGGGCGTCGGCGAGGAGCTGATGGCCCAGACACACGCCCAGGAAGGGCCGATCCAGTTCGGCCACCCAATGCCCGATGGCGGCCTTCTCCTCCACCAGCCAGGGGTGCTGGTCGTGTTGCCAGACGTGCTGTGGGCCGCCCATGACCACCATGACGTCGAAAGGTGCCAGATCCGGGATGGGTTCGCCGTCGTCGAGTTCGACCGTCGTCAGGCTGAGGCCGGCGTCCTCCAGCAACGGCTTGAGCGTGCCAGGGTGCTCGTCTGGGTGATGCTGCAACACGAGCACGCGGCCGTCGCGTAGGTCTTCGCGCACGTCCTCGTTCGTCGCAGTCCCGATGACCGTCCGGGTCAGCGGCGCTCGCCGTTATAGATGGTGATGGAAAGGAAGCGGATCGGCAGCTTGATGAGCATCGTCGGCCCGTGCGGGATGTCGCCCTCGAACTGCAGCGTGTCGCCGCGCCCCATCTTGTAGCGCTGGCGACCATAGCCGTACTCCATGACGCCGCTGAGCATGTAGAGGATCTCGATTCCTGAGTGCTGGAAGAGCGGGAAGACCTCGGTTTCGTCGTCCAGACTGACCAGCAGTGGCTCAACCCGTTTGTACGGCCCTCGCAGGCTGCCCAGCAGCTCGTACGTATGGCCAGCTCGTGTCCCTTTGCGCACGATTTCGGGACCGCTGCCGGCCTTCACGAACATCGCGTCGCGCTCTTCGGCCAGACCGCGGAAGAGCGATGTGACCGGCATGTCGAGCGCTCCGGCCAGGCGCTCGAGAGTCGAGAGGCTCGGCGAGGTCTGGGCATTCTCGATCTTCGAGAGCATGCCCTTGGAGATGCCAGTGCGCTCGGCCAGCTGGCCCACGTTGAGTCCGAGCTCGAGGCGGCGCGCCCGCACGTGGTTGGCGATGACCTGGCCCAGCTGGCTGTCGGCCTCCTCGGCCCCGGCGTTATCGATGGCCACTGGCTGAGCGTCGCGGCGCTTCTTCTTGGCCGTGCCGGTGGTCTTGTCGGCGGATGGCGTGCTGGCGGTGCCCCGGGTTTTCCGAGTGCCCGGCACGTGGCGGCTGGGTGCGAGCGGTCCGGCGAGTGGCCACGACCGGTCACACTACGCCCCGGCTGAGAGGGGTCCCCAGTGCGCATCGGCAGTTCAGCGCATCTGGCCCGCGCCCACGTAGGGGTGCGGACTGACCAGCGGGTCCTCCTCGGCGAAGCGGTCCCAGCGGAAGTCGTGCGGGTGATGTCGGCATGGCGGCTCGCGCCGCTGGTGATCAGGTCGGCCATGAGCACGCCAACCGACGGCGAGGTCTACTGTAGCCGTGGCCCGAGAAGCCGGCGCAGAGCCAGATCCCCTCGACCGATGAGGCCGAGATGACCGGGTTGTAATCCGGGGTGACGTCGTAACAGCCGGCGTATGACGAAGCGAGTGACGCGCCGTCGAAGCCGGGAAAGCGGTAGGTGAACTTGGACACGGCCAGTGCCAGCTCGTCGTCGTTCACCCGATCGCGGTAGGCGTCGGGGTCGGCCCACTCGGGGTCGGAGTGGTCGGAGTCGCCGAGGAGAATCTGCCCGCCGCCCTCGGTTCGCACGTACTGGAGCGACACCAGGTCGGAGAAGACGGAATGTCCGGGCGGGCGACCCGGGTCCACGAGGAGGATCTGGGCCCGCTGGGCCCGAACGGGCAGGTCGATGCCAACGCCCGCGGCCAGGGTGGCGGACCAGGGCCCGGCCGCGAGCACGACGTGGGCGGCCCCGATGCGGCTGCCGTCCGCCAGGACGACACCGATGATCACGCGGCCGGCGAGCACCTCCACCGAGCTCACCGGGGCGTGCTGGCGTAGGTGGGCGCCGCCGCGCCGGGCGGCCGCCGCGAAGGCCTGAGCGCGGTCTGGTGGCGTCCCCGTAGCCGCCCCGCGGCTCGTACCCGAACACGGCGAAGTCGGAGCGACCGGCCGGCCACAGGCTCCCGGCCACGTCCGGGCCGACCGCGGCGATCTCGATGCCGAGGGACTGCTGCATGGCCAGGTTGGCCTGGAGCGCGGCGACGTTCTCCGGGCCCACACCGACCAGGTAGCCGATCGGGCGGTAGCCAGACGTCGTCGCCGAGGATCGCGGCCGCGTTCTCCGAGCAGGGGCAGGCCGTGCCAGGCCATCGCGGCCAGCGAGGGCACGCCGTAGTGGCACCGGACGATGCCGCTGGACTTGCCGGTCCCGCCGCGAGCCGACCGTGCCCCGCTCGAGCACCAGCACGTCGGGACGCCGCGCTCGCGAGAGCCCCGGCCGTGCTGAGGCCGGCCACCCCGCCGCCGATTGACCACGACCTCGGCCGTCGGGCAGCACCCGGCGGCTCACGACGGCCAGCCCGGGATCCAGCGGTGCCGGCCAGAGGGACCCGGGCCATGGCGGCGGCCTCCACGGTCAGCGCGACCAGGTCCTCCGGCTCGAGGTGGTGCACGTCGGACTTGCCGCAGGCCCGGGCCAGCATGGTCATCTCCATGGTCAGCGCGCGCAGGTAGTTGGCCACCGCAGCTCGGCGCCCGCGCGACGGGTCGAGCCGGCGCCGCGAGCGCGGCGTCCTGGGTGGTGATGCCGACCGGGCAGCGGCCGGTGTGGCAGTCCGCGCAGTACCCGGGCGCGGTACCCAGGCCGCGTAGTCGCCGGTCACGTCGACCGCGCGCCGTCCGGGCCGGGGTAGGTGGCGCTGTTGCAGCCGAGGGCGAGCAGGGCGGCCACGCCGATCGACACCGCGTCCGCGCCGAGGGCCAGCGCCTTGGCCACGTCAGCGCCCCGAACGGATGCCGCCGGACACGACCAGCTGCACCTCTCCGGCCACGCCCAGGTCGCGCCAGGGCGTCGGCGGCCATGCCGCACGGCGGCTAGGGTGGGGATGCCGGTGTGCTCGATGAAGACGTCCTGGGTCGCGGCCGTGCCGCCCTGCATGCCGTCGACCACGACCACGTCTGCGCCCGGCCGCCACGGCCAGCTGGACGTCGTAGCCGACCCTGGTCGCGCCCATCTTCACGTAGACCGGGATCCCCCAGTCGGTCGCCTCGCGCAGCTCCTCGATCTTGATGCGCAGGTCGTCGGGGCCGACCCAGTCCGGGTGACGGCTGGCCGAGCGCTGGTCGATGCCCGTCGCGGCAGGGTGCGCATGCCCGGCCACCCGCGGGCCGACCTTCTGGCCCAGCAGCATGCCCGCCGCCGCCCGGCTTGGCGCCCTGGCCGACCACGATCTCCACCGCGTCGGCCGGCCCGCAGGTCGTCGGGGTTGAACCCGTACCGGGACGGCAGGCACTGGTACACGAGCGTCGAGGACGCGGCCCGCTCCTCGGCGGTCATGCCGCCGTCCCCGGTGGTGGTGCTGGTGCCCGACCTCGGATGGCGGCCCGGCCGAGTGCCTCCTTGGCCGCGGCGGACAGCGCGCCGAAGTCATCCCGGCGATGGTGACCGGGATGTCCAGCACCATCGGCTGGCTGGCGTGCCGGGTGCCGAGCACGGTGCGCGTCTCGCAGCGTTCGCGGTAGCCCTCGAGCGGGTAGCGGGACGCGCGGCGGTGAGCAACAGCAGGTCGTCGAAGGTGGGGAGCGTGCGCCGGGCACCCATGCCGCGGATCGGGTAGCGGCCAGGCCGGACGCCGCCGCTGGATGTCGGGCGACGACTCGGGGGGGAAGTGTGGTTTCCGGCGAGACCCAGGGGGCGCGCGTTCGGCCCGGGCCCTCAGTAGGCGGCATGTGGTTGCTCGGTGAAGTGGTACAGCTCCCGCGCGGAGGCGACCCGGGTGACATTCTCCGGGTCGATGTGGTCAGGACCCGCGGTCCCGGCCAGGTCCCGGACGACGGTCACGTCGGCCTGGTGAGTTCTTCGACCCGGGCGTCGGCGCCGAGGCTGCCGATGGTGCCCTGCCACGTAGATCACGGCCTCGTAGAGTGAGTCGCCCAGCGCGTCGCCGGCGTCGCCGCCGATGAGGATGGTGCCCGCCTGGGCCATGAAGCCGGTCATGGCGCGGCGTCCCCGGCCACGGCCAGCGTCGCGCCCTTGAGTGAGATGCCGGCGCGAAGCGACGCGTGACCCTCGACGAAGATTCGCCCGCCGCGCGCGCTTGCCCCGGCGCTCTGCGACACGCTCCCCCGGATGCGGATGGTGCCGCCCATCAGGTTCTCGCCCACCGACCAGCCGACGAAGCCGTCGACGGTGATGTCTGGGCCGCCGCCGTCTTTGGTGCCGCAGAGACCGCCGAGGAAGTAGCCGGCGTTCCCCTCGACCCGCACGGAGATGGGGCGGTGCAGGCCCACCGCCAGGTTATGGCGACCCCGGGGAGCAGCGACCCGGGCGGTCGCTCCCGGTTCGAGCGCCCGGAGCGCCTGGTTGACGGCCCGGGTTCCCTGGGCGTCGCAGTCGAGCAGCGCTGGTGCGCCGGGCACGTTTGGACTCAGCGTGTCCATGTGTAGACCTCCTCGGGGCGGGGCTCGAAGACGACGGCGTCGGCGATGCCGGGGAGCTCGGCCAGAGCCCGGTACTCGGAGGCCACCGCCACGTAGCCCGGCGTCTCAGCTACGACAGCCGGCTTGCAGGCGAACGCGTCGCGCACCACGGACATGCCGTTCGAGGTGGTGATGACGAGGGTGAAGAACCCGTCCATTTCCTTCATGACCCAGCGAGTGGCCTCCTCGAGGTCGTCGCCAAGGGCGAGGCGGGTGGCCAGGAAGCGCGCCCCGACCTCGGAGTCGTTGTCCGAGTCGAAAACGATGCCCTCGTCCACCAGCCGGCGGCGCACCGTGGCATAGTTCGAGAAGGAACCGTTGTGCACGACGCAGAGGTCACGGTCGGGCACAAAGGGATGAGAGTGCCAGCACCGTCACCGCCGACTCAGTGGCCATGCGGGTGTGGGCGATGGCCAGGTAGCCCTCCCAGTCCCGCACCCCGTAGCGGGCGCAGGTGCCGGTGGGCCGGCCGGTGTCCTTGAGAACGCGTAGGTTCCGGCCGCAGCCGAGAATCCGCACCTCGGGCCACAGCTCGGCCAGGGCAGCCTCGACCCGCTCAAGAGCGGGCTCGGGCACGTCGAGCACGGCGCTGGACCCGAATCGCTGCATGTCCGCGCCGGTGGGGCAGAGATCAGCGAGCGCGCAGGCAACCGACATCCAGTCCACCGGGACATCGGCACCCAGCGAAATCCGCAGAACGGAGTTGTCCGGTCCGAGCCCCGCCGCGTTGTCGCGTAAAGTGCGATGCCCGAGGAGTCCGGCCCACGCTCGTCGAGCGCCTCGAGCATGGGGACGAGCAGCGAGCCAAGCGCGGGTTCGAGGGCCGGGTCGCGGAGCAGGAGGCCGATCACACCGCACATGGTCAGACCGCTCCGACGGCGACGGGCCGCCGGTAGCGCTCCACATAGGAGGGCATGGCGACGGTCACCCGCAGGCTCGGATCGGGGAGGGCGGGCTCGATCACCGTGGCGAAGGGGATGACGCCCGCCCAGATCTCGAGCTCGTAGTCCTCCACCTCGTCGAGCGGGAAGCCAGTGCGCACCTTGGCCGAGCACTCGTCAAGCGGGAGGCTGAGCAGCATGGTGCTGCGCAGCTCCTTCTCGGTGGGGGGCCGGGCGTCGCGGCTGCGCCCCGGGACTATGTGGTCGACCATGACTTCGAGGCCACGGGCCTTCTGGTCGAGGTCTTTCACCTCCGAGGCGCTGCCGAGGATGACCACGGAGCGGTAGTTGACGTCGGTGTTGTAGGTGGAGCGAGCCACCACCAGACCGTCGACGAACGTGACGGTCATGCAGATCTCGACCTCCTCGGGCCGGGCGCCGCGGAAGAGTCGGCTGGCGGCAGAGCCGTGGAGGTAGACGAGGTCGCCGTCACGGCCATAGGCCAGCGGGATGACGATGGGGAACCCTTTGTCGGTGCACAGGCCGACGTGGCACACGAAGCCCTCGTCAAGGATGGCATCGATGGTCTCGCGGTCATAGGCCGCCCGGTGGGCGTAGCGGTGCAGGGTGCTGCGCTCAGACGCCGGTTCGCTCACTGCGCTCCTTTCGTCGAGGGCTCTCGTCAGGATGGTGGGCCGATGAAGCATCGCCGAATGCACTCATTATGACCCGAGGATGTTGCCTGTCAAGAAACGCTGTAGAGCCGTATGCAACAGCGACGGGCTGGATTACTTCTTTGTTTCGTCCAGGTCAGCCGGAAGTTGTTAACCCGCACGTAACCATTCTCCGTTTCCCGCCGGGCAACATCGTTGACATAAATCCCTGACACGACACCCAAGACATGTGAGGTAATCAGACTGACGAGCACGTTGGAGCGAGAGGCGACCTCGATCACGAGTGCGGCGGAGCTGGAGCGCGACCAAGCCGGGTCGGGTCGAACTTCCTCTTCGCCATGTTCGTGGACATGCACGGCAAGCCGTGCGCCAAAATGGTCCCTGTCTCGGCCATCGACGGCCTGCTGGAAGACGGAGCGGGCTTCGCAGGCTTCGCTGCGGGGCCGATGGGCCAGACCCCCTCGTCGCCTGACATCCTGGCCATGCCCGACCTGTCCTCCTACATGCCGGCGCCCTGGCAACCGGGGCTGGGGATCATCCAGTGCGATCCCTTCGTGCTGGGCGAGTTGTGTGGCCCTGCCCCCCGGGTCATCCTGCGCCGCCAGATCGAGCGGCTGGCCGAAGCCGGCTATGTCATGGGCGTGGGCGCCGAGGCGGAGTACTTCCTCGTGCGGCGCACGCCCGGCGATCCGCCAGGGCGAAGAAGAAGAAGAAGAAGAAGATGATCGTCGAGGATGTTCGAGCAGAACTTCCGCTATGCCGATCCGCTCACCACGGCGGACCGGGTCATCGTCTTCCGCTACATGGTGCACATGCTGGCTGCGCAGGCGGGGATGCTCGCCACCTTCATGCCGAAGCCCTTCACCCACCTGACGGGGAACGGCCTGCACATGCACCTGAGCCTGTGGGACGGCGAGGGGGCCGAACTCTTCGCCGACGCATCGGACGGTCGTGGCCTCGGGATGTCGTCCCTGGGCTACTCCTTCATCGCCGGGTTGCTCGAGCACGC
>CAWITA010000005.1:0-13492 GCA_963838835.1 uncultured Acidimicrobiaceae bacterium
TCTTCCCGGTGCCGAGGCGCACTGTGCGACCGTGTTGGCGTTGGCTCGGCGTCGGGGTGCCCGGGACAACGAGGTGTTCACCGCCGGCAACCTGATGTACGTGCTGACGATCGGCGGCCGCTTCGAAGAGGCGTTCCGGCTCGGGACCGAGATGCTCCAAGCGGCGGGCGAGCAACTTCGCGCCGCGGCTGACATCCACGCGCGCCTGGCGGTGCTCGAAGCACTCGACGGCCGTGCCGAGATCGCCGAGCAGCACCTCGCTGTCTGCAGCAACTGGGAGGAGAGCGACGACCTGCAGGATCGCGTCGGTTACTTCGCAGTGAAAGCAGTCGTCGCGCCGCGGATCACGACCATCACGCCGCACTCAAAGCGGCGAGCCGGACCGTCGACGAAGCGTTCGGCGGAACGGTGCAGATCGCCCACGAGTCCGTCCGCTTGGCGCTTCCCGTGGCCCTCGATGCCGCCCTCGCGATTCCTGATCTCGATCGGGCTGACCGGCTTGTCCACCTCGTAGCCGGGCGCCCGCCTGGCGAGGTTCCTCCCTTTCTCACGGCCCAGCTGAAGCGCTACCAGGCGCTCCTCGCTGCGGCTCGAGGCAAGGACGACGGCGTCGAGGAAGGCCTGACTGCCTCGGAGGCTACTTTCCGTGAGCTCGGCTACCCGTACTGGACGGCACGGGCACAGCTCGACCGGGCCGAGTGGCTCGCTCGTCAACAAAGGCTCGAGGAGTCGGCGGGCCTCGCCGGCCAGGCTGCGGACACGTTCGAGATGGTCGGAGCGGCGCCGATGCTCGCTCGGCGCACGAGCCCTATTCGAGCCCGAGATGGTTCGCAGATCCGGCGTCGATGGCGAACGCGCCGTTGCTCAGAGCCGCCCGTCGCTCTCCGAGTAGGCAGCCTGTCCGTCATTTTGTAGCGTTATTTTGTAGCGTTCTCGATAGCCGAGTCCTCGGCACGGTCCCCGAAGCCGCGACCTTCCCACGAGGCGGTCACTCGGAGGCCCTTCGATGCGACTACAGGCCGATGGATTCCACTTCCCGACCTCAGACACGCACGCATACTGCCCCATCTGTGCGAGGCCAAGCCGGGCGCTCGTCGCGCAACATCAGGTAGGGAGCCCGGTTGCCACTCCAGCAGGTGGGCCGCGCCCTTTGCCAGCTGCTAGTCGGTATGTCGTCACTCGAGTCGCTTTCCCAGGCTGATTACGTCATCGATCGCGTAGCCGATTCGCTGGTAGAACTCTGTTGCAGCCTCATTGGAGCGCCGGACTTGAAGGTTCACTTTGGCGCACCCGAGATCGCGAAGCCGCGATTCGGCTTCCGCCATGAGGAGTCGGCCGAGTCCTTGACGCTGCCGGTCGGGATGAACCGCGAGGTAGTTGATCCAGCCGCGGTGGCCCTCGTAGCCGACCATCGCTGACCCAATCAGCTGACCGTCATCTTCGAGCACGAGAAGATTCTCGGGGTCTCTCGCCGTCTTGCGATCAACCTCGCCGGTGCGGGTTGTATCTGGGGCCGGACTAGCTCGCACGCAAACCAGAGTGCAACGAGTGCTCCGCGGTCTTGTGCCCGGTATGGTCGGACGACAGGGTCCATCAACTTTGTCTACCAGGCAAAAAGGACTTTCCCGGCGATCGGGATGAGGTCGGCGGCAGTTCGTCACTTCACGATCGAGCACGAGACAAGGGACGTACAGAATCGCGAGGTGAACCACGCTCCTTGGCACGCGTAACGGGTCTGGAGTGGCGCTCCCTAGCTTTCTTCGCACCGTCGAACGTCCTATATGATCTCATCCAGCAGGCCCCCTGCGGACTACTCCCTCGACGATGTCCACCGGAGGCTCACCAGGACCGAAGGACTCGAGCCACCAAGTCATGCCCACGGCTTCGAGCGAGGCGAAGCCCTCCGAGCGCTCGCGAGGTTCGATCAGGGTGGAGACTCCTCGGCAAACGATGTCGATGTCTCTGGAGGCACCCTGTGCGATCAACTCTGATCGCACGATCGAGACATCCGCCGAATCGGGAAAGACCGGGATGTCCCACCCACCTTGGTCGAACAACGGGAAACAACCCTGGTGGCGAGCGGCCCTGGCAAGTGGTCGCTGGTGCGGCCAGCGGCACGCGACCCAGACGGGTAACGGGTCTTGCGCGGGCTGGGGCAGGAAGGAGGTGCTCTCCACGGCAAAGTGCTTCCCTTCCCAACGGACCTCATTTCCGGACCAGAACATGCGTAGGAGATCCAGCGAGTCGTCGAGAATCGGCGCACGTTGCACGGGATCGACCGCCTCGCCTCGAAACGAGCTGAACTCCCGCCAGCCATCGTCACCCAGGCCGACGCCGACGACGAGCCGCCCTTTCGAGAGCCGATCCAACGTTGCTGCCTCACGTGCGACCACCCAGGGGCGTCGACGGGCAAGCGGTGTGACCAGCATCCCGAGGCGCATCCTCGCGGTCGCTTGGGCGACTGCAGCCATAGTGATCCATGAGTCGGCGACGGGCATGCCAGGGACGGCCAGAATATGGTCCCACAGGAAGAAACCGTCCCAGCCCGCCGCCTCGGCCGACTTCGCGAGTTCGACAACGCGGCTCGGCTCAGCCATCTCCGCAAATGGAGGCACAAACAGACCGAATCGCAGTGGCACTATGAACGACTCTATGCCAGGCGCGTGCGGATGCTCGGACCGTCTCGGAGGCCGTGCAGAGCCGATTTAGCGCTCCACAAGAATCTCCAGCCAGGCCCTTGCAGGCGAGCCGAATGTCCAGATCTGTGGCACCCGCGGGGCGATACTGTGCGAGGTCGGAGCTCGTGAGGCCCACGGGAGGGGGGCCCGGGAGCCGGCATACAGGATGGGTTCGTCAGACGATCCGGTCAGCTGGTTTCCGCTTCAATTGGGACCGCAAGAAGGGGGCGGGCGAAGAGCACACCGTGGCGATACAGCTTCAGTGAGCCCGGCCGCGGCTGAGCAAAGTCAGCCGGAAGCGAGCCGTTCGATGACGCTTCTCATCTCGGAAGGGGTGATCTTCAGCGTGGCGTCGCCGACAGAGAGTTCGCAGCGCTGCAAATGGGGGCCCTCCGAGACGAAGGGGCGGCTGAAGGTCCAGATCCCGTCCGACTCGGCGATCTCGATCGCCCGTGCCCGCAGCTCCTCGACCGTGACCGAGAGCCGGAGGTGCATCATCGGAGCCTGCACCGGCCAGGGCAGCACCTCAACGCCGGGAGCGTCATGCAGTGCCTTGGCTATAGCAAGGGCGTGCCGGTAGTACCGGCCCATCTTGGGCAGCCTCTCTTGCAGCACCGTGAGGGCGGAAGCGGCGTACGGCCACATGGCGAAGACCCGGCCGCCATGGCGGGTGCGCCAGATCGACAGCTCCGAGATGACGTCGGCCTCGCCGGCGACGCAGCTGCCCGCCAGGCCCCCAAGGCCCTTGTAGAACGAGACGTAGACCGTGTCGAAGAGCCCCGCGAACGTCGGAGAGCTTCTTCTTGCAGGTCGTGGCGTAGTAGGGCCCGGCCTCGAAGATGCGGGCCCCATCGAGGTGGACGGCGGCTCCACGTTCAGCGCGCCCAGGCCACCTGTGCCACGAGGTCGTCCCAGGCCGGTAGCGTCCCGCCCAGGTCACGCTGAGGCAGCTCGACGAGGAGGGCCGCCACGGTTCGTGCACCTGCTCGAGGGCGGCCGCCGACAGGGGGGCGTTGAGGCTGCCGACCGGCACCCCGAAGAGCCCGTGCAGCCGCTCGTAGCCCCGCTCTTCGTGGCTCTCGAGATGGCAGGCGGGGTGGAAGGCGACGGCCTTCCTCGAGCGCCTGTCGGCGTGGACCCGGAGCGTCGCCTGCTGGGCCATCGTGCCCGTCGGGAGAAAGAGCACCGCTTCCTTGCCGAGGACTCGGGCGACCTCGGACTCGAGCTCCTCGACGACGCCGCCGGTGCCGTAGTAGTCGATCGCCGTCTCCGGAGGGATCGTCCGGAGCAGATCTTTTGCCTTGCGGCGCCCGGCCCCGTGGACGAAGCGCTCGCAACCGTCGGCTACCCGCTCAAGCTCGGGGTCCCGCGAGAACGGAGAAGGCGCGCTTTTCGTCGATCTCGAGCTCGCCGGTCTCTTCCACGCTGGCATGAACGACAACCATAGGCCGTATAGGACGCCTGTGATCCGGTAGGTAGCACGACCGAGTACGGGTATGGGCTCTGTGCTCGAGCAACAGGAGGGCTAAAGCAAAGATGGCAGGTATCGTCTTCGGGTTGGGGGTGACCGCAGCGGCGTGTCATCTACCACGCGTCCCCGAACATCGGCGAGGCCAGCACCGACCCGTCCCCGACCGGCTAGGTGATCGGTTAGTCACGGCCGAAGAACCGGAATGCGAACCTTGGCAGGCACACGCAGAATTATCCATCGGCACGCGCCACGTCAAAGGAGAGCCGTTCCTGGTAACCACGCAGATCGGCGGATCTCGTGCGCCCGTTGGTCTCGTCGCAGCCATCTCGGCGCACTACTAGAGCGCTCCAGAATGGCCGTCCCGAAGGACCGTGCCCACGCCTGTCGTCGACTGAACAGGAGCCACAATCCCGTCATTCAGTAGCTCTAGGCGCTTCGCCTCGATCGCCTTCGCGGCAAGGTCGAGTCCGGGAAACGTGACTGCACAAAATAGGCCAAATGGGCTAACCGAAAGAGAGCCAAATGGGCTAACCGTGGTGCTCGATCAATCGGATGAAAATAGCCCCTTGCGCTTAGGGCTTTCGGCTTGTACCGTTCGCTCACCGCACCAGTAGGGACGCCCGTTTGGCGAGGACGACCGCTCAGGTTGCCGCCCGGGTGCAAGCTTGACGCCTCTCCTGACCGACCCGGCGAGGAGAGTCATGTCCCGAAACGCTATTTCAAGTAGGACCAAGGCCGATCAAGGTCCAGCGAAAGACCGCAACAGGCGCAGTCCCACTATTCATTCGCGGGGTTGGCTATTCGCGATCATGGCCGTCGTCCTCGCCGGAACGTGGTTCACGGCGGTGGTGAGCATGCCAGCCGTCGCCTCTGCGAGCACGACGTCGTTCGCCTACGTGGTGAGCGGCAGCAACATGTCGGTGATCAACACCGCCACGAATGCCCTCCTATCCACCGTGCCGGGTTTGGGCTTAGCCGACTCTGTAGCCATCACACCCAACGGGGCGTTCGCCTACGTGCCGAGCGTTGACAGCGCCACCGTCTCAGTGGTCAACACGTCCACAGACACGGTCGTCGCCACCGTGCCGGTGGGCAGCGGACCCAATTCCGTGGCGATTACGCCCAACGGGGCGTACGCCTACGTGGCAAACACCGATACCAACGTACCCCAGACCGGAGCTTCCGTCTCGGTAATTAGCACCGCCACCAATACCGTGGTCGCGACGGTAACGACTACGGGCGAGCCTTGGAACGTGGCGATTACGCCCAACGGGGCGTACGCCTACGTGACGAACATCAGTAGTGACACGGTCGAGATGATCAGCACGGCGACGAACACCATCGTTGCTACCGTGCCGGTAACCAGCGGAGCCGAGGCAGTGGCCATTACGCCCGACGGGACGTTGGCTTACGTGACTGGGGATGACAGCGTCTCGGTAATCGACACCTCCACCAACGAGGTGGTCGCCACCGTACCGGTGACGATCTCGGGTTACACGGGGGTGGCTGTCACGCCCGACGGAGCGTTCGCCTATGTAACGAGCAGCGGAGGAGCTGACACGTCGGTGATCAGCACTGCTACCAACACCGTGGTGGCAACCGTGCCAGTGACGGGCTACGACGTCGCCGTCACACCCGACGGAACCTCCGCGTATGTGGTCGGATCTAGCGTCTCGGTGATCAGCACCGCGACCAACACGGTCGCCGCGACGATACCGGTGGATGGCGTTTGGCTGGCGTTCGGGCCCGGTTCCTCGGCGACATCGCCCGTCACCCTCGCCCAGGGCCCGCCAACCTCGGCCGCGGTGACCGCCGGCGCTGGCTACAGCGGCCAGCTCACCGTCACCAACGCAACTGGCGCGGTCGGCTACACGGAGACCATGTCGGCTGACTCCTCCGATGTCGTCGTGAACTCGAGCGGTGCCATCAGCGCCGCAACGACGCTCGCCCCTGGCACTTACACCGTCGGCGGCACAGCCACCGATATGGCGGGGGACAGCGGACCATGGGGCTTCGTGCTTACCGTCGGGCCGGTGATCCCGGCGTATGCGCTGTTCTCACGCTCTCTTACGTCCAGACCTCAGCCCACTACAACGCCTTGAGATCGGCGCAAAAAGCCGCCGTGAACGCTGCGATAAATGCCCTCACCAGCATCCTGGCGCCCGTCGGCCCGAGCCTCTCCCCGGCAAGGAACGCCACGCGCGGATCCGCATCTTTGACGTAGAGGTCGCCTTGCTCAGAGCCACCGGATGGCTCACCAGCGCCCAAGCGGTAACGCTGACTCTCGACACGTCAGAGCTGTAGAGCCCAGTCCACAGAGGTAAGCGACGGAGGTACAACGTCCAGCCAAGAGGTGAGCTCGCTGACCGTGTCGTTATGGCGCGCCGCCAGTGGGCGTCTTGAGTGACACCCATGTGCCCGCCAAGGAACCGCGAACCGGAGAGAAAGGACTAAGCCGGGTCCTTCGATAACCGCAGCGGTGGGGCCTATTGGGTCAAGCATTCCGACCAACCGGCTTTCTACCGTTACTGACAAAGAGCTTCACTACGCCGCCACTTGCAAGGTCGGTATACGCTGCGGGTTGCTGGCCAAGCACCCAGTTCTTGGGCACGATCGAATACGCACGGCTGATCTTTCCGACAGTACAGCCAGCGGACTTAAGCCTCACCTTGGCCGCAGCTAACGTGTCGAACCAGAGATCCGGCACCACACACCGGCCACTCCGCATGGTGGTGGTCGTGGCTCCCGTAATCCCGGCCGGGGCGCCCGCATCGGAAACCACGATTCCCCACGGGTACGGGGAGCTGGCCACGGGCAGTGGGCCGGGAGCCACTTTTTCATGCGATATGGGCCGCCCGTTATGTCGAAGCGCGTGTTTGCGAGCCACTCCGTCCCGCGGTTGTGATGGCGGAACGCTACGAAATCACGCCCAAACAGGCCCGATACCACGTACAGCAAGCACGCAATCATCAAATGCTCACCGAATCTGACCAAGGTCGAGCTGGGGGCATGTTGACAGCCAAGGCGCTGAGGCTGCTAGACGGTGCAAGTGATCAGTCAAGCCAGCCACCGAGACAGTCGCGAGAGCCGACTGCGAGAGGAGGTAGGCGATGACGACCCACGTTACAACCGCCATACCTCGTCGCGACCCCTCGACTGGCAAGTGGGGGTTCGTGGTTGACGTTGTCGGCGATGACGGAAGGCGCCATCAGGCACGCCGACGCGGATTCGACACGAAGAAAGATGCACAGGCGGCCCTTGACGCGATACGGACCTCGGTGCGGCAGGAGAGCTACATCAAGCCATCCAAAATGACCGTCCGACAGTTCGTGCACGACAAGTGGATTCCTGGAGTGAAGGTGAAGCTGGCTCAGTCCACGGTGGCTTCGTATCGCCGCAATCTGGACCAGCACGTATTGCCAGCGAATTGGTCACCTTCGCTTGGGGCAAGTGCGCCCCGAAGACCTGAACCGCCTGTATTCCGAGCTGCAAGAGACTGGGCGTCGTGACAACAAGCAGGGCGGCCTAAGGATCCACGGATTAATTACTCCGCGATATAGTCTAGCCGCGTGGAGGTGAGCGAGGAGGCGCTGGCAGAGATGTTCGCCACGCTGGCCCCTCACCTCGACGAGCGGCAGAAGCGGCTCCTGGCGGGTGCCCAGGCCCGGGCTCTCGGGCGGGGTGGGATCGCCGCCGCCGCCCGCGCGTCGGGAATGAGTCGCTCCACCGTCCAGAGCGGGGTTCGTCAGGTCGACGAGGGAGCCGAGCCCACCGAGAGGGTGCGTCGGCTGGGAGCAGGACGCCCACGGCTGATCGACAAGGATCCGAACCTTCTCTTGGAGCTCGACGACCTCGTCTCGCCCGAAGCACGGGGAGATCCCATTTCGCCGCTGCAGTGGACCGCCAAGTCCACCTACCAGCTGGCAGATGCCCTTACAGAGAAGGGCTTTGCAGTCTCGCCGAACACCGTCGGGGATCTGCTCGCCGGCATGGGCTATAGCTTGCAGGGCACCTCGAAGCAAAAGGAGGGCAGCCAGCACGTGGACCGCGACGCGCAGTTCGGATACATCAACTCGACCGCCAGCTCGTTCCTCACCGAGGGCGAGCCGGTCATCAGCGTCGACACGAAGAAGAAGGAGCTCGTCGGCGAGTACTCGAATGCCGGCAAGGAGTACCAGCCGAAGGCTGAGCCGGTCCGTACCCTCGTCCACGACTTCATCGACCCGGACATGGGAAAGGCCATCCCTTATGGCGTCTACGACATGGGCGCAAACGAGGGCTGGGTCTCGGTCGGCGAGGACGCCGATACGGCTGGGTTCGCGGTGGCCACGATCAAGCGCTGGTGGGAGCAGATGGGGCGCCCCCGCTACCCGAAAGCCACGAAGCTCTTGATCTGTGCCGACTCCGGAGGCTCGAACGGCTACAGGCTCCGAGCCTTTAAGGTCGAGCTCGCCAAGCTCGCCGAGGAGACGGGGCTCGAGATCACCGTTTGCCATTTCCCGCCGGGCACCTCGAAGTGGAACAAGATCGAGCACCGCATGTTCAGCTTCATCACGATGAACTGGAGAGGAAGGCCGCTCGTCTCGTACCGCACCGTCGTCCAGCTGATCGCCGGCACGACGACCAAGAAAGGCTTGAAGATCCGAGCCGACCGCGACGAGGGCTACTACCCGGTTGGGGTGAAGATCTCCAACAAAGAACTTGCGGCCGTGCCACTCACCCACCACGACTTCCACGGCGAGTGGAACTACACGATCCACTCATCGCATGATTAATTCTTGCGCAGGCCCTTAGCGTTCGCGACACCAGAAAGCGGCGAAGTCGGGCTCAACCAGCTGCAAGCTGACCGGACCGTCAGTTCGGCTGACGTCCTGCAAGATCTGCGCTGAAGTCTCGACCGGAGCTGAACAGCTCGTCGAGCTGTGCGCGGATGGCGCTAGCCTCCCTGTTTCACGCCCGATCCTGACGTCAACCGCGCCGCCATCATGGCTCTGGACAGGTTCGCCGATCACCGTGTGATTCCTGTGTGTCCGGTGCGGGGCGCGTGAGATCAGAGATCTGCCAGCGGCTGCCTGACGGCACCGGCACCGGTCGCCGGCACGAGAGTGGGCGTCTCAGGCGAACGCCGCGCGTAGCCGTTCGAAGCCGAGGGCGAGGGCCTTCGCCCAGAACCACGAGCGATCGAGCCGCAGCCGCACCACTCGGCCGGAACATGTGATTCGGGCGGCGAGGACCCTCTGAGTCGAACAGAACCAACCGGACTGCGGCAAGTCGCCGACTAGGCCAGCTCCCAATCTCGTCTTTGGTGAAGGCCAGGGCAGGTAGGCCGCGTGCCACTCCGCGAGCGGCGATGAACGGAAGGTCCTGGCATCTTCGAGAGTCTCCCTGCCAAGCTCGTGGGCGCACAGCGCCCAGCTCGGCCCATGATCGAAGTCCCATGGTTCCAGCAGATCCGGGTATTGCTCGCGCAGCTCTAGCACCCAGTCGACTTGGTCAAGTCGGAACCCGTCGGGGAGCCACCAGGAGGTGAATTTCAGCACTCATTTCTCAGTTCCCGCTTTCGTTTCGCTAGCAAAGGGCCCCACGAAAACCAGATGGAGGGGGGAGCGAGAGCGGGAGCGGAGAGCGGCTATCGGGGGAGTTGACACTATGACTCGTTGCGAATGGCAATGCAAGGCGGCACTGCCCTAGCGGCGCGATCAAGGCATGGCTTGCTTCATCTTCGTACCTGCTGTGACGAGGCTGGCGACTCGCTGCAGTTCAGAAGACTTTGGGGAGGGTGGCTACCTCGCCTTCTTCATCAACCTGGTCTGCGATCGCAGCTGCTTCGCGGCCTTCTTCTGATACTTGGCGGTCTTTGCGGCTTCGTGGGCGCTTTTCTCCTTGCTGGAGCGGAAGTTCACCGCGCCCAACGTGCCCACTGATACGAACTTTCTCGTAAGGCCCATGGCCACCTCCTCGCCGAGTGAAAGGCTAGCGGGGACTCTGGCGCGCGACCTCTGTCCGTTGGAGGTCAGTTCTGCTGGCGGAGATCTAGATGTCGAACCACCGGCGGCAACCCCGGTCCCGAGGCGGCCTTCGTCACGACGACCTCGCCCGGCGCGGCTGACGCGACCTTGATCGTGCCCTCCTTACCGGCCTCCTGAAGTGCCGCCCCGACGTGCAAGGGGGTCACTTCGCTTCCTTCGCGTCGTAGACCTTCCCGTGATGGTTGTCCACATGCCAGCCGTGGGACTCCAGGATCTTGACCTGGGCGTCGCTGAACGATGGGTCGCCGTGCTCGTGGGGACCGGAACCGTCGTGTTCGTGCGGCCCTACGCCATCGCTGATGGCCGCGGTTTTCGCCATGTCGGCCGGTGAAGGAGCACCGTTTATCCTCATGTTTCGAAACAGGTTGGGCAGAAACTCTCAATTGTTGGTTTGGTGCTGCTGGATGGGTGGTCACGGCCTTCCGGCCAGGATGAGATCGGGAACCGCGTCCGGACCGAATGCGATGACGCGGCGACCATCTCGAAGATCGACGACTCGTACGAAAAGGGCGAAAGCATCCTCCGCGTCATCGGCGAGGGCCTTGGCAGCCGCGATCGCCTTCTGGTCGTGGTCGACATCAGGATCGTCCTCCAGATGTATCCACACTCCGACAGTGTCCGAAACTGCCGCGGCGGCTACCAAGGCCTGAGCCGCAAGCTCCCTGCAAGCCGCCCATTCTTCCGAGTTGGTCCAGTTCGGCCGGCGGAGGCCTTCCTCGTCCACCACTACAAGTCGTATCGCAGCCAAGTACCACTCAAGACAGAAGAGGTTCTCTGAGTCCGCGGCGGTGAACGCCAAGGCCGGCAATCCTCGCTGCCACTCCGCCAGTGGCGACTCGCGGAATTGGGTCTTCCTCGAGATCGGTGCCGAACTCATACCAACACTCGAACCAGGTGGGCCCACGTTCGAAATCCCAGAGTTCGAACATGTCAAGGTCATACGGCTCGTCGAGTTCCTCGAAGCCATCGGGTTTCCAGTAGTGCTCAACGGAACGTGATTGTGGCGTCGGACTCATGGCGTCACCTCACTCCCAACATCGCCTGTGCCAATCGGAGACGCGCCCGGCAAGCCAGGCCTCGAGATCACTACGCCGGATCCGAAAGAGCCGTGGCCCGAGCCGGCAGTGGGGAAGCTCACCGGTTGCGAGTCGATTGAGAACGGTACGCCTGCTGCACCGAGCTATTGCGGCAACGTCAGCAACAAGGAGCAGGTCGTCGGGACGGTTATTACCAACTGGTTCCGGAGTGGTGATAAGCCTCCAATAGAATCGATACGAGCAGACAATGCAGCTCGAACTCAGGATGCCAGATGAGGGCTATTGCTTGTCAATAGGCGCCGGGGGGACGAGATTGGCTGAGGGTTGCTGGCGACCCACCTGGAACAATGATGACACTTCCCAAGGGTTGTGACGGTTCGCTTGCTGGGAGTGTCACGGACAAACTGCCTGGTCAGGGTTGAATCGTGACGGTTGTGACGGTTGTGACGGTTTGTCCGGTATCTCTCTTCTATTCCTCTATACCAGGTACCCTCTATCGACTCTTCTAAAGTAATAAGAAGAGTGTCACAAGTGTCACTAGTGTCATTGGAGGGGGAAGGTCCAGGTCGCGGGGCACGTCGCCAATGACGCTTGCAGTGACGCTTCTCAGCATCGGATAGGCAAGCGTCACAGGAAGATCCACGTAATCATGGCGACCATGCCGGGATCGATCGGGGCGGTGCTCTAGTCCGGGAATCATGACCCCTCGGCAGCCGGCCCCGAGCTCGAGGCGGCTCCTCAGCACACGACCCCAATCCCACTCAGCTGCTCCTTGACCACCGGTGCCAGTCCCATCAACCAGCGTTGTCCGGCCCAGAGTGCGCCAGGCGGCGAAGCGCGCTACCCGAACTTGAGTACTTTGCAGGCGAAAGAGGATCTCGATCACCGTCATCCTCTCGACCGTCATCTCGAATCTCGCGTGGGCTCGTCGGCACGGCGGCTTGTGACAGCTGAGGTTGCGAAGTCCAGTTGCGCACGCAACCGATCGGTCCCGGCGCTGCAACCGACCCGACGATCCAGCCACGAGGCCGCCTCTCTGCGGAGCTTTTCTGAGCCAGACCCCTTTCGCTCTGATCGGAAGAGTCGTAGCGTGTGGATCGGCTCCTCGGGGTAAGCCCGCACCGAAGAGCCGGGGTTGAGGGTGAGAACCGGTCACGCTGGTCGGTCTTTAGACCACAGGTGTCGTTCCCTCCTTGGGACGCTCCCGAGGACCTACCACGTGGGCTCTGTCAACGCCGCCGCCGTCGTCTGACCGCTTGCCCAACGGCCACTCCGCCCACCGGCCACTACGGGTTCGCTTATCATCTCGCCGCACCGATGGCACGCATCGCGATGAGCGAAGGAGCTCGTCTCTGGTCGCCGCACTGTCCGAAGACCGGCTCGCGATGCTGTGGGACCGGACCGAACCATGAATAGGATGCCGGTCGCCAGTTCTCGTTGGGGGATGGAGAACGAAGTTGCGTAGGCAACCGATTCGGCATGTAACGCAATCGGCTTCTCAAGGCAACCGAAGTCGGTGTCGCAACGCAGTCTCCGATCGGCCCGCCAGAAGTGTGATGGTCGCCTGTTGGCCGCGCTTGCCGACATGTACGCGGTGCCTCTGGTCGGTCCCGGTGGGTCGACCACCTCGTTTACCCGCTACGCGGACGAGGTGACCGAGCATCGCGACGCCGCAGCTTACGGGGACAATAATGGGGGGACCGATCGACTATCCGGCATCGGACTGTGAGACGTGGAGGTGCAGGAAGTCCGTGTTGGCCTCACTGGAGCCCGGCGATAGCTTCGCAGGCAGATACGAGGTTCAGCGCCACCTGGGTGGGGGCCATCGCAAGGTTGTCTATCTCGCTCGTGACACCCGGATGCACAGGGACGTCGCCCTCGCCCTGCTGAAACCGGAGGCCATCGAGTCCGATCCCGAAGCCGCCGAGCACGAGACCAAGGTTCTGGGAGCGATCGGACGCCATGAGAACATCGTCCGACTATATGACCGTGATCCGGGACGCGGAGCCCCAGTACATGGTCTTCGAGTACCTGTGCGGAGGGACGCTGGCCCAATACCTCGATGACACTCGGCGTGGGCAACAAGTGGTGCCGGTCGACCACCTCCTCCGGCTTGCACGACAGCTGTCTCGAGCCCTCTCCCACCTTCACCAGCGAGGGATCGTCCACCGCGACCTCTGTCCAAGCAACGTGTGGCTCGATGAGCGCCTCGGCGCCCACGTGGGTGACTTTGACACGGCGATCCTCATCGACGAGCTCCCGCGAACACTGCGCCCG
>CAWITA010000006.1:0-75482 GCA_963838835.1 uncultured Acidimicrobiaceae bacterium
GGCGGGCCCGGTCCGAAACCCACCAGGAAGACCTCGACTGAGGCCACGCAGACGATGAAGATGGGGAACGCCGCCTCCTCGAAGGTCCACTGGGTGATGGTGAGCAGCAGGATCGCCATCGAGATGACCGCGCCCAGGTAGGAGTACACGGTCTCCGTGTCGGGATGGGTCCAGCTCTTCATCAAGGTGGGGATCCCAGCCAGGAAGTCCGCGGCGATGGCGGCAGAAATGGCCAGGATCCCGTTGCTGGTCACCAGCCAGACGACGGTGCCGACGACCGACATGACGCCGCAGGCGTAATCGACGCGCCGGATCCTCCACACTGCACCCGGGCTGTGGAACGACCCGATGAAAACCAGCAGCGGCATGAAGCCGATCATGAAGGTCGGTAGGGCGCGCAGCCCCACTCCGTCGTCGAATTCGACGGCGGCGGCGAGCAGGGGCGCGAAGGCCCACAGCAGCCACGTCACGCGGTTGGGCTTCGTACGTCCCCCGCAGGGTGTCCCGCAGGTATACGGCGGTGCCCAGCGCTCCGATTGCCGTCCCGAAGAAGACCCAATTGACGTTGATCACCGCCGGACAGTCTGCAGTGCGTCGGGCTCGTCGTCATTCCTCCAGGGCGACACCGCTCGCCCGCCTCGGGCCGCTAGCTTCGGACCGAGGGTCGTCCCCGAAGGAGAGCGCCGGTGGAGCCTTACCATCCGCAGCAGAGCGACCGCCGTGGCTGAGCTCCTCCTGGTCGCGTTCCTGGGCGGACTGATCACCGGGCTATCCCCGTGCATCGTTCCGGTCATCCCCGTGATCATGGCGGGGGGCTCCACCGGCACGAGCAGGTCCCGCCCCTACGTGATCATTGCCGGCTTGGTGGTCAGCTTCAGCCTGTCGGTACTCTTCGCCTCGTCGCTGCTCAGCTTCCTCCATCTCCCTCAGGATCTCCTTTTCTGGCTGGGCGTCGCCCTACTCGGGCTGCTGTCGGTCGGGCTCTTGGTCCCACAGGTGGGCGAGGTCATCGAGCGCCCCTTCGCCCGCCTCGGTGCCTCTCGCTATGCCAGCGAGGGAAGCGGCTTCGTCCTCGGTCTGAGCCTCGGCCTGGTGTTCGTGCCATGCGCCGGTCCGGTACTGACGGCAATCTCGGTGGCGGCCGCCCACCACCGAGTGGGCGCGACCTCGCTCCTGGTCACGCTCTTCTATGCGCTGGGCGTGACGATCCCGCTGTTGATCTTGGCCGTGGTGGCCCAGCGCGCCACCATCTCGTGGTCGTCGCTCCGCAACCATCTGCCCACCGTCCGTCGAGTGGCGGGCGTCGTCCTGGGCATCACAACGTTGGCCATCGCCTTCAACTGGCTGGGCGCCTTGCAGCGAGACGTCCCCGGCTACACGACTGCGCTCGAGGACCACATCGAGTCCACCAATTCGGCGTGCACCCAGCTGCAACATCTGAGCGGAGAGCACCAGAACCAGTTCGCCGCGGCCAACGCACGGTTAGAGGGAAAGAAGGCGACGTGTTCGGCGACCGACACGGGCAATTCCCAGAGCGGGCATCTGGCCGCCGGGACGACGACGACCACGACCACTCCGCCGACGCGCGGCACCTCAGCGCGGAAGACGGCCGTGTTCATGGCCAGCAAGACGAACCTGCCCAACCTCGGACGGGCCCCGAACTTCACGGGTATCACGGCATGGTTCAATACCCCGGGCGACCAGCCGCTGTCCCTGAGTGAATTACGCGACAAGGTTGTCCTGGTCGACTTCTGGACCTACTCGTGCATCAATTGCCAGCGCGCGCTTCCTCACGTCGAGGGCTGGTACAACGACTACAAGAAGGACGGCCTCGTGGTGGTTGGCGTCTCTTCCCCCGAGTTCGCGTTCGAGCACGTCGTGTCCAACGTGGAGAGTGCGGCGGGAGATCTCGGCATCCACTACCCGGTCGCCGTCGACGACAACTTGGCCACCTGGGACGCCTACAACAACGAGTACTGGCCGGCGGACTACCTGATCGACCCGACGGGAGTGGTACGCGCCTACAACTTCGGCGAGGGTGGCTATGGCTCCATGGAGAGCAACATCCGGAACTTGCTCTCCGCCAACGGCGTCGCGAACCTACCGCCGCGGACCGATGTCCCCGACAAGACGCCGACCAGCGACGCCATCACCCCTGAGAGCTACGTGGGCTACAACCGCCTGGACAACGAGGTCGGCACCTCGGTCGCACCGGACAAGACCATCGTGTACCACGCACCCTCGACCATCGCGTCGAACAGCCTCGCCTTTGGCGGCACGTGGACGGTCCACAGCGAGGAGGCGAGCGCGGGATCGGATGCCACACTCGGCCTCCAATTCACTGCGGACGACGTGTACCTCGTGATGAGCGGACAGGGTACCGTCGGCGTTTCCTACAACGGTCGTCACCTGACCACGGTGACGGTTGCTGGCATCCCCAGGCTCTACACGCTGTTCTCGAGCGGTGCGTTGCAAACGGGCGTGTTGACGCTGACCGTCTCACCCGGTATCGAGGCCTACGACTTCACGTTCGGTTAGCCCCGCGACCCAGGTCAGCATCGTGATTGACGATCTTCCTTCGGGGAATAGATCCCCGCGGGGCCTGAGGCCGAAGGGCAAGGCCGACCGGGTGACCGGTCACCTGAAGCCGGCCAATGAGAAGGTCATGGACGATGTTCGCACCGACACCAAAGGTTCGAAGGCGGTCGCCCCAATTTCCCCGTTTTTCAGTTGACGGATTGTCAGTTGATGGCTCGCTCCTTGCCGGCCCAGTAAGACGCCCGGAGCTCGCGCTTGAGGATCTTCCCCGAGGGATTGCGTGGCAGCACGTCGACCGCCTCGACCGAAGTCGGGCACTTGTAATGGGCCAGACGGCTGCGGCAATGCGCGATGACGCCCGCCGGATCGAATGGCGCGTCGGGAGCGAGGACGACAATGGCCTTCACTGTCTCCCCCCAGGTGTCGTCGGGGACACCGATGACTGCCGCATCGGCGATGGCGGGGTGTGACAAGAGCACGTTCTCGACTTCGGCGGGGTAGATGTTCTCGCCCCCACTGACGACCATGTCCTTGATCCGGTCGTGGAGATACAGGTAGCCCTCGGCGTCGAAGTACCCGGCATCACCCGTGCGGAGCCACCCCTGAGCATCCGTGGTCGCCGCCGTCTCGGTTGGCTTCCCCCAGTAGCCCGCCATGTTGTACGGCGACCGGGTCCAGATCTCCCCGACCGCACCGAGGTCGACATCCGTGCCCGTGTCCGGGTCGACCACCCGTAGCTCCACGGAGTCGTGCGGCCTGCCGGCCGAGCGCAACAGGCCACGTCGGGGGCCATCGGGATCGTGATCCTCGAAGGGCAGCGCCGTGATGGCCCCCGTCGTCTCGGTCATCCCGTAGACCTGGCAGAAGCCGCAGCCGAACGCCGTCATGCACTTGACCAGGACGTTCTCGGCGATGGGCGATGCGCCGTAGAAGATGAGCCGGAGGCTCGTGAGATCGGTGGTGGCCAAGGAGGGCGACGCCAAGAGGA
Organism: uncultured Acidimicrobiaceae bacterium; assembly: GCA_963838835.1. GTDB lineage: Bacteria > Actinomycetota > Acidimicrobiia > Acidimicrobiales > RAAP-2 > Bog-473. Next base: position 3,527 of record CAWITA010000006.1, read on the forward strand.
GCATCAGAACGGCCGGCACGACGAACATCTCGGTGACCTGCTCAGTGGCGATCAGCTCCAGCAGCAGGGCTGGTTCGACGTCGCGCAAGATGATCGACTTCCCGCCACGCGACATGGCGCACAGCGCCCAGCCCGAGCCGCCGATGTGGAACAGCGGCATCGCAACCAGGCTCACCGTGTCCCGAGAGATGCTGAAGGTCACCCCTGCCGCCCCGATGGCCGTGGACAGGTTGGCGTTGGTCAACATGACGCCTTTGGGCAGCCCGGTCGTGCCCGAGGTGTACAGCTGCATGCTCACCTCATCGGGACCGCCGATGTGACCGGGGTCCTCGGCCGGGCACCCTTCGATCCATGCTTCGTAGGAAAGGGCGCGAGGATCGCGACACAGAGGTCCATCGCCACCCTGCTCTATCACCACGATGCGCTCGACCGCCAAGAGTCCGCTCGGCATGGCGGCCAGCGCCGGCAGGTAGTCGCGGTGGATCGCCAGAACGCGTGCGCGGGAATCGTCGATGACCGCCGCCATCTCTGCGGGCGCCAGGCGCCAATTGACCGCCACATTCACGGCGCCGATCAGTGAGCCCCCGAAGAGAAAATCGAAGTACGCCAGTCCGTTGCGGTCGAGGAAAGCAACGCGATCGTCGATGCCGATCCCGTCGCGTTTCGCCGCCTGTGCGACACGGCAGGCCGCATTGAGCTGGTCGCTCCAGGTGCGCCGTTCCGCTCCCAGCACGAGCATCTCGTCGTCGGGAAGGACCCGCGCCAAGTACCGAATCAAACCAGCCACCGTGTACCGGTCTCGCTCGCTGACAGTGACGCTCGATGGCACCGTTGACCTCCCCGCTGTCGCCGTTCCGACGGGACCCTACGCAGCGCACCGACGGCGCTGCACCTGGGCGCGGAGCCAGAAACACGTTCTTACGCGCTGAGCGTTGCTACTGGTCAGGGGCTTTTCTTCAGAAATTGAAAACATTTTTACGTTCCCTATTGACTCAAATACACGGCCTCCACCTGGGCTTTGTGCTTTTCGTCACAAACTCTTCTCCTAAAACCCCAGTTCAAAAGCCCGTTTGACGACGAGGGTGGCATCTCTTAACCCTGCTGCTACATTGAGCGCCGCAAAGATCGGATCGGACTTTCAGTTGCATGCCGCCGGCAGAGTGTGCGGCTACATAAAGCAAACAGCAGGGCCGGTCTGATCCACTCAGAGATACCAAGGTCACGACGCGCCATCCCGCCGGCACGTCAAGACCACGAAATCGAGGCACGACACCCAGGACCATTCCAGGGGCTGTACACAACCGGCCGCACACCCTGCGGCGAAGAGCCAGAACGGACGATGCCTTCCCGCTCGCCGTTCGGGGCGCGAATGCAATGGCCGGAGCCCGCCAACACCGAGCAGAGCCTGACGCGCACCAGCGCGCCCGACGAAGGGAGGTGCCATGCGGATCCGCATTGCACTCACGACGGCGGTGGCCGTCATTGCCATTACCGCAGTATTTTTCAGTCTGTACAGAAGTAGCCCCGAAGCTTCGGCACGGGGAACCCGCCACGAGGCGGTCAGCCAACATACGGCAAAAAAGATCGACCTCAAATTGATGTCGTACCAGGCCCGGCAGGCCGCCAAGTTGGCGAACTTGTACCAAGCCGTGACGGTCCACGAGGAGGAGGCCAACTACCTCAAGGAGGTCGCCTTCTACAAGGACCTCGCCTTCTTCAAGGACATCACCTTCTACAAGGACCTCGCCTTCTTCGAGGCGGTGGCGGCGCAGAAGCAGGAACAACAAGCACCAGCGCCGACAACTGCCCCTCCCCCGACCCAATCTGCGCCGCCAGCGCCAGCGCCAACGCCGGCGCCCGCGCCGCCGGCGGCTCCAGCACCCGCACCGGAGCCGGCTCCGGCTCTCGCCACCGGCTCGTCGGATGCCACCAGCACCAACACGCCAGATTGGGTTTGCATCCGCGAGCACGAATCGGGCGACAACTACGCCGAGGGTGGCGGCGGTGCGTATCAGTTCGAGTTGGAGACTTGGCAGTCGCTGACCGGGTTGCCCTCACCCGCTGAGGACTACCCGCCGTCGGTCCAGGACGCGGCCGCGCTCCAGCTGTACGCGCAGCGGGGCTGGGAGCCCTGGACGACGCGCTACGTCTGCGGGCTCTGACGTTCGTCCGCTACCCCTCGAACATGGCGGTCACCTGCGCCATGTCGAAGTAGTCCCGCCATGCGGTGATCTTCCCGTCAGAAACGTGGAAGGCGCCCATGACGGGCAAGGGGGCGGTCTTGCCCTTGATGGTGAACCTGTCCGTCCGCTCGGTCAGCACGGTCTCCCCGTCGCTGGCCAAGTGGTGGACCTCGAATTCCAGGCCCTCACACATGTTGACGAACATGTCGATCACCCCCATCGTGGCCTCGATGCCCTCGGCCGGCTCCATCGGGATGTTGTGATAGACGATGTCGTCCGCGAAGAAGCTGCGCAGCACCTCGGGGTCCCGCGTGCTCGCCGCGGCGCAGAAGTCTCGCACGACCTGCTCGGCGCTGGGCATGGCTCTCCTCTCGCTGGTGGGCGGCTGCTCCACGCTAGCGAAGGATGGGCAATGATGAGGAGGTGACGACCCCGAACAAACGGGTAGTTGTCCTGGCCCCGATGCGGCCCGAGCTCAAGGCCATCGTCACGTCCTTCGGGCTGCGGCCGACAGACCAAGACCCCGTCTTCAGTCATGCCGGTGCCGCCGGCACCTGGTCCGTCGTGACACTCGTCACCGGCATGGGTCCCGCCCTGGCCCGCGAGGCCACGCGCCGGGCACTCGCGACCGGACCCTGCGAGCACGTCATGGTCGTCGGCATCGCAGGCGGGCTCGACCCGGATCTTCCCGTCGGCTCGCTCATGGTCCCGAGTCGCGTGCAGCTCTACCCCGACGGACCCGAGTACCACGCGCACCCCTTGCCGCCCCGGGAGGCTGCCGGCGGACTGATGACGACCGAGGGGCTCTTCGAGGACGACGAGATCTGGCGCCCCATTCTCCAACGTGGCTTTGGGGCCGTGGACATGGAGGCCGCGGGGGTGGCGGAGGTCTGCGAGGACGCAGGCGTGGCCTGGTCGGTGTACCGCGGCATCAGCGACCGGCCGGACGAGCACATCGTGGACCAGGCCGTCTTCGGGTTGAGCAAACCCGACGGCTCGGCGGACCCGGTCGCCCTGGCCAAATACCTGGCGCGCGACCCCGGCGCGCCAAGGCACTCGCACACCTCAACCGGTGCATGCAGGCGGCGGCGCGCCTCGCCGCTGATGCGGCGTTCGCTGACCTGACGGGAGGCTAACCGTCCTCGTCTTCCGTCGGCGGCCGTCCGTTGGGCTCCTCCCGCCGTGCGATCACGTGGAGATCGATGTCGTTCTCCGAGGCCATGCGGAGGATCTGCTGTATCACCGAGCCCCGGGTTATGGACTGCCAGCGAGTCAGCCGCGAGGTGCCGACCACGATCTGGGTGATCTGCTGGTCGACGGCGGCGGCGAAGATCGTCTTCGCCACGTCGTCCCCCTGCGCCGTCTGCCACGTGCCGCCGACGGCCCTGACAAGATCCTCGAGCTCGGTCGTGCTGCCCCTCGACTCGTCGCCATCGTCCGTCACGACGTGGATGGCGATGAGGGGGGCCTTGACGCGGGCGGCGATGCGGGCCGCGCGCCTGATCACCGAGGCGTTCCCGGGCGCACCGGTCACGGCCACCATGATCCGCTCGGTCGTCTCCCACAGCTCGCCGGCGGCGCCACGCGAGCGGAGGAACTCCAGGAGCTCCTCCTCGGTCTCGTCGGCCACGAAGCGCAGCGAGAGCTCGCGCAGCGCCACGAGGTTCTCGGCCCGGAAGAACCCGTTCAGCGCGGCGGGGACCTTGGACTCCGGGTAGATGTTGCCGTGCAGCATCCGGCGCCGCAGCTGGTCGGCGGAAGAGTCGATCAGCTCGAGCTGGTCGGCCCGCCGTACCACCCAGTCGGGCACGCGTTCGCGGACGTCAACGCCGGTGATCCGCTCGACGGCGTCGGCGAGCGACTCGATGTGCTGCACATTGACGGTGGTGATGACCGCGACGCCGGCGTCGAGGATCTCGAGCACGTCCTCCCAGCGTTTCTCGTGTCGGCCTGAGCCCGGCACGTTGGTGTGCGCCAGCTCATCGATGAGCACGACCTCGGGTTTGCGGGCAAGGACGGCGTCGAGGTCCATCTCCTCCCAGGTCGAATTGCGGTACTCCACCTTCTTGCGTGGGACGACCGGTAGGTCGCGGATCTGCTCCAAGGTGTAGGGGCGCTTGTGGGTCTCGACGAACCCCACCACGACGTCGGCGCCGCGCTGAAAGCGCCGCCAGCCCTCGTCGAGCATGGCGCACGTCTTGCCAACGCCCGCTGCCGCGCCGAGGTAGACACGGAACCGCCCGGTCGGGCGTACCCCCTCGTCTTCGCCGCTCTTGCTCATCTCCACCTTTCGCCGGGCCCCGTCGATGCGTCGGTACACTCAGAAGACGCTCCGAAGGACGGAAAGTTGTGACGCACGTGAGACGAGGCGGGCCGGGTACAAAGGCAACGTACCAGCGCCCGATACTGGGCATTGTCGTCACGCTGTTTGGGCTCGCTGCGCTCCTGGCCCTGCTGTTGCCCTTCCGGTCTCACCTGAGCATCGCCATCCCTGCCCTCGCGTTCGTCCTCCCCGCACTGGCCGGTGTGGTCATCGGCGGCTTCCTGCCCGGCGCCGTGGGAGCGCTCGTCGGCTTCGTCGTCTACGACTACTTCTTCCTCCCTCCGTACGACGCCCTGACGGTCCGGTCGCCGCAGAACTGGATCGCACTCGGCGTGTACGCCGCCGTCGTCCTGATGGTGGCCGAGGTGGTGGTCAAACTGCGGAGCGCACGGGAGGAAGCGCTGCGGCGGACCGAAGAGTCGGAGCGCCTGTTCGAGCTGTCGCAGGCTCTCATCGGCGATCTCAGCCTCTCGCAGCTGCTGTCGCACATCGTGGCCACCGTGCAAAGCGTGTTCACACCGCGCTGGACGGCACTCGTGCTTCCCGACACCGACCGGGATGCGACCGGATACGGCCAGACGTTGGGCGTCGCGGCCTCGGCGGGTGAGCCGCTCACCGGGGCAGACATGGAGTCCCTGACGTCGGGCGGTGGCCAGGCCCGGTCCCTCGGGCTGGTCGACGACACGGCACCTCGTCGGGTCTCGGTGGCGCTGGTGGTCAGCCACCGGCCCGTTGGCATGCTTGTGCTGCAGGAGGTGCAGCTGGCGGAGCGGGAGCGGAGCCTGCTCGGCACGTTCGCCAACCAGGCGGCGCTCGCCGTCGACCGGGCGCAACTCCGGGAGCAGGCGCTGCGGACGCAACTGCTCGAGGAGATCGACCGCTGGCGCCGCGCCCTCATGGGCGCGGCGTCGCACGACCTGCGGACGCCGCTGGCCTCCATCAAGACGGCCGTGTCGAGCCTGCGCCAGGTCGACGCCCGCCTGGGCCCCGACGACCGGGCCGAGCTCCTGGAGCTCATCGAGCTGCAGTCGGACCGTCTGGCCCGGCTGCTGACCAATCTTCTCGACATGACCCGGATAGAGGCGGGGGCGCTGGAGCTGCGACCGACGACCGTGGGCTTCGACGAGCTGGTCGACGAGGCACTGGCGTTGCTGGGTGGCATCGTCGCCCCCGGCCGCGTGGCAGTCGACGCGGCGGTCGGCCTGCCACTCCTCCACCTCGATCGGGTCCTGATGAGCCAGGTCCTGGCGAACGTACTCGAGAACGCGGAACGGCTGTCCCCCGACGACTGCGTCATCCGCGTCACGGCGCGCACTGCACCCGGCAGCGTGGCGACGTGGGTCGAGATCGCCGTGACCGACGACGGACCGGGCATCGCGCCCGAGGAGCGGGAGCGCGTCTTCGAGATGTTCAGCCAGAACGGCGGCGGGGGCAGGGCCGGCCTCGGCCTGGCCATCGCCAAGGCCTTCGTGGAGGCCCACGGCGGGCTGATCTGGATCGACCCTGACGTGGCGCGCGGGGCCCGGGTCGTCTTCACCGTCCCGTGCGAGACCCTTGTCACGGCGCCGGTCTGAACGGCCGACATGACCAAGGTCCTCGTCGTCGACGACGATCCGTCGTTGCTCAAGGCCCTCCGGATCGGCCTGACCGCCCGAGGGGACGAGGTGCTCACCGCACACTCGGGGACGGAGGCTGTCAACCAGGTTGCGCTGGCGGGACCGGACCTCGTCATCCTCGATCTTGGCCTGCCCGATGTCGACGGCCTCGAGGTGTGTCGCCGCATCCGCGACTTCTCGGACGTGCCCATCGTGGTCCTGTCCGCCTACGGCGACGAACGCCGCAAGGTGGAGGCCCTCGACAACGGGGCGGACGACTTCGTGACCAAGCCCTTCGGCATGGCCGAGCTCGAAGCCCGGCTCAGAGTGGCGCTGCGCCACGCCATCGCCCGGAACGGGAACGGTGACGGGCCGGAGCACCCCACTACGCTGGCGGTGGGCGACCTCGACATCGACCTGGTCCACCACATGGCGACGCTGGCGGGCTCGCCACTGCAGCTGACGGCCAAGGAGTTCGAGCTCCTGGCCTACCTGGCCCGTCATGCCGGCAAGGTGTGCACCCACCACATGATCCTCAAGGACGTCTGGGGTCCCGGCTACGGGGCCGAGTCCAACTACGTGCGCGTCTATACCCATCGTCTGCGCAAGAAGATGGGAGACGAGGAGGGCCGGCTGCTCAAGACCGTTCCTGGCATCGGCTACCAGCTGGTCCCGGACGCGCACTCCTCCTTGACGAACGAGTAGAGCGGATTGAGCATCACGACGGTTCCGCGGACGAGGCCCGGGGTCCCCTGCGCAATGACCCGGCTGCCGGCGACGAGCCCCGGTATCGAGGCACGGCCGATGAAGCGCAGCATGAGCGACCCCGTCGCGTCCCGGAGCTCAGCATCGGTGCGGACCCATGGCCGCTGGATCGACACCACGGAGACCACCTCCCCACGCACCGTGTTCCGCGTGCGGAGCACGACCGCCCCGATGACGGTGGTGCTCACTTCTCGAGCTTGGCCAGCGCCTCGTTGAGCTGCAGCACGTTGATGTACGACGTGCCCAGGAATCCGAGCTGTGCGCCCTGCGTCTGGCTGATGACCAGGCTCCTGAGCATCGAAGGTGAGAGCCCGGTGGCCTTCGACACCATCGGGATCTGCACCAGGGCGTCCTGCTGGCTGATGTCCGGGTCGTAGCCGCTTCCCGAGGTCGTGACCAGGTCGGGTGTCGGGTTGACGCCCCGGGCCTTCCAGTAACCCACCAGGCACTGGGTGTACATCAGCAGCTTCTTGGACCGTGGGCCGAGACTGGTCCCGGACGACTCGCCGGGGATGTCGTTGATCGGCTTGGAGGACGCTGTGGGGAAGGAACAGGCCACCTGGTGCTTTGGGTCAGGCCGTTGCTGTAGAGGGGGTCGTCCCCGGGGTGCAGGTTGGGGTTGAACGTGGTGCTGGCGTAGGGCCCGAGGGCGTCGGGGCGACCCTGGAACACGCAGCTGCCCAAGCGGATGTCCCGGGCATTTCGTGATGGACCAGTTCTGCCCGATCAGGGTCGACCCGTTGGCGGTGATCGACCCGTCGGCCTGGTGCTTGAAGAGCACCTGGGCGACGCCGGTGCCGATGAAGGCATAGGCGAAGGTCAGGACGAGCACGACAACGGCGAGAACGACCGCACGGCGGATGTGAACGAGCATCAGAGGGACTCCATCAGTAGGCGTGCAGCGCGACGAGGATGAGATCGATGAGCTTGATGAAGATGAACGGGACGATGATCCCGCCCACGCCGTAGATGAACACGTTCCGGCGCAGGATGGCCGCCGAGCCGGCGGCGCGGAACTTGACCCCCCGGAGGGCCAGCGGGATCAGCGCCACGATCACGAGGGCGTTGAAGATGACGGCCGAGAGCACCGCGCTCTGCGGGCTGTGCAGCTTCATGATGTTCAGCGCGTTCAGCTGCGGGTAGGTGGCGATGAACAGCGCCGGGATGATGGCGAAGTACTTGGCCACGTCGTTGGCGATGGAGAAGGTGGTGAGCGAGCCCCGGGTGATGAGCAGCTGCTTGCCGATCTCGACCACGTCGATGAGCTTGGTCGGGTTGGAGTCGAGGTCGACCATGTTGCCGGCCTCCTTGGCCGCCGTGGTCCCCGTGTTCATGGCCACGCCCACGTCCGCCTGGGCCAGGGCGGGGGCGTCGTTGGTCCCGTCCCCGGTCATGGCGACCAACTTGCCGCCCTCTTGCTCTTGGTGGATGAGCGCCAACTTCGCCTCGGGCGTGGCCTCGGCCAGGAAGTCGTCGACGCCGGCCTCCTGGGCGATGGTTGCCGCGGTCAGGGGGTTGTCACCGGTGATCATCACCGTGCGGATGCCCATGGAGCGCATCTCGGCGAACTTCTCCTGGATGCCCTCCTTCACCACGTCCTTGAGCTCGATGACCCCGAGGATCACGGGACCGTCGGCCACGACCAGTGGCGTGGACCCGGCCCGCGAGACGCGCTCGACGATGGGGTCGAGATCGGCCGGCACTGGGCCTCCTTGCTCCGCGACCCACGCCTTCACCGAGTCGGACGCTCCCTTGCGGATCTGGCGCCCGTCGAAGTCGAGGCCGGACATGCGGGTCGTGGCGGAGAAGGGGACGAAGACGTGCCCCGCTTCGAGGTGGCGCTCCCGGATGTCGAAGCGTTCCTTGGCCAGGACCACGATGGAGCGCCCCTCGGGAGTCTCGTCGGCCAGTGACGCCAGCTGGGCCGCGTCGGCGAGGTCACGCTCGGTGTGGTCGCCGACGGGGTAGAAACCCGACGCCATCCGGTTGCCCATGGTGATGGTGCCGGTCTTGTCCAGCAGCAGTGTCTGCACGTCGCCGGCGGCTTCGACGGCCCGGCCGCTCATGGCGAGGACGTTCTTCTGGACCAGGCGGTCCATGCCGGCGATTCCGATGGCCGACGAGCAGCGCGCCGATGGTGGTCGGGATCAGGCAGACCAGCAGGGCAACCAGGACCACCACCGAGACGGCGGTGCCGGCGTAGATGCCGAACGCCTCGAGTGACACCACGACGGGGATGAAGATGATGGTGAGGACGGCCAGCAGGATGGTCAGGGCGATCTCGTTGGGGGTCTTCTGACGGTTGGCTCCCTCCACCAGGGTGATCATGCGGTCCAGGAAGGTCTGGCCGCGCTCGGCCGTGATGCGGATCACGATCCGGTCCGAGAGGACCCTGGTGCCGCCGGTGACGGCCGAGCGGTCGCCTCCCGATTCGCGGATGACCGGTGCCGACTCGCCGGTGATGGCCGACTCGTCGACCGAGGCGATGCCCTCGATGATCTCGCCGTCGGAGGGGATGAGGTCGTTGGCCTCGCAGACGACGATGTCCCCCTTGTTCAGCTCGGCCGCCGGCACCAGCTCCTCCGTCCCGTCGGACTGGAGCCGCCGGGCCTCGGTCTCCGAGCGCATCCGGCGCAGGGTGTCGGCCTGCGCCTTGCCCCGTCCTTCGGCCATCGCCTCGGCGAAGTTGGCGAAGATTACCGTCAGGAAGAGCCAGACGGTGATGGACCAGGTGAAGGTCGAAGGGTGCGCGATCGCCTCGATGAAGGTGACGACGGAACCGACCAGCACGACGAACATGACGGGATTGCGGATCTGCACCGCCGGGTTCAGCTTCGTCGAACGAGTCGACAAGGGCCTTGCCGCAGGATCGGGCCGTCGAAGAGACTCCGGGACTCGGCCACACCGTGTGGCACGTTCGCCGGTCCCGGCTGGCCCGGCTGGGTGGTCGGTCATCGTCATGAGAAGAACTTTCCGTATCTGGTCATTAGAAGAACCCGTGACTGAGCTGCTCGACGATCGGGCCGAGCGCGAGGGCAGGGAAGAAGGTCAGGCCACCGATGATGATGATGACGCCGATAGTGAGACCGACGAACATGGAGTTGTCGGTGCGGAAGGTGCCGAGCCCCTCGGACACGACGGGCTTCGCCGCCAGTACGCCCCCGAGGGCCAGCGCCGGGATCATGATGCCGATCCGGCCGATCAGCATGTCGATGGCGCCGATGACGTTGTAGAAGGTGGTGTTACCGGTCAGGCCGTCGAAGGCCGAGCCGTTGTTGTTCCCCTGCGAGGTCAGCCCGTAGAGGATCTCGCTGAACCCGTGCGGGCCGGCGTTGAGGGGACCGGCGCGGCCGGCGTGGATCGAGACGGCGACGGCCGTGAAAATGAGCACGATCAACGGCATGACGAGGGCCCCGAGACCCGCGAGTTTGACTTCCTTGGACTGGATCTTCTTGCCCAGGTACTCGGGTGTTCGCCCGATCATGAGGCCACCGATGAACACGGCGATGATGGCATAGATGAGGATGGTGTAGAGGCCGCTGCCGGTGCCACCCGGCGTCACCTCACCCAGCATCATCCCGCTCATGAGGAAGAAGCCACCCATGGGGGTGAACTGGTCGTAGGAGGAGCTGGCCGAGCCGGTTGAGGTGCTGGTCGATGACACCCCGAAGAGGGCAGATGTGGTATCGCCGAAGCGCACCTCCTTGCCCTCGGTGTTGCCCACCGTGGAGTGCACGCCGGCCGCTGCGACCGCCGGGTTGTTCTGGTGCTCGTAGTAGGCGGCGCCGCCCACCCAGACCCCGAAGATGATCACCATGGCCGCCAGCAGGGCGGCGCCGTGGCGGACGCTGCCGACCATCTTGCCGAAGGTGTAGGTCAAGGAGAAGGGGATCGACAGCAGCAGGAACATGTCGATGAAGCTGGTGAACCCCGTCGGGTCCTCGAAGGACGTGGCCTGGTTGGCGTTGAGGAACCCGCCCCCGTTGTTGCCCAACTGCATGATCGACTGCATGAAGCCGATGGGCCCTCGGGCGATCATCTGGGTGACCCCGTTGAGGTAGTCGTGGATGGTGACGGTCCCGGCCAGCGTCTGGACCGCGCCCTGCCCGACGATGACGATCCCGAAGATGAACGCGACCGGGAAGAAGATGTAGAGCAGGGCTCGGGTCATGTCGACCCAGAAGTTGCCGATGGTGGGTGAGTTGCGCCGGGAGAATCCCCGGACCATGCCAATGGCGACCGCGAGGCCGATGGCCGGGCTCACGAACTGCTCGAAGGTCAGCGCGCCGATCTGGGAGAAGTACGACATCGTCGTCTCCCCGCCGTAGTTCTGCCAGTTGGTGTTGGTCATGAACGAGGCGGCGGTGTTGAAGCTCAGGGCCGGTCCAACGGCATCCATGTGCTGCGGGTTGAGCGGGAGCGAGCCCTGGATCCGGACGATCAGGTAGGTGACGCCCACGCAGACCCCGGAGAAGATGACCATGGAGGCGGCGTAGCGCTTCCAGTTCTGCTCCCTCTCGGGGCTCGTCCCGAGTAGCGCGGTAGACCGGCCGCTCGGCCCACTCCAGGAAGTGCACCCGCCCGTCGAAGACGGCGGCCATGTAGGAGCCGAGGTAGCGCCAGGCCAGCGCCAGGCAGACGACCAGGGCGATGATGGTGAAGGTGAACCCCACGTCAGAACTTCTCGGGCTTGAACATGGCGACGCCCAGGTAGAGGAACATCACGATGGAGAGGGCGAGAAGGATCCCCTGGGTCCAGGTCATACCCGGTCCAGGGCCCAGATCAGACCGAGGAACGCGGCAACGAAGCCCACGATGCCAAGCACTGCGAGAAAGTCAGCCATTCGCCCATGCTGGCGTGGCCATTGTCAAAGAAACGTCAACGCACGGCGTCACGACGTCAACAAATTGTCAATGGCCGGTGAGTCCCGCCAAGTGCGTAAGGTGAACCGGGTCTCCGATCGAAAGTGGGGTGGACGATGGCCCTTGATCTGAAAGGATGCCGCACGCTGGTGACCGGGGCCTCCTCCGGCATCGGGGCCGGATTGGCCGAGGCCCTGGCGGAGCGGGGCGCCGTCGTCGGCATCTGCGCCCGCCGGGCCGACCGGCTGGCCGAGGTTGTCGAGCGCTGCATGAAGCACTCCCCCGACAGCCGGATGTGGGTGGTCAACCTGGCCGACATCAATGCGGTGGACCAACTGGCGGTCGACGTCGTCGACGCGTTCGGCGGGGTCGACCTCCTGGTCAACAACGCGGGCATCCCCAAGCGGCGCAAGGTAACCGCACTCGACATCGACACCGTCACCGCGGTGATGCACGTCAACTACCTCTCCCCGATTCGCCTGACCATGGCCCTCCTGCCCCAGATGCTGGCGCGCGGATCGGGCACCATCGTGAACGTCTCGTCGATCGCCGCCAAGCTCAGCGCCCCGGGCGAAGCCGCCTACGACGCCTCGAAGGCGGCGCTGACCGCGTTCTCCGAGGCGATGGCCGTGGACCTGTGGGAGGCCGGCATCAAGGTGATGGTCGTCTATCCAGGTGTCATCGACACCGAGCTGTTCACCCTGCCCGACAACGACGTGCCCGACCTGCCGGTGGCAGCCGAACCGGTCTCGGTCGCCGTCGACGCCATCCTGGCCGGGCTGGAGGCGGGCGACGCCCAGGTCTACGTGCCCGAGTGGTTCCACGGCGTGACCGCCAACAAGGAGAAGGACGTCGGCGCGTTCTTGGAGGGCACCGCCGCCTACCTGCGCGAGCAGAAGCAGAAGAAGCAGGCGTCAGCCGAAATGGCCTGAATCGAGAGGACGCTCAGCGTGAAGATCGAGCCCGACGCGGCGGGCATGAACGAGGCCCGCCTGGAGCGCATCACGGAGCACTTCGGTCCCCACTACGTCGATGCCGGCAAGATCGCCGGGTGCCAGATCACGGTGGTGCGCAGCGGACACGTCGCCTACCACCGTTCGCTCGGGCTGATGGACCGTGAGCGCGGCGTCCCGATGGCCGAGGACGCCATCTTCCGCATCTACTCCATGACCAAGCCCATCGCGTCGGTCGCCCTCATGCAGCTCTACGAGCGCGGCATGTTCCAGCTGCTCGACCCGGTCCGTCGCTACATTCCGGAATGGAGCAGCCAGAAGGTCGGCATCGTGGAGGACGACGGCTCGGTGACCCTGGTCAAACCCGAACGCCCCATGAACGTCCGTGACGTGCTGATGCACACGACCGGACTGCCCGGCGCCCTCTTTCCGGGCAACCCGATCGACGATGCCTTTGCCAAGGACCGCGCCGCGCTGGGCAGTGGGCAGACGCTCGAGAGCGTGACCGCGCTCCTGGCCGAGCACCCGCTCAAGTTCCATCCCGGGACGCACTGGAACTATGGCCTCTCGACCGACATCGTCGGCCGGCTGGTCGAGATCCTGTCGGGGCTGCCCTTCGACGAATACCTACGGCGCGAGATCTTCGCGCCGTTGGGCATGGTCGACACCGGGTTCTACGTCCCGGAGGCCGAACACACGCGCCTGGCCGCGTGCTACGAGTACCGCCCAGCCAACTCCCCGCGCCTCATGGAGGGTCCCTTCGCCAACGGGATCCTGCACCCGCGTCCCTACCTCTCGGGAAGCGGTGGCCTGGTCTCGACCACCCACGACTACGTAGCCTTCTGCCAGATGCTCGCCAACGGCGGCCAGCTCGATGGGCGCCGGGTCCTCGGACGCAAGACCTTGGAGCTCATGACGGTGAACCACCTGCCCGGTGGGGCCACCTTGGAGGATCTGGCGGTCGGCGGCTTCGGCGAGGCCGGCTTCGAAGGCGTCGGCTTCGGCCTGGGCTTCGCCGTCGGCCTGGGTCCCGCCGCGACGGGCATGGCGGGTTCGGGCGGTGAGTTCTATTGGGGCGGCGCGGCGAGCACGGCGTTCTGGGTCGACCCGGCCGAGGACCTGTTCGTCGTCTTCATGACCCAGCTGTTCCCGTCCATCGCCTACCCGTTCCGGGCCCAACTGCGCGCGCTCGTCTACCAGGCCATCGACGACTGATGGCCGGGGCCGAGGAGCCCGTCGGTCCCGTCGACGCCACGGTGGTCCCGCGCTTCGCCGGGATCTCCAGCTTCGCCCGGCTCCCCGCGGCCGACGAGGTGGCCCAGTGGGACATCGCCGTGGTCGGCGTCCCCTTCGACGGGGGCACGAGTTATCGGCCCGGGGCGCGCTTCGGGCCCGCGGCCGTGCGCCAGGGTTCTCGTCTGCTCCGCCCGTACAACCCCGCCCAGGGGTCGTTGCCCTTCGCGCTGGCCCAGGTGGTCGACGCAGGCGACATCCCCTGCACGCCGTTCAGCGCGGAAGAGGCGGTGGCCCAGATCGAGGCCGGGGCCGGCGCGCTGCTCGAGCGCGGCGGGCGGCTGGTGGCGATCGGGGGCGACCACACCATCGCGCTGCCGCTGCTGCGGGCGACGGCGCGCCGCCACGGGCCTCTGGCCCTCGTCCATTTCGACGCGCACCTCGACACCTGGGATACCTACTTCGGGCAGCGCTTCACCCACGGCACCCCGTTCCGCCGCGCCTGGGAGGAGGGCCTGCTGCGGACCGAGCGCAGCGTCCATGTCGGCTTGCGCGGCCCGCTGTACTCCGACACCGACTTGTCCGACGACGCCGGCATGGGCTTCGAGCAGATCACGACCGACGACGTCGCCACCCGCGGCGTGTCCGAGGTCGTGGAACAGGTACTGGGGCGGGTCGGCGACGCCGCGCTCTACGTCTCGGTGGACATCGACGTTCTCGACCCCGCCCACGCACCGGGCACCGGGACGCCCGAGGCGGGCGGCCTCACCAGCCGTGAGCTGCTCGCGCTGGTGCGCGGCATGGAGCCCGCGTCCGTTGTGGGCGCCGACGTGGTGGAGGTGTCGCCCGCCTACGACCACGCCGAGATCACCGCAGTGGCGGCCGCGCACGTGCTCTACGAGCTGATCACCCTGTTGGCGCGGCACCCGGCCTGAACGCGGGCCCACCTCGCTCGAAACGCGCCCACCTCGTTGTAACAGTGCATTCACAACCGGGAAACCATCCCTGAACGTTGCCGCCCTAGCGTTCCCGGGCACGACCGTACGAGTAAGAGCCGGTGAACCTGGTGATGACGTGAAGCGGGACCTTCTGGTCGGGGTGGCCCAATGGCTGTCCGCCCCGCGACAACCGAGACAGAACCTCTCGATCGCTCTGGGCATGATCGAGGGGGCGGCGGCACGAGGGGTCGAGGTGCTGGTCCTCCCTGAGCTGTGGTCGTGCGGCTACGACCCCGAGACGTTGGCCGAGGACGCCCGGCGTGACGCCGAACCTCGGGAGGGGCCACGTTCCCAACGCCTGGCGGACGCGGCACGCCGGCACAACCTGTTTCTCGCCGCGGGAAGCGTGCCCGAGCTCGGCGACGACGGGCAGATCCACGACACCGCCCTCGTCTTCGACCAACACGGGGGACTCTGTGCCTGGCACCGAAAGGCCCATCTGTACCGGCCCACCCTCGAGCACACGGTGTTCGCCCCGGGCGACCGGCTCACGACGTTCGATGACCCGGTGCTCGGGAAGGTGGGGCTCGTCGTCGGGTTCGACGGTGACTTCCCCGAGGTGGCACGTGCCCTCGCGCTCCGTGGTGCCCGGCTGGTTCTGGCCCCGTCGGCCCACGAGGTCGAGGGAGCAACGGCGTGGGACCTCCTCCAGCCGGCACTGGCCTTGACCAACAGCCAATGGTGGATCCAGGCCAACCAGGCCGGTTCGCACTCGTCGTCCACGTTGCTCGGGGCGAGCAGGATCATCGCGCCGACCGGCACCGTGGTCGTCCAGGCCACCGGCGCCGTGCCGGGTCGGGTCAGCGCGGCCGAGCTCTTGGTTCATCGGATCGACCTGCATCTCGCCTACCGGAGGGAGGGGATGTCTGCCTTGCTCGCGGACGAGCGCCGACCCCATCTGTACGCGGAACTGGTCGACCGGATCCCGGCCCGGGGGTAGTGCAGCATCGTTCAGGGCGCCGCGGCACCGTTGGGGTCGCTGGTGCCCAGCACGATGGTGGCCAGGCCCTGCACGAGCTGCGCGTTCGAGCGCACCGAGGCGTCCGAGGAGTGGGCCTCGGCGTTCAGCGCGTTCAGCGCCAGGGTGCGGGCGGTCGGCTCACTGATCGGAGGGAGCGGGTTGCTGGCCTCCGCCAAGACCCGCGCCCGCAGGGCGGCGGATGCCGCGCCGACGGTGACGAAGTAGCGGGTCGCCGGCCCGCTCTGCGTCGGCGAGAGCATGGTCGTCACGTAGGCGAGACGGCTCCCGTCGGGTCTTGTCACGACATCGTCGAGCACGGCGGAGCCGCTGACCCGTACGGCACCGTGCACGGTGGAGGGGATGAAGATCTCGGTGTCGGTCTGGCGGTCGCCACGCCGATTCGCGCCCGACGATGCCGCAACCATGGCGAAGGTGCGCGTGGCGGGATCGTAGGCATACGCGTCGAGCAGGCCGGAGGTGTCCACTGGCCACACGCGCATCAAGAGCTGCTGCCGGCTGGCGATGAGACGGTCGTTCGGTGAAGGCGCCGCCTTGGGGTTCCCCTTGCCAGGTGTGCCGTTGGCGGTGGTCTGGTAGCTCGAGAACTGCCAGCGCGTGCACCAGCACGAGCCCGCCGTCTGGGACAGACCCTTCCAGGCCCACAGTGTGCCCCCCGTCTGGGTCGACTCCTGGGCGGCCAACTCGTTGGAAAGGATCGCCCCGTCGGTACTCGCGGCGTCGCCGAATTCGGTGACGAAGACCGCGGCGTGCATCGCCTGCGCGTCGGCCTCGGCGGTCTGGTAGCCGAAGGTGAAGTTCGGCGGGAACCCGCCCGGCTTGGCCGGCAACCCCAAGAGGTCCTGTTCGATGGTGAACGCATAGGTATAGACGTGGGGCGCGTAGACGAGGTTGGGGTACGACGAGAAGGGGGCACTCACCTGCACGGAGAAGTCGATCAGGTTCCGGTAGGCCAGCGGCTCGAAGAAGATCTGCTGCCGGCTGACCGAGGCCAGCTGCGGGTAGGCACACGAATTCGTCAACGAGGTCGGCGCAGACGACGGGCAGGTCGGGAGTCCGTCGCGCACGCCGGTCAGCGCCTCGACGGCCCGCTTGTAGAAGGGATAGAGGTCCTGGCTGCTCGCTTGGTAGCCGTTGACGGCCGGCGGCGAGCTCAGGGTCCCGGGCTGGGGCTCGTTCATGAGCTCGTAGCCGAGGACGGCCGGGTCGTTTTGGAAGCGGCGCGCCAGAGCGGCCAGCCCTCCGATGTAGTGATCCTGCAGGCCGGTCCCTGGCGCCTGGCCCTGCGGGGTGCTCACGGTCGAGTTCTGCCAAAAGTTGTAGAAGGACGCGGACTCGGCCGGGTTGAGCTCGTCGATCCCGAAGAGCGCGCAGGCGATCTTCCCGTCGTCCTGGACGGCCCAAGCCGGGGCGCCGTCCCCACCCCCCGACGGGGTGCACCCCGACGGAGAGGCGCCTTTGGCGGCCGGCACGATGTAGCGCGAGTACTGGTCCTGATGCATGTCGAGGATCACGTAGATCCCCTGCTGGCGCGCCCACCCGACCACCTGGGCCACCCGGTTCAGGTACGTCGCCGAGTACGACCCTGCTGAGGGTTCCAGCTGGCTCCAGTTGAGCACCAGTCGGACAACGTTAAAGCCCATTGCGCGCATCTGGGCGAAGTCGTCCCCGCTGGCCGGCGCGGTCGACTGCGCGAAGGCGGGCCGGGAGGCCTGCACCTCGCAAAGCGGCGGCTGGGGGATGAGCGGCGACGCACTGGGACAGCGTCCGGCGTAGGCCGACGGCGACACGGGGAAGAGTGCCGGACCGCCGTTGGCGTTCGGGTATGCGACGTCCTGCATGCCGACTGCGGCCGCGCCGTGCAGCAGTACCTCACGCCCGGCCGCGTCGGCCAGATACGGGCTGCGGCCCGAGCCGCTCGGCGGTGTGGCGACGTGGAGGAAGGTGAGCGGCGGGATGAACGTGGCCTGCGGGTTCGTGGCGCCACCCGCCGCGCCCGCCAGGGGCAGGCAGAGGGCAGCGCCGGCACCGGCGGCCAGCGCCGAGCGCGACACGAAGGAGGCAAGGCCGGCGGGGCACGGCGGCGCAACCTAGCGGACCGTGGAACCGGCAAGGGCGCGGGGCGTTGCTAGGGTCCGGGCCATGGCTGGCAGCGAGCGCGCCGGCGGCGTCTCCCTCTATGAAGGTCTGATCTCGACTCGGGCCATCCGGCGTTACACCGACGAGTCGGTCCCCGAGGAGGTCCTGCGCGACATCCTCTTTGCCGCCACCAGGGCTCCGAGCGGGTCGAACCGCCAGCCTTTCCGCTTCATCGTTCTCACCGACGGACCGGTCGCCCGGGAGGCCAAGCGGCTGATCGGGGCAGGGGCGCGCCGCTTCTGGGCGGCGAAGCGGGAGGCCGACGGCTACGACCGGGGATCGGGCTCGGACGTCGATTCGCCCAAGGCCCGTGTGGCGCGCACCATGCAGCACTACGTCGACACCTACGAGTCCGTTCCCGTGGTCGTCCTGGCCTGCCTGGTGCGCTACCGCGCCGCCGGCGCCACCGACGGGGCGTCGGTCTATCCCGCCTGCCAGAACCTGTTGCTGGCCGCACGCGCCCTGGGTTTCGGCGGTGTCTTGACCAATTGGCAGTTCGCCGCGGACGCCGAGCTCCGCGCGCTGCTGCACGTCCCCGACGGCGTCGAGATCATGGCGACCATCACGCTCGGGCGCCCGCAGGGACGTCACGGTCCGGTGCGCCGGCGCCCCCTTCCGGAGCTGGTCTACGGGGAGCGCTGGGGAGAGGCACCCGGCTGGGCCGTCGACCCGGCGGGAGTCGCACACACGGCGGCGGGGCCACCGGCGCGGAACCAATAGAGTCTGGGTGTTGCGCACGCCGCTCGCGGAAGGCTGACCATGCCCAGTTCGGACTCGCCCGTCTTCGATGCCGACAACCACTACTACGAGGCGCTCGATGCCTTCACCCGCTACCTCGACCCCGCGCTCGGGCCGCGGGTGCTCGAGTGGGTCGAGATCGGTGGCCGGCGCTACCACGCCCTGGGCGGCCGCATCAGCCGGGCCGTGACCAATCCGACCTTCAATCCGATCGCACCAGCCGGGGCACTGGCCGACTATTTCCGGGGGAACCCCCACGCCCGCCCGATGCACGAGCTCATGGGGACGCCCGAGCCGATCCGGCCCGAGTACCGCGACCGCGACGCCCGCCTCGCCACGATGGACGCGCAGGGGCTCGCCAAAGTCTGGTTGTTCCCCACCCTCGGCATGCTCTACGAGGAAGCGCTCAAGCACGACCCCGGCGCGGTCGTCCTGCTCTTCCGGGCCTTCAACCGCTGGCTCGCCGAGGACTGGGGGATGGCCTACCAGGACCGCATCTTCGCCGCCCCCTACATCTCGCTGGCTGACGTCGACGAGGCGGTGCGGGAGCTCGAGTGGGCGCTCGACCAGGACGCGCGTGGCCGTGGTGATGCGGGCGGCCGCCCCGACGACCGCAGCGGGACCGCTGTCCCCCGCGGCCGACGCGTTCGACCCCTTCTGGGCCCGCGTCAACGAGGCCGGCATCACGGTGGTCGTCCACGCCGGCGACGCCGGCCTGTCCTCCAACGGCTACGCCGCCGACGGGTTCTCTGCCTCCTTCCGAGGTGGGCCGATGCGCCTCAGTATCAAGCTGTTCAACATCGAGCGGGCGGCGCACGATTTCCTGGCCACCCTGGTCCTGGAGAAGTTGTTCGAGCGCTTCCCCAACGTGCGCATCGCGTCGGTCGAGAACGGTTCGGACTTCCTGGCCCCCCTCTTCCGCAAGCTGCGCACGACGAACCGGCGCACGCCGGGCTACTTCACCGAGGACCCGGTGCTCACCTTTCGCCGCCACCTCTGGATCAACCCGTTCTGGGAGGACGACGTCGACGAGATCGTGGAGCTCATGGGGGACGACCGGGTGATCTTCGGCTCCGACTGGCCGCACGTGGAGGGGCTGCCCGAGCCGACCGACTGGGTGACCGAGCTCCAGAAGCTCCCGCCCGAGTCGGTGCCCAAGATCATGGGCGCCAACGTGTCCGAACTCAACGAACGGCGGCCGGTATGACCGAGACCGACGACCAGGGCGGGACGCAGATCTCGGCGGCGTCCACGTCCCAGATCGAGCCGCACGTGATCGTCATCTTCGGGGCGACGGGCGACCTGGCAGCGCGCAAACTGTTGCCGGGGTTGCTCCATCTCTCCATGACCGGGATGATGCCCGAGTACCGGGTGGTCGGAAGCTCGACGAGCGACC
This sequence comes from uncultured Acidimicrobiaceae bacterium, assembly GCA_963838835.1. Taxonomy (GTDB): domain Bacteria; phylum Actinomycetota; class Acidimicrobiia; order Acidimicrobiales; family RAAP-2; genus Bog-473. The sequence continues at coordinate 23,692 of CAWITA010000006.1, forward strand.
TGAGCGACGAGGACTTCCGCCACCTCGCCCGGCACGCCTGCGACCAGTACGCCACAGGGAAGATCTCGCTCCTGCAGTGGGCCAACTTCGAGAACCGATTGACCTTCTGCTCCACCAGCGCTGGGCCGGAGGCCGTGGCCGAGGCCGTGCACAAGGCCGAGGACGCCATAGGCGGAGAACCACGCCGGCTGCACTATCTCAGCATCCCGCCGGGGGCGGACCGCTCCGTCATCCAGCTGCTGGCCGACGCCAAGCTGGTCGAGCGGTCCCGGGTGATCATGGAGAAGCCGTTCGGGACTGACCTGGCGAGCGCCGTCGCACTCAATGACATGTTGCACCAGTACTTCGACGAGGCGCAGATCTTCCGCATCGACCACTTCCTGGGGAAGGAGGCGACGCAGAACATCCTGGCCTTCCGCTTCGCCAACGGCCTCTTCGAACCCATCTGGAACCGGGACCACATCGACAGCGTGCAGATCGACGTGCCCGAGACACTCGGGGTCGACGACCGGGTCGCTTTCTACGAGGCGACCGGCGCCTTCAAAGACATGGTGGTCACCCACCTCTTTCAGATCCTGGGCTTCATGGCGATGGAACCGCCCACGGAGCTCTCCGCTGGTCCCATCAACGAGGAGAAGAACAAGGTCTTTCGCTCCATGCGCTTTCTCGACCCGTCCCAGGTCGTCCGCGGCCAGTACGACGGCTACCGGGACATCCCGGGCGTGGCCCCGGACTCGGACACGGAGACCTTCGTGGCCCTGCGCTGCGAGATCGACAACTGGCGCTGGGCGGGCGTGCCCTTCTTCCTGCGGACCGGCAAGCAGCTCGGCGGCGGCGAACGCATCATCTCCATCGCCTTCCGCGCGCCCCGAAGTCGATGTTCCCCGGCGACTCGGGCGTGGGCACCCAGGGCCCCGACCACCTCACCTTCGACCTCGCCGACTCCTCGAAACTGTCGCTGTCCTTCTACGGGAAGAGACCGGGACCGGGCATGAAGCTCGAGAAGCTCAGCCTGCAGTTCGCGCTGCACGAGACCGGGCAGGACGCCGACATCCTCGAGGCCTACGAACGCTTGATCCACGACGCCATGGTCGGAGACCACACGCTGTTCAACACGGCCGAGGGTATCGAGCGCCTGTGGGAGATCTCGGAGCCGCTGCTCGAGAACCCGCCCCCGGTGCAGTCCTACGCCAAGGGGAGCTGGGGGCCGCCGGCCATCAACGACCTCATCGCGCCGCGTAACTGGCGCCTGCCCTTCGAGCGCCGCTGGCGCGGGTAGCCGCCGTCCATCGGACCTGACCCGGGCCGGCCTCAGGGGACGAGCAGGACGCGGCCGAAGGCCTGTCGGCTCTCGATGTAGGCGTGTGCCCCGGCCGCATCCGACAAGGGGAAGATGCGGTCGATGACCACCTTGAGCTCACCGCGAGCGATGGCGTCGAGATGCCCGGCGATCATGGCGTGGGCCCGCGGAAAGAGCAGCAGCTCCGCGCCGAGGAAGTAGCCCGAGAGCGTCTGGTTGTTGGGCCGCATGCCCGAGATGTCGAGGTGCTCGGCCCGCGTTCTCCCCGCGTCGCCCACCGAGACACAACGGCCCCGATAGGCGAGGACGTTGATGCTCCCCTGCAGGGTCACCCCGCCCACCGAGTCGACCACGACGTCGATGCCGCGGCCATCGGTCAACCGGCGCGCTTCGGCCACGAAGTCGTGCGAGGCGTAGTTGATGCCCTCGTCGAGGCCCAGTGCTCGCAGCCGCTCGAGGCGCTCGTCGCTCGAGCCGGTGGCGAAGACCCTGGCACCGGCCCGCTTCGCCATCTGGATGGCCGCGATGCCGACCCCGCCCGCCCCGGCGTGGATCAGCGCGGTCTCCCCCGCCTGCAGGTGGCCGAATTCGAAGAGACAGTCGTCGGCCGTGCCGAAGGGGACCGGGACACAGGCCGCCTCGTCGGTCGACACGCCCTCGGGGATCTTCCAGGCGAACGCCTCGGGCACCACCCGGCGTTCCGCGTGCGATCCGTCGACGCCAACAGTGACGGCGCGGTCCCCGATCGCGAAGCCGCGCACGTCGGCACCCACCTCGGCCACCGTGCCGGCGCACTGGTAGCCCACCACGTGCGGCACCCGAGTCAGATCACCGCCCAGCCGGTTGAGGGTGTCGCCCCCTTCGATGCTGACCGCCTCGACGTCGACCAGGATGTCGCCGGGCCCCGGTACCGGGTCGGGCACATCCTCGTAGCGGAACACCTCGGGTGTTCCCGTCTCGTAGTACACCGCCGCCTTCATGACCGGACATACTCTCGCATGCGGAGGCGCCGTGCCGGGCGGGACCGCGCGGGCCGGGTGGGCGCGAAGGGAGGCGCATGAGCGACGAGTCTGAACCGCTGGCGCTGGTCGTCGGGGGCGGCTCGGGAATCGGTGCCGCCCTGGCCGCGGCGTACCGGACCCAAGGCACGCGCCTCGTGACGTGGGACATCGCGGGCTCCCACGACGTCGCCTGCGACGTGACCGACCCCGACGCCATCGACGGCGCCGTGGCGGTGACGCGCCGCCGCTGGGGCGTGCCGACCTCTATCACGGTGACCGCCGGCGTCGGGCATTCCGGGCTGTTGGCCGACGCCGCACCGGACGAATTCGACCAGGTCATGCGGATCAACGCCCGCGGCCCCTGGCTGTGCATGCGGGCCTGGGCCCGCACCATGCGAGAAGAGGAGACGGCGGGGTCGTTCGTGGCGGTATCGAGCATCAGCGCACGGCTGGTCGATCGCAACATGGGCCTTTACTGCGCGTCGAAGGCGGCCCTGTCCATGCTGGTGAAGGTGGCGGCCGCCGAGTGGGGGGCCATCGGTCTGCGGGTCAACGCGGTGGCGCCGGGGGTGACGCGCACCCCGATGCTCGGGCGGGGCCCCGCGGCGACGGTGGCGGGCTCGCCCTGGCTCACCGGCGTGGCCGACCGCACGCCGCTGGGGCGGCTGGGTGAGGCCGACGACATCGCCCAGGTCATCGTGGGACTGCACGCCATGGGGTGGGTCACCGGCCAGGTGATCGAGTGCGACGGTGGGCTGTCACTGCACAGCCCGGTCGACTCCTTCGGCGAGATGCTGCGCCTGCAGGGAGGGGATGGCGGCGCCCGGTAGCCGGGCGTGGCCCCGCGCCGCCGAGGCGCCTAGTCCTGGCCCTGATCTTGTGGTCGCAGCCCGTCGCACACGACCGCCCACATGTCACAGGTGGGCGGCGCGCTCAGGTGGGTGGCGGCCTGGCAGGTCGCCCAGACCAAGGACACGGCCACGGGGGCCGTCACGTCGGAGCGCACGGCGCCGGCTTCCTGGGCTCGGCGCAGAAGGACGTCGACCGCCTCGAGGAGCTCCTCCTTGACCGGGGCGGCGGTCAGTTCGAATTCGGCGTCGGCACCACTCACGGCGGTGACGAGATCCCGCTTGGCCGCGCCCTGCTCGACCACGTGCTGGAGAAACTGGAAAAAGGCCACACCGGGGTCCGCCGCATCGGCCAGGGCCCGGGCGTCGGCGGTGAGCCCGACGAGCCGCTGCAGCAGAATGGCGGCGCACAGCCGCTCCTTGGTGGGGAAATGGCGGTACAGGGTCCCCACGCCGAGGCCTGCCTTCTCGGCGATCACGTCCACGGCAACGTTGATGCCGTCGGCGGCGAAGACCGCCTCGGCCGCCTCGAGGATGCGTTCCCGGTTGCGCTGGGCGTCGGCTCGCATCGGGCGCGTCGAGACACAGCCCGCTACGCCCGCACCGCTTTCCGCCGCCGACGACCCTGAACCCACGGAAACTTCTCCCTCCCCGTTGACAAACGGAACTCTCATTCCGTATAGTCTAAGTGGAACCAGTAGTCCGATTCCATTTTAGGCCACCGGGAGGCCAAAAGCTAGGGCCCGAGCAGGTAGGTGGAGCGGCGGAATCGGGAGGCGCTGGACGCTGACCTTCCAAGAGACGGAGACACCATGACCTCGACGATCGATCGCAGCGACCCCGCCATCGAACCGGCGGGCCCCCAGCCCGGCGCCGACCCCAGGCGCTTCCGGGCCCTGGCGATCATTGCGGTCGCCCAACTCATGGTGGTGCTCGACGCCTCGGTGGTGATCATCGCCCTGCCCTCGGCCCAGCGGGCCTTGCACATCTCGACGGCCAACCGCCAGTGGATGCTCACCGCCTACACCCTCTCCTTCGCCGGCCTCCTGTTGCTGGGCGGCCGGATCGCCGACTACTTCGGACGCAAGCGCATGTTCGTGGTCAGCCTCATCGGGTTTGCCGCCGCGTCGGCACTGGGCGGCCTGGCCCAGGACTCGGCCATGCTCTTCAGCGCCCGCGCCCTGCAGGGTGCGTTCGCCGCCGTCATGGCTCCGGCCGCGCTCTCGCTGCTCACCGTGGCCTTCACGGAGCCCAAGGAGCGGGCACGGGCGTTCGCGGTGTACGGCGGCATCGCCGGTGGCGGCGCAGCCATCGGCCTCATCCTCGGTGGCTTCCTCACCGAGTTCGCCTCGTGGCGCTGGACCCTGCTGATCAACGTGCCCATCGCCATCGTGGCCGCCGTGGCGGCGTTCCGCTACGTCGCCGAGAGCCGGGCTTCGGCCAACCACGGCTACGACCTGCCGGGTGCGGTGACCGTGACCGGCGGCCTGCTCGCCCTCGTCTACGGGTTCACCAAGGCCGGCACGAACGGCTGGGGAGCGTCCATCACCGTCACGTTGTTCGCCGTGGCCACCGTGCTCCTCGTGGCCTTCGTGATCATCGAGCAGCGCGCGACCCATCCCCTGCTCCCGCTGCGCGTCGTCCTCGACCGCAACCGCGGCGGGTCCTTCCTCGCCTCGCTCCTCGTCGGGCTTGCGCTCCTGGGCACCTTTCTGTCGCTGACGTACTACTTCCAGGGCACGCTGCACTACTCGGCCCTGAAGTCGGGTTTCGCCTTCGTGCCGTTCTCTCTCGGCATCATCACCGGGGCAACCCTGGCCAGCCGCCTGCTGCCCCGTTTCGGACCACGTGCAGTCATGACGGGCGGGCTGCTGATGGGCATGACGGGCCTGATCCTCTTCAGCACCCTCGACGTGCACTCCTCCTATGTCAGCACGGTGTTGCCGGCTGAGCTCATCGTGAGCCTCGGCATGGGCCTGTCCTTCGTGGCCATGAGCAGCACGGCCCTGATCGGGGTCAGCCCCGAGGACGCCGGCGTGGCCAGCGCACTGGTCAACGCCACCCAGCAGACGGGCGGCACCATGGGTTCGGCGCTCATCAACACCATCGCCACGACCGCCACGGTGTCCTACGTGGCGGCCCACGGGAGGTCCGTGGCCTCGCTCACCGCCGGGTCCATCCACGGCTACACGACGGCCTTCACCTTCAGCGCCATCGTGTTGGCGGTCGCCGCAGTGAGTGCCTTCACCCTCATTCGCCGGAACCGTCCGTCCACCACAGACGCGTTGGAGGGCAACGACGAGGCCCTGGCCCTGGCCATGGCCTAAGGGGCCGCAACGGCGCCGGTGGCCCCCTCTTACTCGCTCTTACTCGCTGATGATCTCGATGGCGTACTCGGGGCAGTTCGCTACGGCCAGCCGGGCCTTCTCCTCGAGCTCGGGCGGCACCTCGTCGACGATGACCGTGGCCTGCCCGTAGTCGTCGACGTCGAAGATCTCGGGCGCCAGGCCGTAGCAGCGGGCGTGCCCCTGGCACTTGTCGGGGTCGACGCGGATCTTCATCCGAACACCACCGGCAGTTTGCGGGGACCCCGGACTTGGCCGCCGGCCCAGGTGATCTCCTCTCCCTCAGCGAGCGAGAAGTCCGGGATGCGCCCGAGCCACTCCTCGAGCGCCACCTGCAGCTCCATGCGGGCCAGGTTCGATCCGGCGCAGCGGTGGATCCCCGAGCCGAAGGCAACGTGCCGGTTGTGGCTTCGGTCAAGCTGGACCGCCTCGGGATGCTCGAACGCCTCGGGGTCGCGGTTGGCGGCCGGGAAGTTCATCAGCACCTTGTCCCCCGCCTTCATCGGGCAACCGCCGTACTCGAAGTCTTCCGTGACCTCACGCGCCATGGTCACCGGGGCGTACGCCCGCAGCAACTCCTCGATGGCGGTGGGCCAGATCTCGGGCTCGGCCAGCATGCGCTTGCGGTCGTCGGGATGCGTGGCCAAGTGCCAGAGCGACGACCCGATGGCGCTCCACGTCGTATCGACGCCGGCGATGAGGACGAGCGCGGCCATGCCGAGGACGATGCCGTCGTCGACCGGCTCCCCCTCGACCTCGGTGGTCAGGAGTTCACTGAGCAGGTCGTCCCCGGGGTTCTGACGACGGTCCTCGAGCTGCCCGAGGAAGTAGTTCAGGAGACCCTCGGCGCCACGCTGGCGACGTTCGGCGTCGTCGGCGAACTCCAGCACGTCGCGCACCCACCCCGTGAAGGTGTCGGACAGGTCGGACGAGACACCCAGGATGTGCGCAATCACGCGGACCGGGATCTGCTGGGCGTAGTCGGAGGCGGCGTCCGCGTGACCATTCCCGGCGAAACCGTCGAGCAATCGGCGGCACAGGTCCCGAGTGAGCGGGATGTAGCTCTCCACCCGCTTGTGCGAGAACCACGGCAGCAGGAGCCGACGGGTCCAGGTGTGCAAAGGCGGATCCGAGGAGATGGGTGGCAGTCCGTACTCGAGGTTCGGCCCGTCGAAGTTGGCGTTGGGGTCCTCGTCCTCGTCGCCCGGGATGACCGCCACCTTCAGCGAGCTGAAGTGGTCGATGTCGTGCGCGATGGCGGTCACGTCCTCGTAGCGAAGGGGCATCCAGCTGCTCTTGCGCCGGTCGGTGTGCGGGATGGGGCATGTCGGACGCAGCTCGTCCCAGATGCTGAAAGGGTCCTCGAGGTAGCGCGGGTCCATCACGTCGAAATCGCTCGCCCAGTCCGTCACCGGTGCGTTTGTCATGGGAACTCCCTTGATCCGTCTCAGCCGCCCGCCCCACCCTACTGCGGGCCGACGCTGGGCTCGTCATTGCGGCGACGCATTCTGCGCTCGGGCCCCAGCGGCGCGCGGTGAGACCACACGGCCGTGGCACCGTGCAGACACAGACGCGGCTGTCGTCGGAGGCCGGGTCTTGGCCGTTGTTGGGGCTCAGCGCAGCAACCGGCGCCGGCGGAACGTCCGCTCCGGCCGGTGCGACGGGCAAGGGCGTGCCTCCTCCCACCTGTGCGCCTAGTGCATGACGCGCTCGCCCCGCCGCAGCACCTCGTACTGGCGTGACTCGTCGTCGGCGCTTATCCGTCTCGGCCGCCCGTCCGGCTCGGTGCGGACCACCGCGGCGCCGCTCGGCGCGAACTGCACGATGTAGGCCTTGCGCACCTCCTCGGTGCGGTTGGGGCCGGTCGAGTGCGGGGTCAGCGACGAGAACACGATGATGCTCCCGGCCGACGCCGGCACTGCCACCGCGTCCGCGGGATCGCGCAGGCACACGAAGCCGATGTCGGAGTACTCGTGGGCCAGCGTGCCGAGACGGTGCAACCCCGGCACCACCCACGGGCACCCGTTCTCCTCCGTGGCGTCGGTGAGCGCCACCCAGCACGTCAGGTACTGCTGCGGCTCGACAAATGCGTAGCCATTGTCCTGGTGCCACGGAAAAGGCGACTCGGTACCGGGTTTCTTGTAGACCGCCTGGTCCCAGTACAGCCGCACGTCCGGTCCGACGAGGTCGGCACAGACGTCGGCCAAGAGCGCCGAGGAGGTGAAGCTCCGCAGCAGCGCCGAGCGCTGCACCAGGTGCGTGGTGAAAGTGATCTCGTCGGCGCGGGCGATGAAGAAGCGGCCGCCCTCCATGGTGCGCAGCAGCTCTTCTTGACGGGCCTCGAAGGGGTCGATGGCTGCGAGCAACGCCTCCACCTCGCCGGGGCTGAGCGCGTCCTCCAGCACGAAGTACCCCAGCTCGTCGTACCGGCGCGCTTGCTCCCGGGTGAGAACACGCAACGGCCCGTCGTGGTCGACCCAGGAGAACGACGCGTTCAGCTCGTGAACCGCTGGACCGGACGGGGCGGTCATGACCCGGTAAAGCGGGGCTCGCGGCGCTCTGCCGCAGCGCGTACGCCCTCGCCGAAGTCGGCCGTGTCGCGCAGTTCGAGCTGCTCGGCGCACTCGTGTTCCATGGCGAGCCGAGCCTCCTCCACCAGGCCGCGGCGCAGCGTGGCCCGGATGGAGCGGACCGCCAGCGGGCCAGAGGCGCCCAACTCGTCCGCGTACCGCAGAGCCTGCGCCAAGTGGTCGCCGTCTGCGGCCAGCCGGTCGCAGAGGCCGAGGGCCAGTGCCTCCTCCCCGCCGACACGGCGCCCGGTGAGCAACAGGTCAGCGGCGGCCTGCCGGCCGACCGCGGCGGGCAGCGTCACCGTCAGCGCGAAGCCGTGATGAAAGCCCAGACGGGCAAAATTTGCGCTGAAGCGGCTGCGCGGGGTGGCCACCCGGAAGTCCGCTGACAGCGCCAAGCCACAACCGCCCCCGATGGCCGCTCCCTGCACCGCGGCCACAACGGGAAGGGGCGCGGCAAAAAGGCGCAGGGCGGCGCCGTACAGCGCAGCGATGTCCTGACCGGCGTTGCTTGCGAAGTCGAGCCCGGCACAGAAGTGCCGACCCTCCGAGGCGAGGACGACGGCGCGGCACCACCCCGAGCGGTCCAGTTCCTCGTAGGCGGCGGCCACCGCGTCGACCAGGGTCGTGTCGAAGTAGTTGTTCGGCGGCCGGTGGAGACGCACGATGCCGACGTGCGCGCCGTGCTGCTCCACGGTGACGTCGCTGACCTCCCCCGCGTTCACGACTCCACGTCCTCCAGGCTGCGCCAGTACATCACCGCTTCCTCACCCTCGACGGCGGCCGGGATCCGTCCGATCTCCTCGAAGCCCAGGCGTTGGTACATGGAGCGGACGGGGTTGGACTCGAAGACGAGATTGAACATGACGGCGTCAAACCCGAGGCGCCGCGCCTCGCGCAGCGAATGCTCCACCAGCGTCCGGCCCACGCCCGTATTCCGGTACGGGGCGAGCACGAAATAGCCGGCGTTGGCGATGTGCGCCGCCCGCCCGACGAAGTTGGGCTTGAGGTAGTAGGCGCCGATAAGCGACCCCTCGAACCGGGCCACGAGCACGGCCGACGAGTGTGCGATCCAATAGGCATCGAAGTCTTCCCGCGTGAGCGGGGGGACTTGCGGGAAGCCCTCCCGGGCCACGACGATGCGGCTGAAAGCCCGGAACAGGTCGTCGTGGTCGTCCACTGTGGCCTCTCGGATGTCGACCGGCACGCTCCCAAGGTACCGGCGCCGGGCGCGCGCCGAGGGGCGCACGCCCGGTGCGGACACAGTCGACTCGCTACGTGCCGACGCCAAAGCCGGTCGTGCCAGTCCCAGGTCGCACCGCCTCGATCGGATCCCGCAGGTCGTCGATGTACCCGAGGGCGTACGCACCCCGGTCGTAACCCATTAGGCGGAGCAGCTCTGTCGGCAGCGTCTCGGCCACCTCGCGCGGCACGGAGAGGTACTGATTCTCCTCCTGACGCAGCCAGGCCACGTTGTAGGTGATGTTCAGTCCGATACGGGTCGCGTCGGAGCGGTTGGGTCCGCCGCCGTGGTAGACGCTGCCCGAGTAGAAAAGGACGGAACCGCGCGCCATCTCGGCCGGCTCGGTGTCGTCGAGGCCGAACGTCAGCTTGTCCTCGCGCCGGTTGCTCCCCACGACGACTCGGGTGGCGCCGTTGTGTTCGGTGAAGTCGTTCAGCGCCCAGATGGTGTTGCACTGGACCTCGTACCCCGGCGGGAACGGGAAGAAGTCGAACGCCCACTGGTCCCGGTGGATCGGTTGGGCCGACTCCCCCGAGCCGATGGCGATGGCCTGGGTCAGGTGCAATTGGATGTTCGTGGCGTGCCCGAGGAAGGTACGTGCCGTGCCGAGGGCGAGCGGGTGCATGACAAGCTGGCGGCACGAGGGCGACCGGGCGATCAACGAGCCCGTCCTCCGGGTGCGATTGCCGCTGAAGTCGTCGGGCCCCGTCGGCGTCGCCTCGAGATAGGGCCGCAACTCGGACTCGATCCGGCGGAGCAACGCAGGCGCCGCCACACAGTCGACGATGACGGCGCCGTCGCGCCCGATCGTCGTCGCCACCGCCTCCGGGTTGGCGTCGTTCGCAAGGTGAACGATGGGCATCCCTCATCCTCCACAACGACGGTCCGAAGGGGCAACTCCTCGCTCCCCGCCCCGTGAGCCCGAGAAGTACAAGGACAGTATTTAACTTGACAGCTATCTAACTACTTGGTTAAATAAATGGCGGTGAAGACCACGACCGACGACCGGCTCGATGCGGCGTTCGCCGCGTTGGCGGACCCGACCCGGCGCGCCATCCTGAGCCGTCTGGCGCGAGGTGACGCCACGGTCGGCGAGTTGGCCGCGCCCTTCGAGATGTCGCTGCCGGGCGTCTCGAAGCACCTCAAGGTGCTCGAGCGGAGCGGTCTTATCTCGCGGGGGCGCACCGCCCAGTTCCGGCCCTGCCACCTCGAGCCCGAGGCGCTCGACGGTGCACTGGACTGGATCGCCACCCACCGGCGCCTCTGGAGCGAGCGCTTCGACAAGCTCGATGCGCTGTTGGCGGACTTGCAGCGCACGCCCGAAGGCAGAAGGCAACGCCGGCGTGGGTGAGCACAGTGGCGCCGACGGCGCGCCGGACCAGCTGCGCTTTCGCCGGGTCTTCGAGGCGCCGCGGGAGCTGGTCTTCCGCTGCATGATCGACCCGGACCATCTGACCCATTTCTGGGGCCCCGCTGGTGTGTCCGCGCCGCGTGACAGCATCAAGGTCGATGCGCGACCCGGCGGCGTGTTCGAGACGGTGATGGTCGGTGACGCCGACGGCAGCACATACCGGACGCACGCCGTGTACGACGACGTGCGCGAGCCCGAGCTCTTGTCATGGACGGAGACCCACTCGGGTATGCGGGTCCGCGCCGAGTTCGTTGCGCTCGGGCCGGACCGCACCGAGGTGCGGATCCATCAGACGTACGTGCCCACGGCCTTCCTGGCGCCCGAGGTCCAGGCGGGGTTCTTGAGCTCGCTCGATCGCTTCGACGCGTATCTCGGCCGCTTGACGCCCCCGCCCGGCGGCGAACACACCGACACCGATACCGCTCGCCGATAGGAGGAAGCACCATGACCGTCGACGCCTCTGCCGCACCTGCGCTCGGCACCGATGCGGGGCTGGCCGCCGCCATCGCCGACGAGTACCGCGCGCTGGCCGACCTGCTGGAGGTCGCGGATCGGGCCGTGTGGGACGCGCCGTCGCTGTGTGAGGGGTGGCGGACCCGTGAAGTCGTGGCGCACATGACGATGCCGGTGCGCTTTTCCGCCCCGGCGTTCTTGGCGGAGCTGGAGGCGGCTGACGGTGATTTCACCAGGCTGTCGAATGCCATCGCAGCCCGGGACGGCGCGCTCCCCCTCGAGACCCTGCTCGCCGCCCTCCGCTCCGAGGTGTTGCACGGCTGGTTGCCGCCCGGCGGTGGGCTGGAGGGTGCCCTGACGCACTGCGTGATCCACGAGCTCGACATCATCGAGGCAGTGCCTCTTGCACGGGCAGTGCCCCTGCCCCGCGTCGCCCGGGTGCTCGGGATCGTGAGCGATCCGGGTTCGCCCAACCTCTTCGGCGTCGACCTCACTGGCGTCCAGTTGCGGGCCGACGACCTGAACTGGTCCCAGGGGTCCGGGGCGATGGTCTCAGGGCCGGCGCAGGCGCTCGCCCTGGTGGCGTGCGGACGTCTGCTGCCGACCGGCCGGCTGGGCGGCGACGCCGCCGGACGCTTCACGCACGACTAGGCGCTCGACCACCGCCCCGGTGGCCGGACGGTCTCAGGAACGTTGGGCCCGCGAGGGCACCGGCCCTTGCAGGCCCAAAGAGGTCACAGAGGAATAACCCAGTGGTCACGATCTGGTCATCGGCCATTCAGAATCATTGGGTAGGCAGGACCTGTCTGCCCACGGTCCGAGGAGGTCCTGCATGTCCACCGTCACCGTCCGCTCCCTCGGCGTCCTCGCGACGGCGGGAATCGCAGCCCTGACAAGTGCACTCACCGTGACCGTGCCCGTGGCAACTGCCGATCCCGGCGACGGCTCCGGACCTTTTCCGGGACACCACGACGGCCTCAGGGCGACGGTGATCCTCTCGGGGAGGTCGTTGAGGCACACATTCACCGAAGCTGGCTCCTCGACGGTCCGTTCTGAACCACTGGCCGATCCCGACGACATCACCCTGCTCGGCCAAGATATCTTCGTCGGCTTCCAAAATGGCGTCGGGCCGCAAGGTCAACCCAGTCCGAGCGGGAACCTCGACAGCACCGTGGTCGAGCTGACACAGAGCGGGCAGCCCGTCACGCAATGGGAGGTCGTGGGGAAGACCGACGGGGTGACCGCTGACCCCCAAGCTCACCTGGTCATCGCCACGGTCAACGAGGACGCCAACTCATCCTGGTACACGATCACGCCGGGACCCGGCGGAGGCGCGGTACGTCACTACGCGTACAACGAGGCGCTGCCGCACAACGGTGGCACCGACGCCATCTCCATCTACGAGGGGCAGATCCTGATCAGCGCCTCGGCCCCTGGCACGACGGGAACGCTGATGGCACCGCAGCCGACCTTCCCCGCCGTGTATTCGGTCAGTCTCGACCCGTCGGACTCGATCGCCACCGTCACGCCGTTCTTCTACGACGAGGACCCGGCCGTGGTTGCAAACGTCGGAACGCGACAGACCGGCCAGACGGTGAAGTTAGCCCTGACCGACCCGGACTCCAACGAGGTCGTGCCGCCGTACGCGCCGCGGTTCTCGGGCGACTTCATGCTGACGAGCCAGGGCGACCTGAAGCAGATCTTCGTCGGCCGTTGGGACCACACGCTCCAGGTGCTCTCGCTCTCGCAGTCCGTCGACGACACCGCCTGGCCCGACCACTACGGAACCGGAACCCTCTACGCAACCGACTCGACCAACGACGCGGTCGACGCCCTGACGGGGAACTTCCCGGACGGCCCGGTCGTCGCTGCCACCCCCTGCGGGGCGAACAGTGCGCCGCCGACGTGCCCCGATCCGCCTACCTATCCCGCCAACTACCTGGCCGCGCTCAACCCGTGGTCCGGTCAAGTCACTCCGCTTTCGGTGGGGGGCGCGGCGTTCGTGCCCCAGGGCGGCCTCCTCTTCGTCGGGGATTAGGGCCAGCAGGGCCAGCAGGGCCAGCGGTGAACTGATTCACAAGCGGCACACCGTGAGGACGGCGCCGGCTGTCATTCCGTTGCGATTACCCTGCGCTCTCGTGTCGGAGGTGTAACGTCGCCAGCAATGCTGGGGGGCTCGTGGCGAGGACTGCGTGATGGACGCGCCAGGGATCACATCGATCCGGTTCCGGACCCGAGCAGGTAGGGGAACCGCGGATGGGAGTGGGCCCGGTCGTGCAGGCCTCGTCCCAACCAGTCGACGGTCGCGCCGAACCGGAGGGTGACCGCAAGGGCGCGGTCCTGGTGGTGGACCAGGTCAGCGTGGGATTCGGCGGATTGCTGGCGCTGAGCGAGGTGTCGATGTCCGTCGACGACGACGAGGTCGTCGGCGTCATCGGCCCGAACGGCGCAGGTAAGACGACCCTCTTCAACGTGATCTGCGGGTTCGTGCACCCCAGTTCGGGCTCGCTCGCCTACCGCGGCACCGACCTGCGCCGGCACCATCCGCACGACCTGGCCAAGCTCGGAATCGCCCGCACCCTCCAAGGCGTCGGGTTGTGCGCCGGGTTGAGCGTGCAGGAGAACGTCATGCTGGGCGCCCAACCTGCGCTCCGTAGTGACATGGTGTCCTCCTTCCTCGGCCTCTGGCGCTCGAGCCGGGAGGAGCGCCAGGTGGCGAGTCGGGCCCTCGAAGTCCTCGACGAGCTCGGCGTTGCGTCGCAGGCCCGCAAACTCCCGGGCTCGCTGCCCTACGGCGTGCAGAAGCGAGTCGCACTCGCGCGCGCACTCATGGCCCAGCCACGCCTGCTGCTGCTCGACGAACCGGCGAGCGGGCTGTCGGAGAGCGACATGGACGAGCTCGGCACGAGGATCCGCGGCCTGACCGACCGCATGGCCGTTCTGCTGGTGGAGCACCACATGGACCTGGTCATGTCGGTGTGCGACCGCCTCGTCGTTCTCAACTTCGGGCAGGTCATTGCCGAGGGCCCCCCGGCGGCCATCCGGGTCAACCCGGAGGTGGCGACGGCGTATCTCGGGGATGTCGTCGACGACAATGCCCTGTCGCAACAGCCGGGAACGGGTCATGCTTGAGATCAGGGACCTCAGCGTCTCTTACGGGGCGGTACAGGCGCTTCGCTCGGTTTCCTTCGACGCCGCACCGGGTGCCATCACGGCTGTCCTGGGGGCCAACGGTGCGGGCAAGACCACGCTGTTGCGCGCCATCTCCGGATTGGTCAAGCCCCAGAGCGGGTCGGTGCGCTTCGACGGAAGCGGCATGTTGGGCCGCAAGGTCGAGAGCATCGCGCGCATGGGGGTGGCGCACGTGCCCGAGGGCCGCGGCGTGATCGAGGAGCTGACGGTGGAGGAGAACCTGCGCCTGGCCACGCTGTGGTCGCTCCGCAAGCAGGAGCGCCAGGCCGCCATCGCCGCGACCCTCGAGCTGTTCCCGCGCCTGCAGACGTTTCGGCGCAGACAGGCCGCCACCCTCTCGGGCGGTGAGCGCCAGATGCTGGTCCTGGGCCGGGCCCTCATCTCGCGGCCCCGCCTCCTCCTCCTCGACGAACCGAGCCTGGGTTTGGCTCCGTTGGTGACGCTCCAGTTGATGGCGCTCCTACGGGAGCAGACCGAGGGGAAGGACATCACCGTGGTGTTGGTGGAACAGAACGCGCGCAGCGCGCTGTCGGTCTCCCACCACGCCGTGATCCTCAACTTGGGACAAATCGTCGTGTCCGACGATGCGACGGTGGTGGCCTCCGACGATGCACTCCGCCACCACTATCTGGGGTTCTAGCGCGATGACCCTGTTCTTCGACTACACCCTTGACGGCATCGCGAACGGCATGATCTATGCCTTGCTGGCGCTCGCGCTGGTACTGATCTACCGGGCGACCAAGATCATCAATTTCGCCCAGGGTGCGGCGGGCATGTTGACGACGTTCATCGCGTTCAGCCTGCTGTCGCGCGGCCTCGGGTACTGGTGGGCCTTCATCCTCGTGCTGATCATCGGGTTCGCCATCGGGGCGGCGAGCGAGCGCATCCTGATCCGTCCCCTCCACGGCCGCTCGGAGCTCAACCCCGTCATCGTCACCATCGGGCTGCTGGTCGTCTTCGAGGGCCTGGCGGGAGCCATCTACGGCAACGCCAGCCGCGGCTTTCCCGCCGCCTTCTCGCAGGCCGGCCTGAAAATCGGTCGGTCAACGATCGCCTTCTCACACTTCGACGTCTTCATCTTGATCACCGTGCTCGCCGTGATGGCGGCCACGCTCGTGCTGTTCCGCTACACGGCAATCGGGCTCCGCATGCGGGCCACGGCGTTCTCCCGCGAGATCGCCCGCCTGCTCGGGGTCAGGGTGGGCCTCTTCCTCACACTCGGGTGGGGACTGGCGGGCATCGCCGGGTCCCTGGCCGGGCTGCTGGTCGCGCCGACTAGCAGCTTCGGCCCGTACTACATGGACCTCATCCTCGTCTACGGCTTCACCGCCGCCGTGATCGGAGGCCTCGAGAGCCCCGTAGGCGCACTCATCGGCGGGCTGATCTCGGGACTGTGCATCTCATACGTGGGCGGGTACCTCGGTTCGGGCCTCGAACCCCTGGGTGCCCTTGCTCTGCTGATGGTTGCCCTGATGGCTCGGCCCGAGGGCCTCTTCGCCCGGCCGCCGGCACGGAGGGTGTGACATGGATCGCGCCGCCATCACGCGTGTGCTGCACGTGACTCGCCAGCCTTTGGTGCGCCATCTGCTCTTCGCCGCGGTGGCCGGCGCGGTGCTCTACGTCCTCACGGCGCGGCTCAGCTCGTACAACGACTACCAAGTGGGCGAGATCGCCGCCTACGTGGTGGCGCTGGTCGGGCTGAGCGTGCTGACTGGTCTCAACGGGCAGATCTCACTCGGCCATGGCGCGTTCATGGCAGTCGGCGCCTACACCATGGCGCTCCTGATGAATCACACCGGTTCCAATTTCATCCTCGAACTCGCGGCTGCGGCGGGCGTGGCGGCGGCAGCGGGGCTCGTCATCGGATTGCCGGCCACCCGGCTCAAGGGCCCGTACTTGGCAGGGATGACACTGCTCTTCGCCCTCGCCGTGCCCTCGATCGCCGACAAGTGGCCCAACACTTTCGGCGGGGACCAAGGATTGACCACCACGGTGCCCACGGCACCAGGATCGCTGGGGGCCGAGCAATGGCTGGCCGACATTCAGATCATCGCCGCCCTGGTCGTAATGGTCCTGCTGGCCAACTTGCTGTCGAGCCGGTTCGGCCGCGCCTTCCGGGCCGTGCGTGACGACGAGATCGCGGCGTCGCTGTCGGGCATCCACGTGGCCCGCACCAAGGTGACGGCCTTCACCATCAGCGCCGGCTGTGCCGGTCTCGGTGGTGCCCTGCTCGCACTGTCCACCGGTGTGGTCAACACCGGGGAGTTTCCGCTCACGCTGTCGATCCAGCTCCTGGCGGCCATGGTGCTCGGTGGCACAGGGACGCTGATCGGCATGGTCTGGGGCGGCATCCTCCTCGTGTACCTGCCGCAGTGGTCGACCTCACTGTCGTCGCATTTCAGCTTGGGAAGCGGAGCCAACGCCTACCTGGCCACCATCATCTTCGGCGTCGTGTTGATCGTGGCGATGATCGCGGCACCGACGGGGATCCAGGGCGGGTTGCGCCGAGTCTGGGCGCACAGGCCCCACCTTCCGAAAGGCGGCCGCGGCGCGACGGCACCGGTTCCGGCCTCTGCGGGTGACTAGGGCATGCGAGATCGAAGCGAACCAGCACAGTTCCAACAAACCCAAATGAAGGAGGAGTGATGCCACAACGACCAAGGAGAAGATTCGGATGGCTCGGGTGGGCCCGCGCCCTCGCGGCCGGTTCCATCGTGACCATGCTGGGAGTGACGCTGCTGCCGGCCACGGCCGGCGCGGAGAGCACCCCCGGGGTCACCTCGACGTCGATCACGATCGGCGCCACGGTGCCCCTCACCGGGCCGGCCGCGCCGGGCTACGACGAGATCGCCCCGGCCATGGACGCCGTCTTCGCCTACGTCAACGCCCATGGCGGTGTCGACGGTCGCAAGATCAACTACACGTATCTCGACGACGGCTATAACCCCGCTAACACCGCGACGCTGACGCGCAAACTCGTCCTGCAGGACAACGTCTTCGCCGACGTCGGTTCCCTCGGTACGCCGACGCAGTCGGCCGTGCAGGCGTTCTTGAACGCGCAGAAGGTGCCCCAGCTCTTTATCGAGTCGGGCTGCAACTGTTGGAGCAACCCCAAGTACCCTTACAGCCTCGGATGGCAGCCGCCTTACACGGTGGACGGGAAGATCCTCGGCTCCTACATAAAGACCAACTTCGCCGGGAAGAAGATCGGCTACCTCTACCAGGACGACGAATTCGGACAGGACGTGGTCAAGGGGCTCGACATGGAGATCCCGTCGTCCTCGGTCGTCTCGCGCCAGACCTACGACGCGGCGACACTGGCCGGCCCTCTGTCCAACCAGATGGCGGCGCTGAAGGCCGCCGGGGCCCAGGTCGTGGTCCTGGCTACCATCCCGGCCGCCACCGCGCTGGCGATGCTGCCCGCCGCGGTCTTGAGCTACTTCCCCCAGTACGTCGTCGACGGCGTCGGCGCGGACCCGCCCACGGTCGGACCGCTCCTCTCGTCGTTCGCCCAGAAGGGCGGCGCGTCGGCGGCGCAGGTGTCGGCGGCGGCGGGCCTGCTGAACGGGGTTATCACGAACGCGTACTTCGCCCCCGAGTCGGACACGACCAACCCCTGGGTGCAAGTCGAGAAGAAGATCCTCGAGCAATACGCCCCCTCGCTGTGGGCCAAGTCCGGGCTCGACGGGAACACCCAGTACGGCGTGGCACTGGCCTACACCTTCGTGCAGGCCCTGGAGAAGGCCGGGAAGAACCTGACCCGTCAGAGCCTCATCAACGCCATCGCCAACGACGGCAAGGACTTCGTCACCCCGGGCTTCGTGCCCCTCTCCTACTCGAGCTCCGTCCACTTCGGGTTCGAGGGCGGGGAAGTGATCAAGCTGGAGACCTCGGCGCCGCCGGCGGTGACGCCAACGGGGAGTTGGATCGGCGGCGTCCCGGTGAGCCCCGTCTATGTGACGAATCCGGGCACGGGACCGATCAAGAAGTACACCGGGCCGACCTCGGTCCCACCGGCCAAGCTGCAGTCGACCGCCTGAGGCCGGCGTCGCCGGCGGCGGGGGTGGTTCCTCCGCCGCCGGCCGCGGCTGATGAAAAATGGGCGAATGCAATTCGGACTCCACGCCCTGGGCATCGGATCCGGCGCGGACCCAGCGGTGATAGAAGCCGTCGGGAACGCCGCCGACCGGTGCGGTTTCGCCACGCTGTGGGCCGGCGAGCACGTCGTGATGGTGGACCGGCCCGACTCGGTCTATCCCTACTCCGACGACGGACGCATCGCCGTGCCAAGCGATGCGGACTGGCTCGATCCCCTGGCGGTCCTTGCCTTCGTCGCCGCCAGGACAACCCGGATCCGGCTCGCCACGGGAGTTCTGCTCCTCCCCGAGCACAACCCGCTCATCGTGGCCAAGCAGGCGGCGAGCCTCGACGTGCTGTCACAGGGACGGTTCGTCCTCGGGATCGGCGTCGGCTGGTCCGCCGAGGAGTTCGCGGCCCTCGGCGTGCCGTTTGCAGGTCGAGGCGCGAGAACCGGGGAGTACGTCGAGGCGATGCGGACACTCTGGCGAGACGATCCGTCGTCCTTCAACGGCGAGTACGTGCGCTTCCAGCGGGTGCGCTGCTTCCCGAAGCCCGTCCGGCGGAGCCTCCCGGTGGTGCTCGGCGGCAACGGCAAGCGCGCGCTCGAGCGGGTGGCGCGCCACGGCGACGGTTGGTACGGCTTCAACCTGACCCTCGACGAGGTCCCAGGGCGGCTGGAGGTGCTCCGGGCTGCAGCCGAGCGCCACGGTCGGAGCACCGAGTCGTTGCGGACCGCAGTCTCTCTGGTGGACGCGACGGCTTCTGACCTGCCGCGCCTGGCGACGCTCGGCGTGGACGAGGTTGTGCTGGTCGAGTCCCCCCCGCCGGCGCCCCGCGAGGCGGCGGCCTGGGTGGAGGAGCTGGCCCGGCGATGGGGTGTCGAGGGGTAGCTGGCGCGGGTTGCGCCTGGTGCTCCGGCTCAGGTCAGGCGCGCCGGCGGCGGTTGCTGCTCGCCCAGCGGGATGCCGTGGCGCGGCGTATATGAATCCTTCCGAAACACCCCCCTATTACGGAAGACTATCTCTATAACCTTCCTTAATTACGGAGGGCTCACACAGGCGTCAGGGCTCAACGGGCGCTGGATTGATCGGTTTCGAGGTGCGACCCTGGACACGACTATTTCGCGCCGGAGGTCCCGGTTTGGCAGGGCGTCCCTGGTCAGCGGTAGTTGGGGCGCTGCTTTCGGCGCGCCTCGGGGCGCTCTCGGGGGTAATTGCCGATGTGGGTGTAGAGAATCCCGCTGTTGAGTGCCGGTGTCCGGGCCATGTCGAGCGACTCCCAGATTGCCCGGACGGTGCCCTGGATGGCCTTCGGGTTGCGCTGCGCGATGGACACGGCGATCTCACGTGCTCGGGCCCGCAGTTCTTCTCGGGGCACAACCTCGGTCACCAGGCCCAGACGGAGCGCTGTCTCGGCTGTGATCCGCTCCTCGTTCCCCATCAGTGCCCAGCGAAGGACGTCGCCCAGAGGGACTCCCCGATGGAGCATGCCGATCGGCTCGAGCGCCGAAACGATGCCCACGGAGGCGTGCGGGTCGAAGAACTCGGCGTCATGCGAGCAGACGACGATGTCGGCCTCGTTCAAGAAGTACTGGCCGCCACCCGCGCACATCCCGTGCACGGCGACCACCACCGGCTTCCACACCTTGTGGTGCAACTTGGGCGAGAGGGTGACGCCCGGATCGAAGTAGTTCCACCAGTTTGGCCTCGTGAACCACGTCCCGCCCCCCTTGACGTCGAGCCCCGTGGAGAAAGCTCGGTCACCATTGGCCTGCAACACGACCGAGTGGATGTCGTCCTCTTCGCGCACGGTTTCCCAGGCCCAGGTCATGTCCGCCGCCATGACGTCGTTGAACGAGTTGAGGGCGTCGGGACGGTCGAGCGTGATCGTGGCGACGTTCTCCGCGACCTCAAACGTGATGGCTTCGAGCCCCATGCATCCTCCTCGCAGGCCGGTGGCCTCCTGATCGAGAATAGTGCACTCTTTATGTCGAGACGGCCCGGGAAGCCGGGTCCGAAGGGGACCTCAGGCGGTGGAACTCAACTCCGCTCCTTGGTGCGGCCGAACTCGTGGGGGACCCAGCTGGGAGACCGCTTCTCCATGAAGGCCCGCATCCCTTCGCGCGGCTCCTCCGACTCCTCCAACGCCCAGAACATCGTCTGGTAGTCGATGAGCCCATAGCGTTCGTTGAGCATCCGCTTGACCTGCATGCGAGCCATCGGAGGGGTCTGCAGGATCTCGCTGACCGCCTGCACGGCCGCCTTGCGCAACTCGTCGTGCGGCACGACCCGAGAGATCACGCCCAGTCTTTGTGCTTCGGCGGCGTCGAATCGGCGAGCCGACAGCAACAGGTCGCGCGCGACGGCGACGCCGACATGCGCGGGCAGGACCGCCGCATACGTCGCGTCGGGAATGCCCCGCAGTAGCTCCGGCACGCGGAAGGTCGCCCGGTCGCTCGCGACACAGATATCAGCCAGCATCGCGATCAGCAGGCCGCCCGCTTGGCAGATGCCGTTCACTGCGACCACGACCGGCGCCCGGCTGTCGCGGATGTCCAGGAAGGGCAGGATCTCGTGGCCGATGTCCGGCGGGATTGCGTCGCCCGGCTGGGAACGGCCCCCCAGGTCCCCTCCCGGAGCGAAGACGTCGCCTGTGCCGGTGATGACGAGCGCAGCCAGGTCCGGGTCCTGGTTCACCAGGCGGACGGCCTGCTTGATGCCGAAGTACATCGCCGGCGTGAGCGCATTCCTCGCCTCCGGCCGGTCAATGGTGCACCAGGCGACAACGCCGTCACGCTCAAACCGCAACCCGGCCGCGCCGAGATCCTCCGACACGCGTCCCCTCTCTCTCGTCCAAGTGGGACGGACACTATCGGGCTCCCCTCTCCGAGTTGCCACTTGAGTCGATTCTCTTGGGGCCTGACCAGCGACAACGCCCTCCTCGGGCTCGGTGGCCCGCCCGCTGGCACCCCGGTATCGTGACATCGACGTCGAGATCACGAGAGGGATCCACCATGGTCGCATCCGCCCCGCCATGCCGTCGGGCTCAGTGCCGGGGGTGAGCCGCCAGGAAGGACCACACTGCCGCGCTCGAGTCGAAACCCAAGTACGGCTCGCCTGCAAGCAGCACGGACCCCGGACTCCCCGGATGGCCCATCCACGCGTGGTCGGCCCCCGCCACCTTGACCCATTCGACGCTCGTCGCATCCCGACACGAGCCCCAGGTCTCGACGGTGACGGCACGGTTCGACACGTCGCCAGTGGTGAGCGGAGAACCGCATCCGTCGGCCGAGGCCAGCGTCTCGAGCGCCACCAGGGGGGGAGGGAACGTGACGCCCGAGACGCCGCGCGTCCCCTTTCCTCCGTTGATCGGGATGTTCTGGTCGTCGGTGCCGTGGATCTCCATGACCGACACCGGACGTGCGGGGTGGCAGCTCGGTTCCATCAGCGCGCCGGACTGGACTGCGATGGCATCGACGGTCGTCGACAGTTGGCAGGCCAGGGCGAACGCCAGGAGTGCCCCGTTGGAGTGTCCAGTGAGGAAGACCCGGTGGGGGTCGATGTGGTAGGTCGACTCGAGGTGGCCGATGAGAGCTCGGATAAAGGCCACGTCGTCCACGTTGTTCCGACTCGCCTCGGCCCACCCACAGCACCCGCCCGCGTTCCAGACCAACCGTTGGGGTCCGTACCCCGTCGGGGTCCCGTCTGGGTACGCCACGATGAAGTCGTTCGCCTCCGCCAGGCCGTCGAAGTCGGTGTTCTGCTCGAACTGGACCCCCGAACCCAGGCCTCCGTGGAGGGCGATGAGGAGGGGCACGGCGCTCTTCGGCAAGGTGCGCGGGACGTAAACATGGTAGGTACGCCGAGAACCGTCGACCTCAAGACTGGCGTCGATTCGACGGCCCCGCGGGCGCGACGGCGGCGCGGGTGGGGGCTCCGCCGGGGACGTAAGGCGCTGCGCCGGTGGTCGCGCGCTCGGCCGCAACAGCGCCCGCGGATGTACCCGTGACGGGTACCGCCACGAGGGCGAGGGTCACCGCCGCGACCATCACGATCGCGCCCCGGGGGCGCCTCAACCGGCCAGAGTGCGAGAACGCCATGCCTGCATTGTGGAAGGGCCTTGTGAGGAAACTGTCGCGCCAGGTGTCAGAGAAGTATGAGGGAAGTTCCCGACCTAGCCCACTGTCGTCTTTAGAGTGAGGTTGTTCGCAGCTGGGTTCCACTGATAGACGAACACCGGTCCGTCGCCGTCGAAGTGTCCTCCCGCGAAATCGAACGTCCCGCCGCCGCCTGGAAGCGTGACGTGGGTGAGGGATTCGCCACCCCGGAGGAACGTCTCTTTGTTCAAGGTCTTGCCGGCGGCCTTTACGATGTCCTCGAACAGGTCGACCTGCACACACGCCGTCTGGGGTGCGGTCCAGGTGACGGGTGTGGACGCCGTGGCCGTGATCGGATTGTTGATGGTCGCCTGCGGCTCTGCCGCCTGGATGGTGGCGACACAGCGCTTCATCGCCGGGTCATTCCAGAATACGGAGGCCGGTGGGATGCCACCCGCGGTGAGAGCATTCTTGAGAATTGCGTTCGAGTGCCCGGCCTTGTTCGACGTGTAGGCGTCGAGATCGGTGTAGTCCGTCGCGATCAGTCGCGGCATGTATGTGCTCTGGGTGCTCTGGAGTGCGGAGGGAAATCCGTTACCCGAATTCCCAACGGCCACGACGACGTTTGCCCCGGATGACTGGAACTTCTGGGCAATAACGCCGTACTCCGAGACCTGCGCGGTCGTGTCGGTGTCGGGCACGCTGTTGATCGCGGTCTGCACCACGTCCACGTTCAGCTTGTGCAGAGAAGTCTCGACGAGGTTGACCTCCGCCTGATCAAGTGACGTCCCCACCACGGCGACCTTCTTCCCAGTGAAGGCGCTTTCCTGCTTGAAGATGGACATCTCCTTCGGGACCAGATCGCTGTCCGAGATAAGATTGTTGAACGAAGGGGCCTTGGCCTGGGCCGTCTCGGCGGCGGTCAGCGATGCACCGACGATGGGCACATCGTGTGTGTCCACGTAACAGGCGGTATCGACCGCCTGGAAGAAACCCAGGACCGCGAACACCTTGTCGTCTTCCGTGAGCTGAGTACAGGCGGTCGCAGCAGCCGCCGTCCCGAGGGGGTCGACTGGTACGAACATCGGAACGATCTTGCGGCCGTTGATCCCTCCGTGTGCGTTGATCTGGTTTATGAGCGTCGCGTACGCCACCTGATAGTTCCCAGGGTCGACGTTGATGAGGTTCCGGATGGCCGCGACATCGGGGTAGGTCACGCCGACGGTGATGGTCGACGATGTGACCCCTTGGTCTTGAGCGGACGCGCCGTCAGCGGCGCCGAGCGCGACGAGCTGGACGAACCCTGCGATCGCAATGAGCAGAACCACCAGCCTCGCGAGAGCTTTCTTCATGTTGTCCTTTCCGCACGAGGCGTGCCGATTCTGTGGATGCCCGCCTCGGTGCGAGCGACGAGCTCCCCGTCCGATCCTTTGATTGGCGTGCCAATGCGGTCGCGTCTGGACGGACGATGTCGGATGTGGTCGGGCAAGATCGAGTCGGTACAGGATAGGCATCCGGGAGTCCCAATTGGTCGCGACCCCTGCTGTCCTGCCTCGCGAGAGCCGTACGTTCCACCCCGGTCCATCGTGGGGATGCCGGCGCCCGATTCGTTCGAATCGGGCTTCAAGCGCCGCTGACGTCGAGGGCTTGACCCGAAGGTTCTTCGTCTTCGTCGACACCGCCCGTGATCACGGTCCCGTCGCCGGGCGGACAGGCCGGGACGGGTACGCCGGACGTGCCTGACCCGCTGCGGCTGATGGCTCGCTCGTCGGTGCCGAGATAGCTGGCGATCACGCGGGAATCGTTGCGGATTTCCGACGGGGTGCCTTCGGCGATCACGCGACCGGCCTCGAAGCAGTACACCCGCTCGGAGATGCTCATGATGAGGGGCATGTCGTGCTCGATCACGAGCACCGTGGCGGCGAGCTCGTGCTTGATCGTGGTGATCAGGGGCCCAAAGGCCTCGGTCTCGCGTTGCGCCAGCCCGGCCGTCGGCTCGTCGAGGCATAACACCTTGGCCTCGAGCGCGACCAGGCCGGCCAACTCCACGACCCTTCGGGTCCCCGTCGAGAGATCGCTCACGTAATGGTCGCGGTAGGAGCCGAGTCCCAGGAACTCGACCAATTCCCCCACCTCGGCCCGCGCCGCCCGGCCGTGTCGCCGGGCCGAGGGCAAACCCAGCGCGGTGGGGAGCATGGTGGTGCGGTCCTTCGCCTCGAGCGCCACGAGCAGGGTCTCGTTGACGGTCAGCTCGGGAAACAAAGTGGCCGCCTGGAACGTCCGTCCCAGTCCCAGCCCCGCCCGGTAGCCCGGTGACTTTCCCGCGACCTCCTGTCCGAGGAGCATCACCGAGCCGGATGCGGACACGAAGCCCCCGATGGCGTTCATGAGCGT
The DNA here is from genome assembly GCA_963838835.1 of uncultured Acidimicrobiaceae bacterium. Classification (GTDB taxonomy): domain Bacteria; phylum Actinomycetota; class Acidimicrobiia; order Acidimicrobiales; family RAAP-2; genus Bog-473. The sequence continues at coordinate 48,625 of CAWITA010000006.1, forward strand.
CGACTTGCCCGCCCCGTTGGCGCCGATCAGGCCGACGATCTCGCCCCCCTGCAGCGCCAACGCTGCCCGGTCGACCGCCACGATGCCGCCGAACCGGACACTGAGCCCCGAGACGGCCAGGACCGGATCGACGTCCGGGTCCGGCGGCACGGGTCTCCGGCGCACGACCGCCCGGTAGGTGGGACGCTCCGGAGCCTTCTTCTCGGCGAGGCGACGGTCGGCCCAGGCCAAGATGGCGTCACGCACCGCGTAGCTGATCTGGTTGAGGCCACGGGGGAAGTAAAGCAGGACGACGAGGAGCCCCAGACTGGACGAGAGCAGGCCGAGTGCGGCGTTGTTGGGCGCGAGCGCCGGGATCCCGATCACGAAGATCGCGCCGATGACCGCACCGCTGACCGAACCCATGCCCCCGATGACGACCATGGCCACGAGGTTGAGCGAGTCGTTGACCAAGAAGAAGCTCTGAGTGAAAGCGATGTTGGCAAAGGCGCCGGCGAGCAACGCGCCGCCGAGGCCGGCCAGACCACCGGCCAGCGCGAACGACTGGAGCTTCACGCGGGCCGGACGCACCGTGTAGGCGCCAGCCGTGATCTCGTTGTCGCGCACGGCCATGATGGTGCGACCCACCCCGCTGTCCCTCAAGCGGCCGAGCACGAGGAGGACGACCGCCAGGACGGCCAGGACCACGTAGTAGTACGTCCGCTGGCCGCCGAAGGACAGGAACCACAGGTGGCCCGGCACGAAAGGCACGTTGGCACCGTCGGGCGAGTCGCTCGAGAAGAAGGGGAGGAAATAGAGGTATTGCTGTGCGGTGAGGGCGAAGACGAAGGTGACGACCGCGAGGTAGAGCCCCCGGACCCGCAGCGAACCGATGCCGATGCCGAGGGCCAACAACGCGGAGAACACCGTGGTGATTGCGATGGCCGCCCAGAACGGGACACCGTCGTTCACCAGGCGGGCCGCGAAGAGCGCGGCGAGACCGGCGAAGGCCATCTGCCCGAGCGAGAGCTGGCCGAGCCAACCGGTCAGCACGGTCAGGGACGAGGCGCAGATGGCAAACGCCAGTACCGCCGTATAGAGCTGCTGACGTGAGGGCTCGGTGACGACGATGGGCAGGATCACGGCGATGACACCCAAGAGCAAGAGGCCGCCCTTGTCGATGTTGCGGGCCCACCAGATGGAGCGCAGGCGCTCGGGGATCGGGTGCGCCCGGGGACTGAAGGCGAAGACCTCGCTGTCGTCTCCGCCCTCGCGCTTGGCGAAGACGACGGCGACGAGCACCGCAACGAACAACAAGAGGTCGGTGATGCCCGGGACGGCAATGAAGTTGTAGCTGAGCACGCTCTGGATGACGCCGATGGCGACCGCGGCGAGGACTGCGACGCGGAACGAGCGCATGCGGGCGATCACCGCGGCGGCGAGGGCCTCGGAGAGCGTCTGGGGACCCAGCGTCGCCAGCCCGGCCGCGGTCGAGGTCTCCCCGGCGATGAGGATCACCGAGAGGGTGGAGAGCCCTGCCGCCAGCGCCCACACCATGGTCGAGACGAGTTTGGGCGAGATGGAAGACAGCCGGGCCAGCGAGGGGTTGGCCGCGCATGCCTTGACGGTCTTGCCGATCATGGTGTGGTCCAAGAACCAGATGAGCGCGATGACCGAGAGCGGAACCAGGATCAGCACCGCCAGGTCGGCGCCCCGGACGTTGACCCCGGCCAACGTCCAGGATCCGTTGAATGCGCTTGGGTAATGAGCACTCGCATTCGAGGGCTCGGGGATCTCGATGGCGATCGCCTGCGCCAGCCCCGCGATCCCGATGGTCGAGACCAACACGACGACGCGGGGGGCATTCTTCAGGCGGCGAATGACCGTCAACTCGACGATGGCCCCGAATGCGAGGCCGACGAGCAGGGCCACGATCAGTGCAGGCCAGAAGGGGACCCCGTACTGAATCGTGAGCAGAGAGAGCACGACGGCACCAACGACGCCGATTTCGCCCACCGCGAAATTGATGATGCGTGTCGCTCGGTAGATGAGCACCACGCCGACCGCGATCACGGCGATGGCCAGGCCCTGGACGAGGCCGTCGAAGACGATCTGGGAGCTGAGCCAGCTGACCGCCAGCATCAGACCGGGACCTCGCCACCCAAGAAGACCGCCCGGGCCAGGTCGTCCCGCTCCATCAGGTCCGCCAGCGCGCCTTCGAAGCGGACCTGACCCTTCTCCAAGAACACGGCCCGGTCGGCGACGGCCGCCGCCACGTTGAGCGACTGCTCGACGATGATCATGGTCAAGCCCTCGGACTTCAGACGTTCGACGACGCCGAGGAGCTCTTGGACCACGATCGGCGCCAAACCGAGTGAAAGCTCGTCGATCAGCAGGACCTCGGGTTCGTGCAAGAGCACGATGCCGAGCGCGAGCATCTGCTGCTGGCCGCCCGAGAGCGTGCTGGCGCGACGCCCCTTGGCGTCTTTGAGGACCGGAAAGAGGTCATACACCCGATTGATACGCCGCCGCAGGTCGGCGCGGTTTCCCCGGTAGGCGAAGCCGCCCATCTCGAGGTTCTCCTGGATCGTCATGTCACCGAAGACCCCACCGCCGCCGGGCAGCAGGTGGATACCCAGACGGGAACGCTGCTCGGGGGTGGCGTAGGTGACGGTGCGGCCGGCCAGGCGCACGACGCCGCGGTCGGCCGTGACCAGCCCCGCCGCCACGCGCAGCGCCGTCGACTTGCCGGCGCCGTTCGTGCCGAGCAGGGCGAGGACCTCACCTCGGCGAACTTCGAAATCCACGCCGAAGAGAACCTGGACGTGCCCGTAGCTGAAGTCGACGTTGGCCAGCTGGAGGACCGGAACGGACGCAGGATCGGTCGCTCGGCGGCGATGTTCCTCAAGCTCTTCTTGGAGCTCGACCACGACGAGGGACAGGTCGTTGCGGATGTAGTGGCTGCCCCGCACGATCATGAACGAACCGACGATGGTGGTCGGGATCATGATGATCAGGACGGCCGCCCGGGGCCCGAAGGCGTTGTCGAGCCCGGCCGAGAGCACCGCCCCTCCGGTGGCGCCGATGAAAAACAGATAGATGGCCCCGACCGCGCCCACCATGCCGCGGAGGCGATACGGGGCGACCGAGGTGAGGACCGGTCCGACCATGGAGAAGGCGCACAAGGTCAGGACGGCGACGGGAACGCTGAAGACCGCCCACAAGATGGCGCCGGGCATGAAGTACTGGATGGGCACCAAGAAGGCCACGGGAAGGATGATCTTGCCGATCAAGGCGAGGGCCTGGGCGGGGTCGCGGTGGTAGAGCCGGTCGTAGTAACGACCCACGAACGGCAGGGCCACCAAGACGCCGATGCTGCCGATGGTGCCGATGAGCCCGCGGCGAAAAGCGTCGAGGTGGTACTCCTGTTGGAGGAAGAGGTTGCCGAGCACGGGCGCGGTGAAGAGGCCAAAGCCCAGGGCCGAGAACCCGATGAGGCACATCTTGATGGTGCGGATACGCCAGATCCGGGCGAAGGCGGCCTCGAGCGAGGGGGGGACGGGCTGCTTGTCCTCGATCACCTCGCCCAGCACGTCGAGCTTCTCGTGCTGCCCACGCGGGGGCTCACGGAGCCAGAAGGCGATGGCGGCCACGAGAACAATCGGGATGGCCAGGAGGTAGAAGGCCCAGCGCCAGCCGTTCGGCCCTCCGACGAGCGTTGCGATCGTCCCGACCAGCAACGGACTGAGGGCGGCGGCACCGCCCGTCGCCATCCCCATGGCCGAGCCGATCCGTCCGCGCAAACTGATGGGATACGTGTCCGCGAGCAACGAACCGTGCACGGTCTGGGTCGATGCTTGCGAGACTCCGGCGCCGAAGCGGGCCAAGAAGAACAAGAAGATGTTCGAGGCCAGTCCCGACAAGAACACCATGAAGCCGAAGGCAAGCGTGGCGAACCCGATGATCGGGGCCCGGCGGAACCGATCGGCGAGCCAACCCATGGGCAGGATCCCGAGCACCAAGAAGCCCCCGGACACCCCGGCCACGAAGACGATCACCCCGGAACTGACGTGCATCGACGCGCGGATGTTCGGCGCCAGGACCGCGAGGCCCGAGCTCTGAAGATTGTCCAGCGCGACGATGAGGGCCAGGACGACGAAGGTCCGAGAGCCGGCCTTGCGCAAACCGTCGCGCAGCGAGGTGTGCTCCTCGCGGGTTCCGGGCAGCATGTCCTCGGGAAGCAGGACCTCTTCGACCGCCGCGGCGGCCCGGCGACGTTCGTGCGCCGTGTCAGCCACCATGCGGGCCAGGTCGGCGGGGCTCGCGCCATCGGGACCCGGCGTCGCAGGCGCCACGAGCGGCGGATCGCTCACGAGTGCGTCGTCCTCACCGGGCGTGATCGATGCGGACCATCGCCACCTCCTCGTCCGGATGTCTGCAAAAGCTTGCGCAGAGGTCTACCAGACTCCCCTCCGCCGGGGCGATCCCGAGGGCGCGGGCCTGTTACGGTGCGCCCGAACCCGCCGCTCGACCGATGCGGCCGCACCCCGGGGAGGCACGATTGGCGACCTATGTCCTTGTCCACGGTGGCGGTCACGGCGGCTGGTGCTATCAGCGCGTGGCACGCATCCTGCGATCGTCCCGGCACGAGGTCTACGCGCCCACCATGACCGGTCTGGGCGAACGGGCCCACCTGCTCGACGACAGGGTCGACTTGAACCGTCACATCGAGGACGTGACGGCAGTGCTGCACTACGAGGACCTGCGCGAGGTGATCCTGGTGGGTCACAGCTACGGCGGCATGGTGATCACCGGCGTGGCCGACAGGGCCGCCGAGCGCATTGGAAGGCTGGTGTACCTCGACGCGGCAACGCCCGCCAACGGCCAGTCGCTGCACGACGTGGCCGGCCCGGTCATCGAGGCGGTGCGCCCCTTCGGCGCGGTGGTCGACGGGATGGAGCTGGTGCTGCTCCCCGCACCCGACGCCGGGCTCCTCTACGGCGTAACCGACCCGGCCGATCTGGCCTGGATGGCCGAGCGCCTCACCCCTCATCCGTGGCTGTGCTTCACCCAACCACTCGAGCTCACCAACGAGGCCGCCCTGTGGGCGATCCCGCAATACCACATCGTGTGCACCTCGACCCTCGCCACCCGGGACCGCGCGCTGATGGACCGGGCACGTGCCGAGGGCCGACTCTGGGACATCGACACCGGCCACGACCTGATGATCACCGAACCAGAACGAGTCGCAGATGCGTTGCTCCAGGTCGCCGTTCCGTGAGGGGGGCGCCCAGGACAACATGGTTGCTCGGCACGACACCGACCGGTCGAGCCTGACGGTTGGGCGACCGGCCCGACAAGAATTCGGTGGCGTTGGCGAAGCCTCCGGCAGCCGGGCGCAAGCCCCCCAACTGGGACAACAAGGCCCGCCCGGCGGAAGTGGACCGGCGTCCCCCGAACGCCGACCCCCCACGGGGGCACCGCGTTCTGCATAATGGCGCACGAGCAAAGCCAAGGGGGGCCCATGTCTCACGTCTTCAGTCGGCACGCCGGAAGGTTCGCTCTGGCGACGCTGCTGCTCGCAGGCATCGTCGCCGTCGCCGGCACGGGGGGTACGAGCGCGGCCGGCGCGGCCACGTCGGCCTCACCCATCACCCTCGCGCTGATCACCTCCCTCACCGGCGAGGGAGCCTCCGAGTTCAGCCAGGCCCCGGCCGGGTTCAATGCCCGCATCGCGCTCCAGAACGCGCAGGGCGGGGTGAACGGGCACAAGATCTCGGGGATCGTCCTCGACGACCAGACCAGCCCGACCGAGATCGCGACCGCGGTGCAGGACGCCCTCTCCAAGGGCGCCTTCGGCATCGTGTCGGACAGCCCTCTGTTCTTCCTGGCCGCGAAGTACCCGAACCAGCAGGGCGTGCCGGTCACCGGCGGCTTCTTCGACGGACCCGAGTGGGGCACCCCGCCCTATAACACCAACATGTTCGCTTCCGACGTCGGCAGTGTCGACCCGAAGTACCCGGTCAACACCGGGATCGGGGACTTCATGAAGGCCCACGGCGGGACCGTCCTCTGCTCGTACGGCTACGGCATCTCGCCTTCGTCGACCCGTTCGGCGATCGGCACCGCGGACTCCTTCGTGCGCGCCGGGGGCAAGGAAGGCGAGCTGGACACCTCCATCCCCTTCGGCAGCGTCGCCATGACCACGGAGGCGCTCGTGGCCAAGCAGAAGGGCTGTAATTCCTTCTACGCAGGACTGGACGACAACTCGAACTTCGCCCTGGCCACGGCGCTGAAGCAGGACGGGGTGAAGCCGAAGGTCGTCGTCTTCCCGACCGGGTACGAACCGGACGTCGTCGGCTCGCCGGCCTGGAGCGACTTGCAGGGCGGCTACTTCGACACGACCTTCCGCCCCTTCCAGCTCCCCAACGCCGGGACGCAGCAGATGCAGGCCGCGCTCGAGAAGTACGAGCACTTCAAGCCCGGGGCCTTCCCGAACTTCAGCCAGTACGAGTCGTGGCTCGGCGCTGACCTCATGATCAAGGGCCTCGAGCTGGCCGGCAAGAACCCCACCCGAGCCGGCGTGATCAGCGCCCTGCGCAACATCAAGTCCTACAACGGCAACGGCCTGCTGCCGGAGACCATCGACTACGCCACCGTCTTTGGCCACGACCCGGCCAAGTCGTGCGGGTGGTACATGATCGCCGAGAAGAAGGGGTTCGTCCCCGCCTCGAGCCAGACCACGTGCGGTACGGATATTCCGGGCACGACGACCGTCTCGGGGTGAGCCCGGACTGAGCCGCCCCGCGTCAGTCCGTCCTGGAGACGGCGGGCCAAAGCTCATCCGCCCGTGCGGCGGACCGGTCCCCCTCGAGCCGGCGGATGAAGCCCTCCACGAAGGCGACGGTCTCGGCGTGACCGCTGGACATGCCGAGGGCCTCGTGCTCGATGCCGAGGAACCGGGAGATGCTCGACAGCAGAACGGTGCACACGATGGGTGGGAGGTCGGCGCTGTCGACGTCGTGCCGCTCGAACAGCTTGCGGAACCCGTTCAGTTGCTCGGACCGAAACCGCTCGGCCGAGGCGGCGATCTCGGCCCGGATGGCCTTGCGGTGGTTCGCCAGGGCGATGAACTCCATGGTGAGCGCCGTGCCCCGGGGATCGCGGCTGTAGTCCCACAATGCCCACAGCGGCTGGTCGGACGCGAGCGCTCGAGACTGTCGTTCGAGTCCCTCTTCGACTCGTCTGCGATGGATCGCCAGGAACAAATCGTCCATCGTGCGGAAGTAATAGTGGACGAGCTGCGGTTTCAGCTGGGCCTTCGCCGCCACCCGCCTCGAGGTCACCGCGGCGTAGCCCTCGTCGAGCATGAGCTGTTCTGCAGCGTCCACCAGGATGGCTCGAGTCTTCGACGTCTCGGTGCCGATCCGGCGGCGCGAGCTCACCTTAGAGGTACATGCCCCCGTTGACGCCGATCAACTGTCCGGTGATGTATCCGGCCTCCTCGGAGCACAGGAAGGAGCAGGCGGCGGCGATGTCCTCGGAGGTCCCGGCCCGTCCGAGCGGCACCATCTTGCCCAGCTGGTCGATGCTCGGCACGTTCCCGAGTCCCTCGGCGTGCCGCGCCATCGGCGTGTCGACGATCGTCGGCGGAATGGTGTTGACCGTGACACCGTTGCGCGCGAACTCTCGCGCAAACGCCTTGGTGAGCCCGATGACACCTCCCTTGGACGCGACGTAGTGCGCCATGTTGGGTGCGCCCGACTGGGCGCTCGACGACGAGATCGTCACGATCCGGCCCCACCCGGCGGCCACCATGTCCGCGACGGCCAGTTGCATGCAGGTGAAGGTCCCGGTGAGGTTGACGGCCAGCAGCCGGTCCCACCGCTCGGGCGTGATGTCGAGCGCCGCGTCGAAGGCCTCGATGCCGGCGCTGGTGACGAGGATCGTGACCGGTCCGAGGTCGGCCCGCACCGCCGTGAAGACCTGTTCCAGACCGCTCCGGTCGGCGACGTCGACCGCGAACGGCGCCACCTTGTGCCCTCGCTCGGCGAGCTCGGCGGCGGCCGCCCGCACGCCCTCACCGTTGAGATCGAGCAACGCCACGGCGTTGCCGTCTGCGGCAAGTCGCCGGGCGATGCCGAGGCCCATGCCCGAGGCGGCGCCGGTCACGACGGCGACCCGGCCGCTCACCGTGCCGCCTCGAGCGGGGTGAACTCGATGTGCAGGTCGTGCAGCCCGCGCAGGACCCAGGTCGGCTCGTACGTGAAGTGTCGGTCACCGGGCGGACCGTGGTGCTCCTCCGAGAGCCGGATGTCCCGCATCCGGTCGAGGATGCGCTCGATGCTGACCCGTCCCTCCACGCGGGCCAACGGCCCCCCGGGACAGGAGTGGGCCCCCCGGCCGAAGGCCATGTGTTCCTTGGCGTTGGCCCGGTCCAGGCGGAACTCGGCCGGACAGTCGAACCGCCGGGGGTCGCGGTTCGCCGCGCCGTTGAGGATCATGACGGGGGTGCCCGCCTCGATGTCCACCCCGCCGACCGAGGTGGCGCGCCGGGCCAGGCGGAAATCGGCCTTGACCGGGCTCTCGATGCGCAGGGCCTCCTCGATGAAGTCCGGGATGCGCTCCCGGTGGGCTCGGAGCTCGTCCTGGAGCTCGGGGTACTCGCAGAGGTACTTCAGGCCGACGGCCAGCAGGCGGGCCGTCGTCTCCTGGCCGGCCGCGAAGAGGAACGTGGCCGTCCGCACGACATTCGTCACCTCGGGGGTGGAACCGTCTGGGTAGGTGGCCAGCGCCAAGTGGGTCAACACGTCCTCCCGCGGCTCTCGCCGGCGGTCCTCGAGGTAGGCCGCGAACCAGTCGTCGAGCCACGCCAACGCGTTGCCCTGCACCTGCTCACCGGCCACGGCCCCCGGGTTGCCGGTCAGTCCGAAGCCTCGGCGGAACCGCTCGTGATCGTCCTCGGGCACGCCCAGGACGTCGGCCACGGTGAGCATGGCGAAGGGCTGGGCGTAGGCGCTGATGAACTCGCAACGGCCCGCGCCGACGAACTGGTCGAGTTGGGCGTCGGCGAGGCGCCACATAAAGGCTTCGTTGTCCTTGAGGCGTTTCGGGGTCAACAAGCGCATGATCAGCGCGCGCTCTCGGGTGTGGGCCGGGGGGTCCATCGTGACCATGTGCTCGCTCATCGGGAGTTGATCGCGGTAGCGGTCGATGATGCCGCCGACGTCGTCCCCCTCGAGCGGCACGGGGAAGGTCGCAAACGGGCCGATGACCGAATTGCACGAGGAGAACGTCTCGACGTCTCGATAGATGTCCGACGCCTCGTCGTAGCCCGAGACGGCGACCACCCCGTGGTGCTCGGTCGCCACGACGGGGCATTGCGCCCGCAGGTGGTCGAAGTACGGGTACGGGTCCTCGATCAGGGACTGGTCGGTGAAGAAGTCAACAGAGTCGTAGTTCGCCACGGCAGCTCCGATCCCGGTCCCCTCCATGCTGTGCAGATGCTTAGCATCGGGTCGCGGTCCAGGTCAACCGTGATCCTGCGGGTCGACCACCGGCTCGTCGAGCCCCCCGCCGGATCGGCGGCCGGCCTCAATCCTCGATGGGTGGCCCTCAGTCCTCGATGGAGATGGCGTGTTTCGGGCAGGTCCGCACCGCGGCCTCGACCTTCTCACGCAGCTCCTCGGGGGGGTTCTCGTCGAGCACGTAGAGGAAGTCGTCGTCGCGTACCTCGAAGACCTCGGGTGCGGCCGCCATGCACAGGGCGTTGCTCTCGCACAGGTCGAAATCGACGACGACACGCATCAGCTTTCCTCCCGGGCCGTTCGGCGCTCGGCCCATGCTACGGGCACACGACACGGCGAGTCTCATCCCGATTCGACGAACGGGTAGATGCGGGTGAAGTCGGCTCCGGGCTCGGCGGCCGCGAAGCGCTCCCACACCGTGGCGGTAACCCGACCGAGCGTGTCCGGCCCGCCTTGTGCCTCCACGGCACCGAGATAGAGCCGCAAGTCCTTGGCCATCAGCGCGTTGGCAAAGCCGGCGGCGTAGCGGCCGGTGAGCACGTGGTTGGGGAACTTGTCGCTCGTGGCGGTGCTCTGCCCGCTGGAGGCGTTGAGCACCTCGAGCATGGTCTCCATGTCGAGCCCCACCGACACCCCGAACGCGACCGCCTCGCTGGTGGCCGCCAACGACGTGGCGGAAAGGAAGTTGTTGGCCAGCTTGAGGGCCTGCGCCATGCCGGGCCGGTCCCCGACGCGGCGCCGGCGGTCACTCAGGCCGGCCAGCACCCGATCCACCGCCCGGCACGCGGGCTCCGTGCCGGCGTACATGACCGAGAGCGTGCGGGCTCGGGCGCCCGCGATGCCGCCCGACACCGGGGCGTCGACGTAGCCGATCCCGGCCGCCGAGCACAGCCCGTCGAGGGACCGGGCGGCGGCCACGCCGATCGTCGAGGTGTCCACGACGTGCGTCACCCGTCGGTCGGGTGTGTCCGCCAGCTCCCGCGCCACCTGCTCGGACGCAGCCCCGTCCGGGAGGCTGCACACCACGACGTCAGCTCGACGGGCGACTTCGGCGAGCGCGGGCGCGAAGGTCGCGCCGTCGGGGCTGCGGCCCCGACCAGCCACGTCGTGCGTGACGACGGCGTGGCCCGCGCCGACGAGGTTGTCCGCCAGGACGCTCCCCATGTTGCCGAGGCCGACGACGCCGGTGGTCGCCGTGGTCACGAGGTGCGCTCGGCGTTGGGTCGGTGGAAGGAGGAACCGGACATCAAGGACGCTTGTAGACCTGGCCGTCCTTCATCACGAAGCGCACGTCCTTGGTCACCTTGATGTCCTCGGACGGGTCGCCGGGCACCGCGATGACGTCGGCCAGGTAGCCGGCCGCGAGGCGGCCGAGGTCGTGCCCGCGCTCGATCAGGTCCGCGCTGGTGAGCGTCGCCGCCTGCAGCGCCTGCATCGGCGTCATGCCGCGGTCGACCATGGCGATCAGCTCGTCGGCCTGCGTCCCGTGCGGGATGGCCGGTGCGTCGGAGCCACAGGCGATCTTGACGCCGGCCGCGACCGCCTTGCCGAACATTTGGCGGGCCTGTGGGAAGATCTCCGCCGCCTTCTTCTGCAGGATCGGGTGGATCCGGTCTATCGCCATGTGATCGGCCAGGGCGGTGGTGCCGACGAGAAAGGTCTCGTGTTCGACCATCAACTTGATCGTGTCGTCACTGGCCAGCGATCCGTGCTCGATGCAGTCGACCCCGGCCCGGATGCAGGCCCGGATGCCGGCGTCGCCGTGGGCGTGCGCGGCCACCCGCAGCCCGTTGCGGTGGGCCTCGTCGACGATGGCGGCCAGCTCCTCGTCGGAGTACTGCTGCGCCCCGGCCGCACTGCTGAAGGACATGACGCCGCCCGAGGCCGAGATCTTGATGAGCTTGGCCCCGTACTTGATCTGGTAACGGACGGCCTTGCGGACCTCGGCGACCCCGTTGGCGATGCCCGATTCCACGCTCTGGGGCATGATGCCCGGCGCGAGCCCCTGGAACATCGTCGGATCGAGGTGACCGCCCGTCGGGGTGATGGCGTGACCGGCCGGGAAGATGCGCGGTCCCGGGAACCAGCCTTGGTCCACGGCGCGGGCCAGGTCGACATCGAGCAGGAACCCGGCCGTGTAGACCATCAGGCCGAGGTTGCGCACGGTGGTGAAGCCGGCCATGAGCGTGGTCGCGCAGTTGACGGCCCCGCGCAGCGTCCGGTACACGGGTGAATCCTTCACCCCGTGCATCGGGTCGGGCAGCCCTTCGGGTCCGCCCGGACCCCCGATGAGCATGTTGAGCTCCATGTCCATGAGGCCGGGGAGCAGCGTCACGTCGCCGAGGTCGATCTCGGTCGCGGCGTCGGGCCGCTCGGTGGCACCCACCCCCACGATCTCGTTGCCGTCGACGACGATGACGGCCGGGGATTGCACCTCGCCGGCCTCGACGTCGACCCACCGGTCGGCCCGCAAGATGGTCACGTCACTCATGGCGGTTTCTCCTCTTCGATCGATCGGGCTCAACGTATGGGCTCGTCGCCGCTCATGGTCGTGCGGTGCATCTCGCGGGCGGAGGACGGGTCGTAGGTGCAGGCGCGGTGCATGACGCCGGTGTTGTCCCAGATGACAAGGTCGCCCACGGCCCACTCGTGGCGGTAGACCCGTTCGGGCACCGTCGCCCGCGCCAGCAGGTCCGCGAGGAGTGCCCTGCCCTCGTCCCTGTCCATGCCAACGACGTGTGACGCCGTGGCGCCGATGACCAGGGAGCGTCGCCCGGAGCGGTGCTGCCAGACGAGGGGGTGCTCCTTGTCGGGCTTCTCCCGCCAGCACGCGAGCTCAGCGGGCAAGGGGTCCGGGTTGGCCAATCGCTGCGAAGCCTCGAAGGCATGGACGACGCGGAGCCCTTCGTAACGCCGCTTGTCCTCGTCGTTGAGAGCCTCGTAGGCCGCATAGGTGCTGGCGAACTCGGTCTCTCCGCCGGTGGCGGCAACGGTGTGCGCGCTCAGCACCGTCGCTTTCGTCGGAACGTCGTCTTGCGCGCCATCAATGTGCCAGTAGAACGTCCCCCGTGTGTAATCGGCCGTTCGGCTCTTCGCAGGGTCGAGCGACACGATGTAGATGGGGGGGGCGGCGGCAGGCTTGGCCTTGCCGACGTCATCGAGTTTCTTGGTGAAGGCAGACTGCGTGTCGTCGTCGACGTGCAGCTCGCGGAAGACCAGGGCGCCGTGCTCCTCGAGTGCTTCCATGCACGCCGTCGGCAACGCGTCGTCAGTGAGCAGTCGGTCCCGCTCGACGCCCAGAACCTCCGCACCGACGCTCGCTCCGAGCCCCTCGATCGTGATGGCTCCCATGGCCGACTCCTAGAGGTACCAGCCGCCGTTGACGTTGATCTGCTGGCCGGTGATGTAGCCGGCCCCCTCGGAACACAGGAAGGCGCACGCCGCCGCGATGTCGTCGGGCGACCCGAGGCGGCCCAGCGGTGCCCGAGCGAGCACCTGCTCGACATCCATCGTTCCTGCCTCGATGGGCCGCCGCATCATGGGAGTGTCGATGACGCCGGGGGGGATGGTGTTGACCGTGATGCCCAGGGGGGCCAGGTCGAGCGCCAGAGCCTTGGTCAGTGCGATCACCCCGCCCTTGGACGCCACGTAGTGCGACATCCGCCGCGTCCCCGATTGGGCCGACGACGACGAGATGGTCACGATGCGTCCCCATCCGGCGTCCACCATGTCGGGGACGACGGCCTGGAGACAATGGAACGTGCCCGTGAGGTTGACCGCGATCATGCGGTCCCACGCGTCCGGAGTGATATCGAGGAAGGACTCGAAGCCCTCGATGCCCGCGCTGGTGACCATGATCCCGACGGGGCCGAGGACGCGCCGTACGTCGTCCAGCGCAGCGAAGACGTCCGAGCGCTCACTGACGTCGACCCGGGCGCCGAGGGCGACGGCGCCCTCGGCCTCGAGCGCCTTCGCCACCCCGTGGGCCGACTGCTCGTCGACGTCGAGCACGGCGATCTGGTGTCCCTGCGTGGCGAGGCGTCGGCCGATCGCCGCACCCATGCCCGACCCGCCGCCAGTGACGACGGCGACCCGGCTCACGCCCTGAGCGCCCACACGCACCACTCCCTCTCGACGGTCCTGTCTCGCTTTCGGCAGGCCGGGGCGGTACTCCGAGCGGTGGCGCTCGTGAGCCCGGCAACGCGGAAACATGCCGACAAGGTGGACAAATGCTAATGATGGGGTCACGCGCCGTCAAGTGCCCTAGCAGTTGACGATAGCAGTATGTACTGTAATTGAGAGGGGCATTTCCGAGAAAGAGGAGGCGCGGGATGCGTATGGGTCTTCAGGTGAGCGCCGACCGGGGTCGCTACGCGACCAAGGTGGAGAAGCTCCGCGCCGACGCCCGCTGGGCCGACGAAGCCGGCCTGGACTCCATCTGGACGCCCCAGATCCCCGACGAATTCGACGCCATGACGGCGGCGACGGTGATCGGTACGGCCACGGCGCGGATCGAGGTCGGGACGGCGATCGTGCCGATCCAGCCGAGGCACCCCATCGCGCTGGCCCAGCAGGCCCTCTCGACCCAGGCCGTCTGCGGGGGCCGGTTCGTTCTCGGGCTCGGCGTGTCGCACCACTGGATCATCCGGGACATGCTCGGCCTGCCCTACGAGCGCCAGGTCCTGACCATGCGCAGCTACCTCGACGTCATGGACCAGGCGTTGGCCGGCCCGGGGATGGTGGCGGTGGACAACGAGCTGTTCCACATCCACAACGCGTTGGACATCACCGACATCATCCCGACGCCCGTGATGATCGCCGCACTCGGCCCCGTGATGCTCAAGCTGGCCGGGGAACGGGCGGCCGGGACCAGCTTGTGGCTGGCGGACGAGCGGACCATCGAGTCGCACGTCGTTCCGCTGATCACCAAGGCTGCGGCGGCCACCGGCCGGCCGGCTCCCCGCATCCTGGCCGGCGTGCCGGTGTGCCTGTGCGGCGACAACGAGATCGACGCCGCCGTCGAGCGGACGAACCGCGTCCTCAGCGAAGTGGTGGACTCGCCCAATTATGTGCGGCTGATGGAGCACGGGGACGCCCGCGCCATCGGCGACGTCCTCATTTGCGGCAGCGAGGCCACGATGGAGCAGCGGATGCGCCGTTTCGCCTCCGCCGGCGTCACCGATCTCAACGCCCGCATCGTGCCGCTCGGCGAGGGTCGCGACGCGATCCGCGCCTCGGCCGAGCGCACCCGGGCGTTCCTGGCCGCGGTCGCACCGTCGCTCCGGGCGGCGTGAACTGAGCGTGCCGGCACCGGGGGCCGGGTGTGGGAGCGATCAGGCGGCGGGCTTGACCACGATGCCGCCCGAGACGAACTCCCAGATCTTCCTGGCGTCCTGGTCGCCGTCGCGTGGTTCCTCGGTGCCGCTGATGGTCGGCGCATACGCCGCGTTGAACATGATGGTCGACAGGATCACGCCCGCCTCGTCCCCGTGCTCGAGACCCGGGCGGACCACGCCGGCATCCGCCGCCTCGTCGAGGACCCTCTCGAGCAAGGACACCAGGGGCACGAAGGCCCTCGATGCCTCGGTCTGATGCGACGTCAGCAGCTGGTGGCAGAACTCGGCCATGACCGGCGTGGGGTTGTTCTTCGACGGGCGCCCCTTGGGAGCGGGCAGGCACATGCGGTAGTACTCGACGACGAAACAGTGCAGCCGGTCGAGGGCGGTCTCCTCGCGGTCGATCTGCTCCTCGAGCCGTTCCGTCGTGGCCCGGATGGCCTCGTCGAAGAGAGCCAGGAGCAGCTCGTGCTTGCCGGCGAAGTACTGGTAGAAGCTGCGCAGGGACTGACCCGAACGGTCGACCACCTCTTGGACGGTGAACTCCTTGCCGGACTCGGCGCGGGCCAGCAACTCGAACCCGGCGTCGAGGAACCGCTGGACTCGGCCCTCGCTCCGCAGCCGGGCCGAGTCGAGGGACCGGGCGACGGCCAGGTCACGCCGCCGCAATGGTGCGTCGGCGGGGGCGGGCGCGCCTGGGGCGGGGGTCTCCGCTGTCATCGAGCCAGCCTACATCGCGTTGTCGATATCTGAGAGCATCACTCTCTCCATGGCTCGCCTCGATGCGAGGATTTTCAGCAATCCCGCTTCCGCCCACGACATGAACGGTGCTGCACACTTGGTCCCAGATTTGGAGAGTGCTGTTATCGTGGCCCACTCCACGCCCAGCCCCGGGGCCGGCGGCCACATGGCTGGGCCCTGGCGCACCCTGGAGGGCTGACCATGGACGAGGCGCAGGTCGCCGACATCATCGAGATCGGGCAGCTGCTCGCTCGCTACGCCACCGCCATGACCCAGGACGACATCGAGGCCGTCATGGACGTCTTCACGCCCGACGGCACCTACAGCGCCTTTGGTTCGGCCTACACCCTCGGTGACTTTCCGGCCCTGGTGGAGGCGGCGCCCAAGGGCCTCTTCCTCACCGGCACACCGGTGCTGGATCTGCAGGGAGACTCCGGGACAGGCTTTCAGACGCTGTGCTTCGTGGCGCAACTCACCCACGAGCTGCGCATCGGCTGGTACACAGACACCTACCGCCGGACCGAGAACGGCTGGAGGCTCCAGACCCGTGCCATGACCTTTCTCCGGAAGAGCGGCGCCAGAGACTCCGGGCGGCCGCACGACCCGACCCGCCCGGCTCCCTCGGCCGAGCAGGCCGGTTAGATCGGCGTGTCGGCGGTGGCCGAGCTCCCGATGGATCTCGAGGAGTTCAAATCGGCCGTGGACACCTGGCTCGACGAGAACGAGCCGGCGCTCGCCCGCACGTACGAAGGCGTCGGGACCTTGGACGAGCAGATGGCCCACCTCCGCGAGGTGTTGCGCCTGGCCTTCGACGCCGGCTTCATGCGCATGGGGTGGCCGGAGCGCGTGGGCGGCCTCGGAGGTTCCAACCTGCTCCGTGCCTACCTCGGGGAGGCCCTCACCGCACGCGAGTTCGTCGAGCCGGGCATCTACTCCATGCCAGAGGTGCTGGCTCCCACGATGATCAACTTTGCGCCCGAGCCGCTGGCGGCCGAGATGGTGCCGCGGCTCTTGCGCGGTGACGAGATCTGGTGCCAGGGGTTCTCGGAACCCGGCACGGGCAGCAACCTCGCCTCGCTCGTGTGCCGCGCCACGTGGACAGACGACGGTTGGAGAGTGAGCGGCCAGAAGGTGTGGACGAGCCTCGCCCAGTACGCCTCGCGATGCGTGCTGCTCACCCGCACCGGGACGCCCGAGTCGGCGCACCGGGGCATCACCGCCTTCTTCGTCGACATGGAGAGCGCGGGCGTCACCGTGCGCCCGATCGAGACGATGCACGGCGCCCGGGAATTCTGCGAGGTCTTCTTCGACGACGTGCTCGTGCCGCTGGACCGACTGCTCGGCGAGGTGGACGGCGGGTGGTCGATCGCCATGGACCTGCTGCCCTACGAGCGGAGCACCGCACTGTGGCACCGCGCCGCCTACCTGCAGCGGCGGCTGCAGCAGCTGGTCTCGACGGCGCCCGAAGGAGCGCTGAGTCCCACCGCGGTCGGTGAGGTCACCGAGCTGTTGTGGGCCTTCCGGGCCCGGTCGCGCTCGACCCAGCGCCGGCTCGCGGCCGGCGACAAGCTAGGTCCCGAAACGTCGGTCGACAAGGTGCTCGTGGCGACGGCGGAACAAGCCGTGTTCGACCTCGTCGCCGAGGGTTTCGGCGCGGACCTGGCCGGCGCGGACGACCCCGTGAGCCGACGCTGGCGTTCGGAGTTCCTCTACTCGCGGGCGGCGTCGATCTACGGCGGGAGTGCCGAGATCCAGCGGAACATCATCGCCCGGCGGCTCCTCCAGCTCGGCGAGGACCGCTGATGGAAGGCACCGAGCTCGAGCTCTTCGAGCGCAGCATCCGCCGCGCCACCGAGACCAGCAGCGGCGGGGCTCTGGACGGAGCGCTCGCCGACGTGGGCTGGCACGACGCCCTGATCGTGGACCCCAGGACGGCGGTTTCGCTGCTGTTCGAGTGCCAAGGGGCGGCGAACGTCACCTCCTCGTCGCTCGACCAGCTCCTCGCCGTCGGGCTCGGCGTGGATGACCACCCTGCGCCGACGGTCCTCCTCCCCCGCATGCGGACGCGTCTCGCCCCCGGCCGGCTGACCGCCGACGGCTGCGCCGTCCACGGCCTGGCGACGGCCGGGCTCGACCGTACGGACACGGTCCTCGTCGTCGCGGAGGCCGCCGGCACACACGCCGCGGTCACGCTGGGGACGTCGGCGCTGTCGCGTCGACCGATTGGCGGCATCGATCCCTCGCTCGGGTTGTTCGAGGTGGCCGGCGAGATCGCGCTCGGAGAGCACCCACCCGCGGGGGACGGTCGACTGGACCGGCGCCGTGGCGCTCGGGCAACTCGCGCTGGGCCACGAGCTGATCGGGGCGGCGAGAGCCGTGCTGGAACTGGCCCGCACCCATGCGTTGGCGCGCATCCAGTTCGGTCGGCCCATCGCCGCCTTCCAGGCCGTCCGCCACCGTCTGGCCGACAGCCTCGTCGCCATCGAGGCGGCGGCCGCTCTGGTGGCCGCCGCCTGGGACCATCCGTCGGCGGTGAACGCATCGATCGCCAAGTCCTCGGCTGCCCGGGCGGCGCGGACCGTTGCCCGGCACTGCCAACAGGTGCTGGCCGGCATCGGGTTCACCACCGAGCACCCGTTCCACCGCTACTACCGGCGGATCCTCGTCCTGGACCGGCTCCTCGGGGCCGGAAGCGTTCTCACCGCCGAGCTCGGCACCGAGGTGCTGCGGAGCCGGACGCTCCCGCCTGTCCTGCCGCTCTGAGCCGGGCAGGGGCCGCTGCGGTCCCGCCGGCGGTCGTGGACAACCTCGATTACGCTTTATAGCACTTTTTGATAATGGTGTTTCCAGTCGGTGAGAGAACCCGGACAGAGTGACCAGGGAGGAAGGCCGTGACGACAGAGGCTGACCACGAAGCGAAGATGCTCATCGACGGCAAGCTGGTCGAGGCCGACTCGGGGAGGACCTTCGACAACGTCAACCCGGCGAGCGAGGAGGTGCTCGGGCCGGTCGCTGACGCGTCCAACACCGAGATGCACCGCGCCATCGACGCCGCCCGACGTGCCTTCGACGAGACCGACTGGTCCACCAACCGCGCCCGGCGCAAGGAATGCCTCACCCAGCTCCAGGAGGCACTCGAGGGAGAGCAGGAGGCGCTGCGCGAGGAGCTGATCCTCGAGGTTGGCTGCCCGCGCCTGACCACCTACGCCAACCAATTGGACATCCCGCTTGGCGCCGCCCTCCGCTACCCGGTCGAGCTCATCGACGAATTCGAATGGCGGACCGACCTACCCCAGATTGCCGACCGCCGGGGCGCGCTGAACACGCGCCAGATCTGGAGGGAGGCGGTCGGCGTGGTCGGCGCCATCGTCCCGTGGAACTTTCCCGTCGAGGTGACGCTCAACAAGCTCGGGCAGGCCCTCGCCACCGGCAACACCGTGATTCTGAAGCCGGCCCCCGACACGCCGTGGAACGCGACCCGGCTCGGTCGCCTCGTCGCCGAGCAGACCGAGTTCCCCCCGGGCGTGCTCAACGTCGTGACGTCGTCCGACCACCTCGTCGGCGAGGAACTGACGATCTCGCCGAAGGTCGACCTGATCTCCTTCACCGGATCGACCGCAGTCGGCAAACGGATCATGGAGAAGGGCGCGGCGACGCTGAAGCGAGTCTTCCTCGAGCTCGGGGGCAAGTCGGCCACGATCGTGCTCGACGACGCCGATTTCGCCTCGTCGGTGCCGTCGGGGATCCAGGTGTGCTTCCACGGTGGACAGGGCTGCGCCATCCAGACTCGCATGCTCCTCCCCCGGTCCCGCTACGACGAAGGGGTGGAGATCCTCCGCGCCACCCTGTCTTCCGTGGCCTACGGGGACCCGCAGCGCCCCGACGTCCTGATGGGCCCGCTCATCTCGGCCAAGCAGCGCGACCGGGTGCTGGGCTACATCGAGAAGGGTGTCAAGGAGGGAGCCACGCTGGCCCTGGGCGGCCAACGCCCGGCTGATCTCCCGAAGGGCTGGTACGTGGAGCCGACGCTCTTCACCGGCGTGGACAACTCCATGACGATCGCCCAGGAGGAGATCTTCGGGCCGGTCCTCGTGGTCATCCCCTTCGACGACGATGACGACGCCGTGCGGATCGCCAACGACAGCGTCTACGGGCTGTCCGGCGGCGTGTTCTCCGGCTCCCTGGAGCGCTCGCTCGCAGTGGCCGAGCGCATCCGCACCGGGACGTTCGCCGTCAACGGGGGCATGCCGATCGGGCAAGCCGACATCCCCTTCGGCGGGTACAAGCAGAGTGGCATCGGCCGGCAGAACGGGCGCGCCGGGTTCGACCAGTACCTGGAGCTGAAGTCGGTGGCCTGGCCGACGCCCGCCTGAGTTCCCCGGCGGCGCGGTGAGTGACCACGACCCCGTCCTGCGGGAGCACGGCTATCACTCGCTCCGCGTCAAGCAGGTTGTCCGCGAGACGCACGACGCGAGCTCGTTCGTGCTCGACGTCCCCGAGGATCTGCGGGATACCTTCCGCTACAGGCCCGGGCAGTTCTGCACCTTCCGGGTGCGCGTCGACGGGTCCGAGCAGCTGCGCTCGTACTCCATGTCGAGCGCACCCGAGACGGACGGCGACCTGACCGTCACCGTCAAGCGGGTGGCCGGGGGGCTGGTCTCCAACTGGTTCCTCGACAACGTCTCGGAGGGGGAGGTCGTGGAGGTGACCAAGCCTGCCGGCGTGTTCTGTGCCCAGGCCACCGAGCGCCCCGTCGTGGGCTTCTGCGGGGGCAGCGGCATCACGCCGGTCGTGTCGATCGTCAAGCACGTGCTGTGGACCACACTGCGCTCGGTGAGGCTTCTTTACGCCAACCGCGACCGTGATTCGGTGATCTTCGACAACCTCCTCGCCGATCTGTGCGCCCGCCTCCCCGACCGGCTGGATGTCCGCCGGCACTTCGACTCCGAAGGTGGGTTCCTCCGCACGGAGTCCATCGCCGACTTCGTTTCCGGTGAGCTCGAGGCCGACTTCTACATCTGTGGACCGGGCCCGTTCATGGACCTCGCCGAGTCGACCCTGCGAGGACTGGGCGTCGAGCGGGACCGGTTGTTCATCGAGCGCTTCTTGGTCGAGCAGCAGGAGAAGGAGGCCGCCGCCGTGGCGGCAGCGGCCGAGACCCCGGCGGACGTGCCGGACGAGGTGACGGTGATCCTGGCGGGCAAGAAGACGGTGGTGGCGTATCAGCCCGGCGACACGCTGCTCGAGACGGCGCGGCGGGGCGGCCTGCGCCCACCCTTCTCCTGTGAGGCGGGCAACTGCGCCACGTGCATGGCGTTCCTCAAAGAGGGGTCCGTCACCATGCGGGCGAACAACGCGCTGACGCCCGATGAAGTCGAGGAGGGCTGGATCCTGACCTGCCAGGGCCTTCCCCGCGGTCAGACGGTGACCGTCGAATACGAGGCGTTGTGACGCTGAGCCCGGCTCAGGGGCCGGGCTCGGTCACCAGGTCCAGGTAGGCGGCGCCGGTGTCAGGCACGCCGGGTTGCCCCCAGCACTCGACGGGGAACGAGACCATAACCATGGAGTACAAGAGGTGGAGCAGGTTGGTCGCGTCCGGCGGCATGTCGTCGAGGGGGAACGCGTCACAGTACGCCATGGCGTCCTCGGCCCGTGCGGTGACGGCGTCGTAGAACGACTGCATGTCGAGCATGCTGCTGGCCATCCGCGCCGCGAAGCGCTCCGGTTCGGTGGCCAGGCACCACGTGGTGGCGAACGGCTCCAGTTCGGAGAACTCCATGGGCAACAGCGTCTCGGCCATCTTGGGTCACACCTCCGCGTGTTGCTTCTTGTAGTCGTCCACCCAGTCGGCCGCCACCTGGTGCAAATGACGGCAGAGCACCTCCTGGTCGTTCAGCGGGAATCGCTCGAGCACCCGCGACTCGAGCATCGTCTGCGTCGCCTCGAGCGTGTTGGCGTCCTGGAGGCCGTACTCCTTGAACGAGACAGACGCGATCTCCTGCGCCACCCGCTCGCGGGCGTTCTTGGGGGGAACGAAGTAGAGCGTGCCCTCGAACACGTGCGCGTTGTGCGAGGTCGGCCAGTAGTGGTAGGTGAGGTACCAGTTCTGCCCCCACACGAGGATGACGAAGTTGGGGAAGATCTGCCAGGAGTCGAGGCCCCACGGATCGCAGCGAGCCGGGTTGATGCCCGCCGCCTCTTGCTCGTAGCCCAGGTCCGGCGCGTCCCAGGGACCGAACAGCCCGCTGCGCGTGATGATCTCCATGGGCTTGAGCATGTTGGGCGCAAGGGTCCATGGGTGCACGCCCGCGGTGCTCACGAGGCGATGGGGACCGGAGATCGTGTACGCCGGCGCCTCGAACCCGGCCTGCTGCGCGGCCATGGACCAGTCGGGTGGCGTTTGCTTCGCGTGCAGAACGGGTGCGTGGTAGAACTCCTGGAAGGCGTCCAGGTACAGCTTCCAGTTGCTCTTCACCGTGGCACGGTAGAACCTGCGCTCGGTCTGCTTTTCGAACGGATAGTTCTCGAGCTTGGTGACCATCGGTCCGAGGAAATCACGCAGGTTCTGCTCGGGTTGTTTGGCCAGGTTCACGAAGATGAAGCCGGCCCAGACGTCGCAGTGCACCGGGACCAGCCCGTAGTCGTCCTTGTCGAGGTTGAAGAACTCCTGCTCCTGCTGGACGAACGACAGCGAGCCGTCGAGGTCGTAACGCCACCCGTGGTACTTGCAGACGAACTGACGGCACATCCCGCTCGACTCCTCCTGGGGATAGTCCGTCCACACCAGCTTGTTCCCGCGGTGGCGACACACGTTGTGAAAGGCCCGTACCTGGCCCTCCTTGTCGCGCACGACGACGACAGAGGTGCGCGCCACCGCGATCTCCTTGGTGAAGTAGCTACCGTTGCGGGGCAGCTGCTCGACGCGGCCCACGTTCAACCAGGCTCGCTTGAAGATGGCCTCGCGCTCGAGCTCGTAGAACTCCGTCGAGATGGAGTCCTCGTAGGAGATCGGCTCGGTGCCGAGCCCGAAGTGCTCGGTCCAGGTCCCTTCGGGTGGCTTGGGCCAACGTGCCATGACCACGTCCTCTCGTCGCTGGGTCGCCGGTGCCCGCGATGGTATCACTACTCTCGTCAGGTGAGAAGAGCGTTTCCGCCCCACGCTCGACCGTACGGGCTCCCCCCGGGCTTCGTCCGCAGTGTCAACGCAACCAGTCCCGACGACAACGCCTGACGCGCCTCGAGCGCGCCGCGAGATCGGTGTCGCGCTGACGGATCCCAGTGCAGCTCGAGGCTCCTAGTGCAGCTTGAGGCTGTCCTGATACAGGGCGGCGAGGGCCTCGGGCACCCAGCCGCTGCCCCAGGCGTGCGCCATGAGCTGGGACGGGCCGTCGGTGTGGACGATCCCCTGGGAGGTCAAGAGCGCGTCGTAGTCCGAGACGTCCTGTTGAAAGAGGTTGTAGCCCCCGATCCAGATCCGATTGTTCGTGGTGAACGCGGCCTTGTGGGCGGCGAGGAACGAGGCCGTCAGCCGGTAGTTGGCCTGGAAGTTCGCGTCCGTGCCGTAGTTGGCGGCGGGGTCCGAGCCCAGCTGGTCGTACGACGACATGTCGGCCGGGAAATCCCACGAGGCGGCCAGTTGGAACAGGTTCGGGTGCTTCAAGATGAGATCCTGGGCGCCGTAGCCCGACTTCGAGAAGCCGATCAGCCAGTTCTGCTCGGTACCGCTGGTCGAGAGGTTGGCGGTGACCCACGGCTGGAGCTCCGTGGTCATGAAGCTCTCGTACTCGAGCTGCCCGTCGTTGGGGTCGTCGGCGTACCACGGGTCGATGGCGAAGGTGGGTTCGACGATCGTCAGGTTGTACTGGTCCTCGGCGTCGAGCGCGGCCAACGTCGCCATGGCGTCGCCGTACTGGCTCCCCAGCCCCGCCTCGACCGGGAGCACGTAGAGGAAGTTGTGGGCGACCCCCGCTGCCGGGTGCGTGGGTTGGAGCACTCGCAGCGTCTGTGTCCCGGGCCCATCGTCCGGGGAGGTGAACGTGAAGTACTCGATGTTGTTGGAGTCCGTGGACTGGTACTGCACCGTGAACGGAGGGCCACAGGTCACCGAGACGTTGGTGACGTTGGTCGAGCCCACGGTGCCCGATCCGTTGGCCACCGAGCAGGCCTGGCCCGAGGGGTTGGTCGCCACGGTGACGGCGAAGGACCCGCCTTGGGCCACGGCCGTGGCGAAGGTGAAGGCGCCGTTGGCGCTCACGCTCAGGTTGTCCCCGCCGTTGTCCTGGAGGACGACGGTCCCCGAGGAGAGGCCCGAGACCGTGCCTCCGATGGTGTAGGAGCCGCCGGTCGTGGCGGTGCCGCCCGCCCAGTTGGCCGCGCTCGCCGTGCCGTTGGCCATGATCGCCGGGGCGCCCCCGGTCAAGGAGCTGTCGGTGGCGGTGATGCGGACGAGTCCGTTCTCGGAGAACGTGAGCGTCGAGCCGGTGACCGCGAGGTTCAGCTGGGTGCCGGCGGCCAGCGCGCCCGAGGAGTAGGACGAGCCGAGCTGGGTCCAGTTGCCGTTGACCAGCTTGAAGAGCATCAAGACGGGGTTGCCGTTGTTCCACCAGTAGATGCCGACGTAGAGGCTCTGGCCCCCGCTTTGGGCCCTGACGGCGGGACCGATCCACTGGGTCCCGCTGAGCGGGGTCGAGGTGACTTGGACCTGGGAGTACTGGTTGCTCGGGTAGGTCTCCGCGGTGCGGATGTCACCTGAGTTCCCCGAGGCGTTGGTGCCGACCACGGCGTCGTTGGAGATCGCCAGTCCGCCCACGCTCATGTCGGTCCAGCCCGCACCGAGGCTCCCGTTGGCCCGGTTGAAATTGTCGGTGGCCGAGACGGGGCTCTGGCTCTGGGTCGCACAGGTCACCGAGACGTTGGTGACGTTGGTCGAGCCCACGGTGCCCGATCCGTTGGCCACCGAGCAGGCCTGGCCCGAGGGGTTGGTCGCCACGGTGACGGCGAAGGACCCGCCTTGGGCCACGGCCGTGGCGAAGGTGAAGGCGCCGTTGGCGCTCACGCTCAGGTTGTCCCCGCCGTTGTCCTGGAGGACGACGGTCCCCGAGGAGAGGCCCGAGACCGTGCCTCCGATGGTGTAGGAGCCGCCGGTCGTGGCGGTGCCGCCCGCCCAGTTGGCCGCGCTCGCCGTGCCGTTGGCCATGATCGCCGGGGCGCCCCCGGTCAAGGAGCTGTCGGTGGCGGTGATGCGGACGAGTCCGTTCTCGGAGAACGTGAGCGTCGAGCCGGTGACCGCGAGGTTCAGCTGGGTGCCGGCGGCCAGCGCGCCCGAGGAGTAGGACGAGCCGAGCTGGGTCCAGTTGCCGTTGACCAGCTTGAAGAGCATCAAGACGGGGTTGCCGTTGTTCCACCAGTAGATGCCGACGTAGAGGCTCTGGCCCCCGCTTTGGGCCCTGACGGCGGGACCGATCCACTGGGTCCCGCTGAGCGGGGTCGAGGTGACTTGGACCTGGGAGTACTGGTTGCTCGGGTAGGTCTCCGCGGTGCGGATGTCACCTGAGTTCCCCGAGGCGTTGGTGCCGACCACGGCGTCGTTGGAGATCGCCAGTCCGCCCACGCTCATGTCGGTCCAGCCCGCACCGAGGCTCCCGTTGGCCCGGTTGAAATTGTCGGTGGCCGAGACGGGGCTCTGGCTCTGGGTCGCACAGGTCACCGAGACGTTGGTGACGTTGGTCGAGCCCACGGTGCCCGATCCGTTGGCCACCGAGCAGGCCTGGCCCGAGGGGTTGGTCGCCACGGTGACGGCGAAGGACCCGCCTTGGGCCACGGCCGTGGCGAAGGTGAAGGCGCCGTTGGCGCTCACGCTCAGGTTGTCCCCGCCGTTGTCCTGGAGGACGACGGTCCCCGAGGAGAGGCCCGAGACCGTGCCTCCGATGGTGTAGGAGCCGCCGGTCGTGGCGGTGCCGCCCGCCCAGTTGGCCGCGCTCGCCGTGCCGTTGGCCATGATCGCCGGGGCGCCCCCGGTCAAGGAGCTGTCGGTGGCGGTGATGCGGACGAGTCCGTTCTCGGAGAACGTGAGCGTCGAGCCGGTGACCGCGAGGTTCAGCTGGGTGCCGGCGGCCAGCGCGCCCGAGGAGTAGGACGAGCCGAGCTGGGTCCAGTTGCCGTTGACCAGCTTGAAGAGCATCAAGACGGGGTTGCCGTTGTTCCACCAGTAGATGCCGACGTAGAGGCTCTGGCCCCCGCTTTGGGCCCTGACGGCGGGACCGATCCACTGGGTCCCGCTGAGCGGGGTCGAGGTGACTTGGACCTGGGAGTACTGGTTGCTCGGGTAGGTCTCCGCGGTGCGGATGTCACCTGAGTTCCCCGAGGCGTTGGTGCCGACCACGGCGTCGTTGGAGATCGCCAGTCCGCCCACGCTCATGTCGGTCCAGCCCGCACCGAGGCTCCCGTTGGCCCGGTTGAAATTGTCGGTGGCCGAGACGGGGCTCTGGCTCTGGGTCGCACAGGTCACCGAGACGTTGGTGACGTTGGTCGAGCCCACGGTGCCCGATCCGTTGGCCACCGAGCAGGCCTGGCCCGAGGGGTTGGTCGCCACGGTGACGGCGAAGGACCCGCCTTGGGCCACGGCCGTGGCGAAGGTGAAGGCGCCGTTGGCGCTCACGCTCAGGTTGTCCCCGCCGTTGTCCTGGAGGACGACGGTCCCCGAGGAGAGGCCCGAGACCGTGCCTCCGATGGTGTAGGAGCCGCCGGTCGTGGCGGTGCCGCCCGCCCAGTTGGCCGCGCTCGCCGTGCCGTTGGCCATGATCGCCGGGGCGCCCCCGGTCAAGGAGCTGTCGGTGGCGGTGATGCGGACGAGTCCGTTCTCGGAGAACGTGAGCGTCGAGCCGGTGACCGCGAGGTTCAGCTGGGTGCCGGCGGCCAGCGCGCCCGAGGAGTAGGACGAGCCGAGCTGGGTCCAGTTGCCGTTGACCAGCTTGAAGAGCATCAAGACGGGGTTGCCGTTGTTCCACCAGTAGATGCCGACGTAGAGGCTCTGGCCCCCGCTTTGGGCCCTGACGGCGGGACCGATCCACTGGGTCCCGCTGAGCGGGGTCGAGGTGACTTGGACCTGGGAGTACTGGTTGCTCGGGTAGGTCTCCGCGGTGCGGATGTCACCTGAGTTCCCCGAGGCGTTGGTGCCGACCACGGCGTCGTTGGAGATCGCCAGTCCGCCCACGCTCATGTCGGTCCAGCCCGCACCGAGGCTCCCGTTGGCCCGGTTGAAATTGTCGGTGGCCGA
>CAWITA010000007.1:0-19489 GCA_963838835.1 uncultured Acidimicrobiaceae bacterium
GGTGCATCTCGGGCCTCGACGCATCGGCAACCTGTCCGATGACCTCCCCCGTCGCCGGGTTGACGTTGTCGAAGCTCCGTCCCGAATCCGCATCGATCAGCTTTCCGTCGACGAGCATCCTCGACTCCGGGTTGACCTTCACTGCCTCGGCCACAGCACTCTTTCCTCTCGTCGCTCGCATCATTCAGTCAGGACAGCGCGGCGCGGCGCGCGCAAGACGGAGCGCAGCAGGTACACCCGCCGGGAGACCCCAGGTCGGGAGACTATCTGACTTTGACGTCGTCGTCAAAAACTCCGGTGATCCCGCCGCTTCCGGGATTTGCGCCACGATCCTGCCGCGTGGGGCACGGCGGCGCAGCCCCGGTCGGACCGGCCCCGACGGCGGTCAGTCGGCGCGGCGACCCCGAAGCTGACGGGCCAACCAGTCGTCGCGGCAGCGCTCCGCCAGCTGCACCGCCGCCGCTCCCGGCGCGAGCAGGTACGCATGGGGCAGGCCGGCGATGACGTGGAGCTCACAGGGCACGCCGGCTTGGTTCAGCCGCTGGGCATAGTCGATGTCCTCGTCGCGGAAGCCGTCGATGGAGCCCACGATCACGCAGGCCGGCGGGAGTCCGGCGAGCTCGGTGGCGCGGGCCGGCGCTGCGTAGACCGGCACCGCGGCGGACCCGTAGAGCGCGCCGAGGTAGGAGCGCCAGCCGAACTCGTTGGATGCCGAGGTCCACACGTACAAGCCGCGCGCCCGTATGGAGGGGGTCGACTGGCGGTCGTCGAGCATGGGACAGTCGAGGAGCTGGAACGCAAGCGGGACCTCGCCCCGGTCGCGGGCGAGCAGTGCGAGCGCGGCGGCAAGCCCGCCCCCGCGCTCAGCCCGAAGACGCCGATGCACTCCGGGTCGATCCCGATCTCGTCCGCGTGGTCGGAGGCCCAGCGCAACGCGGCGTAGCAATCGTCGAGCGGTCCCGGGTAGGGGGTCTCCGGCGCGAGGCGATAGTCCACCGAGACGCCGACGATCCCGAGGGCGGGGCACCACCGATCGAGGACGGGGTCGTCCATGTCGTAGGTGCCGATGACGTAGCCGCCGCCGTGGATGGTGACGATCGCAGGAAGCCGCCCCTCGCGGCCGACGGGTCGGTGCACCCGCACGCGCACCGGGGGGTCGCCCGGGACCAGGTGGTCGGTGCGCGTCACTGCGTCGGAGAGGTCCGGCGCGGGGAGCGACGCGGCGCGTATCGCCGCGATCCCGTCGCGGTCGATGGGCGGGAGTTCGAAGCCGCCGAGCACCGGCCGCAGCTCGGGATCGAGCAGGTCCCTCACGTCGACGTCGTCACTCATGCGAGCGCCGCCCCGCCGCTTCGGAACGCGGCGACGACGCCCCCGTCGACGGGAAGGTCGATTCCCGTGACGAAACCGGCCTCGTCGGAGAGGAGGAAGGCCGCCCCGGCCGCCACCTCGTCCGGACGACCCTTGCGGGCGAACGGCGAGAGCTGGACGAGCATGTCGTCGGTGGTCGGACGGGCCTCGGCCTCCTGCCGACCCATGAGCGTGTCGATCATGCCGGGCGTCACCGAGCAGATGCGGGCGCCGACGCGCCCGAAGCGCACCGACTCGCGCCGGACCAGCCGGTGCACACCCCGCTTCGCCCACGTGTAGGCCATGCCGGAGTCCTCGATCTCGGGGCCTACGGCCTCTCGGATGAGGTCGAGGAAGGCAGGGTCGAGCGGATCGTCGAGCACCACGTCCGCCGCGAGATCGGCCTCGCCCATGGCCAGCAGCGGCGCGATCGACGCGAAGCACACGACGGCGGTGCCCGCTGCAGCCAGTGGGAAGAGGGCGTCGACGAGCAACGCCGTCCCGACGAGGTCGACCGCGACGATCTCGCGCCATGCGGCCATGGTCGGGGAGACGCCGGCCGCATGGGCGACGGCGCGCAGCTGGCCCAGCTCCGACGCCCGTCTGGCCAGGCGGGCGACACCCTCGGGGTCCGTGACGTCGAGGCGGAACGACTCGACCTTTGCCGGCGCGCGGCCCGACGCGATGCTCTCTGCGGTTTCGGCGAGAATCAGTTGGTCGCGGTCGACCAGCACGATGACGTCGACCATGTGCGCAACCCGCTCCGCGCACGCCCGTCCCATGCCCCGGGCCGCCCCCGTCACGATGCCCACGTTCATACGCCCCTCCTCACCGCCACGTGGGCTTCTCGGTCGGCCGATCTGCGGTGTGGCCGTCGACTCAGACGTCGGCGTTGTGCTAGCACCGCCACCGGTCTGCGGTCAAAGGAGCCGAGCCCGGACGCCGGACCCGGTCCGGATCACCGAGGCGGCGCACCGTCAGGCGCCGCGCTGAACGGCCGCAAGGCAGAAGTCGGCGACGCGCGTGACCTCGGAGCGTGTCGGTCGGAGACCCTGCCACAGGCAGTCGGAGAGCTTGCCGAGCGTGGCGTGCGCCGCCAGGGCGGCGTCGAACTCCGGGGTCGCGCTCCCCAACGCAACGAACGGGCCGTGGAGGAGCGAGGCCAAGGGTGCACTGGCGAAGTGCCGGCCGGCCGCCAACCCCCCGCCCACGCTGCCCCCGTTCCACAGCACGGCCAGGGTGGTGGCGGCGATGTCCGCGTGGGCCTGGGCGAGCACGCCCTCCACCCAACGCCGGACCTGGCTCTCGGGCGTCGCCTCTTTCGCCAACTGGTGGGCGAGATAGCTGCGCAGGCGCTCGCCGCCATCCTCGAGGAGAGCCGTGACCAGGGCATCCTTGGACTGGAAGTGACGGTAGAAGGCCTCGTTGGAGAGTCCCGCTGCGGCCACGATGTCGGCCACCCGAGGGCGCGCCGAGGTGCCGCAGCGCCCCATCACCTCGAGGGCGGCATCGAGCAGGCGGCGGACCTCGCTCGCGTAGTCGTTCTCGCGCTTCGCCAGGGTGCGGCGGACGATCCGACCGGCGACGTCGGCCTCGGGATCCGGTATTGCATTCTGAATAGCCAGAATCTTATTCTGGTCGCCTACCGAGGGAGGACGCAACCATGGCGTGGGACTTCGAGACCGACCCTGCGTACCAGAAGAAGCTGGACTGGGTCGACGCATTCGTCCGCGATGAGGTCGAGCCGCTCGACCTGGTGTTCCCGCACCAGCAATTCGTGCCGCTGGAGGGAAAGCGACGCGAGGCCATCGACCCGCTGAAGGAAGAGGTGCGGCGCCAGGGCCTGTGGGCCACGCACCTCGGTCCCGAGCTGGGCGGTCAGGGCTACGGCCAACTGAAGCTGGCGCTCCTGAACGAAATCCTCGGCCGCTCGCAGTGGGCGTCGGTGGTGTTCGGCTGTCAGGCCCCCGACACCGGGAACGCGGAGATCATCGCCCACTACGGGACGGAAGAGCAGAAGGAGCGCTATCTCCAGCCGCTGCTCGACGGGGAGTGCTTCTCGAGTTACTCCATGACCGAGCCCCATGCCGGCGCCGACCCGACGCTGTTCAAGACGGGCGCGGTCAAAGACGGCGACGAGTGGGTGATCAACGGCTGGAAGTACTTCTCGTCCAACGCCAAGACGGCATCGTTCCTGATCGTCATGGCGGTGACCAACCCCGACGTGAGCCCTTACAAGGGCATGTCGATGTTCCTGGTGCCGACGGACACGCCCGGCGTGCACATCGAGCGCAACGTCGGCCTGTACGGGGAGAACATGAACGAGGGCTCCCATGCGCTCATCCACTACGAGGACGTGCGGGTCCCCGCCGAGTCGCTCCTCGGCGGCGAGGGTCAGGCCTTCGTCATCGCCCAGACCCGCCTTGGCGGCGGCCGGATCCACCACGCCATGAGGACCATCGGTATGGCGCAGAAGGCGATCGACATGATGTGCGAGCGGGCCCTCAGCCGCGAGACCGCGGGCAGCCTCCTCGCCGACAAGCAATTCGTGCAGGGCTACATCGCCGACTCCTATGCCCAGTTGATTCAGTTCCGGCTCTTCGTCCTCTACACCGCCTGGGAGATCGACAAGTACAACGACTACAAGCGAGTCCGCAAGGACATCGCAACGGCCAAGGTGGTCATGCCCACCGTGCTGCACGACATCGCCTGGCGGGCCATGCAGGTGCACGGCGCCTTGGGCACGACCAACGAAATGCCCTTCTTCGGGATGATTCACGGCGCCGGCGTCATGGGCCTGGCCGACGGGCCGACGGAGGTGCACAAGGTCACGATCGCCCGCCAGGTCCTCCGCGACTACACCCCGAGCGACGACGTCTGGCCCACCCAATGGCTGCCCAAGCGGCAAGAGGCCGCCAAGGCGAAATTCGCCGAGTACCTCGAGCTCGAGGTGGGGAACCTGTGAGCGCGACGGAGGAGGCGGAGTGGCCCGTCGGCGACGCGCCGACGATCGCCGACGTCGAGAGGCTGACGGCCTGGCTGGACACCCAGGGCCTCGGCGTCGGCGCCCCGCTGGAGCACGCCTACATCTCGGGTGGTAGCCAGAACGAGATCTACGAGCTGCGCCGCGGCGACCTCCATTGCGCCATGCGCATCCCGCCGCCCAGCGCGCCGGCGAGCCGGGACGAGGGCATCGTGCGCGAGTGGCGGATCATCGAGGCCCTCGACGGCACCGACGTGCCGCACACCGAGGCGATCGCCGTGTGCACCGACCCCGCGGTGCTCGGCCGGACCTTTTACCTCATGGGGTTCGTCGAAGGCTGGTCGCCGATGTCGACGCGGCGCGCCTGGCCCCCGCCCTTCGACACCGACCTGGGGGAGCGACGCGGTCTCTCCTTCCAGCTCGCCGAGGGCATCGCGCTCCTGTCCCGGGTCGACTGGCGGGGCAAGGGCCTGAGTGACCTGGGCCGTCCCGACGGCTTCCACGAGCGCCAGGTGGACCGGTGGACGGCGTTCCTCGAGCGCATCAAGGGCCGCGAGCTCCCGGGCTTCGAGGAGGCCGCCGCCTGGCTGCGCGCCCACCGTCCGATCGACTACATCCCTGGGCTCATGCACGGCGACTACCAGTTCGCCAACGTCATGTTCAAGCACGGGTCGCCGGCCCGACTCGCCGCCATCGTCGACTGGGAGATGGGCACCGTCGGCGACCCCAAGCTCGACCTGGGTTGGGTCGTGCAGTCCTGGCCGGACGATACGAGCGACGACGAGGATCGCGCCGGCGGCTACGTGGACATGACGGGCATGCCGGCGCGGGACGAGATGCTCGCGCACTACGCCAAGACGTCCGGCCGCCAGGTCGACGACATCGACTACTACTGCGTGCTGGCCAAGTGGAAGCTGGCCGTCGTCCTGGAGCAGGGCTATCAGCGGGCCGGCGACGACGAGAAGCTCCTGGCTTTCGGGCCGATCGTGCTCGAGCTGATGCAGGCGGCGGCGGACCTGGCGGAGTCGACCGACTACGCCGTGCTCGCGCCGTGAACTGACGTGCGGGCTGCGCTGTGCCGCACCTACGGCGGCCCCGAGGTCGTCGAGGTGACCGACATCCCCTCTCCCCCGCTCGGTGCGGGCCAGGTCCGGGTCGCCGTGCACGTCGGCGCGCTCAACTTCCCCGACGTGCTGGTCGTCGCGAACACGTACCAGGTCTCGGTGCCGACGCCGTTCATCCTGGGGAGTGAGTTCGCCGGCCGGGTGGCCGATGTCGGCGAGGGCGTCGACGGGGTCGGCTGCGGCGACCGCGTCTTCGGCTCGGCCATCGTCGGCGCCTTGGCCGAGGAGATCGTCGTGCCGGCGGCGTCCCTCATGCCGATCCCGGCCGGGGTGGACGACCACACGGCGGCCGGCTTCGGCGTGGCCTACCGCACGGCGTACCACGTGCTCCGCTCGGTGGCGGCGCTCGAGCCGGGCGAGGAGCTCGTCGTGCTCGGGGCGGGCGGCGGCGTCGGCACCGCCGCGGTCCAGCTGGGCGCCGTGCTAGGGGCGACCGTGACCGCGGTGGCGTCGAGTCCCGAGAAGCTTGACGCGGCACGCACGTGCGGCGCGCAGCGGCTGATCGACCACCGCGCCGGCGACCTGCGGCAGGCCCTGCGGGAGGCGCTGCCCGACGGCGCCGACGTCGTGATCGACCCGGTCGGCGGCGAACTGGCCGAGCCCGCCCTGCGCGCGCTGCACTGGGGCGGACGCTTCGTCACCGTGGGCTACGCGTCAGGGTCCATCCCGCGTGTCCCGCTCAACCTGGTCCTGCTGAAGGGGAGCCGCATCCTCGGCTTCCAATTCGGCGACTTCGCGCGTCATCAACCCGAGGAGATGGGCCGCAACGACCGCGAGCTCCTCGAACTCCTGGTCGAGGGGCGCGCGGCCCCGCTCATCGGCGCCACCTTCGACCTGTCCGAGGCAGCGGCAGCCCTGCGCCATCTGGCCGAGGGTCAGGCCGTCGGCAAGGTGGTGGTCGAGGTGGCGCCTGCGCCGTGACCCGCGACGCCAGCAGCGTGGGGCCGCGGGCGCAGGCCGGGGGTGCGCCACGCGCGCCGTTGGTAACATCGACGTCGACGTCAGTCTCAGATCCGGGACCGTACCGCTCCCGACCCCGCCCTGACGCCGAGAATCGCTTCGACCCCGAGACTTGGAGGATGCAGTGACGGCAGTGATGGAGGGTGTCCGCGTCCTGGAGGTGGCCGAGCACACGTTCGTGCCGGCGGCCTCTGCGCTCCTGGCCGACTGGGGCGCCGAGGTGATCAAGATCGAGCCCGCCGAGCGCGGCGACGCCATGCGGGGCCTGGCCTCGACCGGAGTCGTGTCCATCACCGGTGACGTCCACGCGCTCTTGGAGCACTCGAACCGGGGCAAGCGCAGCCTGGCCCTCGACCTGCGGTCGCCCGAAGGGCTCGAGATCCTCTACAAGCTCGCCGGCACCGCCGACGTGTTCCTCACCAACAAGCTGCCGGGGGTGCGCAAGAAGCTCAAGATCGAGCTCGAGGACATCCGGGCCCACAACCCGCAGATCATCTACGTCGCCGGCACGGGTCAGGGCGAGCGAGGACCCGACGCGGACAAGGGCTCCTACGACTCGCTCGCCTTCTGGCAACGGGCCGGCGTCGCGATCGGCGGCACGCCGGCCGACTCGGACCGTCTCGCCAATCCGCCGGCACCCGGCTTCGGCGACTCCATCGGCGCCATGACCATCGCCGGAGGGATCATGGGCGCGCTGTTCCATCGCGAGCGGACGGGCGAGGCGACCACGGTCGACGTCTCGCTGCTGGGCACGGGCATGTGGGCCATGGGCCAGGCCTTCGCATTGTCACTCGTCGCCAACGTCCCCTGGCACGGCCCTCCGGCCAAGATGATGCGGCAGAACCCTCTGGTGAACACCTACCTGACCAAGGACGAGCACTACGTGTCCTTCTGCTGCCTCCAGGCCGGGAAGTACTGGCCTCCACTGTGCGAGATCATGGGACGACCTGAGCTGGTGCACGACCCCCGCTTCGCCGACCACGCCTCGCTGCTCGAGAACACCGCCGAGGTGCAAGCGATCCTCCGCGCCGTGTTGGCCGAGCACACCGTGGCCGAGTGGCGCGAGAAGCTGGCCGACTTCATCGGACAGTGGTGCGTCGTCCAGGACACGCTCGAGGCAGCCGTCGACCCCCAGACGCTGGCCAACGGGTACGTGCAGGACTGCGAGACGGCGGCCGGCGTCCCCTTCCGGCTCGTGGCGGCGCCCGTGCAATTCGGCGGCAAGCCATCACCGGCGGGGCGGGCGCCCGAATTCAACGAACACGGTGACGCCGTCCTCGAGGAGCTTGGGATCGACTGGGATACCATCGTGGACCTCAAGGTCCGCTCCGTCGTCGGTTAGACATTGCACACGCGGCACGCGCTTCAGGAGGGCAAACACATGGGATTGTTCGATGCATTTCGTTACGACGGCAAGCGGGCCCTCGTCGTCGGTGGCGCGACCGGCATGGGTGCCGCCACCGCCGCGCTGGTACAGGACGCCGGAGCCGAGGTCGTGGTGATGGACTACGCCGAGGTGACCCTCCCCGGCGCCAAGGCCATCCACGTGAACTTGGCCGACAAGGCCTCCATCGAGGCCGCCGTGGACGAGTGCGGTGGCCCGGTGCACGCGCTGTTCTCCTGCGCCGGGGTCGCCGACGGCACACCGGGGATCGAGAAGATCAACTTCGTGGGGCACCGCCACCTGATCAACCGGATGCTGGGCGCGGACATGCTCCCGCGCGGTTCGGCCATCGGCTTCATCTCGTCCGCCGCCGGGCTTGGCTGGGAGTCCAACCTGGAGACGTTGCAGGAGTACCTGGACACGGCCGACTTCGACGCGGCGTCGGCCTGGGCGGTCGAGCACGGCTTCGCCGACTACTTCCACTCCAAGCAGGCCGTCTGCGCCTACGTGGCCCGGGAGGCGTTCCGCCTCCTCAAGCGGGGGATCCGCATCAACGCCATCTGTCCCGGGCCGACCGACACCCCGCTGGCCCAGGCGAACAAGGAGATGTGGCTGGGGTTCGGCGCCGACTACCGCGGCGAGGCCGGCATCGAGGCCTCCACGCCGCTCGAGCAGGCCTACCCGCTGGTGTTCCTCTGCAGCGACGCCGGGGTGGCGATCACCGGCATCACCATGATCAGCGACGTCGGCTACGTCAGCTCCGGCATCACCGGCTCGTTCCCGCCGGCCACCGAAGCCGCGGGCTTCCTCCTCGGGCGGTTGGGGTAAGCCGCCGCCGCGGCATGCGGCAGATCGAACTGCGCGAGCTCCTGGCGATTGAGATCCAGGTGCGTTCCCCCGTCGATCTCGGCGGCGGGCGCCGGTACATCGCGTTCGAGGGAGGAACCTTCGTCGGCCGGGACGGCCTCGGCGGTCGGGTTCTCGAGGGTGGCATCGATTGGCAAACGGTACGGCCCGACGGTGTGCTCGAGATCGATGCGCACTATACGCTCGCGACGAGCGCAGACGAGGCGATCGAGGTGCGCTCCCGGGGCCTCCGGAAGGCGACGGAGTCGGTGGCGGCGCGTCTCGCGCGCGGGGACAGGGTGGAACCCGACGAGTACTACTTCCGGACCCACGTGCGGTTGACGACCTCGGCCCCCCGGCTGCTCTTCCTCAATGATCTGATCGCGGTCTCGACCGGACGGCGCGATCAGTCGGTCGTGCGCATCGACGTGCACGAGGTCATGTGAACGGCACGCGCGGCGGCTTCGACTGCGTCGTCGTCGGGGCCGGAATCGGTGGGTTGGCGACTGCGCTCAGCCTCCACCAAATTGGCGCGACGGTGGAGGTCTTTGATTCGACCCAGGAGTTGCGCCCGCTGGGCGTCGGGATCAACCTCCTGCCGCACGCCGTGCGAGAGCTCGACGCCCTCGGCCTGCTCGAAGAGCTCCGCGCCCGGTCGATCGCTCCAGCGCTCCTCCTCTACTGCACCAAACGAGGCCAGGAGATCTGGCGGGAGCCACGGGGAATCGCCGCCGGCTATCCGTGGCCCCAGCTCTCCATTCACCGGGGGGTGTTGCAAGAGGTCATGCGGCGCGCCGTGGTCGATCGCCTGGGTCCGACGGCGTTGCACCTCGGGCACCGGCTCGTCGGGGTCGACGAGTGCGGGGGGCGCCCGGCCGCCATCTTCGAGGCCGGGCCCGTCGAGGCAGACATCGTGGTGGCAGCCGACGGGATCCACAGCGTTGCCCGTGCCCAACGATTCGCCGACGAGGGGCCGCTGCGGTGGAACGGGTCGCTGCTGTGGCGCGGTGTGGCGGACGTCGAAGCCGTGTTGGATGGCCGCACCATGATCTGGGCCGGCCATCCCGAGCAGAAATTCGTCGGCTACCCCATCGCCGACCTGCCCGCAGGCAAGCAGGCGTTCAACTTCGTGGCCGAGCTCCGACGACCGGATTCGGACCTGGCTGCGGCGCAGGACTGGAACCGCAGGGGTTCGCTCGGCGACTTCCTTCCACAGTTCGAGGAGTGGGACTTCGGGTGGCTCGACGTGCCCTCGATCGTCCGGGCGGCGCCGGCGACGTACCTCTTCCCGATGGTCGATCGAGACCCGCTCCCCCGTTGGACATTCGGGAGCAGCACCCTGCTGGGCGACGCCGCGCACCCCATGTATCCCATCGGCTCCAACGGCGCGTCCCAGGCCATCCTCGACGCCCGGGTGCTCGCCGGGTGCATCCGGCGACACCCCGACGACCTCGACGAGGCCCTGGAGCGCTACGAGCGGGCCCGCCGCCCCGCCACCGCCGCCATCGTCCACGCCAATCGGGGGCACGGCCCCGAGCTCCCCATGGCGCTGGTCGAGGAGCGGGCGCCAGAGGGCTTCGCCGACATCGCCGACGTGATCACGCCGAACGAGATCGCCTCCGCCACCGAGGAGTACCGGAAGACGGCCGGCTTCTCCCTCGCCGGCCTCCAGCGGGGAACGTCGCTGCTCGACGAGCCCGATGCGTTCTGACCGGCCTCCCGGTGACATGGCTCCGGTCGGCGAACCGGGAGCTCAGAGTGGGAGGTCTGTTGTCCCCTCTCGCACCACCGCGGCGACATCACGGGGGAGAATCACCGACGCAGCCTCCGCAGCCCTCGTGGCGGCCTCGTAGCGCGCGACGTATTCGGCTCGACTGCCGTAGAGCTCGCGCACCTTGTGGGGCGGGAAGGCCTCGTGGTAACCGACCAGCCGGCTGAACACATCGGGCGATTGCCGCAGCGCGCTGTTGTGTGCGATCGGGACCTCGACGGCGGGGAGCCGGATGCCGCCTTGTGCGATCCCGTTGTCGTCCCGCACGATCTCCGGCGGGTCACCCGAGAAATCGATGCGGGGCTGGGCCGGGGGCGCAGCGCCCCCCTGGGTCCAGTTGTTCAGGTGGTGCAAGGCCGCGTCCACGACCGGCGCGATGGAGACCTGGTTGATCCTCTTCATGGCGTCGTCGATCGGGATCGAGAACCCGAAGTCCCGCTCCATCCGTGGTGCCGACGACTCCACTCCTTGCAGCGACACGTGGGAGGCTCCGGCCACCTCCCAGTAGCGGTAGCGGTCCGTGTCGGGTTGCCGGACGGGGTAGCACGCCGATGCCTCGCACTCCGTGTTCACGACCATGACGGGTGGGCCTAGGTCGTCGCGCAGCAGGTGGAGCCCCTCTGGAATCCGAGGTCCCTCGCTGTCGGCGACGTGCACCGTCATGACGGCGTCGCCGACCTCGAGCGGCGCTCCGCCACCGAAGTACAGGGTGAGCAAGAAGGCGTCAAACCTTTTGCTCATCGGCTGAACGGCATTGAGATAGGACGCGAGACGCGCCGCTGACTGGGACGCTCCCTCGGCGATGAGCCGGCGTACCTCGAGCCCACCCATGGGGTCGAGGCCGTCGTGCCCACGATCGCGTCCCACCACACTTGCGGCCTGCGTGAAGATGTCGAACGAGTAATCGTCACTCGGGATAGAGAGTGACCCGTAGCGTTCGGGGTCCCATGCGGCCAGACCTTGTGGGTTGACCGGTGCCCCGTGCACGCCGACGCGCTGCGTCGTCACGGCGGCATAGGCGTAACCCCCGGCAAAGAGCTCGGGGCTGTCCCCACCGCCGATGTTCTCGTACCCGGCCGACACGTTGTTCCAGAACACGACCACGGTGCCGTTGAAGTGCGCGGGGTCCTCGGGCCGCACGACGAGGATCCGGGTCTTGTACGGCGCCGTGCCGAGCGGCTCGACCTGCCAGCGCCCGTCCCAGGACAGCTCCGAACCCGGAGACGGCCCGTACCGCGCCGCGCTGCCTTCGAGAAAGAACTCGTCCTGGCGATAGCCGAGTCCGGCCAGGTCGGCGAGCGGCGCCGCGAAGGCCCACCCGTGCGAACCGCCGGCCACCGGCCCGGTCAGCTCCATCTGCTTCCCTCCCCCGAGATCACCGCGCGGCTTCTCAGGCGGCAAAGGGTAGCTTCATCACCTCCGCGAGGTTGCCGCCCATCACCCGGGCGATGTCCTCGTGCGGAAGGCCGGCGAGCTCGTCGACGTAGGAGAGCGGGTTGGCCATCCCCTCGATGTGGGGGTAGTCGGAGCCGAAGACGACGCGGTCGATTCCGACCAGCTCGATCAGTCCACGCGGGTCCTCCTCGTGGAAGGGGTGGATCCAGACATTGCGCTTGAACACCATGAGCGGGTCCTCGGCCCACTGCGCCGGGTTCTTGGCGTACGACTGTTCGAGGGCCCCGACGAGCGGCCGCACCCATGCGGCGCCGTTCTCGACCGGCAGGATCCGCAACGTCGGGAACCGGGTGAGGAGCCCGTGCCCGAGCAACGAGGCCACCGTGTCGAAGATTCCTCTCCCTTGCGTGTGCATGATGTCGAGGAACGGCGAGAAGCCGGCGAAGGGGAGGTGCTCGCCCCCGGTCTGTCCCTCCCAGAGGTTGTAGTACCGGGTGAGCCCGTCGTCGGAGGCGTGCATGCCGACGGCGATGTCCAACTCGGTGACCCGCCGCCAGAAGGGGTCGAATTCGGGCAGGGCGAACGACCGGTACCCCTCGTAGCCGGAAACGGGAGCCGGACGGATGAGGATGAGTTTGGCGCCCCGCTCGGCCACCCATTCGAGCTCCTTGATGGCCTCGGCCACGATCGGAAGCGTGATGACGGGCGACGCGAAGATGCGGCCCTCGTAATTGAAGGTCCAGTGCTCGTGCATCCACTGGTTGAGGGCATGGACCACGACGTGGGTGGCTTTCGGGTCCATGGACAGCCGCTC
The DNA here is from genome assembly GCA_963838835.1 of uncultured Acidimicrobiaceae bacterium. GTDB lineage: Bacteria > Actinomycetota > Acidimicrobiia > Acidimicrobiales > RAAP-2 > Bog-473. Next base: position 12,628 of record CAWITA010000007.1, read on the forward strand.
TTCCAACAGGCTCGCCAGCGTCGGCCACATGAGGGCGCGGTCGAGGCCGAGCTCGTCCATGAGGGCGAGGCGGGGCGCGGGCGAGAAGAAGGCCTCGGGGGACCGGATCGGCGCGCCGATCATCTCGCGGCGGGACTTCCCCTCGGGGTTGCCGTGCTTGAAGAAGTCCTCGGACGCCCCCGGCCGGCCCACCACCTCGAAGGTCGGATTCGGGATGTACTCCGAGATGACATTGCGCACCGCGATCTTGGTCCGCCCATTGACCTGGACGTACTTGATCAGACCCTCGTATTCCGGCGGGAGGAATTTGGTGAAGGCGTCCGTCGTCTCGTACATGTGGTTGTCCGCGTCAAAGACCGGAAAGTCGATCATTGGGTTGGGCATCGGTCCCTCCATCTCTCGGCATCCCTCCCGTCCGTCGAGCCGCTCCCACCAAAGCGCGCTGCGAGGCGACGCCCCGCCTTTGCCGGCTCCCGGCAGGGTACCCGATTATCGACTTCGACGTCAATATTATGATTCGGGCGGGCCTCGGTTCAGGGTGTCGCTCGATGCCGGAGGTCCTCGTCGAGTTCGACGTCGAAGGTGCGCAGCGCCATGGCCAGCAGGTCGTAGGCGCCGACCGTGAACACGACGTCCATGAGCTGCTGGCTGTCGAGCTCCGTGGTCAGGGTCGCCCAGGTCGAATCGGCGATGCGCGCCTGGTGCACCAGTTCGTCGGCGGCGCGCAGAAGAGCGGCCTCGACGGGTGACCAGTCGTTGGCTGCACCTCCAGACCTCACCCCCTCCACCTCCGAGCCGCTGATGCCGGCGTCACCCGCCGACTCGGCGTGCTGCTCCCACAGGTAGGAGGAGTCACGGAGGACGGCGACGCGCAGGACCAGCAGCTCGCGCTGGCGGGCCGTGATCGTCGAGGCGTAGAGCAGATGGCCGATGAGTTGGTTGTAGGCGCCGGTGAGGGGCGGGTGGTGGGCCTGGAGGCCGAGCAAGTTGAGGCCTTTGGGCCGCGACGGGTCCCGGGGGATCGGAGGCTGGAGTGGTGCGAGCGCATTGCGCATCTCACGCGGCCACTGGCCGGGCGGGATCGGATCGATTCGGCCCACGTCAGGTGTTGCGCCCTCCGTTGACGCCGAACACCTGACCCGTGACGTACGACGCCTCCTCGCTCACGAGGAATGCGGTCGCGGCGGCGACGTCTTCGGGGCGGCCGATGCGACGGACCGGAGTGCGCCCGGCGTGCTCGTCGACCCCTCCGCCGAGGAGACCCTTCGACTCCTGGGCGCGCAACATCGGCGTGTCGATGAACCCGGGCGGGATCGTGTTGACGGTGATGCCCTTCGGGCCGAACTCGAGGGCGAGTGCCTTGGTGAGCCCGATGACGCCGGCCTTCGACGACACGTAGGCCGCCATGAACGGCTGGCCGCCTTGGGCGCTCGACGAGGAGATGTTGACGATGCGACCCCAGCCGGCGTCGAGCATGTGTGGCAGCGCGACCTGGCAGCAGTGGTAGGTGCCGGTGAGGTTGATGTCGAGCATCCGCTGCCAGGTCTCAGTGTCGATCTTCAGAAACGGACCGAAGAGATGGAGTCCGGCGTTGTTGACGAGGATGGTGGGGGCGCCCAGGTGGTGGGCCACCTCGGCGATGGCAGCTTCGACGCGGGCCCGGTCCGTGACGTCGGCCTCGACGCCCATCGCCGTTCCGCCGCGGGCGATGATCTTGGCGGCTGCCTCCTGCGCCGACGGGGCGTCGCGGTCGAGGACGGCCACGGCGGCGCCCTCCGCGGCCAACCGTTCGCTGATGGCCAATCCGATGCCCGAGCCGCCACCGGTGACCAGGGCGACCTTGCCGCTCGAGCGGCGTGACCTCATCGCTTCGCTCATTGGTTCGCTCACTCCGTCACGAACTCGGCGCTCCGACGGTGGAAGAGCCATCTGCCGTCGGCCTGGTGGAGCACATCGTGATAGCGCCCGACGAGCTGGATCGACCATCCGTCCTCGCCCCTGAGGATGAAGATCACGTCGCTGCTCGCGCTTGCTTCGTCCTCGTTCCAGTCGGTGACGTGGGTGTTGACGACGAGGTGGCGTTGGGGTCGCCTCGGCTTCCACGTGCTGAAGGCCTCCCGTAGGGCGGCGTGACCCTGGTGGGTACCCAGGCCCGGAATCTCGATGGCACCGTCGGCGCAGAAGGTGGCGACGACGTCGTCGCTCCGGCCGTCGTCAAGCGCCTGGGCGTAGGCGGCCATGGTGGCACGGATGCCCTCGACGATCTGGGCGTAGTTGGCGGGCGGGCTCAACTCCGACATCGACGTGCCCTCAGAAACCGAGGTCGATGACCGGGCGCTCGAGCTGGTTCAGGTTGATGGCGTTGCGAGCCGGAAACAGGTCCTCGGAGGGGAGGCCGGCGAGGAAGCGACCACTCAACAGGAAGTGCGGGAAGCCATAGAACATCGACTCGTTCAAGCCCTGGGCCTCGAGCTCGTTGATGTCCGGGGATGTCACATTCGCCCTTCCGTGCGCTCAAGTATACTAACCGGTCGGTACAATACCTAGATGGCCCACCCGGCCGGGTTGAGCCGCGGATGGCACGGTATAACCCAACCGTTCGCGGCCCCATGACGAAACCTCCCGAACCCGCACCTGAGCAGAGTGCGCGCCAGCTCACGACCGACGTGCTGGTCGTCGGCGCAGGCGTCACCGGCATCTACCAGTTGTATCGCGCCCGCAAGGCGGGCTTCTCCGTCCAGCTGGTCGAGGCGGGTGACGGCGTCGGGGGCACGTGGTACTGGAATCGCTACCCGGGCGCACGCTTCGACTCTGAGAGCTACACCTACGCCTATCTGTTCTCGAAGGAACTCTTCGAGGAATGGGAGTGGCAGGAGCTCTTCGCGGAGCAACCAGAAACCGAGCGCTACCTCAACCATGTCGTCGACCGGTTCGATCTGCGGTGGCACATGCGATTCGGCACCAGGGTCACCTCGGCCACCTACGTCGAGCCGTCGGGGACCTGGACGGTGGTGACCGACGACGGGTCGGAGCTCCGTGCGAGATTTCTCGTTGCGGCCACCGGTGTTCTCTCCGTCCCGTACTTCCCCGACGTGCCGGGGCGTGGGGACTTCCGGGGCGAGTCGTACCACACGGGAATGTGGCCGGGGACACCAGTCGACTTCGCTGGCAAGCGCGTCGCCGTCATCGGCACCGGATCGAGTGGCGTGCAGATAGTCCCTGTCATCGCCGACGAGGTTGCCTCCCTGACGGTGTACCAACGCAGCGCCAACTGGTGCACACCGCTGAACAACGCACCGATCACGCCCGCGGAGCAGGCCCAGCTCCGGGCCGGGTTCGAGGCGATGCGCGAGGTGCTGAACACATCCGTCGCCGGGTTCCTCCACCCGGCGCACGATCGCGCAGCCTTCGACGATACCGACGACGAACGTCGGTCGTTCTTCGAGAAGATGTGGAACAGTCCCGGTTTCTCGAAGCTCAGCAGCAACTACACCGACCTCCTCTTCGATGGCGCCGCCAACGCCGAGTGGTGCGACTTCATCGCCCAGAAGGTCCGGAGCATCGTCGAAGACCGCACGGTGGCGGAGAGACTCATCCCGAAGGACCACCGCTTCGGCGAGAAGCGGCCTCCTTTCGTGACGGGCTACTACGAGGTGTTCAACAACCCCAACGTCTCGCTCGTCGACCTCAGGCAGACGCCGATCGTCCGCGTGACGGAAGCCGGGATCGAGACGGTCGACGGCGAGCGGCCCTTCGACATCGTGGTCTGGGCAACGGGCTTTGACTTCGGCACCGGCGCGCTCACGCGGATGGGGATCCGCGGCCGCCACGGCCTGGCGCTGGAGGACTACTGGGCCGAGGGCCCGCGGACGTTTCTCGGCGTCCAGACCACCGGCTTCCCCAACCTCTTCTTCCCTGGCGGCCCGCACGCCGCGGCCGGTAACAACCCGCGGTACAACGGCGACCAGGTCGATTTCATCACCGATGCGATCACCTACGTGCGCGACCACGGCTACGACGTGATCGAAGTGGACGCCGCGGCCGAGGACAAGTGGACGGCCATGGTCGACCGGGGCGCCGCGGACGCGCCCTTCGGAGAGAAGAGCTACTTCTTCGGCACCAACATCCCCGGGAAGCCTCGCAAGTACCTCCTCAACTCGGGCGGCCGCCCAAAGCTATTCAAGGAGATCGACAAGGTGATCCGGAGCGACTACAAGTCGTTCCGGCTCTCTCGCTCGTCAGACGGTGGCGACCGGTGTCAGGGGTGAGCCCACGACTCCGGGAAGCCGGAGGGGCGGCGCGGTCAGCAGGAACCGGTTCCGTTTGCGCTCGCGCAGCCACGTCGCCAACTCGTCCAGGTACCACAACTCTCCGAGCGGCACGCCGAGCTTGAAGAGACAGAGGTGGTGGATCGGAAGGAGCGAATGCCGGCTTTCGTCGCGGTCCCTCCCGACCAGCCCCTCGACCGCATAGTTGTCCGCGACCAGCGCGGCGATCTGCGACTCGGTGATCCACTCCAGCAGCGACTCGTCGCGGGCGTCGAGATACGTGCACGTCGTGAAGAGCTGCTTGGGATCGGGGTTGTGGCCCCATTCGAGGATCTTGGTGGCGAAGCCGGTGTGGAGCAGGACCATGTCGCCGGGCTCGATGACGACGTCGTCGGCCGCCATGACTTCCTCGAGCGTCTTCCGATCGACGCCGCGCCAATCATGGCCCAGGTGGTGGGCCAGGTCGATGAGGACCCCGCGACCCTGCACGCCGTGGAAGGCCATGTGCTCCAAGCCGAGATGGTGCGCGAAGCAGAGGTGCTTGCCGCCGTCCCCGGCCGCGTCCACCTTCGGTCCGACCAGATCGACCCCAGCGCGGTACCCGTTGTAATAGACGGCCTCGTCGATCCCATCACCATCGGCGTCGAACTCGGCGCCGGCGTGGGCCAAAGAGTCCCACTGTGTCGAGTACTGGAGGAAGAGCGTCACCATGTCGTCGTTCCACACGTCGATGTACTTGGGGTTCCCCCACTCCTTCATCTGGCTCTGATGGACGTTGTAAAAGGTGTCTAGGTTGCCTTCCATGTCCTCGGTCGGCGCCAGGACCGGAGGAAAGCGCCGCTGGTTCAATGCGGTCCCTCCGGGGTAGTCAAGCGGCAGGCTGAGACAAAAGGTGATGCCAGCCTCCACCTCCCGTACCCCCTGGAGGACCTTCTCGGGGGTGAGCAGATTGATCCGGCCGAGCTCGTCGTCGTCGCCCCAATCGCCCCAGGTCGAGCCAGGCGGGCGTTGTGTCCACAGCTTTGTCACGGCTTCTGCTCCTTTGTCGACCGCTACTTGGCGAGCTCCGGCCAGCACTGCGCGACGAGCATACGGCAACCCTCGCGCCAGGTGATCTCGCATTCTCCGAGCACCTTTGCTGATCGGCCGTGCGCCATCAACCGTCCGGTTGCGTCGGCGTACGCGTCGAACGAGTTCGGCCATCGATCCCTCGACGGGACGTCGGTTCGGCCCATCGCATTGCGGGTCAAGGGCAGTGCGCTGTGGAACACGTGGTCGAAGTCGTCAGGCAGATCGTCAAAGGACTCGAACGGGTCGTGCCGGATGCACGTGACGCCGCTCGACTCCAGGGTTTTTCTCGCCCCTGGCTTCGAGAAGCGAGCCATGGTGAACACGTCTTGTCGGGCGTGAGCAACCGCCGCGCGGGCGCGCTCACCGGCCCTTGCCCGCCGACGAACAACACCTTCTGCCCCTGCACGGCCAGCGTCTTCGCCCTCAGAAGCCGAGGTCGAGCACCGGCTTGTCGAACGGCGCCACGTTGACCACGTGCAAGGCCGGGAGCAGCCGCTCGTAGGGTAGGTCGGCGAGGAAGCCGTCGACGGTCCGCTCGAGGTTGGAGATGTGGCCCTCGAGTCGTTCGCTCAGGCGCATGTACTTGAAACCCTTCGCGTGCAGGCCCTTCTGCTGTCTCGGGATGTTGGAGAAGTCCTGCGCCGGGATCGGCGGCCATCGTGGGTCGTCGTGCCCCCAGACTTCGGGCGGCGCAGGTGTCGTCGGCTCCTCGCCCTCGGGGAAGCGCGCCAGCGACCAGATCTCCATCAGGGTCTCCTCGGGCCCCAGCGGTCGGAAGCGGTACGCGGAGGCGCTGCTGTACATGGGCAACACGAAGTAGTGCGGGAAGCACTGGTAGAAGGTGTCGTTGAACCCATGTTCGTCGAGCTCGTTGATGTCCGGGATGTCGGCGCGCCGCTCCCGGTGCCAGCGCATGACGGCGTTGTTGAGGGTGCGGTTCCACGTCGAGATGGCGAGCTCCGGCTCTGCGGGCAGCTCAATGTCGCGCAGGCCCTCGGCGACGCGCACGTCGTTGGCGTGGACCATCCCGTCCATGCCATCGCTCATCGCTCGGAGGTATTCGATCTCCGCATCGATAAAGGCACGCGCGTCGAACGGCGCACCCGGGCGCAACGAATACCGCATTCCGGGGATGTCGAGTTGGGGGTGCGTCACCACGACGTGGTACATCTCGACGAATGCCTCGATCGCAAGCTTCCAGTTTACCGGGAGACGGGATGCGTACCATTTCTCGGCCCGCAGCGATTCCACCTTCCAAGCCTCGAGGATGGTGGCGGCTGGCTCCAAGCACTCTCGAACAGGCGGTGCGTCGTTGTCGAAGTTGATCCACGCACACCCACCCCACACCTCACACCGAACCGCGACGAGGTCGACGTCGTCCCGCTCCACGTTGTGCGGGGCAAACGACTTGCGCCTCGGGATGCCGGTGTTCGTGCCGTCGAGGCCGTAGCACCATCCGTGAAACGGGCACGTGAACCCGCTCTCGCACGTCCCTCGACCCTGGACGAACCTGACGCCGCGAT
>CAWITA010000008.1:0-45988 GCA_963838835.1 uncultured Acidimicrobiaceae bacterium
CATGAACCTCGACGACATGATTCTGGTCAGCATCGACGACCACATGATCGAGCCCCCGGACATGTTCGAGAACCACGTACCGCAGAAGTGGCTCGACGACGCACCGAAGGTCGTGCACGAGCAGGGCATCGACCAATGGGTCTTCCAGGGCGAGAAGACCAGCACGTCGTTCGGTATGGCCGCCACGGTCGGTTGGCCCTCTGAGGAGTGGGGCTTCAACCCCGGCACCTACACCGAGCTCCGTCCGGGCTGCTTCGACGTCCACGAGCGGGTGCGCGACATGAACGTCAACGGAGTCCTCGGCTCCATGTGCTTTCCCACCATGGCCGGGTGGAACGCACGGACGTTCGCCGAGTCACGAGACAAGGAAGTGGCCCTCGTCATGCTCCAGGCGTACAACGACTGGGCCATCGACGAGTGGTGCGGTGCCTACCCGGGCCGCTTCATTCCGCTCGGCATCGTCCCCATGTGGGACGTCGAGGCCGCCACCAAGGAGGTCCGGCGTATCGCCAGGAAGGGCTGCCGGTCCATCAGCTTCCTCGAGACGCCGCACGTGCAGGGGTTCCCCAGCTTCCTCTCCGGCTACTGGGACCCCATGCTGGCCGCGCTGAGCGAGGAGAACATGGTGCTGTCCCTGCACATCGGGGCGGGATTCGCCGTCATCAAGCGGCCCGAGGAGGCGCCGGTCGACCACCTCATGGTCCTGGCCTGTCAGATCAGCGCGATCACCGCGCAAGACCTCCTGTTCGGACCGACGCTGCGGCGCTTCCCCGAACTGAAGGTCGCGCTGTCCGAGGGCGGGATTGGCTGGATCCCCTTCTACTTCGACCGGATCGACCGCCACTTCCAGAACCAGGAGTGGCTGCACAGCGACTTCGGCGGGAAGCTGCCTTCGGAGGTGTTCCGCGACCACATCCTGGCCTGCTACATCACCGATCCCTCCGGCCTGCTGCTGCGCGACCGGATCGGCTTGGACAACATCGCCTGGGAGTGCGACTACCCCCACACCGACACGACCTGGCCCGAGTCGCCCGAGTTCGCCTGGAAGGAGCTCCAGGGCGCCGGGTGCGGCGATGAGGAGATCCACAAGATCACCTGGGAGAACGCCTGCCGGTTCTATGGCTGGGACCCGTTCGCCCACACCCCCAAGGAGCAGGCGACCGTCGGCGCCCTGCGAGCGCTCGCTGGGGACGTCGACGTGACGCGCATGTCGCGTGAGGAGTGGCGCCGGCGGAACGAAGCCGCCGGCATCGGCGTCGTCGCACCCGTCTGATCCGAAATTGCCACGGCAACCGATGCACGACACACTCATCACCATGCGACGCACAACCGCGCAGACCACGGGTCTGCTGGGGACCAGATGTTGCTGGATCTGACCGAAGACCAAGAGTTCTTCCGCCAGACGACCGCGCGTTTCCTGGCGGAGCAGGTGCCGCCCGACGCGCTCCGCTCGCGGCGCGACGACCCCGCCGGATTCGACGCGGCGTATTGGCGGCGCGGTGCCGAGCTCGGTTGGACCTCCTTGCTGGTGGACGAGGCGCAGGGCGGCGGGACGATCAGCGGCGCTGGTTTGGTCGACCTCAGCCTCGTGGCCTACGAGTTCGGTCGCCATGCCGCCCCGGGGCCGTTGGTGGCGACCAACGCCGTCGCCGCCACCCTCAGCGCCTCCGGTGCCGCCCCCGAGCTCTTGGCTGGGCTCTTGTCCGGGGAACAGATCGCGTCGTGGTGCGCCCCCGTCTCGGGACCCGACGGTTGGCGGCCCACGGTGGAGGCCCGCCGGGAGGGGGCTGGCATCGTCGTGCGCGGGGAGGCTCGACCGGTTGAGTCGGCGCAGCGGGCGGACCACCTCCTTGTGACCTGTCGCGAGGGGGCCGGCGTCACCCAGGTGCTCGTACCGGCGGCCACGCCGGGTGTCACCCGCGCTCCCATGAAGACAGCCGACCTGACCCGTCGCTTCGGCATCGTCACGTTCGACGACGTCACCCTCCCGCTGAGCGCGGTCGTCGGTGAGGTCGAGGAGGCGGCCGCAGCCGTCGAGCGCCAGCTCCAACTGTCCCTGGTGATGCTCAACGCGGAGTCGGTGGGGACCATGCAGACGGGGTTCGACATGACCGTCGAGTGGGCCTTCGACCGGTACTCCTTCGGGCGCCCGCTGGCGTCGTACCAGGCACTGAAGCACCGTTTCGCCGACATGTTCATGTGGCTCGAGGCGAGCCACGCGATCAGCGATGCGGCTTGTGTCGCGACGGAAACCGGCGCAGAGAATGCCGTCGAGCTGGTGAGCGCAGCCAAGGCGTACATCGGCCAGTACGGCACCGAGCTCTTGCAGGACTGCGTGCAGTTGCACGGGGGTATCGGCGTCACCTTCGAGCACGATCTCCACCTCTATCTGCGACGCTTCACGGTCGACCGCGCGCTGGCCGGGACACCGGCGGAGCATCGCCAACGGATCGCCGCGCTGCTGGGTGCCGGGGAAGCGGAGGCGGCATGAGCGCCGTCCGGGCGGAGCAGGAAGAAAGCACGGTCGAGGTCGAGGATCTCCAGACCTTCCGGCGGCGGGCCCGGAGCTTCATTGGGGACAACCTTCGGCTGGTGACGCCCGAGGAGCTGCGCTGGGCGTGGACCAGCGGAGACGAAGAGGCCGAACTGGCCGGCATCGCCAGGGAGCGGGAGATCCAGCGCATGCTCTTCGAGGCCGGCCTGGCTGGCATCTGTTTCCCGCGCGCCTACGGCGGTCAGGGCCTGACCCCGGCGCACCAGAGGGTGCTGAACGAGGAGCTGGTCGGCCACGAGTACCCCGCCAAGCTGCAGGTGCCGACGCTCTCACCGTGCGCAACGGTCCTGCTCGACTTCGGCACCGAGGAGCAGAAGCTCCGTCATATCCCCGCCATCCTGCGCGGCGAGGAGCTCTGGATGCAGTTCCTGTCGGAGCCGAGTGGCGGGTCGGATGTCGCCGGCGCCCTGACCACGGCGGTGCGGGACGGGGACCAATGGGTGCTGAACGGGTCAAAGGTATGGACCACGGGCGCCTGGTGGTCGGACTGGGGATTGTGCCTGGCGCGCACAAACTGGGACGTCCCGAAGCACCGCGGCCTCACGGTGTTCATGCTGCCGATCCACCAGCCCGGCATCGAGGTGCACCGCATCGAGATGCTCAACGGGTCGCGGGAGTTCTGCCAGGAGTTCATGACCGACGTGATCGTTCCCGACTCCGACCGAGTGGGTCACGTGGACGACGGTTGGACCGTGGGGACCCGGTGGATGTTCCACGAGCGCATGCTGTACACCTCGGCCTACGTGACCGAGCCAGTCGGGTCGACGCACGGCAGGAGCGATACCGCCGCCGTGCTGGCCATCGCGAGGGAGCAGGGCCGCATGGCCGACCCGGCGGTGCGTGACCTGGTCGGCGAGGCGCGCATGCTCGAACTGGTCGGTCAGGAACTGATGAAGCGGGTGAGCGAGACCATCCGGTCGGGGCGGATCTCCGATCAGGTGGCCGCCGTCGGCCGCCTGTTCAAGGGGACCATGCAGGCCAGGATCGCCACGCTCGCCTTCGAGGTCGCCGGCCCGGAGGGGGCCGCGTGGTCGGACGGCAGCGCGGCCTCCCTCAGCGCGCTCAATTTCGTGATGCGGCAGGCGGGGAGCATCGGAGGTGGGACGGTGGAGATGGCGCGCAACGTCATCAGCGAGCGGGTGCTCTCCATGCCCCGCGAGCGCACACTGGACCGCGACGTCCCGTTCCGTGAGGTGCCGCGCAGTCGTTCCCCCGGTACCTAGTCTGCGGGCGTGCTGATGGGAGGAGCGACTGAAGTGAGGTGCCGAACATGGCGATAGCGAAGGTCAACGGGCACTCGCTCGGCTACGAGACCATCGGCGAGGGGCGCCCCTGGGTCATCACGCCCGGCGGGCGTTTTACCAAGGAGTCGGCCGGGGTGCGGGAGCTGGCCGTCGCCTTGGCGGCCCAGGGCAACCGGGTGCTCATCTGGGACCGGCCCAACTGCGGCGAATCCGACGTGTGCTTCGAAGGACCTTCGGAGTCGGCCATGCAGGCCGATGCGCTCGCCGCGCTCCTCGAGCACCTCGACATGGTGCCGGCCGTCATCGCTGGTGGGTCCGGCGGTGCACGCGTGTCGCTGCTCACCGCCTCTCGCCACCGGAGGGACGCCGCGGGCCTGGCCATCTGGTGGATCAGCGGCGGCGTGTTCGGGTTGCTGTCGTTGGCCATGCATTACTGCGGTGGTTCACTCGCCGCGGCCTGGACCGAGGGCATGGAAGCGGTGGCGGCGCTGCCCGAGTGGGCGGAGGTCCTGGAACGGAACCCCTCGAACCGGCAACGGTTCCTGGGTCAGGACCGAGGCGACTTCATCGCCGCGATGGAGCGCTGGATGCTGGCCTACTGCCCCCGCGCTGACGAGCCGGTGCCCGGCCTCCCCGCTGCCGACGCCCGGTCACTGGACATCCCGGCTCTGGTCTTCCGCAGCGGTGCCAGCGACGTGCACCACACCCGTGCGACCTCCGAGGCCCTCGCCGGCATCTTGCCCAAGGCCCGGCTGGTGGAGCCGCCGTGGGGCGACCGCGAATGGCTCGAGCGGCAGGGATCGAGGGAGGGGGGCCTGTTCGCCCGCTGGCCCCTCTTGGCACCGGCGCTGCTCGAGTGGCAGGCCGAAGCCCTGGGCTGAGCCGTCCGGCCGGGCTCTAGGTGGCGCGCTCCGGTGAGTCCGGTATCCCCAACGCATTGACGAACAGCCTCGTCAGCTGATCGACCCCCTGGTCGAAGTCACAGTTCAGGAAACCCTGTACGAACCACATCTCGGGGAACCGATAGGTCATGGCTCCGACACCGTCGGCGGCGATCGCGGGATCGAGGCGCTGGTCGGCCAGCCCGTGGCGTTGCATGCGGCGAATGGAATCCGCGATCTGGGCGTTGTAGAGGCGGTGCCGTTCGGCCCGTACCGCATTGAACTCGGCGTCGAAGCGCCAGACCTGCTCTATGACACCCATGATCCGAGCCTCGTCTCGGTAGCTCTCGAGGTGGAGTCGAATCGCCTCGTGGATCCTCTCGTACGGAGTCGCCGATGACGACGGGTCGAGGATGACGCTGTTGAGGGGGGCGCTCAACCGCTCGTCGACCTCCGCCGCAACTTCGCGAAAGACCTCCTCCTTGGACTCGAAGTAGTGGTAGAAGGAACCATGCGAGAGGCCGGCTCGCTCTGCGATGTCGGAGATGCGAGCGTCGAGGAATCCGTCCCTCTCGAAGACCTCCTTCGCCGCGCTCACCAAGCGCGATCGGGTCTCGACACCTTTACGCTGACCGCGGCCCGCTCGGCTTTTCGCTCGTCAGCGGTGGGTTTGTCGGCACGTCGTTCACTTTGCGTGCGGTTTGCGGGTTGGGAGGCGTCATGCATGCACCTTTGACCTTGTTCGGAGGGAGTGGACGTTGCGTGTGGCAGCCACCGGGGTCACGCCCCGGCTCGCTGCAGGAGAAGCACGCCCGACGGGGTGCCGCCTCCCGAGGTGACCACGGCCGTGGCCGCATCACGAACCTGCCGATCGCCGGCCTCGCGCCGCAATTGGAGCACGGCTTCGTAGACGAACCCGAAGCCGTGGGTCCGTCCTTCGGAGAGTTGTCCACCGTGCGGGTTGACGGGCAGGTCGCCGTCGAGGGCGATGCGCCGTCCGCCCTCCAGCCAGTCCCAACTCTCGCCGAAGCCGCAGAACCCGAGACCCTCGATCCATGAGATGGCGTTGAAGGTGAAGCCGTCGTAGACCAGCGCCAGGTCGACCTCGGACTGACGCACGTCGGTTCTCGTCCACAAGTGCGCGGCCTGACCCAGCACCTGGGGCTCGTGGGTCAAGGTGCCCTGGTCCCACGAGACCCGCTCGAGGATCTGCGTACCGACTGCTTCAATGCGCACCGCCGGCCGGGGGAGGTCGCCGGCGACCGACACATCGGACACGACCACGGCGATGGACGCGTCGCAGGGCACGTCGCAGTCGTAGAGACCGAACGGCGACGTGATGGGACGGGCCGAGAGGTAGTCGTCCATCGTCATGGGCTCCCGGTAAATGGCCACGGGATTCAGCGCTGCATTCCTCCGCCCGTTGACGGCGATCAACCCGAGCATCTCGCGGGGCGCACCGTAGCGATGCATGTACTGGTTGGCATTCATGGCGATCCAATTCGCCGCCGACATGGCACCGAAGGGCGCGCGCCACTCGCGGAGCGGGCCCGAGACCCGAGGGCTGCGCCCGCCGCCCCCGCTCCCGTGGTCCGGATGGCGTGCCGCGAGGGTCGCGTAGGTCGACTCCCAGACCGTGCGGAAACAAAGCACGTGGCGGCAGAGGCCCGCGGCCACTGCCATGACGGCCGCGATGACCGATCCTCCGGGTCCGGGGAGGTCGCCGCCGCCGTTGATCCAGGTCGGGTGGATCCGCAATGCCTCCTCGATGGCCGTGGCGCCACCCTCGCTCATCCCCATGGCGCCGGCGCCGGGATAGGTCGACAATCCGTCGATATCCTCCAGCGTGAGCCCGGCGTCGGCGACCGCCTCGAGGCAGGCGTCGACGGCCAGCGACAGGGGGTCGACCATGAGCCGCCGGCCGATCCTCGATCGCCCGATGCCGCTGAGGATGGCGCGATGCTCGAAGCGTTCGCGGCCGAGGGGCGAGCGGGGGATCGGACGCTCGGGCGGCGCCACCCGATCGACCGGATCGAGGGATCCGGTCGGTTCGAACAGCGGGAGCCACACGTCCTCGTGCTGCTCGAAACGGACGGTGACCTCCAGACCGATGCGAACGTCTGACGGATCGCACCCCACGATGTTCGTGGTCAGGTGGACCCGTGAGTCCTCCGCGAGCGCGACGTTGGCAACCACGTACGGTGGGTCGAAGTCGGGCAGCCACCGGTGGGAGTTGACGGTGAAGCCCACGACGGTGCCCGTCCCCGACACCGGCGCCGGCTTCGCCGAGCGGCTGCGGCAGTAGGGACAGATCGGCACCGGGGGATGCACGAGCTGGCCGCAGTCGGCACATTCCTGGATGCGCAGCACGCCGTCCTCACCGGAGGACCAGAACCACTCGTTCGCGGGCGTCAGCTCGGGGAGCGGCCTCATCGGTTCCCGAACGGTGGGGCGACGGGGGAGTCTTTCGGGTCGGGGCGCCCCGGAGGAGCCTCGTCCAGTATTGACTTCGACGTCGTTATCGAACACAGCGGACATGTTAGGCGCTGAAGCCGGCTGAACCCGGATCCGCCGGCTACCCGTGGTCCGCCGTGGACCACCTCGGACGTCACCCCGTTGCAATCTCGAACCCAACCATTCTAACATCGACGTCAATGTTGAACGATATGCTCGTCATCGACGCCGACTCGCACTGGTGCGAGGCGCCCGACCTCTTCACCAAGCGTGCTCCCGCCGCTTTCCGGGACCGCGTGCCGCGGGTCGAGGAGGTCGACGGGCAGCCGACGTGGGTCTTCGACGGGCACCCCGTCGGCCGTTACAGCGCGGGCGGCGTCATCGGACGGGACGGGGCCAAGGAGAGCGCACACCGCGCGCTGTTCGAGTGGACCCACGACGAGATCCATGTCGGCGCGTACGACCCCGAGGTTCGCCTCGGCGTGCTCGACGAATGCGGAATCGACGCGCAGATCATCTTCCCCAGCACGATCGGGCTCGGGGGCCAGGACCTCGGTGCGGCGGACGACCCTGTCCTGCGCCGCCTCGCCATCGAGATCTACAACGACGGGATGGCTGAGATCCAGGCCGACTCGGGTGACCGCCTCCTGCCTCTGCCGCTCATGCCGGCGTGGGACGTGGACGAGTGTGTGCGGGAGGCGAAGCGGATTGCCGGGCTGGGCGCCCGTGGCGTCAACATGACGTCGGATCCGCAGGACCTCGGTGCGCCGGACCTGGCCAACCGGGCCTGGGATCCGTTCTGGGAGGTCTGCTCGGAGATGAAGCTCCCGGTGCACTTCCACATCGGCGCCAGCGTGACGGGCATGACGTTCTACGGGAAGTACCCGTGGGAGTCCCACGCCGACAACACCAAACTGGCCATCGGTGGCACGCTGCTGTTCATCGGCAACGCGCGCGTCGTGACGAACCTCATCCTCTCGGGCATGTTCGACCGGTACCCTGAGCTCAAGATGGTCTCGGTGGAGAGCGGCGTCGGCTGGATCCCCTTCATCCTCGAGGCGCTCGACTACGAGATGTCCGAGAACGCTCCGCAGGAGCTCTCCCACATGGCCAAGTTGCCCTCGGAGTACTTCAAGAGCAACCTCTACGCGACCTTCTGGTTCGAGAACAACCGGAACAAGCTCCCCGACCTGGTCGAGGCGGTGGGCGAGGACAACATCTTGTTCGAGACAGACTTCCCGCACCCGACCTGCCTCTACCCGAGCCCCCTCGAGACGGTGGCGGTGAAGATGGAGACGCTCGCTCCGGAAGCTCGCCGTAAGATCTTCGGCGAGAATGCGCGCAAGCTCTACCGACTCTGAGACGGCGGCCGTGCCGGTGACGCAGATCGGGCACTGGATCGCTGGGGCCGTGGTCCCGGGGTCGTCCGCTCGGACCGCTCCCGTGTACGACCCCGCCCTCGGCACCCAAACGGCCGAGGTCGCCCTGGCGTCGGCGGCGGAGGTCGACGCCGCGGTGAGGGCTGCTGTCGAGGCGGCGCGCGCGTGGGGCTCCTCCTCGCTCACCAAGCGGACGGGGTGCCTGTTCCGGCTGCGCGAGCTGCTGGACGCCAACCGAGACGAGCTCGCGGCGGCGGTGACGGGCGAGCACGGGAAGGTGCTGGAGGACGCACGGGGCGAGGTGGCCCGGGGGATTGAGAACGTCGAGTTCGCGTGCGGCATCGCGAGCCACCTGCGGGGCTCGTCCAATTCGGAGATCTCCACGGGCCTCGACATCCGCACGGTGCTCGAGCCCCTCGGGGTGGTGGCCGGAATCACGCCCTTCAACTTCCCGGTCATGGTCCCGCTGTGGATGACGGCCAACGCCGTCGCCTGCGGCAACTGCTTCGTCCTGAAGCCCTCGGAGAAGGATCCTTCCGCCTCACTCCTCCTGGCCGACCTTGTGCGCCGAGCCGGCTTTCCCGACGGAGTCTTGAACGTCGTGCAAGGAGACCACGAGGCGGTTGACTCGTTGTTGGCCCATCGCGATATCGCCGCGATCTCCTTCGTTGGCAGCACCCCGGTGGCCCGTCACGTCTACGAGACCGGAACGCGGCACGGCAAGCGAGTCCAGGCCCTCGGCGGCGCGAAGAACCACATGGTGGTCCTTCCCGACGCCGACCTCGACGCTGCAACCGATGCAGCGGTGTCGGCGGCTTACGGGTCAGCCGGAGAGCGCTGCATGGCGATCTCCGTCGTCGTCGCCGTCGGATCGGTGGCCGACCAGCTCGTCGCGGCGATTGCGTCGCGGATCCCCGATGTTGTCATCGGTGACGGTCGAGACCCCGCGTCCATGATGGGTCCGCTCGTGACAGCGGCGCACCGCGACCGCGTCCGGTCATATGTCGAGGAAGCCGCGGGCGAGGGTGCCACGGTGGTGGTGGACGGCTCCCGCACGTTGCGCGGAACGGGCTTCTTCGTCGGATGCTCCCTGCTTGACGACGTGAAGCCGGGCATGCGTGTGTACGACGACGAGATCTTCGGTCCGGTGCTGAGCGTGGTGCGTGTCCCGACCCTCGAGGACGCACTGGCCCTGGTGAACGACAACCCCTACGGCAACGGCACGGCGCTCTTCACCCGCGACGGTGGGGCGGCGCGCCGGTTCGAACGTGAGGTCCAAGCAGGGATGGTCGGGATCAACGTGCCGATCCCCGTGCCCTTTGCGTCACACTCGTTCGGCGGCTGGAAGGGCTCTATCTTCGGAGATTCGTCCATCTACGGTCCCGAGGGTGTCCGCTTCTACACACGGCCCAAGGTTGTCACTTCGCGTTGGCCCGATCCCGGCCCCGGCGTCGTCGAACTCCATTTCCCGACGAACCGCTGAACGCGCCGGCAACCACGTGCAGGCTTGAGGGACGGGAGGGCAGCCCACTCACCGCCGCCGGGCATCGTTACGGTGACGGAAATCCTGGTCACAGGCTCGTGCGGCCTTGTCGTTCTCCGGGTCGCCCCGATATTCTCTGATATTGACGTCGTAGTCAAAATTGGGTAACGTGAGGTCCATGCCGAGAACCTGCGATTTCCCTGTCTTTGACGCAGACAACCACTTCTACGAGACGAAGGAGTCGTTCACGCGTCACCTGCCGGAGCGCTACCGGGGCGCCGTCGACTATGTCGACCTGCACGGGCGCACCAAGATCATGATCCGAGGCACGGTCAGCGAGTACATCCCCAACCCGACCTTCGAGGTGGTGGCCCGACCCGGTGCCCAGGAGGAGTACTTCCGCAATGGGAACCCCGAGGGCAAGTCGTACCGCGAGATCATCGGCGAGCCGATGCGCGGCATCCCTGCCTTTCGAGAGCCGGCACCGCGCGTCGAGCTGATGGACCAGCTCGGCGTCGACCGCGCCCTCATGTTCCCCACCCTCGCCAGCCTCCTGGAAGAGCGCATGCGGGACGACCCCGAACTGACGCACGCGGCCATTCACGCGCTGAACGAGTGGATGTACGAGGAGTGGAGCTTCAACTACGAGAACCGCATCTTCGCGACGCCGGTGATCACGCTGCCGATCGTCGAAAAGGCGCTGGAAGAGCTCGAGTGGGTGCTCGAGCGAGGCGCCAAGACCGTCCTCATTCGGCCGGCGCCCGTCCCGGGTTATCGCGGTCCCCGATCGTTCGGCCTCCCCGAGTTCGATCCCTTCTGGAAGGCGGTACAGGATGCCGACATCCTGGTCTCAATGCACTCCTCCGACAGCGGTTACACGCGCTACCAGAACGAGTGGACGGGTCCGAGCGAGATGCTGCCGTTCCGGCTGGACCCCTTCCGGATGATGAGCGTCGGCAAGCGGCCGATGGAGGACACCATGACGGCCTTCTGCTGCCACGGCGTCTTCGCCCGGTTCCCCGACCTCCGGGTTGCATCGATTGAGAGCGGCGGCGACTGGGTGGCCGGTTTTGTGGCGCACCTGGCCGACGTGTACAAGAAAATGCCGCACGCCTTCGACGGCGACCCGGTCGAGCAGTTCAAGTCGCATGTGTACGTGAGCCCCTTCCACGAGGACAACCTGGGCCTGCTCATCGAGACGATCGGCGCCGACCACGTGCTCTTCGGATCCGACTACCCCCATCCCGAGGGATTGGCAGAGCCCTGCAGCTACATGGACCACCTCCCGGCGGGTATGCCGGAGGAGGACGTGCGGATGATCATGGGTGGAAACCTGGCTCGGATCATGAAGGTCGAGGCGCCGGTGGGTGCGACGAGATAGGCCAGTCCTCGGCGACCACCACGGGTCGGTGCAAGGCACGGTGGTCGGCCGCTCGTGAATTTCGTGCAAGGTCGGCCCCGCCACCGTTGCTTGCTTTCTCGGTAGTGTCACCCCACCAACGAGTTGTGCCTGCCCAAAGGGAGCTGGAGATGCCTGACTACAAGTTCGTGCAGTACGAGACGCTCGACTCGGGCAAGGTTGCCCGCATCATGCTCAACCGGCCCGACACACGGAACGCCCAGAACAGGGGACTTCTCGTCGACTTGAACGACGCGTTCTTGCGCGCGGAGGAGGACGACGAGGTGCGCGTCGTCATCCTTGGAGGCATGGGACCCATGTTCTCATCGGGACACGACATGGGGTCCAAGGTCTCCCGGGAAGAGATGATGCCCGGTCCGGACCAGCACCGAACGAGGGCGATCAACGGTGCCACCCGCAAGGGCGCGGGAGAGCCTCATGCTGCAGGAATGGCACTACTTCTTCGAGAACACGCGTCGGTGGCGCAATTTGCGCAAGATCACCATCGGGCAGGCCCACGGAGACGTCTACGCAGCGGGCCTCATGCTCCTTTGGGCGTGTGACCTCATCGTCTGTGCGGAAGGCACTCGCTTTGCCGACGTCGTCGGGACACGTCTCGGGATGTGCGGTGTCGAGTACTTCGCTCACCCGTGGGAATTCGGGCCGCGCAAGGCCAAGGAGCTCCTGCTGACGGGCGATTCCCTCGACGCGGAGGATGCCTACGGGCTCGGCATGGTGAGCAAGATATTTCCCCCGGACGAGTTGTCCGATCGAACGCTCGAGTTCGCACAACGGATCGCACAGCTGCCGACAATGACGGCCCTTCTCATCAAGGAGTCGGTCAACCAGACCGTCGACAACCAGGGTTTCTACAACTCGCTCAACGCGTGCTTCACGCTGCACGAGCTGAACCACTCGCACTGGGCCCAGGTCAACGAGGACCATTACCCAATCGCCAAAGAGGATGCGGGCATCCCCAACTGGAAGGATGCGCCGCCGATCGTGGCATCCGTGAAGGACAAGGTCCGGGCCGACTCGTGACGGGCGGGCTTGAACCGCGCCGAGGACTGGGTGATAATTGATCGCTCACAATTTGAGAATCTCGATTCCAGCGCAGGTCAGCTTTCTATTTGGCCGCTATGCACGGCTGGGTGGGCCTGGTTAGCATCAGTATCGACGTCGATGTCAGAAACTCCCGGCTGACGCCCGGCGAGAAGGGGTGGGTCCAGCAGGATGCTGCAATTCGTGATCGCCGGATTGGTGCTGGGGGGCATCTACGCGATTGCCTCCGCCGGCCTCGTCATCACGTACACGTCGTCGGGCATCCTCAACTTCGCCTTCGGAGCGCTGGCGTTCTTCATCGCCCGCTTCTACTACTACTTGCACACCCAGGAGAGTTGGGGCATCGTCCCCGCCGCGATCGTCTCGATCGGGATTGCGGCGCCGGCGCTCGGAGTGGTGCTCTACGCCGTCCTCTTCCGCCATCTGCGGCTGTCATCGCCCCTGATCAAGGTGGTGGCGACGATAGGCCTTCTCGTCGCCGTTCCGTCACTCGCCGTACTGATCTTCGGCAATCAGGCGATCCAGCAGGCACCGGGCTTGGCACCCGAACCGGTCCACGTCTACCAGTTCCTCGGCGTCCCGGTCACGCTGGACCAGATCATCGTGTACATCTGCGTCGTCCTGACGGTGGTGGTCGGAGCCGTCGTCCTGCGCTACACCGACGTGGGCCTCAAAGTGAGAGCCATGGTCGACTCACCGGCGATGACCGATCTCTCGGGTACCAATCCGACGACCGTCTCGATCGGCGTCTGGGCCGTCAGCACGTTCTTCGCTGGTTTGTGCGGCGTGCTCGCGGCCCCCATCATCGGGCTCGACCCCGACAACTTCACCCTGCTCATCGCGGCATCGTTTGCCGCGGTCGTCGCCGCGAGGCTGCGCAGCCTGCCCATCGCCGTCGGCGTCGGGCTATTGATGGGCGTCGCGACGTCACTGTTCCAGCGCTACCTGCCGCCGGCGAGCCAGTGGACCACCGAGATCATCGATGCCGTGCCTTTCATCGTGATCGCATTGGTGCTCATCTACAACCTCGTCCTGCGGGGGCGAGTGGGAGACACCGAGGGGTGGGGCGGCGCGTTGGACAGGGCGATCACACCACAAGGTGAAAGCCGGCTGGGCGGATCCACCGAAAGCGTGCTCGAGGAAGCCTCCCTGAACTTCTTCGGGAAATATGCGGGCCCTCTCCTGCTCATCGTCGTGGTCGGGGCGTTGCCGCTCATCGTGTCCGGGTACTGGGTCGGGCTGTTCGCCCAGGCCTTCGCGTATGCCGTGATCTTCCTGTCGTGGACGATCGTCACCGGAGAGGGCGGCATGCTCTGGCTCTGCCAGATCACCTTCGCGGGGGTCGGCGCAGTGACCACGGCCCAGTTGGCCAGCAACCATGGGTGGCCTGTCCTCGTCGCCGTGCTTGCCGGTGGTGTCGTTGCGCTCCTCCTCGGTGCCATCGTCGGCTTCTTGAGCATCCGCCTCGGCGATCTCTACGTGGCCCTGGTGACATTGACGTTCGGCCTCCTCATGGAGAACCTCGTCTTCACTTTGCCGAGCTTCGTGAACCAGGGTCTCGGCCTCAGCATCAATCGCCCCAGCTTCGCCACGAGCGACCTCTCGTTCACCTACCTCTGTCTGGCTTTTTTCGTCGTCATCGCGCTTTTCATCGTGAATTTCCGAAGATCGACCACGGGGCTCGCCTTGAACGCCGCCCGATGGAGCGAGGCCGGGGCCCGAACTTCGGGCATCAGCGTCGTGCAGATGAAGGTGATTGCGGGGGCGTTGGCTGCGGGCATCGCGGGGATCGGGGGCGGGTTGCTCGCGTTGGCGCAGACGACGTTCCAGCCCAGCGAGTTCGCCACGTTCGCCGGAGTCGTCTGGCTCGCCGTACTCGTGACGATCGGTGTGCGCTCAAATGCGGCGGCATTGATCGCCGGCCTGACGTTCGTCTTTCCGGGTGCCCTGGCGCAGAACTATCTGTCCTCCTTGACTTGGATACCCAATGTCCTGCCGGTGCTGTTTGGTCTCGGTGCTATCTCGGCCGCCAAATATCCCGACGGCGCGCTGGCTGAGAACAGCCGTCGGCTTCGCCGGTTGGTGCTTCACCTGAGGCCGAGCCGGCCGGATGACCCACAATTCACCGGCGACATGAGCGTGCCAGCCATCCAGTCCGGGTCGATGGACGCACCAGCTCGGGTCGTGGAACAAGTTTCATGACGCCAACCTCGACCGATACCGTCGCCTCAGCCGACCCGACGAGCGTGAACGCGCCCGCGTTGGCGGCGAAGGACATCAGCGTCCGCTTCGGAGGATTGATGGCGCTCTCCGAGGTGTCGCTGGAGGTTGAGCCCGGCACGATCGCCGGCCTGGTGGGGCCGAACGGCGCCGGCAAGTCGACGCTTCTCGGGGTCCTCTCCGGCCTCCTGCGGCCCAACGCGGGGCGGGTCTGGCTGCGCGGCGTGGACGTGACGAGGGCCTCCCCCGAACACGCGCCCGTGGTGGCCTGGCGCGGACATTTCAACAGCCCGAGGTGTTCCTGGGATTGACGGTACGTGAACACCTGGTCCTGGCTTATCGCGCCCGCATGTCACGCAATCGGCTGTGGCGGGACATGCTCGATCCCCGGTGCCTCCTGCCGCCCGCGAAGGCGGAAAACGAACGGGTGGACGGTCTGCTCGAGCTGCTCAGGCTCACCAAGGTGGCCAAAGCTCCCGTGGCGGCGTTGCCGCTCGGCATGGTGCGCCTCGTCGAAGTGGGCCGCGCTCTCGCCAGCGACCCACGTGTCCTCCTCTTGGACGAGCCCCTCTCCGGACTCGACATCAAGGCGGCGGAAAACCTGCTCGTGGTCTTCAGGAGCCTCGTTGAGCACAACGATCATGGCCTCTCCCTCATCATCGTCGAGCACGACGTCGCCGCGGTCCTGGCCCTGTCGCACGCCGTTTTCGTCCTCGACTTCGGAGAGTGCATTGCCGCTGGGAGCCCGGAGCACGTCCGGAACGATCCGGCGGTCCGCGCCGCCTACCTGGGTGACAGCGAGCCCGTGCAACGTGCGGTCGCCCCTCGACCGGCCGGGTCGCGGACGCAGGAATGAGCAGGAACCCCGAGCACGTGACCGAGCCGCTGCTCCGGGTGCAGGATCTCGACGTTCGTTACGGGCCGTCACAGGCGCTTTTCGGGGTCTCGATCGAGGTTGCTCCGGGCGGCGTCCTGGCCGTGCTGGGCGTCAACGGAGCGGGCAAGAGCACACTGGCGCGCGCCATTTCGGGTCTCGTCGCGCCGACGGCGGGTCGCGTCACCTTCGATGGAAGAGACATCACCCGCCTGCCGGCCCATCGCATCCGGCGGTTGGGACTCACCTACATCCCGGAGGGGCGGGGGATCTTTCCTGGTCTTTCCGTGATCGAGAACTTGCGGATGGCAGTGGCACAGGAGCGTCGCTCCGACCGCGCGGCCGCCATCGAGCGGGCCTGTGAGCACTTTCCGGTCCTCGGCCATCGCAGTTCGCAACGAGCGGGAAGCTTGTCCGGCGGCGAACAGCAGATGCTGGCGCTCGCACGGGCTCTTGCCGTTTCTCCGAAGTTGATCATCGCCGACGAGATGTCACTCGGTCTTGCCCCTCTCATGGCCGAATCGGTGTTCGCGGGGCTCGAGGAAGCGCGGCGCTCCGGGATCACGATCGTGCTGATCGAGCAGTTCGTGCACAGGGCATTGTCGATGGCGGACAGTTGCGTGATTCTGACCAGTGGCCGGGTGGGCTGGTCCGGGCCCGCTGATGAGGCAGGCCAGGAGGTCATCGACCGGTACTTGGGAGAAGCCGACCAGGCGACCGCCAATTTGGCCGTTGGTGAGTTATAGTACCGAACGGTCAGTACAGATCCCTCGGGAGACCTGACCGGGATCCGGGGGAGGGCACATCTACAGTGCAGCGATTCGCAGCGCCGCTCGCCCACGCGATCGGTCACCCGATGCGTCAGAGCAGCCCGAGCAGGGCTCTCTTCACAATGGAGGAACAATGCGCGTACACCGGACAATGAGCACGGCCTTGTTGGCCGCCGTTGCCACCCTGCCCGCCGTCCTGGTTGGTGCGACGGCGACCACGGCGGCGGCCGCCCCGGCGCCGATCACCATTGCGTACATCACCGACCTCACCGGCGAAGGAGGGTCGGAGAACGCATCGTCCCCGGCCGGGTTCGACGCTCGTATCGACATGCAGAACGCGGAAGGAGGCGTCGACGGGCACAAGCTCGTCCCGCTCGTCATCGACGACCAGACAAGCCCCTCGGAGATCGCGACAGCTGTGCAGGAGGCCGACTCCAAGGCCTTCGGCATCGTCTCGCAGAGCCCGCTGTTCTTCCTGGCCGCCAAGTACCCCAACCAGGCGGGAATTCCCGTCACCGGGACCTATGACGATGGACCGGAGTGGGGCACCCAGCCGTACACGAACATGTTCGCGTCGGACGCAGGCAGCGTCGACCCGAAGTACCCGGTGAACACGCAAATCGGGGACTTCCTCAAGCAGCATGGCGGCACCGTGCTGGGCGCCTACGGATACGGCATCTCGCCGTCGTCCAGCCGGGCCACCATTGCCACGGGCCAGTCGTTCCAGCACGCCGGGGGCAAGGTGGGGGTCCTGAACACGTCCGTTCCTTTCGGCGGCGTTGACTTCACGGCCGACGCGCTCGTCGCCAAGCAGGACGCGATCAACGCCATGGTGCCCGCCATGGACGCCAACTCGAACTACGCCCTCGCGACCGCGCTCAAGCAAGCCGGCGTGAAGCTCAAGGCGACGCTCTTCGCGACCGGATACGAGCCGGACGTGATCAAATCTCCAGCCTGGAGCACACTGCAGGGCGACTACTTCCTCTCGTTGTTCCGCCCGTGGTCCTTGCCCAACGCCGGGACGGAGCAGATGCAGTCCGCCATGGAGAAGTACGCCCACTTCACCAAGAGCCAGTTCCCGACCTTCGGCCAGTACGAGGCGTGGGCGGGGGCAGACCTCATGATCAAGGGCCTCGAGCTGGCGGGACCGAACCCGACTCAGGCTGCGGTCATCAAGGACCTCCGGGGCGTGAAGTCGTACAACGTCAACGGGCTGCTGCCGAACCCCATCGACTACGCGACGATCTTTGGGCACGACGAGCCTAAGCAGTGCACCTGGGTCATGCAGGCTGAGAAGACCGGCTTCGTCGCGGTCTCCTCCAAGCCGACCTGCGGGACGGACATTCCTGGCACGTCCACAGCGTCCTCCTAGCCGCCTTCGGTCTGAGCGCTTTCTCCATGAGGCGAGAGCGCCGAGTGCGTCGCCGTAGAAGACGGAGGAATCGAAAGGGTGTCAGTCAGCGGCCGGCAGATCGTGCCGGACGCTGACACGACCCTCGTCGAAGCTCAGGAGCTGCTTCAGCGGAAGGGACTCCGGCAGAGGGTCCTCATAGCTCCAGGCGATGTCCTCCAAGACCCTGTCGCTGAGACGAGCCGACCAGTAGGTCGCCGTGCCCTTGTAGGGGCAATACGTCTGCGTTGTGCTCTGCACCAACACGTCCGTGCGGACGTGGTGCGGGTCGACGTAGAGACGGGGTTCGAGCGCGGTCTCGTAGACGGCCATCGTCTCCGCGGTGTCGACCAGCAGGACGCCGGCCGCCTCGACGCGCAGCCGGCGTCGTGAGCGGAGGCAGTCGACCCGGTGGTACGGATTCCGCGGATGTCCGAAGACCTGTTCGTCCTCCTCAAACCATGAGTCGGCACTGCCCCACTCGACGGTGACGTAGCCCGGTGCGTCGATCTCCGGCTGGGTCGGAAGCCCTGCCACGTCTCCGGCGGGAAAGGCGTAGGTCGGTGGTCGACCCGGCCGGTGGACAAGGAGGACCCGCTCGCTGTCGATCACCGTGGAGCCGGCCCGGGTTGCTCTGACCCTGCGTCGGAACGGCTCGAGATAGGTGACGTGATCCGGCATGCGGGCGGTGAAACGTCCCGCCGGGTGCGCGCTCAGCGGTCCTTTGCCGGTGGTCAAACTCATAGTGCTGTGTGTTCGTCGAGGGGAGCGGCGCCACCAGAAAACGGTCGCACCATGGCCTCCACGGTGAAGGATGCGATGAGATCGCCGCCTTCTGCGTGCACCCGGCACTCCGAGTGCGTCATGCCGTCCCCGGCAAAAGTCGAGACGTGGTGGTACAGCATCCAGTGGTCGGCCTGCACCTCGCGGTGAAGTGAAAGATTGATTCCGTTGATCGCCGTGGAGAGACTTCGGTGTGCCTGGTCCTGGCCAATGCCCTCGTGGGGCCGAAACGCGGCGGCAATCGAAAGATGGCCGGTGAACTGCGCCAGGAGCCCCGCGTGGAGCACGGGGTCCTCCGGAACATCACGGAAGCGAACCCACGCGTCCAGCACGGGTGGTCCGACCGGCGCCTCGGGGTCGTTGGTGTAGGCACCCTCGACCATCCTGATGTCGCGTCCGGTGACGCCCATGTCGTAGGCCGGGCATTCGTAGGGACCGGGCACTGGTGGTGGTTCGACGGCGTGGCGAATGACATCAGTGGAAGTGGTGTCGAGGAGGAGTGTGCCGGCAGCGCAGCACCGGCCGCCCTGGAGGACCTGGACCGTCAGTGTCGAGAAGGTCCTTCCGGCGCTCAGTTCTCCGAGCTCGATACGGAGTGGATGCAGCGCGTCGGCCGGACGCAGAAAGATCAAGTTGGCCGACACCACGCGTCGCCCCGGCACGTGACGCCCGGCTGCGACGATGGCCTGTCCCAGCATCTGACTGCCCTCGACGACGGGTCGCCGGCCGTCGCTACGGGCGAGGCCGACAAAGGAGAGCCCTTCGTCTTGTCGCACGTCGAGCAGTTCGATCAGTTCGGTGGCGTCACCCCATGTGGGAAACCGCTTCACGGTGACGTCACGGTCCAGGTCTTCGGGGCGACCATCGATTATCTCGACGCGCATGCGAGCCTGGTCAAACGCGGCGTATCCGGAGAGCGGGCGAAACGGCCCGGATGGGTGCGTCAGTCTCGACAAGATGTCGTGCCCGTCCGAGGAGGTGGCATCGGATGTGTCCCAGGACGCCGTGGACGGGTTCAGGCGCCGCCCCGCCGGGCCGGCAGGGGGGTCGATGGTCAAATACTCGACCTCACCCTTCTCGGGGCACGAGTGACGGCGTACCTCACCGCGGAACAGCTCAAGTCGGATGTCATGTTGTGGGAAATACAACGTGGCCGGTTCACCCGGCTCCTCGACGCAAAGACACGAGTCAGACTGGGCAACCACCGCCGACCCCCACCAGGCGCGCGCACGATAGGGATAAGGGGAGATCTTCATGATCCGGCGGATTCGGGAGACCCCACGCACCCATCAGGGGGCGCTGACGGGGCGAGGGGCAACCGTGACCGAAGGCATGGAGACGGCCCCGCCGTGGCGTAGCAGCGAGTCAACGATCGTCACCAGGTCCTCGACATCGACGAAGGCGCCGCTCATGTGTGTCATCCACCGAGGTGCGAATTCCATCGCACGTTCCGGGTCCCACTCGTCGGAGAACCCCGTCATCGATTCGCCCTCACCGCCGACGCACTCCCCGACGACGAGCCGGGTGAATCCGACCGTGGGCTGCTCGACCCTCCACGCCTCGACGAGCTTGTCCAGGGCTGCCTTGCTGACGGCATAGGCGCCCAGGCCCGGCCAGGGCGGCGTGTGCGAGGCGCTCACCGAGGAGAGGTAGATGCCCGTCCCCGAAGACTCCGTGAGATGGGGCATGGCGGCCGACGTGACCAGCGCCGCCCCGATCACGTTGGTGTCGAACACCCGCCTCCAGGTTTCCGCATCCGTGTCGACCAGGCTGGCCAAGGGGCCGATCGCCGGTGTGTAGACGAGGGCATCGAGGCCGCCGAGCTTCCCGACCGCCTCGGCGATGGCCGATCGACACGAGTCGGCGTCCGTCACATCACACCGAATGGCCACCGCGCCGCCACCTGCTTCCGCGGCGGCGGATTCCAGCCGTTCCTGGCGTCGCGCCAAGAGGGCGGTGTGAGCACCACGTTGCGCGAGACCTATCCCGATACAGCGCCCCAGCCCGCTCGAGGCGCCAACGACAACGGTTCGCAACTGAGTTCCTCCCACGACGTGCTGAAATCATGTTAGACGGATTTCGGCGCCTATCTCCCGGCGAGCAGTCGGCCACACCGAGCTGACGAGCGGGCGCCTCCGGCGCTCCGAATGGTTCCCTCGGGTGGGCACACCGTCCTTCCGGCCTGCCCTCGATGTGACCGTTAGCATGGGCCGTGCGTCCGATCAGTGATGGGGGGACAATGCCACTTACCGCGATCATCTCCGTGGACGGGCACGTCAGGGCTCCGCGTCGTGGTTACCGGGACTACGTCGAAACCCGGTACCTCGAACGCTTCGATGACTGGGTCAAGGCGGAGGAAGAGGCGGGGCTCCCCGAGTCGGGGGGATTGAGCCCGGGCCTGAGCACCGCCTCGCAGTGGGATTCGGATCTGCGTCTGAAGGACATGGAGAGCCAGGGCGTCGTGGCCGAAGTCCTGTTTCCGAATAGCGGCTTGCCCTTCCAGCCGAAGGCCACCAGCGATGCGGGGTCCTCCGGTTCGAAGGTGGACCGGCAATCTCGTCTCGCCTACAACCGCTGGCTGGCCGACTTCTGCGCAGAGGTTCCGGGGCGGCGGGCCGGTCAAGCGCTCATTGCGTTCGACGACATCGATGCCGCGGTCCAGGACATTCACTGGGCCCGCGAGCACGGTCTCGGTGGGATCATGATGCCCCCTCTGCTCCCCGGCGGGATCTTCTTCTTCGACCCTGTCCTCGACCCGATCTGGGCGGCCTGCGTCGAGGTCGACCTGCCGATCAGCCAGCACGGTGGCACGGGAGCACCCACGTACGGACCCCCCGGATTCGCCGCGATCATGACGTTGTCCCTGGAGCACTCGTTCTACTCCGGACGGTCCCTCTGGCAAATGATCCTCGGAGGGGTGTTCGACCGCTTCCCCGGCCTGCGGGTGGCGTTCGTCGAGACAGAAGCTGACTGGATCGCGCCCATACTCCGCAAGCTCGATCGTCGCCTGCGGTGGGACGACGACTGGACCGGTTGGGCGACGATCCTGCAGCGGGATCGGGCCTTCAGCCGGCTCGCCGCCGACTATTGGGCTTCGAACTGCTACGCCGGCATCTCGCCCTTCACGGTCGATCAGGTCCCGGCGGAGGAATTGGCTCACGCGACCGGCGCGTCCGATGCTTTCTGTATCGGGAGCGACAACGCCATGTTCGGCGTCGACTATCCGCACTTCGAGTCGATCTATCCGCAGACCCCCGACCGGGTGGTCGAGCTGGTGGCTCACCCGAGCATCTCGGAAGAGGTGGCGCGGAAGATACTGTGCGAGAACGCGGCGCGCGTCTACGGCTTCGACTTGGACCGGCTGCAGCCCGACATTGAGCGGGTCGGTTTCGACGTAGGCGACACGTCCACCGTGCTGGCTCGTTGAGGGTCGCCCGCCGGTCGGTGTGTCCCGTCCGTCCCGGAGGTCTAGCGTGCCGCTGTGGTCGAACCCCGACGGCTGAGCTTCGACCCCATCGCCGAGGCGGTACGCCAGTGGGAGGCGCATGGGTGGTCCGAACAGGCGGGTGCGATGGCCGTCGTCACCTCGATCATGCGGCTCCAGCAGGTCTTCCTGGCACGGGCCGACGCCGTGCTGCGGCCGCTCGGACTGACCTTCGCTCGCTATGAGGTTCTGATGCTGCTTTCCTTCTCGCGGCGTGAGGCTCTTCCGCTTGGCAAGATCGGTGAACGTTTGCAGGTCAACGCGGCCAGCGTCACCAACGCCGTCGATCGGCTGGAGGCGGACGGTCTCGTCACCCGCCGCGCCAACCCCGAAGACGGCCGGGTGACCATTGCCTCTTTGACTCCGGCGGGGCGGCACCGTGCGACCGAGGCGACGAAAGCGATCAACGAGCTGGTCTTCGCCGACATCGGCGCCCGGGAACCGAAGCTGCGCCGCCTCTTCGCCCTGCTGGCGGAGCTCCGGCAGGCTGCCGGCGACTTCTCCTAGCTGTTGCGGATTACTTTGACATCAAAGTAATATGTCGCGGTGTCCGACCGAGAAGCCTGGCAGGAGGAATTCGACCGCGCACCGATGCGGCCGGCCCGCTTCGAGACCATGTCGGGGGTGCCCCTCGAACCGGTGTACGCGCCCGAGGGGGCCGAGCTACCCGGCTGCTATCCCTACACGCGCGGGCCCTATGCGTCGATGTACCGCTCGAGGCTCTGGACGATGCGCCAGTTCGCCGGCTTCGGCACGGCAGCGGACACCAACGGCCGCTTCAAGGAGTTGCTTCGGGCCGGCGGCGACGGCCTCTCCACCGCCTTCGACATGCCGACGCTGCTCGGGCGTGACTCCGATGACCCGCTCGCCAAAGGTGAGGTCGGTCGGGCCGGGGTTGCCGTCGACACCTTGGCCGACATGGAGACGCTTTTCTCCGGCATCGATCTCGGGAAGGTCTCGACCTCCATGACCATCAACTCACCCGCCGGGCCCGTCTTGGCCATGTACGTGGGCGTCGCCGACAAGACCGGCGTCGAGCGGTCCGCGCTCTCGGGCACGCTGCAGAACGACATCTTGAAGGAGTACCAGGCCCAGAAGGAGTATGTCTTCCCACCCCGGCCGTCGGTGCGCCTGGTCACCGACGTGATGCGGTTCTGCACGGCCGAACTGCCGCGCTGGCACCCGGTTTCGGTCTCGGGTTATCACATCCGCGAGGCGGGATCGACGGCGTCCCAGGAGCTCGCGTTCACGCTGGCCAACGGTTTTGCCTACGTCGAGGCGGCGACCGCGTGTGGTCTGGGGGTCGACGAGTTCGCGCCCCGGCTCAGTTTCTTCTTCAACGCACACAGTGACTTCTTCGAGGAGATCGCCAAGTACCGGGCCGCCCGACGCATCTGGGCGCGCTGGATGCGCGAGCGCTACGGGGCGCGCGAGCCCCGCTCGACCCAGCTGCGTTTCCACACCCAGACCGCAGGGGTTTCCCTCACCGCTCAGCAGCCCGAGGTCAACTTGGTCCGCGTGGCCATCGAGGCCCTGGCCGGCGTCCTCGGCGGCACCCAGAGCCTGCACACCGACGCCTTCGACGAAGCGCTCGCCCTGCCCACAGAGCATGCGGCTCGCCTGGCGCTGCGCACCCAGCAGGTCATCGCCGAGGAGTCCGGTGTGGTCCACGTGGCCGACCCCCTCGGTGGGTCGTGGTTCGTGGAGGAGCTCACCGACGAGCTGGAGCGCCAGGCCGAGGAGATCTTCGCCCATCTCGAAGACGCCGGCTCGGGGTCCATACTCGAAGGGGTGCTCTCCTCCATCGACGACGGGTGGTTCGTGAGTGAGATCGCGGACGCGGCCTACGCCTTCCAGTCCAAGATCGCCCGGTCCGAATGGGTCCAGGTGGGAGTGAACGGCTATGTCGAAGACGACGGGGTGGCGCCGTCGACGCTCTCCATCGACGCTGCGGTGGAGTCGTCGCAACTCGAGCGTCTGGCCGCCGTCAAACAGGCCCGCGACGACGACGCGGTCGAGCGCTCCCTGAGCCGCCTCGCGGTCGACGCCGCGGACCCGACGATCAACCTCATGCCGGCCCTCATCGAAGCGGCCCGCAACCATGTCACGGTGGGCGAGGCGATGGGCGCCATGGCGTCGGTCTTCGGTCTCTACTACGAGCGCCATGTCGCCTGAGATGCCCGAACCTCGAGCCAACGACCGCCCGCTGCGTGTGCTGATGGCCAAGGTTGGCCTCGATGGCCACGACCGCGGCCTCAGAGTTGTGGCTCGCATCCTGCGCGATGCGGGGTGCGAGGTCGTCTACGCCGGGCTGCGCCAGTCACCAGAGACCATCACCGCCATAGCGGCCCAAGAGGACGTCGACGTGGTCGGCGTCTCGATGCACAACGGGGCGCACCTGACCCTGGCGCCGGCGGTGGTCTCGGCGCTCCGCGCCGCCGGCCTCGGCACCCCGGTCGTCATCGGCGGCATCGTCCCGCCCGCCGACGTCGACGTACTGCGCGCCGGCGGCGTGGCCGCCGTGCTCGGCCCCGGGGCCTCGAACGAGGAGGTCGTCGCCACCGTTCGTGTCGCGGCAGCCACGCCGGCGCGCCGCTGACGCGGCGCCCGGTCCCCCGGTACAGCTCCAGTCCGTCACCTACCACGACGCTGACGTGGAACGGGTCGCTGGCGTTCACGATGGCTCTATGACGACGCGGATCGCGTTGGAGGTCTTGTCCGCAGCCACGCGGAAGGCCTCGACGGATTCTTCGATCGGGAACCGGTGGGTGATGACGGTGCGGGCGATCTCGGGATCTTCGGCGAGCATGGCCGCCGCCTCGTCCATCTCACGGACGTCGCCGTGTGCGCAGTAGCCGAGGGAGGGGATGACCCTGGCCTCGCGGTGGAAGAGCGGCATCCAATCGAGTTGCACCGGCCCGAAGTGCACGCCCAGCACAACGATCGTCCCCCCGGGTGCCACGATCTCGCCACATCGGGCCAGGCTCTCCGCCGTTCCTGCGGCTTCGACGACGACGTCATAGACACCTCGTGTGCCGATGTTGGCGCCGAGCCGCTCTCCGGCCTCCTTCTGGTGCGGGTGACGCGCCTCGAGGGCCACGCCTTCGCAACCGCGCCGGCGGGCCCCCGCCACCGCGAGCAGCCCCAGAGCGCCTGCACCGACGACGGCGACCCGTTCCCCCGCCCCCGTGTCCGCCAGCCCCAGGGCATGCCACGACACGGAGGCCGGCTCAACGATGGAGGCATCGGTGAGGTCGAGGCCTGTTGGGAGGGCGACCAGCCGGGACGTCGGGACCCTGAACTCCTCCGACATCCCGCCGTCGGCACTGATGCCGAGTGCGCGCTGTCCGTGCGTCGGGCACAGGTTGTACGCCCCGCGTGCGCATTGATCGCACTCTTGACACCCGTAGATCGCCTCCACCGCGACGGGCGTGCCGTCCGCCCGCGTGCCGGCCAGCTCGTGCCCGAGAATCGCCCGGCTGCCAAAGCGGATGTAACTCAGGTCCGAACCGCAGATGCTCGTCGATTTCATGCAAAGGAGCTCGCCCATCCCAGGCGGTTCGTCCACCTCGACGACGGCGACCCCGCCCTCCACGCTCCGTACGGCTTTCACATCAGTTCCTCCTTCATCAACATCCCCTCAACCGTTGTACCAACAGCGTCGGGCCAGGGCTTCACGGCTCATCGGTGTCGCCGGAATCCGCGTCGGGCGGCCATTCGCCGCGCAGGCCGATGCTGTTGAGCACGTAGGCAAGGCACACATAGCCTCCGATGACGAACAGGAGCTCGAGGATCTGAGCGCTGTCGAAAGCAGCGGCCAGGCTCTGCCAGGTCTCGTCGCCAACCGAAGAGCGGTCGATCATCTCGTCAACAGCTGTCAGCAGGGCGCGTTCGGTCGGTGTCCACACCTCGGCGTCGGGTCCCTGACGGACGGCGGCGACTTGTGGGGCCGTGAGGCCGGCCTGGCGACTCATTCGAGCGTGTTGCCCCCACTCGTAGCCAGAGCGCGTCCGCCAGGCGACCCGAAGAATCAACAGCTCGCGGTGCTCTGGACGCAGCGTTGCCTGCACACCGGCGAGCATGTCGGTAAAGGGGAGCCAGGCGTCGCTCAGCGGGAGATGGTGGGCGAAGAGCTCGAGCACAACCGGCATCGGCGGCGCGTCGGCTGCTCCCGACAGGTACAGCTCAGGTCGCCGCAGGTGCGGCAGCAACACGGACCGGGCGTCGTCGTCCCATTCCGAGAACGGCAGTGGGTCGAGCCGAGGCTCGGGCGGCGGAGTCATCGGTCGGCGGCGGTTCGACGAATGGCGGTAGGTGTTGGACGCATAGGAGCCTTTGTGGCGCGCTGGGTGCCGCTGGCGAGGATACGCAAATGTCGGGCAGTATGCAGCATGGCTGCGCACCCACCACGATCGGATCCCTACCGGGTGGTCCAGTGGGCCACCGGTAACATCGGTCAGCACTCGCTGCGCGCCGTCATGCAGCATCCCGACCTCGAATTGGTCGGGGTGTACGTCTACTCGGACGCGAAGGCGGGACGGGATGCCGGCGATCTGTGCGGCATGCCCCCGACGGGGGTGATTGCCACTCGGGACGTCGAGTCCATCGTCGCGTTGCAGCCCGATTGCGTGCTCTACATGGCGGACCGGCCCGACGTCGACGTGCTCTGCCGGCTCCTCGAGTCAGGGGCCAACGTCGTGACGACCCGGAGCGAGTTCCACCGACCGGCCAGCATGGACCCCGAGGTCCGTGAGCGCATCGAAACGGCATGCCGGCATGGTGGCGCCTCTCTGCACAGCACGGGGTCGAGCCCGGGGTTCATCACCGAGGCGATGCCCCTGGTGCTGGCATCGCTTCAGCGGCGATTGGACCGTTTGACGATCGAGGAGTTCGCGGACATGTCCTCGCGGAACTCACCGGAAATGATCTTCGACCTCATGGGCTTCGGGCGCGATCCCTCGACGTTCGACCCGCGGGGGGTCGAACTGCACGGGGCCGCGGCGTTTGGAGGATCGCTCGGTGTGGTCGCCGACGCTCTGCGCATGCCGCTGGACGAGGTGGTTGCGTCAGGAGAGGTCGCGGTTGCCCGTCACACCGTGGAGATCGCCGCCGGCCGGATCGAGGAGGGCACGATCGGCGCGCAGAGGATGAACGTGACTGGAATGCGGCAGGGGCTTCCCTTCCTGCGCTTCAGCGCCAACTGGTACCTGACGGCAGATGTCGAGCCGCACTGGGATCTCCGGGAAACGGGCTGGCACCTCCTGGTCGAGGGTGACGTTCCTCTCGACATCGACATCCGGTTCCCGGTGCCACCCGACGAGTGGGCCGCCACGTCACCCGGGGTGACGGCGCACCGCCCCGTGAACGCCATTCCCTCTGTCTGCGCAGCCGAGCCCGGTATCTGCACGATCGTCGACCTACCCCAGGTCGTGGCGCGGCTGGGCTGACGGCGGGCTCGGACACGTCGAAGCACGCCTCGCCATGAGCCGCATCGGGATTGTCGTCGGCAACCCGAAGCCGCAGTCGCGTACGCTCGAGGTGGCCGCAGCGGTGGCCAGCGCCACCGCCGCCGAGGTCGGGCTCGCCAATGCCGAACGAATCGTCGTCGACCTCGCCGACTTCGGGCCATTGCTCTTCGACTGGTCCTCGACTCAAGTCAGAGACGCCGTGAACAACGTCGCGGCGTGCCCCCTGGTGATCGTTGCTTCGCCCACCTACAAGGCCAGCTACACCGGCCTCTTGAAGGCATTTTTGGATTGGTTCGGCACGACCGGCCTTCGATGCGTCACAGTGATCCCGGTCATGGTCGGTGCGGGACCCCACCATGCGCTTGCCGTCGAAGTCCACCTGCGACCCGTCTTGATCGAGATCGGCGCGACGCTGCCGTCCCGGGGTCTGTATGTCACCGAGGAACAGTTGGGGGAGCTGGACGACGTGATTGGCGCGTGGTTGGCGGAGGCCGCACCTCACGTGCGGGCGGCGCTTGCCATCCCAGAGCTCGGGACGTGAGATCTCAATTTGTTTCCGGCCGATCGTGCGCCGTGCCCGCTCGTGGGTCAAGTGAGCCATTCCGA
Organism: uncultured Acidimicrobiaceae bacterium; assembly: GCA_963838835.1. Taxonomy (GTDB): domain Bacteria; phylum Actinomycetota; class Acidimicrobiia; order Acidimicrobiales; family RAAP-2; genus Bog-473. The sequence goes on from CAWITA010000008.1 coordinate 28,052, forward strand.
ATGACCCGCCCCACACCACGGAGAAACGGCTGTGTGTGTGCCACGCGACCCGTGAGGAGGGCGGGGTCGCCGGTGCACAGGAGGAACGCCGTCTCGGTGATGAGATCGATGTCCTCCGTCTGCGTCTTGGCCAGGTCGAGCGTGCCGGCGCCCGGCGTCGCCACCGGATCCGACGGCGCGGCTGCGTTGACCGCGATCCCTTCGTCGTAGAGCTCCGCAGCAAGGCTCTGCGCCAGGCGGCTCATCGCTGCCTTGACGGTGCCGTACACGCCGAAACCGGCCGTCCGATCGAACTTGGAGAACGGCGGCCCGTCGATGGGTTCGCCCGCCAGGGAGGTCAGCATGAGGACCCACCCCCGCCCGTGCTCGCGCATGCCCGGCAGTGCGAGCTGCGTTAGGTGCAGCGGCGCCAGCACGTGCATCTCGATCATCAGGCGGGCCCGTTTCTCGGGAAACTCGTCGAGCGGCCGGAGAAAGGTCACCGCGGCGTTGTTGACGAGGATGTCCGGTGACCCGACCCGCGCCACGACCTCGCTCATGAGCCGCTCACGTTCTTCACTCTGGGAGAGGTCGGCTTGGATGGCGACCGCTATACCCCCGGAAGCCGCGATCCCTTCGCAGGTCTCGCGGAGGGAGCCGACGTACTTCGGGTCGGGGTCGAGTGTGCGCGCCGTGACGACCACGGTCGCCCCTTCGGCCGCGAACCTCTCCGCAATCGCCTTGCCCAGTCCGCGGCTGGCTCCAGTGACGAGCGTGATCTTCCCGTCACACGTTGCGGGCACGAATGCGATACTGACACATGCCCGGCGTCGGCCTCAATGTGTCCGACCTGCGGGATCGCCTTGCGCCGCTCGGCGTCGTCGACATCCATGTCCTTGCTGGAGGCGCGTCGAGCCTGACCTACAGCGGCACTGTCGCCGGCGGGCGGCGGATTGTCGTCAAGGTCGCGCCCCCGGGCATGGCGCCGATCCTCAATCGTGATGTGTTACGCCAAGCGCGAGTGCTGCGGGCACTACGGGGCAGCGCTGTCGCCGTACCCGAGGTGGTGTGGCAAGACGCTGGGAATCCCCCTGACGTGCCGCCGCTGTTCGTGATGCCCTTTGTCGCGGGGGCGTCGCTGGAGCCACTCTTTGACCGCGAGGGCGACGAGGACGAGGCCGTCGTTGCCGAGCGGATGCGCAACGCGGCCGGCTTGCTCGGCCGGCTTCACGCCCTCGACCCGGGGTCCATCGGGCTTGCCGACGAGCCGAGCGTGACAATGGATCAGGAGATCGACCGCTGGTGTCGGCTCCTCGAGACGGTGGACGCCCGGCTCGCGCCCGGGTGGGAGGACGTGGCCGTTGCCTTGCGGGCGAGTGACGCGGTACCTCTGCCGCGAGGCCGTGGTCCACGGCGATTTTCGCCTCGGCAACATGCTCGCCTCAGGAGTTGACATCACCGCGGTCATCGACTGGGAAATCTGGACCGTCGGTGATCCGCGGGTCGACCTGGGCTGGTTCCTCCTCAATGCCGACCCGGCGACGTACCGACGTGACACCCGCTACGCCGGGGCCCTCCCGGCACCGGCCGAGCTGGCCGAGCTTTACGCCGACGCCCTCGGGCGCGACGCGCCGGACGTCACGCTGTTCCAGGCACTGGCTTGCTTCAAGTCCGCGGCCACCTGGTCCTCGATCGTCAAGCACAACCGCCGCCGCGTCGATCCTGTCTCCTCGCTCGAGGACGTGGCCCCCCTGCTGCCTCACCTCCTCCAACGTGCGCGCGAGCTGCTTGCCTGAGCGTGCTCTGCGTCGGACTGCCGTGCGGGCATGCCGGGTCGGTCTCGACCGCGGCCAGTGCTAGGAAGAACGCCGGACGAAGGAAGAAAGGGGACGAGGCGTTGGGTTCTGATCACCTCCCGGAGCGGCGCGGCCAAGTCGTCACCGCCGTGGCCACAGCGACGATCGTCGACCGGGTGTGACTGCCGCGCTCACGCTCGAGAGACCCCGCGCCGGCGTTGCCCTGGTGCGGCTCAGCCGTCCCGAGCGGCTGAACGCCATCAACGAGGTGTTGTTGGTCGAGCTGGAGGAGGTTTGCGCCGCCGTCGGCGCGGATCGCGAGGTCCGGGTCGTCGTCCTGACGGGCGCCGGGCGGGGCTTCTGCGCCGGGATCGACATGCGTAATTTCGGGCCGGGCACGCTCGAGGCGTCTGCTCCCGCAATGGAGCGGCTCAGGTTCCAAGAGAGGATGGCGTCGCTGCCGCAGACGCTGCGGGCGTTGCCCCAGCCCGTCGTGGCCGCCGTGAACGGTCCCGCTGTCGGGGCTGGCCTGGCCTTGTGCCTGGCGTCCGACGTTCGCGTCTGTGCCGCCTCTGCCTCGTTCGGCAACGGCGCCATCCGCATCGGCCTCTCCGGCGCGGAAATGGGCATGAGCTACTACTTGCCCCGCATCGTCGGACTCAGCGTGGCCGCCGACTGGATGCTCACTGGTCGCACGGTCTCCGCTCCGGAGGCGTACCAACGAGGGCTGGTGAGCGAACTGGTCGAGGACGATCGGCTCCTCGACCGCGCCCTCGAGCTGGCGTCGGAGATCGCCGTGAACGCCCCTCTCGCCGTGCAGATGACCAAGCGGGCGATCCAGACGAACACTGATGCCCCCGATCTGTTCGCTGCCCTGGAGGTGGAAAACCGCAATCAGGTCATCACGCATGCCACCGAGGAGGCCGCCGCCGCCCGCCGACACTGGAAGCAACGGTGACCGTGCTGCTCGGGCGTATCCCTCTCGTGAGAATCGGTGGCGGCGGCGCCGACTGGAGGAGCGGGCCCAGATGAGCAGGATCTGCCTCCCTGCCGGGAGCGACGCTCGGGAGCAGGACTTTTCTGCTGAACTCTTACAAAAGTAACATTATTGCGTGACAAGAGGACCGTTCTCGGAGGGCTACCGGGCGCGGGCCGAGGTGGTGCGGAGGTGAGCGGCAGAGCCGGCGCCGACGCCACGTGCTCGAGCATTCCGGCCGTGATTGCCGCCACCGCCGGGCGCCACGGTGGCCGCGTGGCGATACGCGACGGCGAGACCCTCTTGTCCTACGAGGACCTGTTCCGGGCGGGGCGCCAATTCGGAGCGGCGCTGGCGAACAGCGGTCTGAAGCCGAGTGACCGCGTGGCGATCTGGGCGCCCAACGGCGTCGAGTGGGTGATCGCCGCGCTCGGGATCTTCTCGGCCGGTGGCGTCCTGGTCCCGGTGAACACCCGGTTCAAGGGCGCCGAAGCCACCGATCTGCTGGTGCGGAGCCGGGCCCGTGCGCTGATCACGGTGACGGACTTCTTGGGCAACGACTACATCGCCATGCTCGAGGCCACCGGGGTGCCGCTCCCCGATCTCGACACGGTGGTCGTGGCCCAGGGGCGCGCGACCGGCGGCGCAAGCGACTGGCCGGGCTTTCTCGCCCGGGCGACGCCCGACGCACTGGCCGAGGTCGACCGGCGCAGCGCGGCGCTCGGCCCCGACGACCCCTCTGACATCCTGTTCACCTCCGGGACGACCGGTGTCCCCAAGGGCGTGGTGATGACGCACGGCCGCACCCTGCGCGTCGCCACGGACTGGGTCGCCATGACGGGGCTCTCGGCCGGTGACACCTACTTGATGGTCAATCCTTATTTTCATATGTTCGGCCTGAAGGCCGGGATCCTGGCCTCCGTCGCCAGTGGTGCCACCATGCTGCCCGAGTCGGTGTTCGACGTGGACCGCGTGCTCTCCCGCGTGGCCGCCGAGCGGGTGACCGTCCTGCCCGGCCCGCCGACGCTCTACCAGTCCATCCTCGATCATCCGAACCGTGACCGTCACGATCTCTCCAGCCTCCGGATCGCGGTGACCGGAGCGGCCGACATCCCGGTCAAGCTGATCCGCCGCATCCACGACGAGCTGCCGTTCTCGACGATCGTCACCGGGTATGGGCTCACGGAAGCCGGCACCGCCTGCGCGACGTCCGAAGGAGACGACGTCGAGGCCATCGCGACCACGGTGGGTCGTCCCCGGCCCGGGTTCGACGTGCGTGTTGTCGATGACGCCGGGGTCGACGTCGGCGCCGGACAGGCCGGCGAAGTTCTCCTCCGGGGCGCCAGCGTCATGCTGGGCTACCTGGACGACCCCGAGGAGACGGCGAAGGTCCTCTCTCCCGGGGGGTGGCTGCGGACCGGTGACCTCGGCGTGATCGACGAGGCCGGTCGCCTGCGGATCGTCGGACGGGTCAAGGACATGTTCATCGTCGGCGGGTTCAACGCCTATCCGGCCGAGATCGAGAATGCGCTGCTCCGCCATCCCGCCGTGCAGCAAGCGGCGGTGATCGGCATCCCCGACGAGCGGCTCGGCGAAGTCGGCATGGCCTTCGTCGTCGTGGGTCCCGAGCCAGTCACCGAAGCCGAGATCATCGAATGGAGCCGCGGCCAGATGGCGAACTACAAGGTACCTCGGGTTGTCGCGATCGTCGACGAGCTTCCCGTCAACGCGACCGGGAAAGTGATGAAGGAAGCGCTGCGGGAGCGGGCGGCGGGTCAGTCCGGCGGCGCGGCCACGTGACCGGGTCCGAACCGGCCGGACTCGTCGCGCTGGCCGACCTGCCGCGTCGTGGAGCTCGGCGTCTGGGTCGCGGCCCCCGCGGCGTCGGCCCTCCTCGCGGACTGGGGCGCGGATGTGATCAAGGTCGAGCCGCCGACGGGCGACCCCATGCCGCGCTGCCTTCGGTTCCCTCGGCATCGGCAAGGACTTCCCGAACCCCGCCTTCGCGCAAGACAACCGGGGGAAGCGGAGCGTCGTCCTCGATCTACGCGACCAAAATGACCGCGAGAGGTTCGAACACTTGCTGGCCACGGCCGACGTCTTCCTCAGCAACCTGCGCCCGGACGCGCTCGACGTACTCGACCTGGAGCCGGCCTCCACGGTGGCGCGCCATCCCCGCCTGATCTACTGCAGCGTCAGCGGGTACGGGCTGCGGGGCCCGGACCGGAACCGGCCGGCGTACGACATCGGTGCCTTCTGGGCCCGTTCGGGCTTGTCGGTCCAGCTGGCCAACGACGAGGGCGTCCCGCTCAACGCCCGCGGCGGCATCGGGGACCACATCAGCGGGCTCGCCGCCCTGGCCGGGATGCTGGCCGCCGTGCTCGAGCAACGCCACACGGGCCGGGGGCAGGTCGTCGAGGTGTCGTTGCAGCGAACCGGGACCTATGTCCTCGGCTGGGACCTCAGCCTGCAGGCCACCGTCGGCAAGGTGGCCCGGGCCGAAGCGCGGCACTCGAACCAGACGCCACTGATGAACTCCTACCGGACCGCCGACGGGCGTTGGTTCTTCTTCACCGGCTTGGAGGCGGACCGGCACATCGACGCCGTGTGCCGGGCTCTCGGACGCGCCGACCTGCTCGCCGACCCCCGCTTTGTCGATGCGGCCGCCCTCCGCCGCAACCGCACCGAGGTCATCGCCCTGCTCGACGAGATCATCGCCGAGGAGACGCTCGATGTCTGGGCCGAGCGCTTCGATCGCGAGGGGGTGTGGTGGGCACCCGCGCAGGGACCGGCCCAGGTCCTCGAGGACCCGCAGCTGGCCGCGAACGACGGCTTCCTCGAGACGCGGAATGCGGCCACCGGCGAGATCCAGCGCTCGGTCAACGGCCCCGTCAGCTTCTCCGACCTGCCGTTGCGGCCCGCACCACCGGCGCCCCAGCTCGGACAGCACACCGACGAGGTGCTCGCGGAGATCGCCGAGCGACGCCCGAAGGGGGACGTTCAGGCCTGACCCCGGGCCCGGGCCAGCAAGCCGCGGGCGATGACGAGCCGTTGGATCTCGTTGGTCCCCTCACCGATCACCATCAGCGGAGCGTCGCGGTAGTAACGCTCCACGGGGAGATCGGTCGTGAAGCCCACCCCGCCGTGGATGCGCATCGCCTCGGTGCTGAGTTCGAGCGCCGTCTCACTGGCGAACAGCTTGGCCATCCCCGCCTCCACGTCGCAGCGCATACCCCTCTGCCGCCGCTCCGCCGCGTTCCGTGTCAGCAGGCGCGCCGCCTCGAGTCGTGTCGCCATGTCGGCCAGCTTCAGCTGGATGGCCTGGTGCTCGCCGATGATCTTGCCCATGGTCTCGCGCTGCTGGGCGTAGGCCAGCGCGGCATCGAACGCGGCCCGGGCGACACCCACGGCCCGGGCGGCGATGTTGATCCGCCCGATCTCGAGCACGCCGAGGATCTGGGGCAGGCCGCGTCCGGGTTCCCCGATCAGGTTGGCGGAGGGGATGCGGTGGTCGACGTACGCCATCTCGACGGTTTCGACACCGCGATAACCAAGCTTGCCCACGTGCTTGCTGACCGAGATTCCCTCGAAACGCGGTCCAGGGTCTTTCTCGACGATAAAGGCCGAGATCCCCTCTTCTGACCGGGCCGCCAGGGCGACGATCGAGGCCCGCTCCCCGTTGGTGACCCAGGCCTTGGTGCCGTTGACGATGTACTCGTCGCCGTCGCGCTGGGCGCGGCAGGAGATGTTGCGGGTGTCGCTCCCGGCGTCGGGCTCTGAGAGGGAGAGCGCGCCGCGCCGCTCGCCGGTGGCCATCGAGGGTAGCCAGCGTTGCTTCTGCTCCTCGGTCCCGTGGGTGAGGATGAGCGTCGCGGCCATGGTATGGGTGTTGACGATGCCGGTCAGGCTCATCCAGCCGTAGGACAGCTCTTCGATCACTCCGATGTAGGTCAAGAGGTCGAGACCGAGGCCGCCGTACGCCTCGGGGATGGTGACGCCGAAGAGACCGAGCTCGCGCATCTGCTCGACGATCTCGGTGGGGAAGGTGTCGTCCCGTTCGAGTTCCGAGGCGACCGGTATGACCTCGCGCTGGACGAACTTGCGGACGGTCTCGATGATCTCGGCGCGGACCGTCTCGTCCACCACGGCGGCTGCCGTCATACCCGGGCCGGCTCGCCGAGGCGGGCGTAGACGCGCGCCAACCGGAGGAATTTCCTCACGGCGATAACCATACCCTTCGCTGATGTTGACCTCGATCTCAAATCAGAGAAGAATGTTTCGCCATGGCTTCGGGCCTCATGCATGGCGGGCTCGAGTCGGCTGCCTCCCGCTTTCCGGAGCGTCCGGCGGTGTTGGCGGGGGAGGACACCTGGACCTTCGGTGGTCTCGACCGCGCCGCGAACGCCTTCGCCCACCACCTCGCCGAGCACGTGGGCGCCGGGGACCGTGTTGCCATCATGACGTCCAACCGTCCGGAATTCATCGTCGCCGTCCAGGCCGTGAGCAAGCTCGGTGCCGCTGCCGTCCTCCTCAGCCCCGCCTGGAAGGCACGCGAGGTCGAGCACGCCGTCGGCTTGACTTCTCCCCGCTACGGCGTGGCGGACGGACCGTCGGCGCACGTCCTGTCCGAGTGCCTGGGCGGGCCGCTGGTGTTCGACCTCGACGACGCCCGGGCGGCCGAACACGTGAACCAGGGCAGTCCCGAACCTTCACCTGGCGCATCGGTGCGGGAGACCGACGACGCCCTCCTGGTCTTCAGCTCGGGGACGACGGACCGGCCCAAGGCGGTGCGCCACACGCACCGGTCGATCTGTCGGGGCACCGCGCACTGGGTGGTCGCGCTCGGCCTGGGTCACGAGGACCGGTTCCAGGTGGCAACGCCGCCGTCCCACATCTTGGGCCTGCTGAACCTGCTCGCCGCCGCCGAAGCCGGGGCGACGGTCCGCCTGCACCGGCGCTTCGACCTCGAGGAGGAGCTCCGGTGGATCGAGGTCGAGCGCATGACGCTCGAGATGGCGGTTGCCCCGATTGCCCTCGCCCTGGCAAACCACCCCGATCTGGAACGCTACGACCTCTCGTCTCTGCGCTACATCATGTGGGGCGCCACTCCTGTCACCGTCAGCGTCGCCGAGAGGGTGACCGCACGCACCGGCGTCCCCTGGCTCCCGGCCTACGGCGCGAGCGAGGTCCCGGTCATCGCGGCCAACCCGGTCGGCGACCCGGGCGCCTGGCGGCTGGACTCGGCCGGATTGCCACCGGCGGACGTTGCGCTGCGTGTCGTCGACCTCGATTCGGGAGCGGAGTTGGCGGCGGGGGAGGTCGGCGAGATCCAGGTGCAGAGCCCCGCGGCCATGGCGGGCTACCTGCCGGAGGAGGACACGGCCGGCGCCTTTGCCGACGGCTGGTATCGCACGGGCGATGTGGGGTGGCTCGAACCCGAGGGCTGGGTCCACCTCACCGACCGCTGCAAGGAGATGATCAAGGTCAGTGGCTTCCAGGTCGCGCCGGCCGAGATCGAAGCGGTCCTGCTGGGCCACCCCGGCGTGGTCGATTGCGCGGTCTTCGGCGTCATCGACGAGCGCGCCGGCGAGGTCCCCGTCGCCGCGGTCCAGCTCGAGCCGGGCTGCAGCGTCACCTCCGGAGAGTTGCAAGAGCTGGTCGGCGAGGCGCTCGCCACCTATAAGCGCCTGCGCGGCGTGGTGATCGTCGACGCGATCCCGCGGACGCCGTCGGGCAAGGTACTGCGACGCACCCTACGCGACGAGTTGACGCCCACCGTCGCCCCAACGACCACGGCGACGTAGTGGACGTCCGTCTGTCTCCGGAGCAGGTCGCGCTGCGTGACTCGGCGGTGCAGGTGGTCGAACGCTTGGGCCCACACGCCGTGGCGCAACTGGACGACCGCGAGCGGGCCGGAAAACTCGACGCCGCGGTGGACGCTTCCGGCTGGCGGGAGCTGCGGACGGCAGCCGAGGACGGCGGACCGTGGAGTTCGGCCGTCGAGGTCGCCCTCGTTGCCGAGGAGCTCGGCCGGGGCCTGGCCGACGTCGCCTTCTTGGGTCCGACGATGGCAGCCGAGCTGCGACGCGTGTCGGGCGCTCCGCCCGCGACCGCGCACGAGACCATCGCGCTCACGGCGGACCTGTCGCGGCCGGCGCGGGTGGTGGACGGCTTGGTCGCAGGCGATGTGATGGGGATCGACGCTCAGGCCGCCACCGAGGCACTGGTGCTGATGACCGGTCCGGACGGGTGCGCTGTCGGTGAGCTCCCGGTGGCGGACGTCGCCGGCGTCGACCTGACCCGGCGGATGGCCCGCGTCGATTCCCCGGCGACACCGACCGCCGTCGCGGGGCAGAGCCGTCACCTCGACGAGGACGATGTGGCCCGGTGGCAGAGCCTCGGTTTGGCCGTCGCCAGCGCCGACCTCGTCGGGACCATGCGCGGGGCGCTGACGCTGGCGTGCGACTACGCCAAGGCGCGCCGGCAGTTCGGCGCGGCCATCGGCTCCTTCCAGGCCGTGCAGCACCTGCTGGCGGACGCGTTCGTCGCCATGGAAGGGTCCCGGAGCATCGCCCTGCACGCGGCGTGGGCGGTCGACGCCCTGCCCAGTGCCGACGCCTTGGCTGCGGCCTCGGCGGCCAAGGCCTACTGTGCCCACGCGGCGCGCTTCGTCTGTGAGTCGAACATTCAGGTGCACGGCGGCGTCGGCAACACCTGGGACTGCCTCGCCCACGTCTTCTTGCGGCGCGCCCTCCTCTCCATCGATATGTTCGGAGGTGTCGGCGCCAACCTTTCCCGCGTGTTGGCCGCCCACGGCCTGGAGGCCGGCGATGGACTTCGCTGACTCCCCAGAGGAGCGCGCGTTTCGCCTGCGTTTGCGCGAGTGGCTCACCCACCACAATCCGCAGCTGCCCCCCTCCTCGACCACCGACGAGTACTGGGACGCGCAGGCGGCCTGGCACCAGACCCTCTACGACGCCGGATTCTTCGGCCTCTCCTGGGCGAAGGAGATCGGGGGTCACGACCTCCCGAGCGTCTACGAGGTCATCCTCGACGAGGAGCTCATCACCGCCGGCGCGCCGCCGAGGCCCAGCGTCGGCTACCTCGTGCTGGGCATCCTGCGCCACGGGAACGAGGACGTGCAGCACCGCTTCCTGCCGGGGCTGGTGAGCGGGCGCGAGCGCTGGTGTCAGGGATTCAGCGAACCCGATGCCGGTTCGGATCTTGCCTCACTCCGCACCCGGGCCGAGCACGACGGCGACGAGTACGCGATCACCGGCCACAAGGTGTGGACCAGCTATTCCGACGCGGCGGACTGGTGCCTCGTGCTCGCCCGCACCGATGCGGACGTTCCCAAGCACAAGGGGATCTCGGCCTTTGTCGTCCCGATGCACCAGTCCGGCATCGAGCAGCGGCCGCTCAAGATGATCAACGGCATCACGCGGGAGTTCGGGGAGGTGCTCTTCGACGGTGCCCGTGTCGACGCCGCCAACATGGTCGGCGAGCCTGGGGAGGGGTGGGCATTGGCCATGACCGTCGTCAGTCACGAGCGCGAACCCGGCGAGCTCGGCTACGTCGCCCGCTACGGCAAGTTGGTCAACGGCCTCGTCGACGTCGTCTCGGAGCAACCGGCAGCGTTCGGCTCGGAGCAGCGGCGCGACCTGGCCTGGGGGATCGTCGAGACCGAGATGTTGCGCTGCCATGTGAGCCGGCGGCTCTCGGAACGCCTCGACGGCCTTTCGCACGGGCCGGAGGGCTCGGTCGACAAGCTCCTCATGACCGAGGCCGAACGGGCGGTCGGCCATGCCGCCCTCTCCGTCGGCGGTCTCGCCGACCCGAGCGGGGACGACACCTGGCTCAAGGTCTACCTCTACAGTCGGGCCCAGAGCGTCATGGGCGGTACGTCACAGATCCAGCGCAACCTCGTCGCGACCCGAATCCTGGAGCTACCCACATCATGAGCATGTACGAGCTGCCCGACGAGCTGCAGGTCCGAGAAGACGGATCGGTGCGCGTGGTCACGCTGAACCGGCCCGCGCAGCTCAATGCAACCAATCACGTCCTCCATCACACGCTGGCGGCGCTGTGGACGCAGCTCGACGCGGACGAGGACGCCCGGGTCGCCGTCATCACGGGCGCCGGGCGTGCCTTCTCCGCCGGCGGGGACTATCGCTACCTGGACGAGCTGGCGAGCGATGCCGCCCTGCGGCAGGCGACGCTTGCCGACGGCCGGCAGATCGTCACGGGGATGACGCGCTGTCGGGTGCCCATCGTCGCCGCCGTGAACGGTCCGGCGGTGGGGCTCGGCTGCAGCCTCGTGGCGCTCTCGGACATCGTCTTCATGGCGGAGAGCGCGCACCTGGCCGACCCCCACGTGCTCGTCGGCCTCGTCGCCGCCGACGGCGGCCCCGTCGTGTGGCCCTTGCTGACCAGCCTGCAGCTGGCCAAGGAGTACGCGCTGACGGGGGACCGCATCCCGGCCCGACGGGCGGCAGAGATCGGCCTGGTCAACCACGTCTGCGCCGACGGCGAGGTGCTGGACCAGGCCATGGCGTGTGCCCACAAGATCGCTCGGCTGCCGAAGGGCGCGGTCGAGGACACCAAGCGAGTGATCAACATCCAGCTCGAACGCGCCGTCCTCGCATCGCTCGACTTCGCATTGAGCGCGGAGGACCGCTCCTTCACGACGCCGGAGCTGCGGGCCAACCTCGACCGGCTCCTCAACTCCGACCGCAACCAGGAAGGCTGATTCGAGCCCGCCCGGGCATTCGTCAGGGCGTCGGGGTGGTCCGGTGCTCCGCCGCCCGCGCGGCCAGCCACCCGCCGAGGGCTTCACCGGCCCGGAGCACGTGCTCCTCCGCCAGGAAGCGGGCAGTCGTCCCGTCACCCGCCGCCATCGCCTCGAGCAGCGCGCCGTGCTCTCGCCGGCTGCGCCGTTCCTGCTCGGGGAAGAGCTCGAAGTAATTGTCCGGCACGACCCGGACCGCCTGTCGGAGGTGGGTCACCAGGCGCGGCGAGCGCGCCGAATGGTTCAGCGCCCGGTGGAAGCGCCGGTTCGCGGCCACCACGTCGTTCGATGTGTGGATGTCGCCCTCGAGCTCGGCCAGCTCGGACAGCTCGGCCGGCGTGATGCGTGCGGTCGCCATCTCGGCCGCTTTGCCGGCCAGCGCGGCGAGAATGGCGAAGCTGTCGACGGCGTCCTCGGGGGTGATGCCGACCACCGTGATGCCGCTGCGCGGGGTGATGGCCACCAGCCCCTCGTAGGACAGCTCGAGCAGGGCCTCGCGCACCGGCGTCCGGCTGATCCCGAACTCCGCGGTGAGCTGGTCGAGATCGAGTCGGTCGCCCGGCTGCAGGTGGCCCATCAAGATCCGCTGGCGCAGGGCGCCGGCCGCCTGGGCCCGGACGGTGGTGCTGATCAGTTTGATATCTGACATATTACATATTAGATTGCCCACGCCCGGTGAAGGGGGAGCGATGGCCGAGACGAAGCGGCAGATGGCCCTGGTGGGCTTCATGCAGGCGGGGAACGCGACCGTCTACGCCGGGTCGTGGCGGCACCCGGCCACCGAGCACGGGTTCCTGACGGCGAGCTACTACGAGAAGCTGGGACGGACGCTCGAGCAGGGATGCTTCGACCTCATGTTCTTCGACGATCGCCTCGCCATGCCGGGCATCTACGGTGGGTCGGTGGCGGAGGCGGTCCGCACGGGGGCGCGCCCGGTGAAGCTCGACCTGAGCATCGTGCTCGGGATCGTGGCCGCCGTGACCGAGCACATCGGGCTGGGCGCCACCTACTCGACGACCTACTACTCGCCGTTCCACGTCGCGCGCACCTTCGCCACGCTCGACCACCTCTCGGGCGGCCGCGCCGCGTGGAACGTGGTGACGTCGGTCAACGACAGCGAGGCGCAGAACTACGGCCTCAAGGAACACCTGGCCCACGACAAGCGCTACGACCGCGCCGACGAGTTCCTCGAGGCGACCACGGGCCTGTGGGACAGCTGGGACGACGACGCGCTGGTGCTGGACCGGGCCACACCCCTCTTCGCCGACCCCGCCAAGGTGCACCAGCTCGACTACGAGGGCGAGTGGTTCAGCGTGCGCGGTCCGTTGACGGTGCCGCGTTGCCCGCAGGGCCGTCCCGTCCTGCTCCAGGCCGGGTCGTCGGGCCGGGGTCGTGACTTTGCGGCGCGGTGGGCGGAGCTGATCTTCACCGGAGATCCGGACATCGCCATCGCCTGCTCGCACTACGAGGACCAGAAGCAGCGCATCGAGGAGGGCGGACGCGACCCCGCCTCAGTGAAGATGCTGCCCATGGCCTACACCGTCGTGGGCGAGTCCGAGGCCCACGCCGAAGAGCGCGAGCAGCTCTTCCTCAACGACCTCGTCGACCCGATGGCGTCACTGACCCTGCTGTCGGAGCTCATGAACTACGACTTCTCTGGCATGGCGCTGGACGCCCCCATCACCGACGAGCTCATCGAGTCGGTGTCGGGCATCCGGGGCTTGGTCCAGAACATCAAGACCCACATCGGCGGCGACACCGTAAAGCTGGCTGACCTGGCCGGGCACCGGGCCACCTTGTTGCAGGGACCGCGCTTCGTCGGGACCGGGCCAGACATCGCCGACCAGATGGAGGCGTGGTTCGACGCCGGCGCCTGCGATGGTTTCGTCATCGCGGCCACGCACACGCCGGGCGCCTACGAGGACGTCGTCCGCCTGGTGGTGCCCGAGCTCCAGCGACGGGGCGTGTTCCGGGACCGCTACACGGGGGCGACCCTGCGGCAGCGTCTGGGACTGGAGCGGCCCCTTTCCGCGCACCGTGGCTGAGCCACACCGCCCGCTGGAGGGCCGCCGCGTCATAGACGCCGCCACGCTCGCGGCGGGACCCATGGTGGCGACGGCCTTGGGCGAGTTCGGTGCCGACGTCATCAAGGTCGAGCAGCCTGGTGTGGGCGACCCCTTGCGCACCTGGGGCGACGCCAAGGACGGCATCGGCCTGTTCTGGAAGAGCTTGAGCCGCAACAAGCGCTGCGTCACGCTCGACCTCAGGAGTCCCGACGGCCAGGCCTTGTTCCACCGGCTGCTCGACGTCAGTGACGTTGTCGTGGTGAACAACCGGCCCAGCGCACTGGCCACGTGGGGCCTCGACTACGAGTCGGTGCACGCAGCCCATCCCCGGATCGTGATGCTCCACGTCAGCGGGTACGGCCGTGGCGGCCCAGCCAGCGACCGGCCGGGCTTCGGCACGCTGGCCGAGGCCATGAGCGGATTCGCGCACGTCACGGGGCAGCCGGACGGGCCGCCGACGCTCCCGCCCTTCTTCCTGGCCGACGGCGTCGCCGCCCAGTCCGCCACGTTCGGCGTCATGATGGCGCTGTACGACCGCGACCTTCGTGGCGGGAGCGGCCAGCTGGTCGACGTCAACCTGGTCGAGCCGCTGGCCCGGCTCCTCGAGACGGCCACGCTGGCCTACAGTCACCTCGGGATCGTCAAGGGCCGCGTCGGCAATCTGCTCCCAGCCAGCGCGCCACGCAACGCGTACCAGACCTCGGACGGCAGGTGGGTGGCCATCTCGAGCGCGTCGCCCAACATCGCGCGGCGGTTGTATCGAGCCATCGGGCGGCCCGACCTGGCGGAGAACCCCGACTACGTGGAACCGGTCACGCGCCAGGCCCGCGCGCTCGAAATCGACACGCTCGTGGCGGGCTGGATCAGCGCGCGACCACTGGACGACGTCATGGCGGCGTTCGAGCGAGCCGAGGTGGCGGCCGCCCCCGTCTACGACGCGCGGCAACTGTTGGCCGACGAACACCTGCGGGCACGGGGCTCATTCGTCCAGGTGCCCGACCCCGATCTCGGGACGATGACGGTCCAGGCGCCCGTCGTCGTCTTGAGCGAGACGCCGGGTGGGATCGACTATCTGGGCCGTGCTCTGGGAGCGGACAACGAGGCGGTCTACGGTGACCTTCTCGGACTGGACGGCGAGCGCCTGGAGGCACTGGCGGCGGCCGGCACCATCTAGCCCATGACGGAAGGAGGCCACGTGCGCGCACCTCGAGCCCGACGTTCGGAGCTGGCCACGCCGGCGAGCAGCGAGCGCATGTGCGAGAAGGCGCCGTCCGCGGGGGCCGACCTGGTGTTCTTGGACCTCGAGGATGCCTGCGCGCCGTCGTCGAAGGAATCCGCCCGTTCGACCGCCGTCGCGGCGCTGACCGGGCTGGACTGGGGGAAGACGGTCCGGGCGGTGCGGATCAACGGCCTCGAGACGCCCTGGTGCCACGGGGACATCATCGAGATCGTCACCGGGGCGCGGGACGCGCTCGACGTGTTGATCGTGCCCAAGGTGCGGAGCGCCCGCGACGTGTGGTGGGTGGACGTGCTCCTGGGTCAGCTCGAGGCGAAGCTCGGCCTGGCGCGGCCGATCGGGCTCGAGGTACTGATCGAAGACGCCGAAGGGCTGGCCAACGCCCTCGAGATCGCGCGGGCGAGCTCTCGGCTCGAGGCGCTCATCTTCGGAGCCGGTGATCTCTCGGCGTCGCTCCGGGCGCGGGTGGACGGCAATTTCGAGCCCGTCGTGCACTACCCGGGTGACTTCTGGCACTTCGCCCGCGTCCAGGTGCTCACCGCGGCGCGGGCGGCCATGATCGACGCCGTCGACGCGCCCTACCCCGCGTACCAGGATCCGGACGGATACCGGCAGGCGGCACTCCAGGCGAGCGCGCTCGGCTACGACGGCAAGTGGGCCATCCACCCGAGCCAGGTGCCGATCGCCAACGAGGTGTTCTCGCCGACCTCCGAGGAGGTGGACGAGGCGCGACGGTCGATGGCGAGCTACCGCGAGGCCGAGGCCGGCGGCGTGGGCGCCATCGGGCGAGAAGGCAAGCTGGTCGACGCCGCCCACATGCGACTCGCCGCCAACACGCTGCACAAGGCGTCGCTGGCGGGTGGCCCGGATTCGGGGGCGTAGCGGGTCTCGTCGCACCGCGGGCGCCGGAGAGCGGCCCGGAGCTGGGCCTGGAGTCGATGGAGCCTCACTTGAGGAGCGGTATCGAGTCGACTATTCTCCAAAGCGAGAATGTGGTTCTCCACCCCGCTCGAGGGTCCGGGGATCGCAACGCGGGAGGAGAACCCATGAGCGACGACTTCGAGGGCATCGACTTCTTCCGCGGCGACGAGTTGATCGTCGATCCCTACCCCTACTACGACTACCTGCGCTCGCAGTGCCCGGTGCTGCGAGAGCCTTACCACGGGGTGGTCATGGTGACCGGGTACGAGGAGGCGGTCTCGGTCTACACCGACACCGCCACCTTCTCGTCGTGCAACGCCGTGACGGGGCCGTTCCCCGGCTTCCCCGTCCCGCTTGAGGGCGACGTCAGCGAGCTCATCGAGCAGCACCGTGACGAACTCCCCTTCAGCGACCAGATCATCACGATGGACCCCCCGAAGCACAAGGCGCACCGCGGCATGTTGATGCGCCTCATCACGCCCAAGCGCCTCCGGGAGAACGAAGAATTCATGTGGCGCCACGCCGATCGCCAGATCGACGAGTTCGCCGCCAAGGGCGAGTGCGAGTTCATCGGGGACTACGCAGGGCCGTTCACGCTGTACGTCATCGCCGACCTCCTCGGCGTGCCGGAGTCCGACCACGAGTGGTTCCGCCACGAGCTCCAGGGCGGTCACCGCTCCGAGACCCAGGGCCTCGGCAGCACGGGCTCGGGCTCGCTCAGCCACAGCCCCCTCGAGTTCCTCTACGACCGGTTGACGACGTATATAGAGGAACGACGGCACGAGCCGCGGCAGGACGTGATGACCGGCTTGGCGACGGCGACCTTCCCGGACGGGTCCACGCCCGAGGTGATCGACGTGGTGCGGGTCGCCGCCAATGTGTTCTCGGCCGGCCAGGAGACCACGGTCCGTCTGCTCGCCGCCGCGCTCCAGCTGATCGGTGAGCGTCCCGAGCTCCAGCAGCTGCTGCGGGACGAACCCGCCTCCATCCCGGGCTTCGTCGAAGAGGTCCTGCGTATGGAGAGTCCCGTCAAGGGCGACTTCCGGCTGGCCCGCACGGAGGCCACCGTCGGGGGCGTCGAGATCCCGGCCGGCACGACGGTCATGGTGGTCAATGGCGCCGCCGGTCGCGACCCCCGTCACTTCGACGACCCGGCCGAGTTCCGGGTCGACCGGGAGAATGCCAAGGAGCACCTCGCCTTCGGGCGCGGGCCCCACGCCTGCCCCGGGAGTCCGCTGGCCCGCGCCGAGGGGCGCATCAGCCTCGAGCGGCTCCTGGCCCGCATGGGGGACATCCGGATCTCCGAGGCGAAGCACGGCCCGGCCGGCGACCGTCACTACAAGTACGCGCCGACCTACATCCTCCGCGGCCTGCAGCGGCTCCACCTGGAGTTCACCCCGATCGGCTGAGCACCCGGGCGCCACGGCTGGGCCGTCACGGTGATGTGCTCGGCGACCACGAGCTGGATCCGGATCAGCGCACCCTTGATGTGACGATCGTCGGTGGTGAGGAACTTGGCCACTGTGCGCGAGCGATCTTTGCCGGCTTGCCCGCACCTCGATACAACTCGCAGAACCTGTGACGTGTCACCGGGAACGCAGGCCCCGTCACCGAATCACCGGAACTGTGAACGCAGCAGCCGGTGATCCTCCCGGTTCGCACGCGGCGCCGCACGTCGCGCGCGTCGCGGCAAGGCGGTGGGCCGGACGCACGCTCTCTTCGCAGTGCATGGATCGCGTGTCGCGCGTTGTCCAA
Source organism: uncultured Acidimicrobiaceae bacterium (assembly GCA_963838835.1). Classification (GTDB taxonomy): domain Bacteria; phylum Actinomycetota; class Acidimicrobiia; order Acidimicrobiales; family RAAP-2; genus Bog-473. The sequence goes on from CAWITA010000008.1 coordinate 45,570, forward strand.
AATTTGTGACCGTTCCCAGGTTGACCTCATTGCGACACGCTCCATGAAGTCTTAGCGTCGCTTCTCGTCGGGCGGAGTTCGTAAGGGGCAACATGAGCCGAGGGTCACGCTGCGGTGCCGATACCCGAGCGCGGTGTGCAGTGTCCGCGAGCGCAGTGACCGACGGCTCCAGGTGTTGCGCATCTTCGCCGGAGTCGTATCAGCAAGTCGGCGCGCGTCTCAGTTGCAGTGGTCCCGCATCGTCGAATACGTCCGGGGCCCCGGGGCGCTCTCTTAGGCGGTGACTTCTTGACGCTGCGTACGTCGAGGCTGCATGCAATCAGGTGGGCCTCGCTGCGAGGCTCGCTCCTCGGCGTCATCGTCCTTGCCCTCTGCGCATCGTTCTTGCTGCTGGCCGTACCGCACGCATCCGCCGCCGT
>CAWITA010000009.1:0-86948 GCA_963838835.1 uncultured Acidimicrobiaceae bacterium
GACGACGAGGAGACGCCGACGCCGCTCTCGCTGTTTCGCTTCCTTGAAGAGGAGGTCGGTATCGGGCGGACCTGGGCCTCCGCTCTGTGACGGCCTCTGGACAACAGCCATAACGCTACTATCATTGGCGTCATGGCCTCTGTCAAGGCAGCACGGGGAAGTGACTCCGATGCATTGGTCCTCACCGAAGTTGATCGGTCTGATCCGATGCCTCTTCACGATCAGGTCGCCGCCGAAATCCGGCGAGCCATCGCCGACGGGGAGGCTGACCCCGGGGATCGTATTCCCCAGGCCAAGGATCTCGCTGCCGTCCTCGGCGTGAACACCAATACCGTGCTGCGGGCGCTGCGTGTCCTTCGAGACGAGGGGCTCTTGGAGCTTGGTCGAGGCCGGGCCATCGTTGTCGCCGGTACGCCAGAGCGCAGCGCCGTCGTTCGCCGCATGAAGGAGTTCCTCGACTTCGCACGGTCACAGGGCTACCGACGTGATGAGGTGCTCACCATGATTCAGGAGCTGCCGTGACCATTACCAATGAGGCGACGAGCCAACCAGATCATGACGACCAAGAGGCACTGTTTCCAGAGGCTCGGCGCCGTCGGCGTCGGATCCGCATCACCATCGGCGTGATCGTGCTTGCGGTTGCCCTTGGGGCGGCTGGACTCGTCTATGGCATTGGCCGCAGTGGCGGGCCACCCACTGTCCCGGCCGAGGGCACTCGGGCGCCCACCGCAAGTGTGACCTCGTTCCTGTCGCTGGCCAGGCAGGGCCTCTCCGGGTCGTTTTCTGAGGTCTATCGGATCTCCCACCAGGAGGGCGCCGGAACCGTCGATGTAGCCCAAGAGGCGTCACCTGGGCGCATACCCTTTGTGACCGAACCGGGCACCTGGTCGTTCCTTTTCCAGAACCAGGCGGGGTACTCCTCGCAGTGGATCGAGAGAGGACCAACGTCATGGGATTGCTGGCGACCTCCTGGCGGTACCGAGTGGACATGCAGCGGTCCTGGACCGTTCCGCTACGTAAATGGCTACCTGCTTGCCATTGCGCCCTACGTGCCGGGACAGTTCCTCGGCGACATGAACGAGCTTGAAGGAGCCTTGACCGGATCCAAGATGCCGGGGATCGAGAAGATCATGAAAAAGGTCATCGAAGAGATCACGTTCTCCCGCTCGGTGAGCCCCCGCTTCGGTCCCTTGCAATGCATGAAGGTCACTGACATCACGACGTGTCTTGACCGCTCAGGTGTCATGGTGAGCCAGCGGTACGAGAATGGCGCTACCACCACGCTCCTGAGCCACAGCTCAGCGGTGCCTAGGTCAGCCTTCACGCTGAAGGGAGAGACCTCTGGCGGGACCTTTGTTGCGTTGCACTCGCCGTACGTCGTCAGTTGACGGTGCCCCAGTCCGCTGCCGGAGGCGCTGGGCAGTTCGGGCATATTGGGGACTACCCGCCGAAAACCCCAAAGGTCACCACGCAGCGAGTCGGGCGAAGGCCTGGCAATCGTTCAACCGACGTCTCGATATGCCAGGAGGTTTGCCCGACCGAGACTCCTTCGTAGTTTTCGCCTACCCCTACGTCAGGGTGGCCCAAAAGGCTTTGGGAGGTCATGACACGCAACTGAAGTTGTAGTGCACCCACTTGTTGTCCGTTGACGACCGGCAACGATGCCGGGGGGCTGAACGTTCCGGTGGCGACGGCCTGCGTGCCGGATGAATTGAGCGTGCACTTGCTGGAGTGAAAACTTGGGTTATTGGCGGTGACTGAGATCGGAAGACTTCGCCCCGGTGAAGACGAGACCGAGCAGGCGGAAGCGCCCACGGCCACCAGGAGCAGCCCAGCAGCAATCGCCGCCCGAACCCTCCCGGTGACAGGGCCAACTGTCACCTTGAATGGCACCGGCCAGGCCCTTTGGGGCATGCCACATCATGCACCCACTTGCGAAAACGGACCCGCCCAGATCGCCGGGATTGCATCAGTCGGATCGTAGATCCATTCTGGAAGGGTGATTGAGTGTCAGCACTGCAGATATGTGCTTGATTTACCCCCTCACCCGCACGATCTACGCCCGATGCCCGAACTACAGGGGGATTTGGAGGTCGTTCCGATGGCCGTGGTTTGTCCCGAATGTGACAACGTCGTTCGGATTACCTATCCCAGCTCTGGCGCCATCCACTGACCAGGTCCATCTGACGAACGCCGAGACGGCGAGAACCTTTGGACATGGTAGGGCCTATGCACAGGCGACCCCCCCATGGTTAACGGCCGTAATCGATGTGGGGCCCCAGCCATGCGCCGTTCATGAATGAATGCTCCGTCAGAGGGATAACCCACTTGACTCCAGTAATGAGGCGGGTGCCGCAGTCCGCAGTCAGACGAGGTCGGTGGGGGAGTGGCAACTCTCTGGTTCGGGGAACGCCCTTGAATGGAGGGGTGCTGATAGCAGCTTCCGGGCACTCCACGGGCACCAAGCACTTGGCAACAGCTGGCGAGAACGGGTTTCAACCGACAGGGTTGGCTCGAAGGGTCAACCGGTCGCCGAGAGCGTGTCCGTCTGTGTCCGTCAGAGGTCGAAATATGGTGCAAAACAACGGGGGATGGTGAAAGGCAAATCCGCGCTCTCGAGGCCACGCACAGTCTCGAGTGATCGTCGATCATGTTGAGCACCTCGTAGAGGTGCCCGCCCCCGAACTCCACGTGGGTCATGTCGGCCTGCCAGCACTCGTTGGGCAGGTTGGCCACGAAGCGCGTGAACGAGCTCTTCGGACGTTTTTGGGGTGAGAGGGTGACGAACCCCCTGACCTTGAGCACCCGAAAGACGGTCGAGACCGACGGGGGCCGGCTGTAGCGCTGCGCCAGGTGGAAGTGGATGGTCGCCGCACCGGCGTCGAGCTCGTCGTCGGCCAGTTGCTTGTGCAGGGCCACGATCTCGTTCTCGTAGACGTCGGCGATGCGGGTCGGGGACCGATGCGGTCGCCGCGAGCGAGGCTCGAGCCCGGCGGGTCCTTCAAGGCGGTAGCGGCGCAGCAGCTTGAAGAGCCAGCGGGCATTCACCTCATGGGCCGCCGCCAACTTCTTGATCGGCCGCCGGGTCCGCAGATGCGTCTCGATCAGAAACCTGCCCATGTCCACAGGAGCACCCCTTCACTGGTGGTGTCCTATGCCTTGACACATCGATCGGATCGGTGTCCCATGTCCTGAGCTCAGACACTCCCCCCCGCCACCAATATGGCTCTTCGCATTTCTGGTGGGGAGCTGACGACTCTCACCGGTCGACGATCGAGCCCGAAACGCGCCAGGCCAACCGGCATAGAACAGCGCTCGGATCCAGTAGTTCTCGAATTGCGGACCCCGAAGGCGATGCGCTCGCTACGTTCCTCGCGTCAATCACGCCGATGCGCGGATCGGAAGTGACCAGCCTGCGAGTGCGCGCCGCGTCTCGAGGCGCCCGGCGCGCATGAAGTCGGCCCAATCCTCGGTGTTGAGGAACTGCCGGTAGAACCCTGCCCCGCGGACCTTGGCGTAGGGCACGGGTTCGATCATCATCACCTCGGTCTCCCGCTCGATTCGCGTCAGGTTTGTCCTGGCCAGCTCCACCTGCTGGCATGTGCGCACTTGACTGGCGACGTAGAGGATGCTGTTACGCCGGTTCTGCCAACCCGAGGCGTCCTCACCGACGAAACCCGGCGGGTAGAAGCCGTTGATCGCCAGCGTCACCTCGGGCCGTGTTTCTATGTCGAGGACGGGCCGTACTGGGAAGATGTCGACAATGCCTCCGTCGCACCAGTAGTCGCCACCGAGCATCACGGGTTCGATGAACAACGGTAGGGAGATCGCCATGCGCACAGCGCGGGCGACGGGCAGGTCTGGGTAGGTGAGAGGACCGATGTACTCCAGGCGATTGTGCTCAATGCTCCAGATAGGGGCGTAGGCGGGGATTGGCATCTCCCCCAAGGTCATGTCGCCCAGGAACCTCCGGTACGACGCTTCGATTCGCTCGCCCCGCACGATGCCCGCGAAACCCTTCGCCGCTCGTGGAATCAAGGAGGCGATCATGCGCCAGTCGACGTCGACGTACCCATCTGGGCTCATTCCGAGCGTGAAGGCCGCAACGTCGCTCGCAGACTTGCCTGCGGCGATGGGGAACCCGAAGAGGGCGGAACCCGAGCACAGCGAGATCACGGCTGGGCGGATGCCGGCTTCCTCCAGCGCTCTCGCGGCCCCGACGACCGAGGCCAAAGCCCCGCTGCCCCCGGTCGCTACCAGGGCCAGCCGGCGCTGACTCAGGTCGGTTGTCTCGATCTGTTGCATTGGCGGGAATGGGTGGAGGTCAGGGTGTCGACGGCGGTCGAACGGAAGGGTCACGAGTGCACGTCTGGCATCGTCGAGGAAACCGGCGTCCTCGCGGACTCCATCGACAAACTCCCTCGTCCGGGTAATGACATTGAAGTATTGACGCATGCGGAAAACGTCGATCGCGCCACTGAGCATGGTTTCCATTGTCCCGGAACCCGCCGATCCCGGATAGGGACTGACGTGTGTGTGAGACGGGACCTTCTTCCCTGTCAATGCGGTGCGCTCATCGACCAAGCTGAGATGAGTCCGCAGAGAGGAGTGGGCATGGACCTTTTCATGCGCGAGAGCGACGCCTTCTCGTGGTATATGGAACGCGACCCCATCCTGCGTTCGACCGTGGTCGCCGTCGCCTGGCTGGAGCACAGCCCTGACTGGGACATGTTCGTGGCCAAACTCGACGAAGCCACCCGGCAGATCCCGTTCTTCCGCCAGCGGGTGCTCGAGCCGCCAGCGCGGCTCGCTACCCCCCGTTGGACCCACCACGGCAGCTTCGACCTGATGTGGCACCTGCGCCGCGTGGACTCGCCGGTCCCGCACACGCCCGACACCGTCCTGGCGCTTGCCCGAATCGCTGCGACGACGGCCTTCGACCGCGCACGCCCGCTGTGGGAGTTCACGCTGGTGGAACACTTAGAGGGCGACCGAGCCGCCCTGATCATGAAGGTCCATCATTCGCTGACCGATGGCCTCGGGGGCATGCAGTTGGCTTTGCTCCTGTTCGACGTAGATCCAATTTCGATGGCACTTGCACCAGTTCCGACCGCATCCCCTGAGGGGAAGGACGAAGGCGACGTCCGCCGGTTCTCGATCGGCGGGGTCCTGGGCCAGAGCTTGGCCCGGGATTGCGAGCGTCTGGCCGGACTGGTGGTCCACGCGGCAACGAGCGCGGTTCCCTCCGCAGCGCGCGCAGCGAGACATCCAATTGCGAGTGCCAACGCGATCCTCGAGACCGCGAGGTCGATCGGCCGCACGGTGGCGCCATTTCGGAACACGCTTTCGCCTGTCATGACGGACCGCGGTCTGACGCGGCATCTGGAGATCCTGGAGATGAACCTCGCGGACCTCAAACGGGCCGCCACGGCAGGAGGCGGGACCGTCAACGACGGCTTCATGGCTGCCGTGGCTGGTGGCTTTCGGCGCTATCACGAGCACCACGGTGTTGCCCCAGAGAACCTGCGGGTCACTCTTCCCATCAGCATCCGCACGCCCGAGGACCCGGTGGGTGGCAATCGGATCACTCTGATGCGTTTCGCGGTTCCTGTCTCTGACGCGGATCCGGCGTCGCGCATCAAGACGATCGACCGCTTGTGTAAGGCGGCTCGCGGCGAGCGTTCGCTGCCCCTTACCGATGCCATAGCGGGGGTTCTCAACTTCCTGCCTCGAGGGACCGTCGGCAGCATGCTCAAGCACGTTGACTTCTTGGCAAGCGACGTTCCAGGCTTCACGTTCCCCGTGTATCTCGCGGGAGCTCGATTGGAGCGATACGTCGCATTCGGCCCGACGATCGGCTCGTCAGCGAACCTGACGTTGCTCTCCTACGACGGTACTTGTGCCATCGGCGTCACGATTGATACCGCGGCCGTTCCCGATACCGATGTACTCGCCGACTGCCTGCGCGAGGGTTTTGAGGAGGTGCTTGCGCTCGCCGGCGGTCACGATTCCGTGCGGATAGGGGCCTGAATCAGTGCCATTTGCTCAAACTGCCGATAAGGCTGAAGACGATCGAGTGGGTCTAGAACCTTCTGACTGTTGTCTGTACTGCGTATCCGTGTCGCGGGGGATCTCGGCACTTAGGTGTCCCCGCGACACGAGCCTGCGACAACTCGGGCTATTTCGCCCGCCGGTGTCTGTGGAGGTGAATCGCCCCAGATGTAACACGCCAGGTCGAGGCCGAGGCTCCTGCGACGGCGGAGATGGGGTGCCGATCGGGGTTCCGGTAAGCAACCCGCGCAGGTATCTCGGTGACCCGTGTGAAGGGCGGGGGAGGTATGCCTGGGGTGCCCCCCCGCGACTCGCTACACCACCGACTCCACTCGTTGTTCGAAACTCCAAAAAGACGTCCCGAAAATTGCCCGAAGGACTGTGAGATCCCACGAAAATCCCACAGAATCGGTTCAAGCCGTCAGACGCCTCTTACGTGATAGCCGAGGGAGGGCTGTATTATCCCAGGTAAATCGCTGAATGAGGCGTAGTGGGCCGAACTACCCAAAACCGCATAGACGGTCGAAGTAGGTCTCATAACCCGAAGGGCGGGGGTTCAAATCATGCATGTGACCTTCTTTCCGGGGAGTCGATGGGCAGGCGTACGAAGAGTCGCTGATGACATAGGTCGTGCTCATCTCGGTGTCTCTATCAACAAAGAGTGGAGACAGGTTCGACGCCAGCGGTGTCGCCGCATCCCGACGGCCGACGGCCGACGGCCGCATCGGCCAGGGCTGGGCCCTGCGTGTGTCCTCGCCCAGGAGGGTGGTATGAAAGTCTACATAGACACCACCTCTCGTAGTAGGATTTCATACGTATGTCTACCGATTCGGCGGTCATCGACACGCTTCGGCCCCTCGGAGCGATCTTTCGCGCTCGGGACGCCATCGGGCACGGGATCTCGTGGCGTGACCTCTATCAAGCCCGCGACTCGGGTCTCCTCATCGAGGTGTCCCGCGGACTCTTTCAACTGCGAGAGGCGGCCGGGATCGACCAGATCGACTTCGTGGTCGTGTGCACCCGCTCCCCTCAGGGCATGGTCTGCTTGGGCTCTGCTCTCGCCTATTGGGATCTGAGCGACGAAACCCCGACCCGGGTGGACCTGGCCGTTCCGGCAGGGAGCCACCGCCCGCACATCGACCATCCGCCCACACGCGTCCATGTCTTTGGAGCGAGCACCTTCGGACTTGGCCGGATCGAGGTGGCGGTGGGCGTGGACCTCGGCTTTCGCATCACTGACCCCGAACGGACTGTCGTCGACTGTTTCCGACAGCGACACCGCCTTGGAGTCGACCTCGCTGTCGCCGGTCTGCGCAGGTACCTTCGCCGCCCGCGCGCCCAACCAGGCCGTGTCCTCGAACTGGCCGAGCAGCTGAGAGTTCGCACGCCGATCCTCGAGGCGATGCGGGTGCTACAGGAATGAGCCCGGTCCAACGAGACTCGACTGCCGGGAACGCCTACCTCGACCTCCAGCAGATGGCACGTCGGCGCGGTCGACCGACCCAGGAGCTGTTGCTGACCTACGTGCTCGAACGGTTCCTCTTTCGGCTGTCCAGGTCCGCCTATCGCGACCGGTTGGTTCTCAAGGGGGGAATGTTGCTATCGGTCCTGGGCAGCCGCCGGCCCACCGGTGACGTGGACCTCCTGGCCCGTGCCATCGACAACGATGTGGCGGCAATCGCCGATGTCGTTCGCACGGTTTTGTCCGTCACGGTTGACGACGGCGTCAGCTATCAGGCCGACGCCATGACGACGCAGGTCATTCGTGATGCTGCGCTCTATTCCGGAGTGCGGCTCAGTGTTCCCTCCCGTATCGAGCGCGCGAAACTGGTTCTCCGCCTCGATGTCAATATCGGAGATCCTGTGACTCCCCATCCGGTCGACGTCGAGTACCCGGCCCTTCTCGACCCCCCGTTCCATTTGCTCGGATACCCACTGGCCACCGTTCTGGCGGAAAAGATTGTCACGATGATCGAGCGAGGGGCTGCGACGACGCGTGAGCGCGATTTCGCAGATGTCGTGGTCCTCTCTCGGCGCTATGAGATCGCGGCATCCGAGCTTCTGGCGGCCGTCAACGCAACCGCCGACCACCGACAGATTGCTCTGCGTCCGCTGGCTGCACTCCTCGCCGGACTCGGGGACGAGCGTCAGCAGGCGTGGTCCACCTTCATCGCCGGTGCCGGCCTTGAGGGACTCGTACCGAGCGGTTTCCCAGATGCCATCAATCTGGTGGCGGCGTTCATTGATCCGCTCCTGGGCGGATCTGTCGAGTCCGGTCACTGGGATCCGCTTTCGGGCGGCTGGGTAAAACGCCCCAGCTGACCCTGACCCGGAGTAGGTATCGATGAGCGACATGGGACCCGAGGACATCGAAGCACTGGTCGATGAGATCCTTGCATTGCGGGCGGAGAATCAGCGCCTGCGCTCGCTCCTTGGCTTCGATGAGCCCAGCCGACACGAAGTCGTCGAACCGTGGGAGCCCACCCTGTTCGTCGACTCGGACCGGCAGGAACTCAAAGGCGACGTCGACGGTGGCTCGCCAGCTGAGGCCAAGATCGACCTTTTTCGCCTCCTGTTCGCCGGGCGTGAGGATGTGTACGCCCTTCGCTGGGAGAGTGCGCGGTCCGGAAAGAGCGGCTGGAGCCCTGCCGTCGTGGGTGGCTGGGCGAACGCGAAGAAACCTGGTCGTGCGTATCTGCCGCTCGACGAAGGAGTGGTGGCATCCCACCTCGCTGGTGAGAGTCACCTCGGTCTCTACCCTCTGCGCCGCGGCGACGAGTGTCGACTCCTGGCTTGCGATTTCGACGGAAAGGGTTGGGTGCTCGATGCGCTGGCCTATCTCGACGCCGCTGCCGCGATCGGCGTTCCCGTCGCACTGGAGCGATCACGCTCGGGCGAAGGGGCGCACACCTGGACATTCTTTTCTGGACCGGTACCGGCTGCTTCGGCTCGACGCCTGGGAGTGCATATCCTCCGCGAGGCAATGGAGGTCCGAGCCGAGCTCGACCTGTCGAGCTACGACCGCCTGTTTCCCACCCAGGACTTCGTTCCGAAGGGATCCTTCGGGAACCTGATCGCTCTTCCGCTCCAGGGAGAGTGCCGGCGACAAGGGAACACTGTTTTTCTCGATCCGGCCAGCCTCGAGCCGTATGAGGACCAGTGGGCGTTCCTGGCGTCGATTCCACGCATGTCTCCCGAAGCCGTGGCGGCGTTTGAGAAGACCCTGGCGCCCATCGTCGCCGGGCCCGATGCCACGCAGTACCGACGGCCACTGGCGAGTGGAGCACATCAGAAGCCGCCTGAGATGATCCGGGCCGTCTCAGGCGCCATGCTGGCCATCGACCGCATCGGCGTGCCCCCGTCGCTCGTGGCCGCGCTCAAGCATCTGGCCTCGTTGCACAATCCGGAGTACTACGAAAAGGAGCGGCTCCGCTTCTCCACGTGGAACACGCCGCGCTTCTTACGGTGCTATGGAGAGACCATCGATCAGCTCCTGCTTCCACGCGGAATTGCGGAACAGGCCGCCCGCATGGTGGGAGATGCCGGAAGCAATCTCGAAGTGACCGACGCATGCTCGTCGCCCAAGTCAATCGATGTCTCCCTGCGGGCCGATCTCACGGACCGTCAGCAGAGCGCATTGGATGCGCTCATTCCACATGATCACGGTGTACTGGTGGCTCCGCCAGGTTCGGGTAAGACCGTGATCGCCTGCGGAGTGATCGCCCATCGCCGGCTCCCCACACTCATAGTGGTCGATCGGCAGCCCCTCGTCGAGCAGTGGCGAGAGCGTCTCGGAGAGCACCTCGGGATGGCCACCAAGGAGATCGGTCAACTTGGCGGCGGCCGCAACAAGGCGAAGGGCGACATCGACATCGCGATGGCACAAAGCCTCGCCCGCCGGGAGGATCTGGGCGAAATCACCAAGGCGTATGGGCTCGTCATTGTCGACGAGTGTCATCACGTCCCCGCGGTCACTTTCGAGCGTGTCGTGCGTGAGATGCCGGTACGGCACTGGCTCGGTCTGACAGCGACTCCCTACCGGCGGGATCATCTCGAAAAGCTCATCACGATGTATTGCGGAGCGGAGCGATACCGGATGACGCCGGACCACGATGAGCGCCTCCGGGTGGAGCGAGTACTTGTGACGCACACCACGGGCCACGAGCAGTCCTGTGACGAGGAGCTGGGCATTCAAGCTGTTTTCCGGGCTCTCGTCGAAGACGAGGAGCGCTCGCGACAGATCTGCGGAGACGTCGCTGCTGCCACCGAGGTCGGGAGAAACTGCCTCGTGCTCACACAGTGGACGGAGCACCTCGAAGCACTCTCTGGTGAACTCCAACGGCTCGGGATCGATGCGGTCGTGATGCGAGGCGGGATGGGCAAAAAGGCCCGGGCGAGCGCATCGGCCGAGATGCAGGCACAGGCCTCTGCTGGTGGACTTGCACTACTGGCGACGGGAAGCTTCCTGGGGGAGGGATTCGACCTGCCGCAGCTCGACACGTTGTTCCTCGCGTTTCCCTTGGCATTCAAGGGCCGCATCGTTCAGTACGTGGGGCGGGTACTTCGGCCTGCCTCGGGGAAATCGCGAGTCGAAGTGCACGACTACGTCGACATCAATGTGCCCGTCTTGGCGCGAATGCAGGCGAAGCGTCTCCCGGCCTACGCCTCACTGGGTTTTCCGCTCGACAAGACGGCGCGCAAGCCGAGCAAGGTAAAAACGGCGAATTCGCCAGAACTCGGTCCATAAGACGGTGCGGATTTCGGGAACCCACTGTCCATCTCTTTGCCCATCCATTCAGTCCGATTGAATGGATGGGGGCCTTCTCCCTGGACGCATGTAGGCAATGATTAGGGACGATGGTACTGGAGCGCACCTGCCGCACATACCTGGCCGCTCTCTCAAGGTGGCGACACGGGTTCGAATCCTGTTGGGGCTGCTTTGTGGATTCCCTCTATAATGAGGTCGTAATCATCAAGAGGAGCTGAGGGTCCTGGCCCACTGATGCTCCGCCAACCGACCGAGAGGCACGGTGGCACAGCCAGGTTCGATGAGGTGACCATAATGGTTTCAAAAACCCTGCAATCACTTGATGCTTGGCTCGCTCAGGCGGAAGAGGTTCTCCATGAGCAGTCCAGGTACTCGGATGCCGGAACGGGGATCGAGGTCGTACCGACTCACGAACCGGTTCAACTGACCCTGTTCGATGTTGAGGATTACCAGTGATGGTTTTCCTCGATGACGCATGGGCAGATTGTGCCGGATCACACGGCCATCGTGGATATGTTTCCCACCAAGCTTCACACTTGGAATCCGCAGATCCCGAAAGGAGAGCTGCGACAACGTTGCCTTCCACGTCCGTGCGCCGGGGAACTCGATGCCGTCCTTTCGTAGCGATTTGGTCGGAAGGCCCGCGCTGAAGAAATACCCCTCCTGACGTCCGGTTGGGTCCGAATGCGGCCTGGAAATCCCCACATTGGTTCACCTTCTTTCAGGTTGGTCTCGACGAGTCGAGCCATAGGCTGCACCCACGGTTGTGCGACGCATGAGCATCGCCCCCACCCAATCAGAGCCGATGGCCTGAAGGCTTGCTCCAGAGAGACGTGGGTCAGGCTCTGGTCGCGGACACCGGGGGCGGAGTCGACTAGTAGTCAAGGACGTTTCGACCGTCCAAAGGCCCTCGATTGGAGATGGTGGGTCGACGGCAGGCGCTGGGTGAATCCCTAAAATCCCGTGGCCGCAATAATCGAACCATTGAGGTGCGTGCCAGACATGCCCCCGTGGTTAGGTGCATCACCGAAGTTGAAGACTGCGCCTAGTGCAGAGGAGACCCAGTAGCCCGCACCATCCGTAGTTACAAAGATGGCGGTCGCTGAGTCCAGCCCGTTGAAATTGCCTGCAGCATCTCCAAAGCCGCCTGCATCGCCGTAGCTGTAGATGCTGCCGTTTGCCGTGAGGATCCAGTAACCGTCGCCATTCGGCGTCCTGACGTCTGAGGTGACCGGGGACCCAGTGTTTCCTGGAGCGCCGTAATAAGAGGCGTCGCCGAATGCGTAGACGTTCCCAGTCTGGGTCACGAGCCAGTAGCCACTGCCGCTCGCATCGGGCATGACGGCAACCGCCGCACCAGCGCAGCCGCCGATTCCCGGACACGACCCAGCGAAGTGGGCATCGCCGAAGGCGAACACCCCACCGTCGGACGCCACCATCAAATAACCGGCGTCGTCATTGGATGGCACCATGCCAACGATGGGGGCATTGAGGCTGTGTGGTAGTCCCGAGCCAGCCGGGTAGAAGCCAAGCCCGGGAATGGAGCCGTAGAACTGCGAGTCACCAAACGAGAACACCCCTCCGTCTGAAGCATCGAGCCAGTAGCCGCCATCGTCTCGGGTCGCCACGATGCCAACAACAGGCCGCTGGAGCTTCAGGCTCCCGGTTGATCCGTAAAACTGCGCAGAGCCGAAGCTGAAGATCCCTCCGTCAGAGCCCACGAGCCAGTAGCCGTGGGTGGAGGCGGAAACATGAGAAGTGACCGGCGGCGGACAAGGCGCAGACGGGGTGACACCAGCTGCGCCAGGTTCTGTCAAGCCCTCCACGTTTGCCGCAGTGGAGGAGACGCAACTCAAAGAGATATCAACCTTGACCGGCAGGTCGCTCAATGCTATGGCGCCGAACCCGAGCTGGTCCACGTTGTTCTGTCCCCAGGCCCAAACCGCACCCGAACTGTCGATCCCATACATGGTCGATCCGCCGGAGACAACCTGCACAAAGGACACTCCTGGTGGGACATCAACCTGCGTGGGAGCAGAGCTGCTCGACCTCTCTCCATTGCCGAGCTGCCCAAACTGATCTGAGCCCCAAGCCCATACTGTTCCGTTCGCCAGAACGGCCACAGTCTGGCCGTTCTCTCCGGAACTGCCCCCAAGGGAGACTTGTTGCACCCTCGCTGGCAGATCGACCTTGACCGGGGTGTCGCTGTTCGTCGTGGTGCCGTTCCCCAGCTGGTCGGCAGCGTTGTAGCCCCAGTCGTAGTAAGAACCATCGGCCATCAGGGCACCCGAGTTCTCCCATGACGAACCGATTGCTTCGATGGACTCGTCTGGCAAGCCGGCCACGAGCACGGGCTGCGTCGACGCGACCGTCCTGTCATCACCCAACTCGCCGGCTGCGTTTGCACCACAAGCGTAGAGCTTCCCGTTCGACACGTAGAGCCCATGTCCGCCAGCGCCACTGGCCAAGGTGACATGCGTCAGCGGCAGCATCACCGGGTAGACCAGGTCTCCCTCCTGTACGCAGAGCGAGTTCTCTACGTTTGCGCCCCAGCCCCAGACGTTTCCGTTGCTGTCGATCGCCATACCGGTGTCAAAGGGCATTGGGCTCGGGAGCGAAGCGATCGTGACGCCCGTTGGGAACTGGACTAGCACCGGAGTTGTCGTGGATGTCGGCATCGTTCCATTCCCTAATGCGCCTCCCTGCCCTACGCCCCACGCCCAGACTTCACCGCTACTGGTCAACGCATACGAGGCCGAGTTCGACGTGGAGATCTGCACGATCGTGCCGGGAACGCCCTCCACCGACGTCGGGCCCTCGTATTGCAGACCCGAAGGATCACCCCAAGGGTCACCCCAGTTGTAAACCTGCTGCGCCTGGGTCGCCTGCGCATTCGCTGGTGACAGCACTGTGTAACCGATGGCGATGACTACGGTAAGCGAGAGCAAAAAGCCCTTCATCTCACATCCCTTCACGTGTGATATGCCGAGAGGCCTGGACTGTTGGTAACGGCCGGTGAGGATGCACCCACGGTTGTGCGACGCGTGAGCATTGCCTACACACTCAGACGGGTCAATGGACGGTTGGCGCCCGCTGCATCAGGAGTCTTGGTCGGGGCACTGCACCAACACCTCGGGCCGGGTCGACTAGGAAGGAATGATTTTCCGAGGATCCGTGAACGCCTCGGCTGGGGCAAAGTGAGCCGATGGCCGCACCGATGTCGCTAGATGAGATCGCCAAGCTCGCCGCCTCCGTGGGACAGGTTCTCGATGATCCGACCGGGCGGGCTCGATCCCCTCCGAAGGCGCCGCCGGGATGGTGCCCTGGCGGCCCTGAAGGCCGTCCCGGGGGAGCGATCCTCGCTTGTGGACAACTTTTGGGCTGGGATTGGCCGTAAACGTTCGACGAGCGTTTACGCCGGATGGCGGCGATGCCAACATCCGCATGGACATCGATATGGCCATCCACGAGAGGACCAGAAGCAAGGTTCGCTCGCCGTTCGGCGGCTCTGGGTGCCCGAGCGTCAGCAGGTGGTGGTGGACTGGCGCCGTGGAGGAGGCAAGCGGCCGTTGGTCGAGATTGACGAGGTGGGGCTCCGCTCGCCTCGCTGGCCGGATCCGAGTGAGGGGACAGCCACCCTCGGCGAACCGCGCATCCTCATTCCACTTGCTTTGGGACGTGCCGACCAGCGAACCACTGATTGAGGCGTCCGTGAGCTTGACGGTGCCTGTACTGCCGAGGGTGTCCCGCCTGTATTTCTGGGCGCTCCAGGTGTCCTTCTCCGGTGGGGCCGGGGCCCATCTGGGGCTCCAATGGGGCGCCGATGTCCCGAGGGGCCTTCGCCACGTCAACTGGGGTGGCTACGGAGCCTCGGGCGCCGAGTTGTCGGGCGGGATCTCGGAGTTGCCCAGCTCGTTCGACAACCCGAACACACGCGACTTCGATTGGGAGCCCGGCCGCCCGTATCGACTCCGGATCTCCCGAGCGGCCGGCGGCTGGGCCGGGTGGATCGACAACACGATGATCCGCTGCCTCGATGCTCCTGGAGAAACCCTTCAAAACCCCATGGTCTGGTCCGAGGTGTTCGCCGACTGCGACCACCCATCAGTGTCGGTCCGTTGGTCCGGACTCGAGCTGGTCACCCGCTCAAGCCGACATGTCCCGGTCACCTCGGCTGTGGCTATGTATCAGAGCCGCCAAGACGGGGGGTGCGACAACACCACATCAGAGTCAGAAGGCCACGCATTCGTTCAGACGACAAACGTCCCTCGGTCGACGCCCAGGGGAGCGCGTCTTCGAGTCGACTGAATAGGTTCTGACGCGGAGCTCCACCTGCGAGAGGCGGTCCGCCGGGTTGCAGAGGTTACCGCCAAAAATTGGCGCTTCGGAACGCCGCCATTGATTCGTGGCGCTGCATCGAGGCTGCGAACTCGACCGAAGGATTCGCTCGTCGGATCGCCGACAGTAACGCGTCTCTGTCTGCCAGATGGCCAGACCAAGTCATGCCAATCCGGCTGGTCAAGTCATCGCGCGCTCCTGGAGCGTCTAGGTTTTCACCAAGGGATTCCAGTTCTGGACGGTGCGCCAGCAGGTTGCCTGCAACCGGGCCTTGTAGTTATGGATGCACTCGTTGGGCGCCGAGCTGTTGCTGTGCAAGCCGACGACTCGGTGTTGTGTCGGCCCGCAAAATTTGTCCGAGCCGTAGCTGAGAATCGGGCTCAGGGTACCGGGGTAGTTCTTGATCGACGCCATCGCCTCGACGACCGTACGGCGAGTGAGGTCGCGGCCGGCTTTTTCGGCCGCGGCGGCGAAGAGGCGAAACCGAGGATTGCCGGGTCACGGACATTTTTCCTGTTACGGACGATCGAGTGCCTGCTTGCATAACCGACCCGATGGATCCATACGTCCGAATGCCCCATGACAACACGAACGACGTCATCGTTGGCACTTCCCCGTTGGTTGGCACGATGGGCAACTGCTGCCGTGATTGGCTGTCCGACCAGCGATACCCTGTCCCGGGCTGGCCGATTGGAACGGCGCACCTGGGGGAGACGGCGATGCGACGCTGGGGAAAATCGGGACCGAGGCCAAGATTGCTGAGCGCCGGGGGAGCCCTCGCCGTCCTTGGGAGCACGGCGGCGTTGGGTCTCGCAGCGCCGTCGGGTGCCACCACCGCTCCGACCCCCGTTACCAAGGCGAGCACAAGCTCACGGGGTGTCACGGCAAGCGCCATCAACGTGGTCTTCCCGATCATCTCGTTCACCAGCATCGAGGGGGAGTTCGAGATCGAGTCGGACGCCGAGTACGGCGAGCAGACGAAAGCGATCCACCTCTTCGTGAACCAAATCAACGATGCCGGGGGAATACATGGTCGGAAGATCAACCCGATGATCGAGAGCTTCGATCCGACCAACGTGGACGAGGAGCGAGCGCTGTGCAAGCAGTGGACCGAGGGCAACCCGCCCGTCTTCGCCGTCGTAGACGGGCTCGGCACGTACGAAGGAACCAATCAGCTTTGCATCACCAGAGAAGGTCAGACGCCGATGCTCTCCCAGTGGACGACGACCACCAACTGGACGGACCTCGGCTCTCCGTACTTGTGGTGGACGGGGGCGGATGACGCACCCATCCTCGCGGCCACTGTGCGCTGGGGCCTCAGCTCGGGTCGCCTCGGTCACGGGAAGAAGGTCGGTGTCGTGGTCTCGGACCAGGCCAGTGACCAAGGCGCGCTCGACTCTTATCTCTTGCCGGACCTGAAGAAGATCGGAGTGGTCCCTCAGGTGGTCGAAGTCGCCGCAGACATCGATGAGACCGCCACTATCGATTCGACCGTCACGCTGGCGGTGGAACGGCTCAAGTCGGCCGGCGTTCAATCTGTGATTCCCTTGTTGCCCGAAAACGCTTTCACCCCATACATCGGCGCCGAGACTTCACAGGACTATTTTCCAAAGCTCCTCCTCAGCGATTACCAGTCCGAAATTGAGGTTGCGCTCGGACTGATCCCTATCCCCTACGAGAAAGCGCTCAACAACCAGGAGGGTGTCACGGCAGAGACTCTCGGTGGCATCGACCTTCCGGTCCCTGAGTCACAGGGGGGGTACGACCCAGGGGTGCGGAGCTGCTGGGATGTGTGGCACAAGGCCTACCCGCAGACTCCCAAGGGCAACATCAATGACGACATTGAGGAGCAAGGGCCGGTCCAGGGCTGGTGTCAAGAGATCCGCCTCTTCGCCCAGGCGGCGACCATGGCGGGTAAGGACCTCAATCGGCGGACTTTCGTTGAGGCAATGTCGCGTGTCACCAACTTCCCGGGCGGTTACTCACCTGTGTTGACCTACGGGCCGGACAAGTTCTATGGCCCAACGGAGTACCGGGTGGTCGAGGTCCATGACAATCACCCACCGACAAGCCTCTGCAAGCACGGCCCGGTTGGGTCACCCCCGGCAGGCGTCTGTTGGGTCGTCGAGCAGAACTGGGCGCCGCTGCCTGGGAATGGATGAGAGCCTGTCCTCGGCGTACAAACGCAGTCCAACGAATCACGGCAAACCATGAACGTTTTGCCGGCGATCCACGGGGCAGCGTCTGCCGTACGCGCCTACGTGCCCAATAGTTGTCGCGTTAGTGACTCATCAGGACAACGGACGCGACCATTGAGATCTGTAGTGGACGGCCGACGTCGTGCCCGCGTCGCACCAAGCACACCGAAGCGGGCTGCTCGCCCGCGTTTACACGGACCGGAGCACCAAAATGCGGGCAGTGCAGGGCTCGTGCAGGGGCCACTCCTGGCCCTCCTCCATGAGCGCCGCGCCTAGTCGTCGCTCTACGTCGGTGCGGGCTGGATCGGGGCCGGCTGCCAGATCGACCGCGGTGACCTCGTAGGTCCGGACGGGATCGAGCCCACGAGGGCGCAGCGGGACCGGATCGTTCGTGGGTGTAGTGAGTTGGAAGGCGAAGAGGACCGCCCGCCGGCCGTCTGTGGACACGTAGCTGAGGGCGGCGCGCTCATCTGGTGGGACCAGCCGCCACAGGTCGCCCTGTTGGACGAGCGGCCGGACGTCTCGGTACAGCGCCACCGCGCGGCGGCAGACAGCCAGCTCGTCGTCGGTCATGCCCGCAAAGTCGATGTCAAAGCCGAACCGCGCGCTCATCGCTACGGCACACCCGAAGGCCACCGGCCGGTCTCCTTCCCGGGTGACGTGCGCGCTGACAACGTTGGCGGGCAGGAAATGCGACGCGGCCCACTGCATCCGCACCCGGTCGACGGGATCGGTGTTGTCCGAGAGCCAGACCTCGTGGAACCAGCGCAGGGATCCGAGGTCGACCCGCCCGCCGCCCGAGGCGCACAGCATGAGCGTCTGCTCCGGGTGGCGCTCGGCGACGGTCTCCATCAGGCTCCAGGTGGCCCGGACCTGGTCGACCCAGTAATTGGGCTGCCGGTCGGCAGCCAGCGCGGGGGACCCGGGGTCGGTCAGCGGCCTGTTGGCGTCCCACTTGAGGTAGCTAATGCCCGGGTTCTCCGCCAGGATGCGGTCCACCACACCGCAGACGAATTGGGTGACCTCTGGTTGGAGGACATCGAGAACGAGCTGATGGCGCCATCGGCGTGGGCGCCGCGCCGGTTGGCGCACCACCCAGTCTGGATGCTCGTCATAGAGGGTCGAGTCGGGGTTCACCATCTCGGGTTCTACCCATAGCCCGAATCGGACGCCACGAGCGTCCGCTCGCGCAATGACGGGACTGAGGCCGCCGGGCAGCTTGATCTCGTCAACCTCCCAGTCACCCAGCCCGGTGGTGTCGTCATCACGGGGATGGCTCTTGCCGAACCAGCCGTCGTCGAGCAGGAAGAGCTCGGCGCCCAAGTCTGCGGTGTGGTCGATGAGTCCAAGGAGCCGGTCAGTGTCGAACGAGAAGGATGTGGCCTCCCAGTTGTTCACCACGATCGGCCGCAGTTTGTCGCCGTCGCGCACGGCGTAGGCGCGGACCCAGCGATGGAAGCGGCGCGTGAGGGGGCCCATACCTTCGGTCGACCACATCCAGATCTGCTCGGGGGTTGCGAAGGTGGCATCTGGGTCGAGCGCGTACTCGGATGACGCCGGATTGTGTCCGCACCAGATCCGGAGAGCAGGGGTCGTCGTCCGCTCGAAGGCGAAGCAAATGTTCCCACCCCAGGCCAGCGCGCCGGCAAGGACTGTACCGGCCGACTCCTCCGGCGACCCGTCGGGGGCGAGCAGGAAGAAGGGACAGGACCGCAGGTGAGGCTGCACACCGCCGCGTGACTCGACCACCTTGGTGCCCGGGGTAAGGGACTCAGTGGTCGTGGTCCACTCGGCAGCCCAGTCGCCCCCGGCGAAGTGGGTCAAGTACGGAGCGGGAGTGGCGAGCAGAGGTGAGGCTGCGGCGACCTCGTGGAGGATGACCACCCCACGCTGCCGGTTGGTGATGCTCGCCCACTGACGCAGCACGCCGTGGTCCTCTGCGCAGAACGACAGCGTGACTTCGAGCGAGCAGTCGGGGTCAACGAGGAGGATGTCGGTCCGAGATCCGACCACCCGGACGTCCTCCACCTTTGGCCGGGTGGTCGTGGTGCCGCCACTGTGCGTGACGCGCAATGCCGGCGCCCGGGTCGGCTCCTCGTCGTAGGCGGGGTAGGCAAGGGGGTAGTGGGCTGGCGGTATCGTGTGTGGCAGCCGCTGCATGTGGGCCTCGATCTCGGGCCCGAACCCCGCCTGGTGTAGCCGACCCCAGTCGTCGACGATAAAACCGTAGCCGGCATCCCCGGACGACACGACTATGGTGCTCACTCGCCCACAATTGCAGAGCCCGGACCTTGCGCCAAGCGGACGCATGCGGCGCAGCGACGTGGGACCGATACGAGGCCCTCGACGAGATTGAGCCGCTGAGGGAAAACATTCAACGGTGCCAGGAACCCGTATTCGGCGCTGCATCGTCGGCTGCACCGTTGGGGCTGCTTCTCTCGGGGCTGCCTCTGCCATCTGGCAAGACAGGGTCTTCGCATTTCGGCGGGGGGCTGGCGGCCGGTTTCCCAGAAATAGGCGAAGGCGCCCCAAGCTTGAAGTAAGTCGCCAAAAAAACAAGAACCACCTTGGTCCTCGTATGCCCTGACGTCGATGTCTCTGGGATCCCTCGACGGCAATGTCGCGGCCGATGCCCTCCTCACATGGCCGTGCGGTGGTCCTTGCCAATGGAGGGCGGCTGCTGGTCGAACCCTCGGATCATCGCTTGGACGCTGTACGAGGCGACCAGGCAGCCGTCGCAGGTGAAGACTTGCCCTTGGCCCTGAGCTTGGCCTCTGCCGGACCAGATGGCCCGGTTGGCGTAGAGGAGCCACTCGGTGACGTCGACGTCGTCGTGGAAGTTGAACGTGGTCTGGATGATCCCCGTCGAGAGCGTTACGTGCGCGTCGGCCTCACCGAACCCGGGGTGGGGGAGCATCGCTGCCGCGATGGTCCAGTGGGTCGCCGACTGCGCGAGCAGGGCCGCGTGCAGGTAGGGCTCGGCCGGGGCGTCGCGGAACCTGGTCCATACGTAGATTTCGGGCGGTCCTACTCGGTTTGGGTCGTGGTCGTACGCAGCGTCGACCACGCGCAGTTCGCGTCCCGAGACGCCGAAGTCGACGTAGGGGACAGCCTGGTCCGCGCCGACGACGTCGGGCATCGACGCCACATGGCGGATCACGTCGGGTGCCCCTGCATCCATGAGCAGAAGCCCCGTGCTGCGCAGCGAGCCATCTTGGCTGATGCGCACCTCCACGGTCGAGAAACTGCGTCCGGCGCGCAAGATCTCGACGTCGAGGTCGAGGGGCGCGGAGAAGGAGGCGGCTTTGGAGAAGATCATCGAAATCGACGTCACTCGCTGTGCGGGCACTGCCTTGCTCGCTGCGACCACCGCCTCGCCGAGCACCTGGCCGCCCTCGACGACATCGCGCTCCGTCTGGCCATGGGCAGGCCCGACGAATCGGAGTTCCGCGACCGGTTCAACGTCCATCAGTCGGACCAGCTCCGCAGCGTCGCCCCACACAGGGAAGCGAGTGGCCACGACCGAGCCGTCGGGCCAGGTCTCGTTGAGTACGACACGTAGACGCTCGTGGTAGAAGCACACGTAACCCTCGAGGCCGGCTACCTCGGGGAACGGGTCGCGATAGGTCCAGACCACGTTCTCACCCAGCCAGACATTGCCGGCCTCGGGCCGGTGGGCCCAGTCGATTGTCCCTTCGGCGATACCGGCGAGGGTCAGACTCCAGTAGTCCGCCTGTCCCTTGAACGGGCAGGTCGTGTGGTGATCGGTCGGCTCGAAGTACTCCCAACGCACGTCGTGTTCTGGGAAGTACAGGCGTTGGACGTGATCCGTTTCATTGACGACGAGGCACTCGTCGCTCTCGGCCACCAGGACGTCGTCCGCCCAGACCTGCCCTGGCTGGGAGCATGGCACCAGATCGATCCGGTAATCCGGATGGCTGGGCCAGGCCGACTCGATAGCTGCCGTCATGAAGCGCTCCTTTCGTCGAGCTGGTTCACACCTTGTACCCGCCGTCGACACTGATGAACTGTCATGTGATGCCGCGCCCGTCCGGTCCGGCCGGCAATTTCGCCATCCCCGTGAGCTCTTCGGGGTCGAGGACCCTTCGCTGCAGGGAGTCGCTCGCGGCTCGCTGCTCGTCCGCTGCGATATTGGTTCCACGAACTCGGGCCATGCGTTCGAGTCGAGGAGGGTGGTCCGGGTCCAGCCGGGGCAGAGGAGGTTCACGTTGATCCCGAAGGTTGTGACGGACCTGGCCAACTCCTTGGTGAACCCCACCAATCCTTGTTTGGCCATGGTGTAGGCGAGTGAGCCACCTGTCTCTTTGGACGCACCCGATCCGATGCTGATCACGCGACCGAACCCTTGGTCCCGCATGGCGGGGAGGGGCGGCGCTGGTCGTCCACCAAGCCGAGGTGACACTGAGCACCAAGGTTCCTTCGAATCCCTCGTCGTCCCCAGCGAAGGGATCGGATCTCTCGAGGGACCCGCCTAAGCTGTTGACCAAGACGTCCACGCCGAAGCGGGACGCTGCAGCCTGTACTGGGCGTCTTGCCTCGAGCGCGGTCGGTCGCATCGGCTACCACAGCGAGAGCTTTGCTTTCGTCGACGCGTGCTCTCCGTAAGGTGGTGTCAAGATCAGAAGCCGTCCGCGAGGACACGACGATGGCGGCTCCTTCTCGAGGGGATTGCAGCGCGATTGCTTCGCCGATGCCCCGCCCGCCGGCCCTGATGACCGTCACCATATCCTCCAGTTGCCCCTTCAGAATTTCGCTCCCGGTTCCTGTTCACCAAGAGGGTGTCCAGGCCCGCGGCCGTCAGACCTCCATCGTCGTTGTATCACTATCTGACTCAGCGTGATCCACCTTTCGATGCGAGGGCGGTCACGCCGTACGCGGACTGGCATGCTGAACGCCGCGAGAGCTTCGAACAGCCGACGTTCGAGGGAGACGCGGACTGTCTGGGGGCCACCGCTCTGCAGCGGGTAACTTGAGGTCGATGGGAGACGTCGATCCGCGTCAGCTGGAGATCGAGCTCCTCGACGATGTGAAGGCGCTCCTCGACCGGTGGCAGATGCAATACTCTGGCGATCCCGACGGCGAGCGGCAGCAGCTGTGGCTCCTTGCGTTAGAGCGGGAGCAGATCGTGGCGGTCGCCTACCGCGAGGGTGCAGTTGGTGAACGAGTCGAGTTGTTGCCAGTCGCCGCCGACATCCGCGCCCTGGTACGTCAAACGCTCGTGTGGATCTGGAAGGACGAGGAGCTGCATGCGGAGTACTTACGCGGACTGCTGCTCGCTGGCCGGGGTTTGATGGCATCGCTCGTGGTGTACGGCCGCCAGCTCCAGGGGGCGCTGTCGGGCTGGGTTTCGGCGACGGAACACCACGTGCGGGCAGAGGAAGGTCGGCTCCGGATAGGGGCCGCCGGTCTGCTCGTAGCTGCCGCGGGCGCTTTCGGCCGGATTCCGCCGGTACTTCGAGCGCGAGCTGCATTATCAGACGTTTCGTCGCTACTGCGTTCTAAATGTGGCGCTGGAGGCGACGGCCGAACTCGCGTACTGCCGGCTGCTGGAACTGGCCACGACGGACGAAGAGCGCGATACGTTTGGCCGTATCCGCGCTGACGAGGCACGTCACGCGGCTGCGTTCCGCATCCTCGCTGGTGCGCTCACCGATGATGATCATCTCGCCCCAGGCGCGTCGAAGTCTTCGGTGCTCGAAGGCCTGTCGGCGGTCAGCCCGTGGTTCGTGCCGGCTTCGCTGCGTGGAGTTGATTCTCACTCAAAGCGACCGAGGGGGTTCGGCGCCTCTTTACCGGTGGCGATCGGGACAGGCGACAGTGACGCTGACAAGCGGGTTGTGCTCGAGCGTGTGCTAGACCGCGCTGGTCTCCCGTCACGTGTGGGTAGGGCGTCGACAGCGGCGATCAGAGTGTCGTTTATGCTCGGCTACGACCGAGCGGATCGGAGCAACGTCAACGATCCAGAGCTCGTTGAGCAGCTCGCTCGGTATCTGCGCGGGCACGGCGTTAAAGACGTTGCAGTGCTTGAAGCGCCGACTATCTATGGGTCCCACTTTGCGCACCGTTCGGTGTCGGAGGTCGCTCAGTACTTTGGCTTCAGGTCCGATGCGTATCGCGTCGTCGACATCGACGAGGATCTCCGCCCTTATGCGTATGAGCGCGGCTTCGTGCAGCAGGCGATCAGTGCCACGTGGCTCGACGCCGATCTGCGCATCGTCATGCCTAAGATGCGTACCGACCCGACGGAGTTCGCGCATCTGTGCCTCTCCACCCTTGAAGGAAGCACCGGGGCCATTGGCGCGACCATCTACGCGCGGCGCAGGGTGGATTTCCGCTCGGCGACGATGATGCTTCTTGATGTTGCGCCACCTGATTTCGCCGTGGTTGATGCGTGGGCACCGGTGGCGGACGGACCCTTTGGAGTGATGGGCTGCCGCCGACCTGCAATGGTTCGGCACATCTACGCCGGGGCTGACGCGCTCGCAGTCGACGAGGCGGTGCTCGCCGATCTCGGGGTGCCCGATCCTCGACTTGCTCCAATTGTGCAACGAGCCCACCACTGGTTCGGCCTAGGCCGGACAGATGCGCCGATTATAGGTGGACGGCCCCCGCTAGGGCGCGAGCTGCGCGGCGCGCACGCCTCACCTATGTTGCGCCTGCTCGGACTCGTGTCGTATCCAATCTACGTTTACCTGAGCGGCGATGGGGTCCGATTCATCCCCGCCATCGACACTGAGGCGTTCCCACCAACGACCCGCGCTGGTCCGGTCACGTGGGCAGTGAGGCTTGCCGCGCAACGGACATTCGGCCTGCGCCCGCCCCGGCCATGAGTGGGCGCGGAGAGCGCTGGCGCGGTCTCGTCAACGCCCTGACCGTCGACAACATAATGGCGCGCGGGCTCGCGGTCGCCGACAGCCGGGTTCTCGTGCGCGCGCTGTTCTTGGGATCAGCAGTCCGGCTCGGCCTGTTCGACCTGCTTAAGGTGCCCCGCGATCTTGATGTCATCGCGGCGGGGCTCGGCGCCACGCGCCGGGATCGGCTGGCGGCGTGGCTTGCCGTAGGCATCGAGCTCGGCGAGCTCGGAGCATCGGACGGCCGCTACTCGATCCGGGGCCGTCGCGCCCGAGCATTGGCCGCGGGCGATCCTGTCCTGCGCCGCGCACTACCGCTCCGTGCTGGATTACCAAACCGGCCCCTACGCCGACCTAAGTTCGTTGCTTCGAGCGGCGCCGAGTGAGGGACGCGACGACCTAGAAATGCACGCCACGGTGATTGCCGACGTCTCGCGCGCCGCAGAGCCCTTCGTCGCTCCTTACCTCCAACGCGCCGTACGCAGGCTGCGTCCGGGGAACGTCCTAGATGCGGGCTGCGGCTCTGGCGTGTACATCGAAGCTATGCTCCACGCCGACCCGGCCGTGGTGGTCGATGGGGTAGATATCGCTGCCGACGTCGTCGACGCGGCCCGGGCTCGGCTCGCCACGCGAGGCCTGATGGCCCGTGCGTCGATCACGGCTGCAGACCTTCACCAATGGCAGCCCTCTCCGAACACGACCTACGGGCTTGTGACATTGCTCAACAACGTCTACTACTTTCCCCGAGCCGAACGAATCGCGCTCTACCGACGCCTCAGTGAATTCCTGACACCCGGCGGCGAGCTGCTCATTGCAACGATGACCACACCAGGGTCGATCGCAAGCACGCATCTCCATTTGATGCTCGTGAGCCAGTCCGGCGTCGCTGGCCTTCCGAATGGCGACGTACTCGCCCAAGAGGTACGCGAAGCCGGCTTTACGGTCGTGGCGACCGATTCGCTGGTTCCGACCGAGCCATTCGTGGCTATCCGGGCGCGTCGCTAGATCTTCTTGGTCCCCGACAACGCTTGACTCCGTGCCGAGGTTTCCGAGCCGACCACGGAACGCCAAGTGGAGATCGGAGAGCACCCTCTCCGCACGTCTGGCTCGGCACCGTAAACGAACTTCTTGAAACTGACGCGATCGATCACTGTGAAGTCTGAACCAGCGGACGGTCCGGCATCGCAGTGTGCGGATGCGACCCACCGCGCGAGGATGGAGGCGTGTCCACGAGCGTCGTGCAGCACCTCCGCGACATCGTCGGATCCGGGCACGTGGTCGTCGACCCGGAGGTGATGGCGCCGTACGCCATCGACTGGACCGGGCGCTTCACAGGTCACCCCGCGGCCGTCGTCCGCCCGGGGGACCGCCCGGAGGTGGCGGCGGTGGTGGCTCTGTGCAAGGAGGCCGGTGTCGCCCTGGTGCCCCAAGGGGGCAACACGGGGCTCGTAGGCGGAAGCGTTCCCCTCGGTGGCGAGGTCGTGCTCAGTCTGCGCCGGCTGGGAGGCGTCACTGACGTCGACTCGCTGAGTGGCCAGCTCTCTGTCGGCGCCGGGACGACGGTGGTCGAAGTTCAGGCGGCTGCGGCCGCCGCCGGCTGGGCTTACGGTGTCGATCTCGGCAGTCGTGACAGTGCGACAATCGGCGGCACCATCGCCACCAACGCGGGTGGGCTTCAGGTGCTCAGCCACGGCCCTACGAGGGCACAGCTTGTGGGCTTCGAAGCGGTGCTCGGGACTAGCGACACCGTCTCGCACATGGGCGGTCTGATCAAGGACAACACGGGGTATGACCTCGGCGGATTGCTTTGCGGCAGCGAAGGAACACTCGGAGTGGTGACGGCCGCCCGGGTACGTTTGGTGCCACCCAGCCCAGAGCATGTGACCTCGATCCTCGCGTTCTCCTCCACGGCGGCCGCAGTCGACGCGGCGTCGCTCCTGCGCCGGTCTCTGCCCGAACTGCAGTCGCTCGAGTTGTTCCTCCAGTCCGGCCTGGACCTCGTTTGTCGCGTGACGGGCACAGCAGGACCCTTTGCCGAGGAGCACACGGCCTACCTCTTGGCCGAGGCGGCGGCACAGCACGACCCCGTGCCCGCCATGGCAGCCGTGTTGAATTCGATTGTCGCCATCGAGGATGTCGCGGTGGCCACCGATCCGGCCCGAAGGGCGCAGCTGTGGTGGTACCGCGAGGGGCACACCGAGGCGATCAACACGCTTGGTGCGCCGCACAAGCTGGATGTGACGCTGCCGGCGTCGGTCCTCGCCGCCTTCATCGACGATGTGCCCGACATCGTCGCGGAGGCCGACCCGAAGGCGACGACGTGGTTGTTCGGCCACGCCGGGGATTGCAACGTCCACGTCAACGTGACCGGCGTCCATCCGGACGACCTTGTTGTGGACGATCGCGTCATGCGCTACGTCGCTGAGCTCGGTGGCAGCATCAGCTCTGAGCATGGCATCGGAACGGCGAAGCGGCCCTGGCTCCACCTCAACCGGAGCGCGGCGGAGCTCGCGGCCTTTCGCCGGCTCAAGGCGGCACTGGATCCTGCCGGCATCTTGAACCCCAATGTCCTCCTCCCGCCACCATCGTGACGTCCCAGGCCGTCTGGGGCCTGCCAACTACCAGGTCTGGCACACAGCTGCCGTCCCGCAGTGCGACCGCGTGGTTCGGAGGGCGTATCCGTCGCTCAGGATCACGCCACCCACAGATCCGCTTAGCGGGTCGGACCAGAGCTTCTACGCCGTCGAATCGGCGTGTCTCAACCTCGCGCTGTTTGCCACGACCGCCAAGGCGGCCGGCAAGAACCTCACCTGGTCCAGCTTCGCCCACGCCGGGGTACGGGCGGCGGAACGCAGCCATCCCGGATCCGGCGCACCTGTCTCATTGGGACCCGGCCGGGCCTGTGCGATCGGAACCGTGTACCTGGTCACCTTTGACTCCGCCAAGAACGCACTTCAGTTTCGGGCTCTCAGGCGGCGAAGTAACGAGCGTCTGCCGGGGGGCCCTCGTCCGAACGCACGGCCATGTCCAGGATCAGGGCGGGCCAACTGAAGCCGGATCCCGCTCCCGCCCCGCCCGGCTCGCCGGTCAGCGCGTCATAGAACTCCCGGAAACCGTGGGCGTCGATGAGCCTCGCCAGTTGGTCGCGTAGCCGTCGGGCCACGGTCCATCGGCCGAGCCGGGCTGCAAGCAGGTAGGCCCAGTAGGCCGTCGCGCCCCACACGGCGTTGCCATCCCATTGGACGTAGGTGCCGACCCCATGCTCAGGTCCGATCGTGCCGGCCGCATAGCCGAACGGCCCCCACATAGGCCCGTTCGGACCCAGATGCCGCTCGGCGACCCGTTCCGACAGGCCCGACTCCGCCAGGGCGCGGCTGGCGGCTGGGATCAGACCCATGGCCCCGATCCCTCGCACCAGGCGGGTTCGGGTCAGGTCGTAGGCGGCGAAGATCTGTCCTTCTTCCCACCAGAGCAGCGCGCCGATATCCCGGGCCACGAGCTCGGCCGTGGCGTCGATCTCCTTCGCCTCCGCCCCGCGGCCTCGAGCCCGGCAGGCGGCAGCCACCTCTTCGAGGGCCAGCAGATACCAGCCACACACGGTGGGGTCGTACACAACGAAACTGTGGCCCGCAGCCAGGGCGGCCTCCGGTGCCATGCCGACCGCACGACAGGAAACGGTGAGCTCCTTGAGCCGGTGGAGGGCAGCGCCCAGACCATTGACAAACAGGCTGGGCATCAGGGCGCTTCCCTCGGTCCCGGTCTCGAACGGGTGTAGCACCGCCGGCAACGACCGGCCGTCCACCGTTCGATGGCGGCCGAGAGCTCGCAATTGGCAGACGGCCTCGTCCAACAGCTGGTCCGCGGGCGCGCCAAGGGCCAACGAGAGGCGAGCGGCTGCGTAGGCAGCGGTCGGAGGATCCACGAACGGCGTGCGATCCCCCTCGAACATCGGTCCGAAGAGGCTCTCGATGAAGTGCTGGTGCTCCTCCGCCCCCGGGACGTAGCGCTGATGGGACAACAGCCCGTCCGGCAGACGGTTGGCCCTGTAGAGGGTCGTGAGCTCCTCAACCGCGGAGTCTGGTTCGAGGTGGAGGAGCGACAAAGCGTGATATCCGCTGTCCCAAGCGAAAAGAGCGGGGTAGCTCTGGCGGTCGGGCACGTGGAAGGTCCCGCCGAAGGCTTCGACCCGGTGGTCGCGGAAAAGCGCGGAGCAGCGTTCCATCAGCCTGACGCGCATTCCCGCGTGTCTAGCAGGGAGGGAGCCGACACTGATGGCGCTCATCAAGGGCTCCACCATGAAAGCCCCAACTTTCTCGTTGACCACCTTGTTGGTCGGACCGCATGGGGAGCGGCCGTGAACAGCTCGCGCCAATGAGGCGCGCCGTGGTTGACTGTGGAAATCGACGGGAGTGCGGGGCGTTGAGCTGCGGCTCCGCATAGACATACGACCCTGGGAGAGCAGATGGAGATCCTCGACGAGATATGTGAGAAGGGTGTCATTGAACGGCGATTCAATCTGAGGGTCGATGGAGAGATCGTGCCCGGGATCCACTGGTTGCCGGAGGCCGCCAGCGCTCCTCATCCCACGGTGCTCATCGGTCATGGGGGGACACAGCACAAGCGAGCACCGAATGTCCTTGGTTTAGCCAGAAAGCTGGTAAGGCACGGTGAGTACGGAGTGGTCGCACTCGACGCACCCGGCCATGGTGACCGGATGACAGAAGAGCAAAGGCGCGAGCGAGATGAGCTGCTCGCTCGCCGACTCGGCGATCGGCTAGCCCCCTTGTCGGAACGACGGGTCCGGGCGATGAGCGGTGCTGCTATGCGCGCCGTCGCTGAATGGAAGGCCCTTCTTGATGACCTGACCACCAATCAGCAGTGGGCCAATGGGCCGTTCGGCTATTGGGGCGTGTCGATGGGGACCGTATTCGGCGTTCCGCTCCTGGTCAACGAACCTCGAATTGCCGCCGCCGTTCTCGGTCTCGGTGCACTGAGAGAAGGCAGCGAGGGACTGCGTGCACAGGCGGTTCGCATCGTGGTCCCACTCTTGTTCCTCTTGCAGTGGGACGACGAACTCATGACACGTGAGGGTGGCCTTGCGCTCTGGGACGCCTTTGCTTCCGAAGAGAAGACGATGCACATCAACCCCGGAGCCCATGTGGAAATCCCACTCTTCGAGCGAGATGCCGCGCTTGCGTTCTACAAGCGTCATCTCTGACGGCTGAGACCGCTCTGCGCTGCCTCTGATCCCGATCGACGCCAAGACGACCTCGCCGTGGCCTCCGCTACTGTCTTGCCCAGCTACTGCAAATGTTCTCCATAACTTGGCGGACTGCTGGACGTTTCGCCACCCTGAGCAGGCCAAATAGGACAGCTCAAGACCCGGTGGACGAACTCACGCGCTCTTTCAGGTGGCGACACGGGGCTCCCGTTGGGGCTGCAACCCATGGGGCTGCGACCCTTGGGGCTGCAAAGTCACCGTCTTCCGCTTCCAGAGAAACACCTGGTTACGGCGAAAGCAAGGCTGATCCGCCCGCGAGCGAGAGGTCCTGGCAGCCAACGCTTGAGTTGACCAGACTGGCGTTCTTGGCGCGGCTGCGGGAGAAGAGATCGAGGTGCTCCTGATGAGGTCGTGCTAGCCGCCACGGTCGACGAGCGATCGTCTGGGAGACCACGGTGGTCGCTCCGGCTGCCGTACTTGAAGTGGAAGGATTGGAGTCATGTCGGATCCCCGCGTCACCGTGGCCCAAGACTTCTTTCAGAAGTTTTTTGGAGGCAATATTTCAGCCGCCTCCGATCTGCTCGATCCTCAGGTCGTCGACGTCGTGCCCGGAACCCACGCGGGCTCAGGCGTCTTTCAGGGCGTTCAAGCTGTTGTGGCGCACCTCTCAGCCTTTCTCCGACTCATAGAAGACCCGGTCGATGTCCTCAAATGGGAGGATTGGATGGCTGGGGTCGACAATGTCGCTGGGCTTGCGAAGATTCATCTGCAACGTGTAGGCCAAAGGCACGATTTCCGGGTCATTTTCCTCATCTCGGTGACCGAAGACGACGGACGACATCGGATCTCGAGGATTGAATCTTTTTATAGCGATCAAGCGGCACTTGATCGCTTCTTCTCGGTCGAGCCATAGCGACGCAGACCGAGGACTTAGTCCAAGGAGGAGCAGTGCCCTCAAAGATCGAGGACTACGCCATCATCGGCGACACGAAAACCGTCGCCCTCGTCGACCTCACCGGATCCATCGACTGGTGGTGCGCGCCGCGAATCGATTCCGCTGCCGCCTTCGCGGCGCTGCTCGGCGACGCGGGCAATGGACGGTGGCTGATCGCTCCGAAGGGCGAGGTGACCAAGGTCACTCGCCATTACGAACCAGAGACCTTGATTCTCGAGACGATCTTCGAGACGGCGACGGGCTCGGTGTCGGTGTGCGACTTCATGCCGCCGTACGACGGCCACTCGATGATCCACCGCATCGTCGAGGGTCGTGGTGGCACCGTCGAGATGCAGATGGAGCTGATCGTGCGTTACGAGTACGGCGCGATCACGCCGTGGGCTACCGCCACCGGTGACGGCCTCGTCCTCGTCGCCGGCCGTGACGGCCTTCGCCTGCACAGCCCCGTCCGTCTCGTTGGCAATGACAACACCACCGTTGCCTCCTTCTCCGTCTCGGGCGACACTCGCCGCTCCTTCTCGCTCACCTGGTTCCCCTCGGAGATCCACGCCCCGCTCCCCCTCGACAGCCTCGCCGCCCGCAACCACACGCGGCACTACTGGCACAACTGGGTCGGTCGCTGCACCTACACCGGCGGCTGGCGCGACCTGGTCGTCCGCTCGCTCATCACCTTGAAGGCCCTCACCTACGAGCCCAGCGGCGCGGTTTGCGCGGCGGCGACGACCTCGCTCCCCGAGAGCCATCGGGGGCAACCGCAACTGGGACTACCGCTATTCCTGGCTCCGGGACTCGACCTTCACCCTGCACGCCCTGTTGGTCTCGGGATACACCGACGAAGCGGCGGCGTGGGTGGGGTGGCTCCGCCGCGCCGTCGCGGGGACCCCCGGGGAGATGCAGATCATGTACGGCGTCGACGGAGAACGGATGCTCCCCGAGTTCGAGCTCGACTTCCTCGCCGGCTACGAGGGATCAACGCCCGTCCGCATCGGCAACATAGCGGTGCTCCAGCTCCAGCTCGACGTCTACGGCGAGGTTCTGGACTCCGCCGTCACGTACTGGCAAAGCCCTATCCCCAAAGAGTCCAACGTCTCGCCGGGTCAGATGATGGCGATCCTCGATCACCTCGAGAAGGTGTGGCGCGAGCCCGACAACGGGATCTGGGAGGTCCGCGGCCCACGGCGGCACTTCACCCATTCGAAGGTCATGGCCTGGGTGGCCTTCGACCGCGCCGTCACGCTGGCAGAGGACGACATCTTGCCGAAGGAGCGCATGGACCATTGGCGACAATTGCGGGACGAGATCCACGCCGAGGTCTGCGAAAAGGGTTTCGACGTGGAGCTCAACTCGTTCACCCAGTACTACGGCTCGAAGCTGCTCGACGCGAGCCTGCTCATGCTCGCACCTGTCGGTTTCCTGCCGCCCGATGATCCGCGCGTCGTCGGCACCGTCGAGGCGATCCAGAAGGGGCTCGTCACCGACGGCTTCGTCCGCCGGTACCAGACCGATACCGACGAGGACGTCGACGGCCTGAAGGGAACCGAGGGCGCCTTCTTGATGACGAGCTTCTGGCTCGCCGACAACCTGGTCGCTGCTCGGACGCCACGATGAAGCAAAAGAGATGTTCGAGCGGCTCTGTGGACTGTGCAACGACGTCGGTCTGCTCTCCGAGGAGTACGATCCGAAGGCCGATCGGCTGCTCGGGAACTTCCCGCAGGCCTTCTCACACGTAGCCCTAATCAATACCGCCGCCAACCTCTCGATGGCCGAGCACGGCCCCTCGGTGATGCGTAGTCGCCGTTAGGGCCAGCCCTGCCGCCCGGGCCGCCTATCTGAGCATGCCGTTACTCTCGACAACCTCAGCGTCACGCTCTCTTCGCCCTCAAAAGGTGCGGGGGAATTTCCGAACCCTTGAGTAGCCTGGGCTTCTTCATATTTGGGTCAATCCTGCCGCGTATGGCCATGCAGCAAGTCGAAGCCATTGTTGACCTTTCCACCTGGGCTCAAAGGGGATCAAGGTCAATGCGTACCGGAAGGAGGTCTGTGCCCATCGCCTTGCAGGCGCTGTGGCAGAGTTGACGCCGAGGATCGCTTAGCTCCAGGTTTCGCGCTCGCTCGCGTCGTCCTCGAGCAGATACGCCATTCCGGTTCGCCACGTGGCGTGAGATCCGCTGCGCACTCTGACATGTGGATGGGCTCGAAGTTTCTTCGTAGTCAGTACGGGCCCGTGATGGACAACCAGCCAGAACGCGCTGCCCTCTTGCCCGTCGCAAATTGCCGTGCGCCGCCTTCGACCGGTGCGTCGTTCGGTCGTCTACAGCAAGGCACTCGATGCGGAGCTTCATCCACGGGGCATCAGGGTCAGCGCCGTCACGCCGCGGATCATCGCCGCGGAAAGGAATAAGGCCATGTTCCCACCGGGGATGCTGGCTGGAGCCGTCGAGCCGGCGGCGATCGCCGACGTGATCGCCTTCTTGGTGAGCGATGCTGCCACCTCGGTGAGCGGAGCGGTGGTGCCAACTTAAGGCTGATGAGTGTCCGTCTAATCCTGACGCAGCGACCACCGGCGCGAGGCGCTGACCTGGTAGAACGATACGCTTGAGGACCCAGTGGGCGATGCCTTCCACCCCCTCGAGGTGGCGACACGGGTTGGAATCCCGTTGGGCTGCAAATCGAACTCCGCAGCCTGGTGCAGTGGTGCTCCCGATCGACTGAACTGTCCGTGCCGGTACAACTATTGGTGTGGGCAGTTCTCCCAGCGTTCCGGCGTTTGCCTGGCAGCCGTCTTTGTGGGCGGACCAAGGCACTGTCATCGATGCGTCCTTCCGTGGCCTGCGACGAACCCAGCTCGACGCGGACTCCTGGGTGGACCACGGCCGGGGATGGTTGGCGGGCTCCGATCGGGCATTCGAGGAACTGCTA
The DNA here is from genome assembly GCA_963838835.1 of uncultured Acidimicrobiaceae bacterium. Lineage (GTDB taxonomy): Bacteria > Actinomycetota > Acidimicrobiia > Acidimicrobiales > RAAP-2 > Bog-473. Next base: position 33,323 of record CAWITA010000009.1, read on the forward strand.
CGTGACGTCGTCTGGACCCAGAGGCGTCGTTGGATGTACGACCGGCATGTGGACGAACCGCGACTGACCTTTTGGCAGCGTTTCGACGAACAGCCAGACGTTACCCACCAGTGGATAGAGGACGCTCGCAGAGCGCTGTCCGTGTATTACGACGTCCCGTTCGACTCGGTCGGGATGAATCTCTACCGCGACGGTGCCGACAGCGTCGCCTGGCACCGCGACCGAATACCGGCCGAGATCGTGGATCCCGTCGTGGCCCTCGTGTCGCTTGGTGAGCCACGCAAACTCTTGCTGCGCCCCAAGGGAGGTGGGAGATCGCGCGCGTTCAGGCTTGGTCACGGCGACCTTCTCGTCACCGGGGGTCAAGCGCAGCGCCGTTTCGAGCACTGCGTCCCGAAAGTGAAAGCATCAGGACCCCGAATGAGTCTCGCGTTCAGACACGGCGTCGGTTGACTCATATGGAACCCGGGATTGCCGTGGCGATGTGGGGCCGATCGACCAGGCAGAAACTCGTCCACGAGGCAGCGACGACCTTGTGACCCTCCATTTGATGCACTACTCGCAACTCGTCGGAATCAGACGGACAGCCTCGAACTGAGGAGACAGGCAGAGACTTCTGATCTGGATTCAGGTGAGTAGCTCAGATCGAGCGCACGTCCTCGAGGGCTCGTAACGCCCCGTTTCATTCCGAGGGAGATCGAGATCTCGCGATGAGGGGATCTGTCTTTCTTCATTGGCGTTGATGTGTCCGGTTGCGGCGAATGCCGCGCCCATACGATTCCCGCCACCTCCAACGGCGCTCACGCCGTTGTGAACGCCGTGGGAGGCACGCTGCCTCTCCGTATAGCTACGCCGGCTGAGGGACGATGCGGATGTATGGCTTTGGCTCTTTCCATTTGCCGAAGACCTCTTTGGCCTCGTCATTGGAGACCGAGCCGGCGATGATGACGTCCTCGCCCTGTTTCCAGTTGACGGGGGTGGCGACACGGTGTTTCGCCGTGAGCTGCAGTGAGTCGATGACACGCAGCACCTCGTCGAAGTTACGACCCGTCGTCATGGGGTAGACCAGCACCAGCTTGATCTTCTTGTCCGGACCGATGACGAAGACGTTCCGTACGGTCTGGTTGTCGGCTGGCGTACGGGACTTCGCGTCACCGGAGGTGTCCGCCGGCAGCATCCCGTACGCCTTGGCCACCGCGAAGTCGTTGTCCGCGATGATCGGGTAATTCGGTGCCGTGCCCTGGGTCTCTGCGATGTCGGCTGCCCACTTCTCGTGATCACCCGTTGAGTCGACAGACAGCCCGATGATCTTGACCCCGCGCTTGTCGAACTCAGGCTTGATCTTGGCCATGTAGCCCAGCTCGGTCGTGCAAATGGGAGTGAAATCCTTGGGGTGTGAGAAGAGGACCCCCCAGGAGTCGCCGAGCCAGTCGTAGAAGTGGATCTCGCCCTCCGAGGTGTTCGCCTCGAAGTCGGGTGCGGTGTCGCCGATCGTCAGTGGCATTGTTGGTTGCTCCTGTGAATGGTAGTGATGGATAATTTGGTGTGGCTTAGGATACTCGGAGGCCAACAGTTCCCACCATGGCCGTCAGGTCGTCGTCGGCGCCATGGAACTCTTCAGACGCGTCCCGGCAGGCGTGCGAAACGGGTTGTGAAACTTATTCACCCTAGAGTCTCGACCAGGACGCTCAGGCGGCGCCACCGCAATGCAGAGTCGGAGTCCGGAAGGGGTAGCCCAGCTCATGGCCATTCGCGACATCGGGGCTCTCACCAGTGCTGATGAGGGTCTGACCCACCAAATCGTCGATACCTTCTCGACGATCGCCGAGTCGGACTACTCCTGGACAGAGAAGATCTGGGTCTCCATCGCCAAGGCGGACGGATCGATTCAAGTCGATTTCGGACTGGGCAAATATCACAACCGGGGGATCATCGACGGCTTTGGCGGCGCCTCTCGCGGTCGCGAGCAGTGGACGGTCCGGGGGAGCCGGGAGTTGCGCAGCGCACCCGAGGAGACCGTGGTGGGCCCTATCGTCTACGAAGCCGTGGAACCGCTCAAGGCCGTGCGGGTGCGGCTTGAGCCGAACGACGTGCAGCCCGTCTCTTTCGACGTCGTCCTCTCCGGCGTCACCCCTCCCTTCTTCGAGGAGCGCAACCTCGTGCGCAATCGCAGGACCCAGCGGGCCGACGTGAACGTCATCCGATACCACCAGGGAGGGTGGGCGAACGGCACGATCAACGTTGACCGAGAGACGTACGAGCTATCCGGTCAGGATGCATTCGGTTTCCGTGACCACTCGTGGGGTGTGCGCCAGGGCGTGGGCGCCCCACCCCCGGACCTCATCCGCTCGACCCGGCTCCCCGATCCGGATCGCGCTACACCACGGGGGATCATGAAGTGGACTCCCTCATTCTTCCGCCGCCCGGACGGATCGTACTTCGAGACGGCGATCTTCGTCACCGGAGGCGAGTGGGACTACACGTCCGCGTACATCAACAGTCCTGACGGTACCCAAGCCCGGGTTCGAACTGCGGTGCCACGGATGGAGTACGACACACGCACCCGCTTCGTGCGGCGGGGTGAGCTGCAGCTTGTCATGGAGACCGGCGAGGAGCGCCTCATCGAAGTCGAGACGGTCGGCAACTCCGGCTTCTTCTTGAAGACGGCGGGCTACGGGGCCTGGAAGGACCACATCCACGGTTCGTGGCAGGGGAAACTTCACCTCGACGGCGAGTACATCGCGGACTGCTGGGACGACGAGCGGCTCGACCTATTGGGTCAGCTCCGAGACACCCCGATCAGCGTAAGGGAAGGCGACGCCAGCGGGTACGGGATCATGGAAAGCATCATCTCGGGGGAGTGGCCGGATCTCGGTTTGACTGCCGCATCCGACCGAGCGGTTCCGTTTGCATGACTGCCGCGGTCGCGCCGCAACGCCCCGGCCCGGCCCGGCCTTTCAAGCGTCGACCCCTGGGTCGTTCCAGTTTGCGCAACGAGGGTCGGGCCTACTCGGATCCGATCCAATGGATGTGGGCCGTCTAGTCGTCCCTCGTCAGGTCCCGGCCGCATCTCGACCAGCGCGCCGACCAGCAGCCCTCTGATGCTGGAACGATGTTGGAGGGTCGGCTCTACACTGACAGCATGGAAACGATGATGAGAGGCGCGGGATATCGTGAGTCTGGCGACCTGGTCGGGGTTCTCGCGGTGCCATCGCCGACATAAAGCCCGATGCAAGACGACCAAATAGATCCGTCAGTGCCACCGAGTGGTACTGGTTGCGTTGAATGTCTCGAGAGCGGCGGGTGGTGGCTTCACCTCAGACGGTGCGCAAAATGCGGCCATATCGGCTGCTGCGACAACTCCCCGAGCCAACATGCGACGAAGCACGCCATGAGTTCCGCCCACAGTGTTATCAGAAGCTTCGAACCGGGCGAGGACTGGTTTTGGGATTATGCCTCCAACCAGTTCTCCGAGGGTCCGGCACTGGCGGAACCTCAACACCATCCCACCGACCAGCCCACACCTGGACCAGCGGGTCGCGTGCCTCGCGATTGGCAGAGTCTTCTTCACTGAGGCGCACGACGAATCGGAGAGAAATGATGGCGACCAGTCGCCCGAATGACGAGGCCGCTTCGGCGAAGATCACCAAGCTGATTTGGAGCTTGCGGATTGGAGAGGAGAGAACCTCGCTCGTGTCCGCCGGCTGATCCACGATGCCGACCCAGACATCGAAGAGCAGTGGAAATGGAAGAAGACGACAACTCCTGGGCGTCCCCGTCTGGTCCGACGGCGGCGGAGTCTGCACAGGGGAGTCGTACAAACAGGTCGTGAAGCTCACCTTCTTTCGCGGAGCTTCCATCAAAGACCCGAAGCTCCTCAATTCGAGCCTCGAGGGGAATACGCGGCGTGCGATCGACTTCCGCGAAGGAGAGAAGATGAACGAGGCGGCCTTCAAGCAACTCGTCCGCGCCGCCGTGGCAGCCAACTCCGCAACGCACGCTCAACGGGAGCCCGAGAAGACGTAACCGGCAATCAGGGGTATGAACGTACGCACGGCGCCCACGAGACGGACAGGACCCCTCCGCTCACGGCTGTTGAGTTCGTCGAGGCCTGGCTGCCTCGACAAATCTCCAGCATGCTGCACCGATTGCTCAAGCCTTGGTTCCTATAGACCGATCCGGTTGAAGCATCGATCAAGACGATTGCAGGCGCTGGATGTCTCGTGGCGAGTCGCGTGAGGCGGGGTTTTATCGCGGGTCTCCGTCACGGAATACCGGCAGGTTTCGCCACACGATGTCGGCATGCGGAGCGAGACAATGAAGGCTGAGATCGAGAACCCGTGGGTGAAGATGCCGCGAAGAGCGCCTTTCGTGCTGCCCGAGGACGAACAGTTCGTTGCGGCGTTCAATGCCGCACTCGGCGAGAACTTTCGTGACCTCCACACCATCGTCGGGGACGTGCCGCCGGGCGCCTTTGTCGGACCATTTGATGCGCCCGTGGTCCTACTCCTCGCTAATCCAGGTCTTGACCCGAGCGACCGGATCGAACAGTGCACCCCTCAGGCGCTCGATTTGATCTACGAGAATCTCAGCTGCGAAGTCGGAAGCCCGGGCTGGGTATTTGACGACCACTTCGCCGACACGGCGTGTGGTCGCTGGTGGCGCTCACGAACGAGGGATCTGTCCAAAGAACTGGGTGGCTACGACGTCCTTGCCGAACGGCTTCTCGTGATCGAGTTCCACGGCTATCACTCGAAATCGTGGATCGCCCCGCTCGTGACCTTCCCGTCTCAACATTTCGGGTTTCGGTTGGTACGGCAAGCAATGGATAGGGGAGCACTCGTCATGCTCGGCCAAGCAATGCGCTACTGGTACGCCGCTGTTCCAGGTCTGCACGATTACGAGAACAAGATCGAGAGGGTGGCCTCATCTCGGCTGGTGAACCTGAGCGCGCGAAACCTCGGACCGGATTTTTGGAGGGTTGTTACGGCTTTCCAAAATATCTCTTGGGCGAACCCCCGACACGGACAATCCAACCCTGAGTTGGAAAAGAGGCCGGCCGAAACATCCGTGGGTGGATCAGCCCCAAGGAGACGGATTTCCCGGGATCATCCACGGGATCGCCCACCCCTTGCGTCGTGACGAAGGATAACGGCGCCATCTCTCGCGGGACCGCAGAGAGCGATCGGGGGACTGTGTTGTCCATGCAGTACGGCTTGCCTATGATGCGGATGGGACGACCTAGACGAGCCCCAGGGATCGCGTGGACATTTTCAAGGAGTTCACCTTCGAGGCGGCCCATCGGTTGCCGAACGTGGAGCCCGGCCACAGGTGTTCGCGGTTGCACGGGCACTCGTTCCGGGTCCGGGTGCACATCGACGGTCCGGTCGATCAACACTTGGGTTGGGTCCGTGATTTTGCTGACCTCAGTGAGTCGATGCAGCCCTTGCTCGACCGGCTCGACCATCACTATCTGAACGAGGTCGAGGGACTGGAGAATCCGACCAGTGAGAGGCTGGCCTCTTGGATTTGGCAGCATTTGCAGCCCGGCCTGCCCGAGCTGTCCCAGGTCGTCGTGCAGGAGACCTGCACGACCGGCTGCGTCTACCGGGGCGAATGAGCGTTCCCAAAAGAGCCGCCCGTCGGGTGGCCGTGCTGGCCAGCGGCGGAGTGGACAGCGCGGTGCTCGTGGCCGATCAGTGTGCGCGGGGCGAGGTGGTGCAACCGATCTACATCCGCTTTGGCCTCGCCTGGGAGGGGACCGAGGAGCAGCATCTCCGACGGTTCCTCGACTCGCTGCCGGCCGACCATCTGGCGCGTCCGCTGGTCGCACTCGAGTTCCCAGTGGCCGACGTGTACGGCGCGCACTGGAGCGTGTCCGGAGCGCAGATACCCGACCAGGACACGCCCGACAGCGCGGTCTACCTCCCGGGGCGCAACCTCCTCCTGTTGGCCAAATCGAGCGTCTGGTGTGCGCTCAACGACTTCGGGGTTGTTGCGCTCGGCACGTTGAAAGGGAACCCGTTCGCCGACAGCAGGACAGAGTTCTTCGACGGCCTTGCCTCCTTGGCCAGCCTGGCGCTCGACCGCCCACTTGCCGTCGAGACTCCGTTCTCGGGGTGCACGAAGGGAGAGGTCCTGGAACGCGGTCGGCATCTCCCGTTGGAGCTCACCTTCTCGTGCATCGACCCGCAGGACGGCGAGCACTGCGGGCGCTGTAACAAGTGCGCCGAGCGGCGACGGGCGTTCGCCGCATCGAGCCTGGCCGACCGGACGGCCTACGCCGACCGCTGAGCAGGTGGCCAGGGTCTATGTGGCGCCGATCTCCTTCGGGCTCGGGGACTTGGTGGTCTCGCTCCCGATCGTCCAGGCTCTGATCGCCGTCAACGGCCGAAACGGTGACGAGACCTGGCTGGTGGCGCGGTCGGCCTCGCAGGCCAGCCTTGCCGAACGGATCACCGGTCTGGCCGGCTGGGTGGACGAAGAATCATTGCCATCGGCCTCCGGCGCAGACCGGGTGATCGACCTGCGCGACCATCCGCTTCAGCGGGACCATTGGTGGGGTTCTCCCGAGTTCGAGGCGGCGGTCGGGCCGCTCGATATCAACCGGATTCTTGACCGAATTGCAAGTGACTTCGGCATCAACGCCGACTTCTCAGCCCCGGAACCCCTCCGATCTTCGCTGGTGCCCGGGCTCGACCGCACGGTGCTTCTCGTGACCGAGACCGACGGACCCGCGAAGGCGTGGCCGGCCACGAAGTGGGAATCGCTTGCTGCACAGCTACACCGGCGCTTCGACGTGCGGCAGGTGATCCGAACGTTGCCGGCCGGAGAGCTCGGCGCGCTCGCTGTCCCTGCGTTGCCCATCCCGAACCCCGGCGCGGCCGTTGACGCCCTCTCTTCCTGCCGTGGTGTCATCGGGATCGACACTGGACTGACCCACATCGCTGTACAGCAAGGAACGCCAACGGTGACCATCTGCCGGCATGGCTCGGTGTACTTCCGGCCGTGGCGCCACGCCCGTGCCCTGCGCGGCTCTCCCTGCGATGTGGCCTGCCTGGCCGAGGAGCAGGCGTTGGCCTACAACGACCGAGTCAGCCTCCGCGGCTTCCGATGGCGGCCTCGGACGTGCCCTTCCGGGCAGAGGTGTCTGACCGAGTTACAACCGGAGCAGGTGGTGCGCCTGTTCGACGAGCTGGCGTGAAGGTCCCTGCGGGCATCGACCGCCCGGTGGAGGTGGACGCTCACTCCGAGGTCGGCGTGCGCAACTCCCAACCGGAGGGGATTGGCCGAGTCGCCGAGCTGGGCGATCTGGTGGCCTGGAACAATCTCGGGCGGAACGTCGTCTTCGCCGATCGGCGGTGGCAGCCGGTCGCCGTCTTCGGCACCACCTCCTTCGCAAACGACGAGGAGCTCTCCCAGTATGACCTCGACGTCCACGCCATCCTCCCGCTCGCCGAAGAGGGGCAGGGCCTGGTGGTGACTCTGAACCACCTGGGCTCGGTGCTGGGGTTCGCTGCAGGGGAGATGGCGTTTTCGGGCGCTTCCCGATCGGTGCTCTCACCGTCGGGGCCGGTCAGACTCGTTCAACCGGTGGTATCGACCTCGTTCGCCGACGATCTCGAGCGTACGGTGGCAGTCGGTGCGCGCCTGGTCAGTTCCCGGCCGGCCTCCTCTCCCGGCGGGGGCCTGTTGGTCTCCCAGCCGGTGCACGTCGGGTTTCGAAAAGCTGCTCTTGACGCCGAGGTGGCACTCCAAGGCTGGGGGAGGGTCACCGCTCTGTGCAGTGTCGCCGCCGGCCGCGATCAGCTCGTGGCGGTGGGTGGCGAAGGTCGAGCCATGCTGGCGGAGATTGACGAGGGGCGCCTCGGAGGACGGCGGTTCGAGGTGGACGTGCCCTTCCGCGCCGCCGCCTTTGCTTGGGACCGTCGACTGCTCTGGGTCGTGGGCAGCGAGCTCACGGTGTCCCCGGCCGACGACTACCGGTGGGAGGAGCTTCGCGGAGGCCGCTACGTCGGCCTCGATCCCTCGAACGGCCAGATCGTCGTCGCTGGCGCTCTGCCTGACGAGGTGGCGTGGGGCAACGGTGGCGTGGCGGTCGTGATGGCCGGAGACCGGCTCTGCGTGGTGGGGAGGACCGGGCGCCTGCACTGGCTGGCCGATCCCGTGACCGGGCGGTTCGCCCCCGGTGCCCCCCTTGCCGAGTCGTCGCTCGGCATCGCCCACGCGGCCGCCGTCGGTGACCGCGTCCTCTACGGATTCAACCGCGGCGGGTACCGTCTGCACGTGTCGAGCGTGAGCTCTCTTGGGCATAGAGCTTGAGGTGCTCATAAGGGACGAAGCGGCGCCGGCCCGCCCGAACGTCGTCCAGGAGGGCGTCGATCGCCTCCACCAGCTCGTCCAATTGACCGTTCAGGCGGAGCAGCCGCCGGCCGAACTCGCCGCCGGCGTTCCCGGCCGTCGTGGCCGCCCGATGGGTTCGGTCCAGGCGGATCGCCAGGACGGACAGCCGGTCGAAGGCCATGGCCGGGCTCTCGGTCGAAGGAGTAGCGGTGGCCGACTGGACCAGTGCGGCATTGATGGCGGCGTCGACCCGCTCGGCGAGGCGGTGGCGCTCCAGATTGTGGCGGTCGATCGAGCGCTTGGCCCCGGCGACCGTAGGGTCGTCCACATCCGGAATCCGCGTCACGTCCTCGAGCTCCCACTGCTCAAGATTCGAGCGGAGGAGGTCAAGCAGTAGCTGCATGACTCCGTTGGGATCGGATCGGTCGGCGGCTCGTCGGCCGTTTGACGGGTCTCGATCGTCGGAAGGTGCTTGGGCTTCGAGCCAGCGCCGGAAGCGGGTCACGACCTCGCTCGCCGGTGGAACGGGGGGGGGATTGCCGGTCACGGAGGTGCCGCCGCCAAGTACCGCAGGACGGATCTCGCCGCCAGTGACCCTTGCCCGATGGCGTCGGCGATCCGCCAGTAGGCACCGGCGACCACATCGCCGGCGGCGAACACGCCCAGGCGCGAGGTCGCCAGCGTCTCGTGGACCACCACCGCGCCAGACCGGTCGATCTCGAGCTGGTCCCGAAAGAGTTGAGTCTGGGGGGCCTTGCCGACCTGCACGACCAGGCCGCCGGCCTTGACAGACCGATGCTCACCGGTGGCCCGGCGCAAAAGCACCACCTCCTCCAACCGGTCGTCCCCGCACACGTGGTCCAGCTCCCAGCCGCCAAGTTCGGTGATCAACGGATTGTCTCGCAGTTGACCTGCGATGTCTGGTCGCGAAGCGAGGCGCTCGCCTCGGTGCGCCAGGGTGACCGGCGACCCGCTGCGGGCTAGGGCCAGGGCGTCGAGGGTGGCATTGTCCCCGCCGCCGATCACCACCACTGGGCGGCCGGCGAATCGGTCGAGATCCGACCCCTTGTAGGTCACGTCTCCACCGAAGGTCCCGTCGACGGCGGCGGGTAGCCGCCGAACGGCCACTCCGGTGGCGATCACGATGGCGTCTGCCGTGAGCCGTCGGCCGGTTGACTCTACCCACCGTTCGCGGAGGTCGATCCGGTCGACCGGCCACGATCGGCGGGCCCGGTCGCCGAGGATGGCCGCCGACTGTTCGAGGGCCTGCGGCAACGGGTGCTCGTCGTCGTACACGCCGGCCGCGACGTTGCGCACGTGGAAGGGGATCTCGGTGATCTGGCCGCCGAGCTGCGCGTGCGTCTCGAGCACGACGGTGTCGAGTTGGATGTCGTAGCACTCGAGAGCACAGCTCACGCCCGCCATTCCTCCGCCGACGATGACGACCTGGTGGTGCTCCTCGGATTCCGCCGTCCCGGCGCTCACCACACCGAACCTATTGGACTTGGTGGCGTGTGACAACCAATGGGGTGCGCCAACGGCAGTCGACCCCGTGCGGTACGGCTGGGGTGCGGCCGGCCTACCCCATCGGGGACCTGGCGCAGGAACTCAGCGCCTCAGGTTGTCTTCCCCTGTCCACCGCCCAGGTTGACCGGCGCGGATCGGACAGACGCGACCGACCGAGGAGCGCCATGGCTGGCTCCAAGCCGCGGCGAGACCGTATGGTCATGGCATGAGGCTGCAAGAACTATCAGGGAAGGTAGCGATCGTGACCGGTGGCGGCGGTGGCATCGGCCGGGCGACCGCCGAGGTGCTCGTGTCCGAGGGAGCGAGTGTCGTGATCGCGGATGTCGACGTCGACCGAGGTCGAGCGGTCGCCGCGCGCCTCGGCGAGTCGTCCGCCTTCAGGCAGACCGATGTGAGCGACGCCGACCAGATGCAGGCGGTGGTCGACTTTGCCGTCCAACGGTTCGGCGGACTTGACATCATGTTCAACAACGCGGGGATCGGCAGTCCGCTCAAGCGGTTCCTGCCGGACGACCTCGAGGATTTCTCTCGGATCATGAGTGTGAACCTCTTCGGGGTGATCGTGGGCACCCAGCGTGCGGCCCGGTACATGAAGGACAACGGCGGCGGCTCGATTATCAACAATGCTTCTATCGCAGCCGTCAACGCAGGCGCCGGCATGATGTCCTACCGGGCGTCGAAGGCGGCCGTGGCCCACGTCACGAAGTGCATGGCCATCGATCTCGCGCCTTATGGAATCCGGGTCAACTGCGTCACGCCCGCTCACATCCGCACGAACATCACGACCTACGAGATGGGGCCGGTGCTGCGCTACATGCAACCGCTCGAACGAGAGGCACAGCCCGAGGACGTTGCGAATGCCGTGGTCTTTCTGGCCAGCGAACGCGCGGCGCAGGTCACCGGGATCGTGCTCCCGATCGACGGTGGTACGACGGCCGGACCGCCGTATGCGCAGACAAAGCTGATCATGTCGACCGCAAGGCCACCGGAGGGCTCACCGGCCACGACGCCGTGACGCCCGGCGTCGCGGCCGCGCCGTCAGCTCACGGGCTCGAGGTCGAGATACAAGCGTTCGAGGCCACGCAGGAAGAAGGTCGGCAGATAGTCGTAGTGTCGGGCGTCCCCTGGACCGTGGTGCTCCTCGGAGATCGTGATGTCGGTTGTGCGATCGAGGAAGCGGTTGATCGTCACCCGACCCTCGGCGCGGGCGAGCGGCGCCCCCGCACACGTGTGGATGCCATGCCCGAAGGCGATGTGCTGCCGAGCGTTCGCACGGTCAAGGTCGAACTCGTACGGGTTTTCGAACACACGAGGATCGCGGTTGCACGCGCCCGGTATGAGCATGACCGATCCGCCGGCGGGAATGTCAACGCCGGCGAGCTGAGTGTGGACGCGTGCCATCCGGAATTGTGTTCGTAGCGGGCTTTCCAGCCGAAGAGTCTCTTCAATGAAGTTAGGGATACGGTCACGCTCGTCTCGAACGCTCCTCTGCAAGTCGGGCCGCTCGCCCAGCATCCGGAGCGCGAAGGACAGCAGCCGCACCGTGGTCTCCTGGCCACCGGCGAAGAGGTTGGCGGCGATCAGCGCGGCGTCCTTCACCTTCGGAGTCGAGTCGTCCGGGAAGGTCGCGGTGGCCAGGCCGGTCAGGACGTCCTTCCGCGGGTTCTGGCGACGATCCTCTATGTAGCCGCTGAATCGCTCGTAAAGGAACTCGAGCGGCTTGTGGCCGACGTCCTGATGAACCGTTGACAGCCGCTCCCGAAAAAGAGAGTGATCGGACTCGGGCACGCCCTCGAGGTCGGCGATGACGGTAAGGGTGAAGGGTTCCGCGTAGGCGCCGACCATCTCGCACGATCCCTCATCGAGGAACCCGTCGATGAGGCGGTCGGCGAATTGCCACATGAAGTCCTCGTTCTCCTTGAGCCGTTTCGGCGTGATCAGCCGCATCAACAGATGACGATGCGCCGTGTGGTTCGGCGGGTCGAACGAGGGGAGCTGATCGCTGAAGGGCAGCTCGTGCCGGCATTTCACGATGATGTCGCTGACGTCATCGCCCTCCATCGGGGCTGAGAATTTCACGAACGAACCGCACACCACATTGCACGATGAGTAAGTCCCCGACGGCGGGTCATTCGGTGGAAACGACGCCGGGTCGCCATAGATCGCCATCGCCTCGGGATGACCCGTGACCATGAACAGGCCGTAGTGAGGCTCCTGCCATACGGTCCCTTGCTGTCGCACCCAGTCGAAGTAGGGGTAAGGGTCGTCCTGAACTGCCCGGTCGGTGAAGAAATTGAGGTTCTCGAACTCAGTCATGCCCATCCTCTATCGGCGTGAAAGCCTACGATCGCCCGATGGGCCTCGAAGTCGAGATCGACCGCGAAGTGTGCATGGGCTCGGGGAACTGCGTCTACGAGGCGCCGGGAGTCTTCGACCTGGACGACGACAGCGTCGCGTTCGTCGTCGATCCCACCGCCTCTCCCGAGGACAGCGTCCTCGCCGCAGCGCAGAAGTGTCCAACTCACGCCATCACCGTCCGTCGAGGTGGCGTAGAGCCGATCTGAAGGGCCTCATGAACCGGTGCGGTGCTCACGCGTGGCGTGCCGTGCCGCCAGGTAGCCGAAGACCATGGTGTTGGCGATGCTCGCGCCGGGTCCGAGGTACCGGCGGCCCATGACCGTGGCAGTGCCGTTGCCGGTCGCGTACAGGCCCTCGATCGGCCGGTCATCAGCGTCGACCACTTGCGCGTGTTCGTTGGTGACGAGTCCACCGCAGGTGCCAATGTCACCTGGCACCACCTGGACCGCGTAGTACGGGGGTTCGTCGATGGGGCCGAGGCAGGGGTGCACGCCGTGGTGAGGATCGCCCAGCGCCCGGTTGTAGGCGGACTCGCCCCTCCCGTAGTCGGGGTCGATGCCCCTCGTTGCGTTCTCGTTGAACCGTTCGACCGTCTCGGACAGACCCGCGGGATCGATGTCGCACATGCGGGCGAGATCGTCGAGCGCCCACGCTTGCTTGAGCAGCCCGCTCTTGAGCAACTCACGCGGGAAGCGACCGGGGGGGCTGGTGCGCGCGTGTGCGTAGCGCTTCCGGTAGCGGTCGTCGAAGATGAGCCAGCATGGAACCGCCCGGCTGGTCTTGTCGCGGGCGTACATCGCCTTGCCGACTTCCATGTAGGAGTTCGACTCGTTCACGAACCGTTGGCCAGCGGCATCGACGTATATCGTGCGCGGGCGTTGACGCGCCTGGTCCAGCGTCGATTGCCCGAATCTCCCCGTCCGGGGCGACGGAAGCCACCACGCTTCGTCCATGAGATCGGTCTTCGCGCCGATCCGCATGGCTTTCCGGAGCGCCTCGCCCGTGTCGCCTGGGTTCGCGATCGACCATCTCGCCCGGTTGGGTTGATCGCCGCCGAACTGCTCGCGCATCTCGGGGTTGTGGGCAAAACCCCCCGAGGCCAGCAGGACCCCCTGACGGGAACGGACCAGCACCGGCGCGCCGGCGCGAACCGTGCGGACGCCGACGACGCGGCCGTTCTCGACTATCAGATCCTCGAGTGGTGCGCCTGTCCAGACGGGGACGCCGACGGTGATCGCGATGTGCAACATCTGCGCAATCAACGAGGCGCCGTTCGTCAGCAGCGCCTGGCGTCGAACCCGGGCCGCGTAGGTCCGGAGTACGACCCGTGCGGAGACCGTGAAGGCCCGAATGCTGCGGTTGTAGTGCGACAGGGAGCGTGCTTCGTTCGTCATCACGGAGAGGCCGATGCTCTTTGCGAGCCCCGGCTGGAGCTTTTCGAGCCATTCCCCGAGCACGCGACCGTCGAACGGAACGGGTTCGATTCCGCGTCCGACGTCGTGGCCCCCCTTGGCACTCGAGTAGTAGTCGCTGTAGCCGGGGCAGTGGACGAAGCGAACGCCACGCCGCTGGAGGAACGAGACCATCTCCGGTCCCCCCGTCAAAAAGGCGTGCCGACGTTCGAACGAGGAGGCCGGTCCCACGTCACCCACGACGGCTTCGAAATGGGCCATGGCGTCTTCGTAGGAGTCCGGAACCCCGTCCGCGCGCATCACCGGGTTGTTCGGGACCCAGGCGATCCCGCCGGACATCGCGGTGGAGCCGCCAACCCGCTCCTGCTTCTCGAGCACCAGCGTGCTGGCTCCGGCGTCCGCCGCGGTCAGCGCGGCGACCATGCCGCCGCCGCCGGATCCGACGATCGCGAGGTCGACGGTGGAGTCCCACGTCGTCATGTCACGCCCTCTCTGACCTCCCCACCCATCTCAACTCGCAGCAAGCTAGCAGGGTCCGTTGACGATTGCTACGAGACCGAAGTAATCTCCGGCCATCCGTCGAAGAGCGAAGCGGGGGAGATGACCGGTAGGACGCTGACATATCCGCCCGAAGGTCTGGGGGCACCAAAGGATCGTCGCCCCGGACCTCTTCTCGACGTGGGTCTCCCCGCCGGGGCCGAGGTCTTTTCGGCCGACGACCACATCTCGTTGGCGGAGGACATCTTCTACGAGCGCTTTCCCGAAAGCATGAAGGAGCGGGCGCCCCGGGTCATGAACGTCGGGGGTGCCTGGGTGATCGGCATGGATGGGAAATCCATCCTCGTGCCCGAGTTCATTGAGGTGCTCACCCAATACGACCCCGTCTCCGGGTCCCACACCGGCGACGTCGAGGCACGGCTCGCGGCGCTCGAGTCGGAGGGCATCTCCAGGGAGCTGGCGTTTCCGAATTCCGTGCTGGCCCTCTTCGGATGGCCGGACCGAGAGGTCCGGGAGCTGTGCTTCCGGATCTACAACGAGCACATCGCGGGGGTCCAAGAGCGGTCCAACAACCGGATCTTCGGCGTCGGCCTCATCAACTGGTGGGACGCCGAAGGCGCGCGCCGGACACTGAGTGAACTGAAGGCGCTGGGCCTAAAGACGTTCCTCATGCCGCTCACGCCGGGCAAGGATCTGGAGAAGCAGCCGATCGACTACGCGAGCACCGCAATGGATGGTGTGTGGGAAGCGATCGAAGAGGCGGAGGTGCCGGTGTCGCACCACATCGGTGAGAGCCCACCGGCGTCGCCGAACCAGTTCAACGCAGTGAGCATCGGGATGCTCCAGTCCGTGGCGCCGTTCCGCGACACCTTCGCCAAGTACATCTTCGGCGGCATCCTCGACCGTCACCCCGGGCTCCGCATCGGATACTTCGAGGGCGGCATTAACTGGGTGCCATCGGCCATCCAGGACGCGGAGCACATCGCGGCCTCCTTCGAGCACCTGGCCAACTTGAAGGTGCAGCACGAGCCGCAGTACTACTGGAACCGCCACATGTGCGCGTCGTTCATGGTCGATCCGCTCGGACTCGAGCTCGTGGACCGCATCGGAGTCGAGCGGGTGATGTGGTCCACCGACTTCCCGCACAACGAGAGCACGTACGGGTACAGCAACGAGTCGCTGGCGGCCGTCGTGGGCGCAGTGGGTGCAGAGGCGGCGCCGGCAATTGTCGGCGGGAACATCAAGCGCTACCTCGGGCTGGACGCCTGATGCCCGCCGGGCTGATGGCAGCCGCCCCGCCGACGAGCATCGCGCCCGAGGCGGATGTCGCTCGTATGCAGCGTGACCGAGTGGAGCGACTTCGTGCCGTGATGCAGGGTCAGGGACTCGATGCTCTCGTTCTGCTCGGCAACACCAACGTGGCCTACGCGACGGGGGCCATCTGGCCACTGGCCGACTCGGGCCGGGCGAACTTCGAGCAGCCCGTCGCGGTCGTCCTCGAGAACGACGCATGGCCGCATCTCTTCTCACCGATGCACGAGGACGATCGACTCCGCACGGAGCTCCCATCCGACCACATCCACGGTCCGGTCTACCTCGACTTCGACGAGGGCGTGCTGCTGTTCACGTCGCAGCTCGCCGACCTCGTGCCCGAGAAGGCCGTGATCGCAATGGACGAATGGACGAATGCCCTGCGTCGCGAGCGGTCACTCCTCTTCGCAGCCGATGTTCCTCGCGATGCTGGACGAGTGATCAGCCAAGCCAAGGCGATCAAGACACCCGACGAGCTGTCGTGCATGCGCGAGGGCCTACGGATCACCGAACGGGCCATGGCGGACGTGCAGGCGCGGGTCGCGCCCGGCGTTCGTCAGACCGATCTCACGGCGACGTTCTTGCGGACCATCTTCGATGCTGGTGCGGACGCCAACATCCTCGACCCGATCTGGCAGGTGATGCCCGACCGGATGGCGGATGGGCCATGGACGACGACCGGCAACCTCGCTTGCCCGCTTCTCTCGACTGAACGCCAGCTGTCCACGGGCGACGTCCTATGGACCGATGCCGGCATCAGCTACGCGGGGTTCGCCTCTGACTTCGGGCGCACGTGGGTCGTCGGGCGCGGCCCGGATGCTCGGCAGCGCGCGCAATTCGAACGGTGGCGGGCGATCATGGACGCCGTCCTCGACGTCACCCGGGCCGGGTCGACGGGGGCGGACCTGACGGCCGCCGCCATCGCTGCCTCCGGTGGTGTCAAGCCGTGGATGCCGCACTTCTACCTGGGTCACGGCCTCGGCATCGACAGTGCGGAGATGCCGTACGTCGGGAGTGACATCGGTGAGGCCTTTGACGCATCGCTCGTCCTCGCGGCGGGGATGGTGCTGGTGCTCGAACCCATCGTCTGGGAGGAAGGGGCCGCCGGCTACCGCTCCGAGGAGGTACTCCTCATCACGGAGGACGGGTGGGAGCCCATGACCGACTACCCCTACGATCCCTTCTGAGCTTCCGGTGACCGTCACTGAAGTTCGTCCCGACGACGCGACGTTACGACTTGCCCGCCGCGCCCGCGTCCTCGCCGAGATGGAAGCGGGGAACATCGATGTGCTCGTGGTCGGTCGCGAAGCGAATGCCCGTTATGTGTCGGGCGCACCGCGTCTTTGGATGGCCGGTTCGCGCGCGTTCGGCCCCGGGTGCGTGCTCGTCCGAGCGACGGGGTCCGTCCATCTGCTGAGCACGTGGGACGAGGGGATCCCGGACGACATTCCCCACCAGAACCTGTATGGGATCTCGTTCAACTCGATGAACTTCGTGAAGGTGCTCCAGGGGATCGAGGGTGCGGCAGCCGTACGGACCGTTGCCACTGACTCGATGACGGGATCCTCGGCGACCATTTTGCCCAAAGCGTTCCCGTCGGCCGAGCTCGTCGACGGCGAGCCGCTGCTGCGCCGGGCCCGTCGCGTGAAAACGCCCGAGGAGGTCGACGCGATCCGTGCGTCGCTCGGCGTCGCCGAGCGCTCGCTGGCCGCGGCGGAGGCGGCGCTCGTTCCCGGTGTCACGGAGCGGCAGCTCACGGGCGTCTTCATGGAGGCAATGGCGTCGGCGGGCGTGACGACGCCCGCGACTCAGGATGTGGCCTGGATCACGTCGCGTGCGCACCCGTGGCATCGCGCCAGCCGGGACACGCCGGTCAAGCCGGGCGACCTGGTGGCGTTCGACGCCGGGGTGATCATGGGCGGATACGTCGGAGAGCTCGGCCGGACGCGTTCGGTGGACGGCCGGAGCGCCATCGACGCGGAGCTCTTGCAGGCCCGCGACGAACTGTGGGATCGGCTCCTCGCCGCGTGCCGGGTCGGTACGCCCTTGAGCGGTCTGCTGGACGCTTACGGGGCCGCCGGGATCGCACCTCCGCCCATGCCGGTCGCGCGTGGGCTGGGTCTCGGGTTCGATCTGCCTCTCGTGACCCACGCGCTCCCACGTACGGCCGGCGAACAGCAGGTCGAGGCGGGCATGGTGCTGGCGCTGACCGCCTACGTCTGGAAGGAAGGTATCGGCGCCTTGTACGGCCAGGAACCGGTCGTCGTCACCGCGACCGGGCCCGAACTGCTCTCCATGAATCCGTTCCGCGAGGCAAGGAGCTCCCCGTGACCGAAGTCGATGTCCCACCGCCTGAGGAGATCATCCTCTACGAGAAGGATCCGAGCACGCGTATCGCCACGATCACTCTGAACCGTCCCGACCAGCTCAACATTCCGACGATCGCGGCCCGACGGCGGTATGCCGACCTCTTGTTCAAGGCGAGCCTCGACGACGACGTCAAGGTCCTCGTCGTGCGTGGCATCGGCGATCATCTCGGAACCGGCGCCGATCTCGACGAGCTGATGGCCAAGCGCGCTGCGGGAGTGGCCCTTGAAGAGGAGTTCGGTCTCGACGAAGACGACGACGTCACCATGCCCAGCTCGCGTTCGTACCGCGCCGGGGCGTCTCTCCTGCACTGGTACGGCAATACGAGGTCCGGCTGCCGGAGCCTCCAGGACTTCAAGAAGATCAGTATCCTCGAGGTCAAGGGCTACTGCTACGGCTGGCACTTCTACCAGGCGGCCGACGCCGATCTCGTGATTTCGTCCGACGATGCACTCTTCGGGCATCCGGCATTCCGCTATGTCGGCTACGCGCCGCGGATGTGGCAGTGGGCAACGATGATGGGGATGCGCAAGTTCCAGGAGATGGTCTTCACGGGCCGGCCGTTCAATGCGCAAGAAATGTACGACTGCAATTTTGTGAATAGCGTGGTCTCGCGGGATCAGCTAGAGGCGGAGGTGGCGAAGTACGCCCTGGCGTGCGCGCGCACCCGGCCAACCGACACCGTGTTCATGCAAAAGGTGTTCTTCGAAGTGATGAAGCAACACCAAGGCGAGTACATGGGCAGCCTTCTCAGTGCGTGGCTCGAATCGATGGGCGGACAGCTCCGGGAGGACGACGACGGGAGGCGGGCGACGCTCAGCAAGGAGACGATGGACGCCGGACTGAACCTGGCGGTGAAGGACAACGACGGCGGGTTCCCCCCCGAGTGGCGGTTGAGTCGCTCCGGTCGTCAGCGTCCCGAATCCGACTGACAGTGACGCAGCCCACCGCCGGCGTGCCGAAGGGCACGCCCGTGGAGCCCCCGCTCAGCGGGCTCCGTGTGGTCGACCTCTCGACGTGGATAGGTGGTGCGTACTGCACGAAGCTGCTTGCCGACGGTGGCGCGGAGGTGATCAAGGTGGAGTCGCCCGACGGTGACCCGCTGCGCCGGTGGTCGGCTTCGGGCGCGACGATCGCAACGGATGACGACGGCGCCCTCTTCAACTTCCTCAACGCATCGAAACAGAGCGTCGTGCTCGATGCTCGCCGCGCGGACGACATGGCATCGTTGCACGCGTTGCTTGCATCGGCGGATGTGACCGTGTGGTCCCGCGGTTCTCGGCTGGCGGAGCAGGACACGCTGGAGCCCCGAGAGATCCGTCGTTCGTATCCGCACCTGATCGTCACGGCGATCACACCTTTCGGACTCGACGGCCCGTGGCACGACAAGGCCGCGACCGAGTTCACGCTGCAAGCGTGGTCAGGCGCGATCGTCGGGCTCGCACGCGGCAGGCCAGACCGCGCTCCGGTGTTCGTCGGCGGCCAGATCGGAGAGTGGGTTTCCGGAGTCTTCGCGGCGATCGGGACCCTGGCGGCGGGTCGGCGCCGCGACACAAACGGGGAGCTCATCGACGTATCGATGCTCGAGGCCTTGGCGATGTGTCTCACCTACTACCCGGTGACGTTCAACGACCAGCTCGGACGGCCGATGCGGCGACGCCGATTCGTCCCGACTCCGGGCGTCGGGGCGGCACGTGACGGGTTGGTCGGGCTCGGGTGCGGGACCGGGCAACAGTGGCTCGACTTCTGCGTGATGGTCGACCACCCCGAGTGGATGGAGGACCCGAAGCTGTTTCTCGACCGCACGGCGCTGGAGCCGGCGATCGATGCGTGGATCGCGGAGCACACGGTCGAGGAGGTGCTCGACCTGGCCGGGGCCTTTCGGATTCCCAACGCACCGATCGCGAACGGCTCGAACGTCACGACTTTCGAGCACTTCGGCACGCGGGAGACGTTCGTGGCCAACCCGCGGGACGGCTCGGCAAACCCGCGACCCCCCTTCCGGTTCGGAGCGGCACGTCTCCGGACGCCCGAACCGGCTCCTCGGCTCGGAGAACACTCAATCGAGGCGATCCTCCGACGACAGACACCGACCCGGACCCGCGTCAGCACGCCAGCTGCGCTTCCATTCCAGGGGCTGCGCGTGCTGGACATGACGGCCTACTGGGCCGGTCCCTTCACGGGCCATCTGCTCGCGCTCCTCGGGGCAGAAGTCATCCACCTCGAATCATCGACCCGTCCGGATGGAGCTCGTCTCGTCGGCGGCGTGCCCCAGACGGAGGATCGGTTCTGGGAGCGGGGCCCGATCTTCGCCGCTCTCAACACCAACAAGAAGAGCCTGACGATCGACTTCCGTGATCACCGCGGCATCGACCTCGTGCGCCGGTTCATTGCGACGTGCGACGTGGTCGTCGAGAATTATACGCCCCGCGTGCTCGACCAAGTCGGTCTCGACTATGAGACGCTCCGGGCCGATCGGCCCGGTCTCCTCATGCTGCGGATGCCGGGTTTCGGGCTCGAAGGGCCGTGGCGTGAGCTGTCGGCCTTCGCGTTCGTGATTGAGGATGCCTCTGGACTCACCTGGCTCACCGGACATCCGGATCTCCTCCCGTTCGAGCCGTACTGCGTTGGCGATCCCAATGCTGGGCTCCACGCGCTCTTCGGCCTGATGCTCGCGCTCGAGCACCGTGAGAGGACGGGGGAGGGAGGCCTCGTCGAAGCCGCGATGGTCGATGCCGCGCTTAACATCGCTGCCGAGCAGCCGATCGAGTTCTCCGCCTACGGAGCGCTGCTCGCTCGCGGTGGCAACCGCGGGCCGAGCGCAGCGCCGCAGAATCTCTATCGGGTTGCCGGGCCCGACGACTACGGTCGCGATGATTCTTGGGTCGCGATCGCGGTCGCGACCGATGAGCAATGGGCGTCCCTCCGGCGTGTGTTGGGTGACCCGGAATGGGCCGCTGCTCCAGCGCTCGCGACCGCGGCGGGGCGCGTGAGGGAGCAGGACCGGATTGACTCGTTCCTCGAGGAGTGGTGCCGAGTCCAGTCGGCCGACGAGGTCGTCGAACGCCTGTGGGATGCCGGTGTTCCCGTTGGCAAGGTGGTGCTGCCCCACCGCCAACCCGACTTGCCGCAGCTTGCGTTCCGCAACTTCTTCGAGGCCTTGGACCATCCGGTGATCGGGACGTCGCGCTACAGCACACTTCCGATGAGGTTCTCGAGCGGCCCGGAACGGCTCCACGAACGGCACGCCCCGCTGCTCGGTGAACACAACGCGGAGCTCCTGGGGCAGCTCGGGCTCACGCAGTCCGAGATCGACGTGCTCGAAGCGGACGGGATCATCGGTGGCTCCCTCGTCGCGAGCAACTAAACGTCCGGTGCGAGCGCCGTATCCTTCGGGGATGGGTTTCCAACCGGCTCCGTTCGACGTCGTCGAAGCATCCCTCCGTGTCTGGCTGGAACGCTGGGATCCGGAGGCAGCGTCCGGGATGGCCGTGTTCAGCGCGATCCTCCGCTCGTACGAGCTGCTCAACGACCAGGTCAGCAACGTGATGAGGAGCCACGACCTCACGTTCGCCCGGTACGAGGTACTGGCTTGGCTGGCCATGGACCCTGATTCCGCCCTGACCCTCAGCTGGATCAGCAAAACCCTTCGCATCCCGCCGGCCACGGTCACGAACATCATCGACCGGCTCGAGGACGAGAAGCTCGTTCGACGTGTGCCGCATCCATCGGATGCCCGAACCACGCTCGCCGTCATCACTCCACGCGGCCGGAGAGTCGCCACCGAGGCGACCCAAGACCTGAACTCGACCGTGTACGAGCGTATCGGCCTCTCCGAGCAGAAGCGGAGTCAGTTGGTCGACCTTCTGGCCGAGTTGCGCGCTAATGGGCACGAGTACGACGTCGAACGCTCGAACGAGGTGATAGAGGAAGTTGGATCTCGTCAGGCGTCCGAAGCGCGAGCGCAACGGGCGTAAGAGCCGATGCGAGGTGGCGCCGGACCCTACAATGTGGGCCGCCGGCCATTACGCACCGCCTCTTGGACCAAGCCAATCGCCCACGTGACAGCGCGAATGGCCTCATCGCGATCCATCTCCCAGTCTGCGACGAGTCGTTCGTAGGTCGCCACGCTCCAAAGCACATCGAACAAAGCGGCGGCACAATGGCGGTCTGATTCAGGCCATGCGGCCGTCCAGTCGTCGAGAGCTCCGAAGAGACCACTTCTTTGGCGGAGGTTCGCGTCGGTGAGCGTCGGGTCGAGGGGTGGCTTCGATCGCAGCGGGTACGAGGACACGTGGGCAAAGATCCGGCCCGCGATGTCAGCGATGTCCTCGAGTCGCATTCCTTCGAGATCGATTCCGGCCTCCTGCTCCAGCCGGTGCATGACCGCATCCCGAAGGCCCCGCTCGTTCCCGAAGTAGCGGTACACCGTGCGCTCATTCACTCCCGCTTGCTCGGCGACGCCGCGGATCGTCAGCGCGCGCCAGTCCCGAATGGAGGAATGGCGGAGCAACCGGCATCCCGCCTCGACGATGCGTTCACGAGTCTCGATGGCGCGTTGGCGGCGCAACGGGCTGTCGTATTGACGCGGCGTCGGCGCTTGCGAAAGGGCCGTGTTCACGGATGATCTATCCGACAATTGCCGGAAGTGTCTCCCAGCCGCGGACGGTCGAGGTGGGAGAGAGTCGGGCGTTTTCCAGATCTATCTCCCATTTCGGAAAGCGTGAAAGCACCTCATCGAGAGCGATGCATCCCTCCATACGGGCGAGAGCGGCCCCCATGCACAGGTGGATCCCGTTGCCGAACGTCAGGTGCCGGCCGTCCTTTCGATGGATGTCGAACGTGTCCCCGTCGGGAAACCGACGATCGTCCCGGTTCGCAGAGCCGAGGAGGAAGAGCATCACGCTTCCTTTCGGGACCTTGGTTCCGAGCACCGCGAGGTCCTCTCGGGTGACGCATCTTCCGACGTGGTGCGCGGGTGACTCGTAACGGAGAACCTCCTCAATGGCGTTCGCAATGAGCGAGCGATCCTCGACGAGCTGAGCTCGCTGCTCCGGATGCTCCCCCAGGACCTTGGCGGTCCATCCGATGAGACGAGTCGTCGTCTCGTTTCCGGCCCCCGCAAGCACCTCGACGTAGGTCAACAACTCGTTCCGGGTCAGGTTCCGAACCTTTCCCGTCTCGTCCTCGAACTCGGCCTGCAGCAGCTCGGTCATGATGTCGTCCGAAGGGTGCTTGGCCCGCCAGTCCACGTAGTCAGCGAACATGGCCCCTGTCACGAAGTTTTCCGAGACCTGCATCGGCTCGCCTTCATTGGTGCGAAGGTTGGCGTCCACGTGATCGCGCACCGCCTCTTGATCACTCTCTGGGATCCCGAGCAGCATGCCGATGACACGCATCGGCATCTGTGAGCCCAGATCGGCAATGAAGTCGAAACGGTCGGAGCCAACGAGGGGATCGAGGCTGTGGGCGCAGAACTCACGGATCTTGGGTTCGAGCTCAGCGACGCGCCGAGGAGTGAAGGCGCGCGACAACAGACGGCGGTGGATCGTATGAGTCGGAGGATCCTCGAAGATGATGACGCCGGGTGGGATCTCGATGTCCGCCTTGATGACCTCGAGGATGGCACCTTTTCCGGAGATGTAGGTCTGAGCGTCCAGCAGCCCCTTCTCGACGTCCGCGAACCGACTGACGGCGAAGAAATCGTGTTTGTCGTTGTAGTAGACGGGGGCTTCTTCGCGCAGCCGCCGGTAGACGGGATACGGGTCGGCGTTGATCTCAACGCTGTACTGGTCGTAGTAGACGTCGCTCAACGCTGCCTCCACGGGGACTCTGGCGATGAGAACTTCATGTCAGACTACGACGTGAATGTCGGATGCGTCAAGGCTCCCAACCCGGGCGGTTGTAGGCCTTGGAGAACCGGGTCTGCGGATCGGCGGGTGGCGTCCTCAGGGGACGAGGTGGGCTCCACGCACGAAGGGAAGATCCATTCGGTTCACGATGCCCGGCGGAGCAGCGCACACCGCCGGTATGGCGTTGACGCATGGCATGGCGGTGGTCACCGCCCCGTCGAAGTGACCCTCCGGCGACTGCAGACGCACGACGACGTTCGGTTCGCCGACGATCTCGAGCTCGTAGCCCCGGGTGACAGGCCAGTTGGGGGTCATCCGTTCGCCGAGCTTCCAGACGAAGCGACACTCGATGACGGGCCGATCCCCCGCCATTCCGGCGATGACGCCCTTGAATCCCGCGATCCGGCCTTGCTGGACGGTCATGAACCCGAAGTCGGTCGTCTCGTCGGCTGTGGCGAACTCGGCGGTGAACCTGATGTCGTCGAGACGGACCGCGAGGGCGCGCGCCATGACGCCGATCTGGTCCTTGAAGGATCCACAGGACCGCTCGACGAGTTGCGGGGCTTCTGGGTCGTCGGGTTCGAGATCGAAGCCCTGTGCCCGGAACATCTGCTCGTTGGCGTATCCGCTGATGTCGAGAGACTCGAGCACCGAGATGCGGTCGATCCTTCGGCACATCGCGCTGGCCGCCAGGGCGACCATCGGTGCGTGCCCCGGGTAGATCCCGCTGCTGTAGAGGGACGAACCTCCGGCCAGGGTCGCGTCTCGGATACGGGCGGTCGGCTCCTCTCCGTAGCCGTTCCCCGACAGCATGTACATGGTCGTCACGACGTTGGCGCCGGATTCAAGGATGCGGACCAGATGTTCGAAGTTCGGCCGGTAGGGCATGTACGACACGCAGTCGGGCTCGAGGGCCAACAATGCCGCGACGTCGTCGGTGGCCGTCACGCCGATCGGTTCGACGCCGCACAACTCGCCCACGTCGCGTCCGATCTTCTCGTTCGAGTGGGCATAGCAGCCGACCAGGTCGAGGACCGGATGACCGATCATGCCCCGCGCCGCGGCGGAGCCGGTCCTGCCCGTCGTCCACTGGACAACCCGGAGCTTCCGGCTCACAGCGCTTGCCGATCCGGGGTGCGGGTGGAAGTCTCCATGACGGACCGCCAGACTCCGATGGCTTCGACCCTGGGCATGGCCAACGAGCAGCGCGACACGAACTCGTCATCGGCGTCGGCGTAGCAGACAGGCCCCGAGCCGATCTGGTCGTACAGCGCCCGGGCGACCCGTTCGGGAGAGTTCGGTTGCAGCAGACGGGCCCTGGCCCGCTCCAGCGGGTCGTCCGTGTCGGGATGCCCGCACAACTCGGGGTCGAGGGTCGCCATGAACGAGTTGTAATTGGGGGACGCGGTGGCCCCGACGAGAATGGTGGTGACGTCGACCCCGGTGTCGCCCAATTCGGCCCACAAGGACTCGGCCAGGATCCACTGGAAGCCCTTGCCGGCGTTGTAGGTGGCGAAGTTCACGGCTCCCTGGGTGGCGGCATTGGAGCTCACGAGAGCGATGCCGCCGCGTCCCCGGGCCACCATGCGCCGGCCCAGGAGGTGGCACAGGGTCACCGGCGTCGCACAGTTGACGGTGACGCTGAGCAGCTGCACGTCGCGGTCGACATCGAGGAAGCGGCCCGCCGGGGCAACGGCTGCGTTGTAGACGAAGAGCCCGATGTCGAGGCCGGTGACGGCCGTCTCCACGATTGCGCCGATATCTGGATCGGCCAGGTCGGCGACCAGGGCACGCGTCTCCACGCCGTGCGTGGTCCGTACGGCGGAGGCGGTGTCCTCGAGGTCCTCCGCGCCCCGCGCCAGCATCAAGACGTTCAGGCCCCGCCGGGCGGCTTCGTGGGACAGCGCCGCCCCGATCCCCATGGAGGCTCCGGCCACGAAGGCCCAGGGCCCGTACCTCTCCACGAATGGGTGTGCCAACGGTTCCTCCTTCATGCTGGGTTAGGGACAACGATTGCCGGCGCACGATCCGACCCGAGCCCGGGATCAGGACGTGGCGAAGACGTTCCTGGTTTCAGTGGAAGCGGGTGGGGTGGTGGGGTCATGGGATCGCCGGACCGTCCCGGCCTCGATCGGGCAGCGGGCGGACAACGCCAGCCGGTCGCACCAGCGGCAGGTCGAGGTGAGTCTTGATTCCCGGTGAGGCACCAACGACGGCCGGTATCGCGTTGACCGCGTTCATTGCGGTCCAGACCCTGCCCCAGTAGCCCTCGTCGCCGCCGGGGTGCCTCTCGGCTGGTTCGAAGTTCACCTTGAGGGCCGGGTCTCCTTCGATCACCAGTGAGTACTTGACCGTGCCGTAGCCCCAGTCGGGGTCCAGATCGTCGTCCATCTTCCAGAAGCTCCTGAAGATGATGACCGGTCGGCCCCCGCTCCAGGTGATCCATTCGTGGCGCATCCCGCCGACGGTCCCCTTGGCGACGCGACCGGATCGTACGTCGAGGTCTTGCTTGGCCGAGGCGACGTCGAACTCGGTCGTCATCTCGTCGACCGCCAGCCCAAGGCCATCGGCGAGCAGGAGCATCGACTCCCTGAAGATAGAGGCCATGGTGGTGATGAGGGGGCTGTGGTTCGCCAGCGCGTCCTCGGGATCGCGGCCGAAACCGAGACCCTCGAAGCACATCTTCGTCGACGGGTGCGGTGCAAGATCGGCGACCTCCTGGACGGTGATGCGATCGATCCGGTTGGACAGACGCGCGAACACCATCGGAAGGAGGTCGCCCGCAAAGCCGGGGTGAATGCCACCGCCGTGCAACGTGGACCGACCCACTTGGCATGACTCTTCCAGCGCGTCGACCACCCCCGCCTCGAGCGCCTTCGGGTACACGAAACCGACAGGGGTGACGATGCTCTTGCCCGACCGCAGGATAAGGCACATCTCATCGAGGTCGGCATACAGGGGTGCGTAGTGCACACAATCAGCATCGAGCGCAAGCATGTCATCCTTCGAGGAGCTGGCCGCCAGGCCGAGCGGGGCGATGCCGGCGAGGGTGCCGACGTCCACTCCCGCCTTGGCCGGCGAGGTGACGTAGACCCCGACAAGCTCAAAGAGCGGGTTGTCGCTGAAATGACGGATAGCGATCTGACCGATGGACCCGGTGGCCCATTGGATCACCCGGTACCGCTTCATCGCAGCAGGCGGCCCAACGACGGATTCCCCGAGGGACGTCGGACGTTCACGTGACCCACTGGCCTCCGTTGACGCTTATGTGCTGGCCGGTCACGGCCGAGGCAAGATCCGAGCACAGGAACAGCACCGACCCGGCGCACTGCTCCGCCGTCGGGATGAAGCCCAGGGGTATCTCCGAGGCCTTCGCACGCAGCCACTCCTCGACCGTTGTGCCCGAGGCCCGGGCCGCCGTCTCGGCGAGCCTCGACAGGTTCTCCCCGGCGACGGGACCAAGAAACACGCCATTGACCCGAACCCCGACGGGGCCGATCTCCAGCGCAAGCGTGCGGGTCAGATTGGCCAGAGCCGCCTTCGAGGCGGAGTAGGAGCCCATGTTGACGGGCGTGCGGAGGGCCGCACCCGAATTGACCAGCACCACTGCGCCGCCCTGCCGCGTGCGCATCTCGGGCACGGCCGACTGCACGAGGTGCAAGCCCGCAAAGACGTTGACCTCGAACACCTTCCGCCAGTCGTCGGGCTCGGCATCGAGCACGGCCGCCCAGTCGCCTTCGTGGTGCCCGTTTTGAACGAGGTAGTCGACACCGCCGAATCTGGCGACGGTGGACCGCACCAACTTGCCGCAGGCGGACGCATCCGTTATGTCGGTCGGACAGATCAGCGGCTCGCGGCCGAGGTCCCGGACCTCGTCGGCGACCGCCTCGAGCCGATCCGGGCGTCGGGCGGCCAGGGCGACGTCCACGCCACTGCGGGCAAAGCCCAGGGCAATGCTGCGACCCATGCCCGGGCCGACGCCCGTGACGATCGCCACCTTGTTCTCACCGAACATCGATGTCACTGGCTCTGGTGGCGGTGGCGCGACCTCTGAGGCAGCCTGCTCGAATGATCAGGCGGCGCCGGCGCGCCTCCCCCGGTAAGTCCATAGACGTGCAACATACAACCGAGCAGTTGAACACGCCCACGGGATCCCCTTCAGCGACCGCCCCCCGTTCCGACCGCCTGATGGAGCAATGCTGCGAGGCGATCGAAGTAGGGCGTCGGGTCGTGACCCCCGTCGACCTCCATCAGGTCGACGGGCTCGACGTAGGACGCCATCTCGCGCGCTCGCTCTGCCGGGATCACCGGGTCGTCGCGGGCCACCACGAAGGTGCGTCTGACGTTGCTCGGCAGTGGTTCCCACTCCGCGGTCTCGAATGCTGGTTGGGGGGCATCGAAGAGGCGTGTGGCGCCCACGTTCTCCACCAGGCGCAACGGGGTTGCGATCGGAGGCTCGCCGGGCCGGAGGCCGCCGATGGTCGTGCCACGGGTATCGCGCATAAGGGCGTCGTGACCTTCGAACACCCGGCGCCGAAGATCAGGCCTCAGCTGGTCGACCGGCCGAGTCCCAGGGAGTGCGACCGTGCAGCACACGAAGACCAGGTGTTTGATCGATGCCAATCGCGAAGGCAGGTAGGGCAAAGCGAATCCCGCGGATGAATGGCCGACGACAACGATGTCCGTGTAGCCCGACGTCACGCAGTCCCCGACGATGCCCTCGACGAAATCGCGGGTGGTGATCGTGGCGAGATCTCGTGGTTGGTAGCGGCGTCCCGGCAGGTCGACGGCAATGGCCGGAACGTCCAACAGGGCCAGCAGGCCGTCCCACATCGTCGACGTCGTGGAGCCGCCGTGCACCAGGACGACGCCGAACCGGTCGGTCACAGTCCGAGGCACGCTATGAGACGCTCGATCTTCCTGTCAACGTCGGGCACGAGCCGCTCCCCACCATGCCACTGCCTCCCCCGGACTGTGGCTCGAGAGGGTTTCAGCTAGGGTCAGAAACCGACGCGACGTTCTAGAACGGAGCGGGCAGACGTATCGGGCCAACCGGGGGAGCCGTGGAGACTGCAGCCGAACCCACCGGACCACTCCGAGGTCTGAAGGTGGTCGAGTTGGGCGTTTGGGTCGCCGGTCCGGCCGTCGGGGGCATTCTGAGCGACTGGGGGGCGGATGTCGTGAAGATCGAGCCGCCGAGCGGCGACCCGGCACGCGGCTTCCAGAAGATGCTCGGAGGAGACCTCGAGAGCAACCCGGTCTTCGAGCTCGACAATCGCTCCAAGCGAAGCATTGTCCTCGATCTCTCCTCGACCGAGGGCCGCCAGGTGGCCGACGCCCTGATCGACGGGTCCGACGTCTTTCTCACCAACATCCGCCTGTCGGCGCTGGAGCGGGTTGGCCTCGGCCCCGCTCGCCTCCGGGATCGCAACCCCGGGCTCGTCTACGCCATCATCAGCGGGTACGGCCTGGCTGGTCCGGAAGCGGACCGGCCGGCCTACGACATCGGGGCTTTCTGGGCTCGATCCGGTCTGGCCGCCTCTCTCACCCCACCGGGCGCCGAGCTGCCGTTTCAACGCGGTGGCATGGGCGACCACTCGGTCGGGATGACGGGAGCGGCCATGATCTGCGCCGCACTCATCGCGCGCCAGCGAACGGGCGCGGGCGACCTTGTCTCGGCATCCCTGCTGCGCCAGGGTGCCTACATCATCGGATTCGACGTGAACGTGGCGCTCATGTGGGGGAGGCCCATCCGGCTCGGCAGCCGATCGACCATGACGAACCCAACCGTCAACAACTACACCGCCGGCGACGGAAGGCGCTTCTGGATCGTCGGACTCGAGGGAGAACGGCACTGGCCCCCACTGGCCCGGGCGGTCGGCCATCCCGAGTGGCTCACCGATGAGCGGTTCGGCACCGCGGCGGCCCGCTTCCGCAACGGCATTGCGCTGATCCGCCTCCTCGACGAGATCTTCTCGACCCGCCCGCTCTCGGAATGGGCGGCGATCTTTGACGCAGACCCTGACTTCTTCTGGGCGCCGGTCCAGACCGTCGAGGACCTCCTCTCCGATGAGCAGTTCCTGGCGGCCGGCGGGCTGGTGGAGGTACCGGACGACCAGGGGACGCTCACGATGCTCGCCACGCCCGCAGACTTCGAGGCGCAACCGGCCACACCGCGCTTCAGGGCACCACGCCTGGGCGAGCACACCCGGGAGGTACTCGAAGGCCTGGACTACGACGACTCTCAGATTGCCGAAATGGAGTCAACGGGTGCGGTCAGGAGTGGCGGGGTCTCCTGAGGTCCACGCCGGCGAGGTTCGCGGGGGAGTCGATTCACCCTCCGACGGCGACCGTCGCGGTGATGTCCCTGTGTTCACTCCCTGGTCCGCTGTGGGTGCTTATCGTCGTGACGGTGATGTCGCCGCCCGTGAGGACATGGTCGATTCTTATGAACGGCGGCAAGACGAGCAATCGTTGGTTCCACGTGAAGTCAAAAGGCTGTCCACGCGCCGCCGCCGCATCCGTCAGGCCCGTCGACAGAATGGCGCGAAAACCACGATTTCCCCAGGAGGCGTTGAAGTCGCCGACCATCAAGAGTGGGCGGGGATGGTACCTCTGCAGCTCTGAGTAGACGCCGTTGAGTTCGAGATTCCAGTCGTTCCAACCAGGATTGACCGGCGCGGTCGTGTGCACCACCCAAAGTGGGAGGGTTTGCCCCCGGAACGTGAGGCCAAAGCGAACCAGGTAAGCGAGCCCCTGAACGTACGAGACCGTCGGATGCTCCAACGGATACCGACTGGCGATGATGAATCCTCTCGATCCGGCGTCGTCCGGCACCGTGAACCGATACGGGAGGCGGTCGAAAACGCCGGACGACAAGAACTGACCGATGTCCCACGGCTTCGTTTCTTCCAGGGTGACGAGATCAGGTCGGTAGCTCCTCAGTTGCTGGATGTAGCCAGCCATCGAGTAATTGTCCTGTTGGACGTTTGCATCGAAGAGATGGATCGTCGGCTCGGCGCGAACGGCCGCCGGCAGTGGGGAATAGGCCAGTACCTCCGGCGCGACGTAGATGACCTGAGCAAAACAAAGTACCGCCGCAGCTCCCGCCATCCACCACTTCTTCCCGGAGAGGGCGGCTCCCAAAACCAGCCACGCTGGAAGAAACAGCACTTCGGTGGCGGCATCGAGTTGGGCGAACAAGCGCCACTGGTCCCACGCCACTATCCGCACCAGCACGACCAGTCCCAGGCCGGCGACGATCAGCCAGCCCACGATCTGGAGCGCCACACCGGCGAACCAACGCCATTCGATCGCGGCCGGCCCGGCAGGCCCAGGGGACTTGCCGGGCTCGCCGGACGCAGTGGGCTCAGACATCCGAGGAGGATAACTGGAAGCCTCAGTCACTTGGTGGCGGCGACGCCACGACGGTTCATCGGGGATTCCAAGCGGACTGTCCGGACGTCCCTCGAACGGGGACTTCCGACTCCCGCTACATTGAACTTCGTCCGCAGCGACGAGAGGATCTCGATGTCAACCTCAGAGCCCGCCCACCTCAGCGGCCATCACCGGGACACTCTTCTTGAGATATTCCAGCATCCGACGAAGCACAACATCGAGTGGCACGACGTGTTGTCGTTACTCGAGGCAGTTGGATCGGTCGAAAAGCAACATGATGGCAAGTTCCTCGTCCGGCTTGGTGCCGAGACCGAGGTCATCTCACGTCCGAAGGGCAAGGACGTCGGCATCCAGCAGGTCGTCGACCTGCGGCGAATGTTGACCGGTGCCGGCTACGCCTCCGTCGTCGCGGCGCTCGAGGACAAGGGCACAGAGGTCTGACCGTGGCCGACGACGTGGGGCCAATCCGCGGGAAGAATGTCGTCGCCGTCATTGACTTTCACGAGACCACCATCTATCCGACTGACGCTGCGCCCACTCAACGGCCGGAGCGCCTCGTTGCCGCCGATCCACGCGGGCGCTTTCACAAGGTCCACCACCATGCTGGTAACCCGAGAGGGGTGTACGAGGATGACAGCTCGGCGTACTGGCGCGACCTGACAGAGGCCTTGTCGCCCGCCGGGGCCATCCTGTTGCTGGGGCACGGCAAGGGGAAGTCGAACGCGTCGCATCACTGGGTCGCCTACGTGGAAGCGCACCACAGGGACGTCGCAGCCAAGGTGGTCGCCGATGTGCGGGTCGACATCGACCACCTCGATGACGAACAGGTGCTTCGGATCGCCCAGTACTACTTCGGCGAGGCGCCCGCACGGGACTTCGGTGACAGTCGTCGGGGGGAGTCGAGCGGTTGAGCTCCTCGACGTGGCTCCCCTGACCGAGGGGTGGCTTCGCCGTCAGGCGTCCTTTCGGGCTACCGCGGTGCAGCGACGACGGTCTTGCCCATGGTTTCGCGGCGCTCGAGCATCTCGAGAAACCGTGGGACATCCCCGAAGTCGATCTTCTGGCCGACCACCGGTCGGATCTGTTTGGCCAACGTCATCTGGAGGATCTCGCCCCACATCCGGATGCCGTCGGCGCGCGACAGGAAGTTCATCCCGAGACTGTGCGTCAGGCGCGGATCGTCGACGAAGGCAAAGCAGATGCCAACGAGGTCGAAATTGCCGTAGATGCCAGGCTGCAGGCTGACTGGCTCCTCCTCCAAGGTGATGTCGGCCGCGAATCCCACGATGAGGTGACGTCCGTTGAAGGCCATTGTCCGAAACGTGTCCTTCGTGACCTGCCCACCGACCGAGTCGAAAGCCAGATCAACGCCACGTCCGTTCGTGAGATCTTGGACGTATGCGACGAAATCCTCCGTGCGGTAGTTGACGGCATGGTCCGCCCCGAGCTGCCGGCAGAAGTCCACCTTTTCATCGCTCCCCGCAGTGGCGATGACCACGGCGCCGAAGGCTTTGGCCAGCTGGACCACCCCCGAGCCCACACCACCCGCCGCGGCGTGGACGAGGATGATCTCGCCGGCGCGCAGTCGCCCACGCTCGCGTAGCGCGAGCCAACCAAGGAGATAGGGGAAATAGAGGGCCGTTGCGTCGACGAAGCTGAGCCAGCTCGGCAGCGTCTGAACGGTTGCCGCGTCGAGCAATGCCGATGACGCGTAGCCGCCCTGCACCCCGACGGTGACGCCGATGACTCGTCGTCCGAGCAGTGCCTCAGTGCCAGATCCTGCGGCGTCGACGACTCCGGCCGCCACCATGCCCGGAACGAAGGGGGGTTCGAACTTCAAGAGACCGTATCTGCCGTGGATGGTATCGATGTCGTTGAAGTCGAGGCTGAACGTCTCGACCGCAACGCGCACCTGGTTCGGCCCCGGTGGTCCGACCTCGACGGTCCGCGTTGCCAGTGCTTCGGTGGCGCCGCCGAGGCGAGTCGCCATCCAAGCAGTGGCCGTCACCGACGTGGGGTTGCTCGCCGCTTCCGTCACGAACTCGCTCCACCCCTGTAGGCCACCGGCAGCGCTTTGATGCCGTTCAACCACGAGGATCGAAGCCGACTGGGCTTGCCCAGCAGCGTGATGCCGGGCACCGCGTCAGCCAGCGCGTCGAACATGATCCGAACCTCGAGCTTGGTCAGATTGGCCCCGATGCAGTAGTGCTGACCGCCTCCGCCGAACGTGACGTGCGGATTGGGACTTCGGCCGATGTCGAACCGGCGCGGATCCGTGTAGACGTCCTCGTCGAAGTTGGCCGACGCGAAGTACATGCCCACCCGCTCACCGCGGCGAATGGCGTGGCCACCGACCTCCGTGTCCTCCGTCGCGGTGCGCTGCAGCACGACCGCGGGCGACGCGTACCGGAGAATTTCGTCGACGGTGGTCGAGGGCCGCTCCGCCCTCCAGTACTCCCACTGGTCGGGGTGCTCCATGAACGCCAGCATCCCGTGCGCGATGGCTTGGCGGGTCGTCTCGTTCCCTGCGACGGCCAGAATGATGAAGAAGTACCCGTACTCCTCGCTCGAGAGCGTCTGTCCCGACGCGTCAGGACGAACCAGCCGACTTGTCACGTCCCCCAGGTCGCGCGACTTGCGTTCCTCCGCCGAGGCATAGGCGTAGGCCAAGAGCTCGAACGTCGCGGTCTGGCTCATGGTGCCGTACTCGGGATCCTCGGTGGCCGCCATCTGGTCGCTCCAGTGGATGAGCCGCTCCCGGTCCCCGTCGGGAAAGCCCATTAAACCGGCGATCGCTTGCAGTGGAAGGTGACGAGCAACGTCGGCCACGAAGTCGCCCGTATCCCTTCGCGAAACCGACCAGACGATCCGAGCCGCCCGATCGCGAAGATCGTCTTCTAGTTTGGCGACGGCGGGGGGAGTGAAGCAGCGCGTGGCGACGGCACGAACCCGAGTGTGGCGGGGTGGATCCATGCAGAGCAAGAGCTCCTTGGTCGTGTCCCGGGCCGCTTCAGATTGATCGAGCAGCCTCACAAAGGCCGAATCCCTCTCGACGGACCAGCCGCTTCGGGCGGTGGAAACGGTCTTGACGTCGTCGTAGCGGGTCAGCGCCCAGAAACCGCCGTCGCCGTGGCCGGAGTGCTCCGGTTTCTGGGCGTTCCAGAACACCGGCGCGTGGTCGCGGAGGTAGGCGTACTCGTCGAGCGGAAGGCGATCAGCCAGGATGTCCGGATCAGTCAGATCGAATCCGTCCCTGACGATCGTCGCCACGAGCCCTCCTCTTCGAAGGATGACCCGAGAGTCGAGCTCGAATCATCGAAGAATCCAGCAGCCTCAACCTAACCGTCTCGGTTACGGGCTGCCCGACGTTGCGACTCGAGAGGAAAGCGCAGGAATCCGCTGCACCTTGCGGTCCCTCGACCGGGCGACACGCTTCGGCTGGTGTCTGCGGTCGCATCGATTGGTGCACAACGATCTAAGGAGTTATCGCGGTTCGTGACGCGGGTGCCGCCGCCACCTGGCGGGCGGAGAAGGCGCGGCCAAGTGCGGCCAACAGGGCGTCACGCGTTTCCCGAGGATCGAGGAGCTCGTCGAACCCCAGTCCCTCCGCTGACCGGTAGGAGGCCTGGAGCTCCGCTTCTCGGAGCGTAGCAACAACATCTTGGTCTGCGTTCATGGCCCTACTCGATGCACCCGCGCCCATCGCGCCCAGGGTCGCACCCGGGAAGGCAAAGGTCGCCACCTGTCCGTCGAAGCCGATCAAGGACATCACCATCGACCCGAATCCGTACGCCTTCCGTAACGTCAGATGAATTTTCGGCGACGTCGCGAGCGTCTGAGCGGCGAACATCCGAGCGCCGCTTCGCAAGACACCCCTTTGCTCTGAGTGACGTCCAGGAAGCATCCCGGGATTGTCGGCCAGGAAGATCAGCGGCAGATGGAAGGCATCCGCCACCGAGATGAAATGAGCAGCCTTGTCCGCGCTGTCTGCATCGACCGAACCTGCCAGATGCTGCGGTTGATTGGCGATGACGGCAACGGCCTCCGCTCCCAGGCGGGCCAGGGCGCAGATGATGGCTTGACCGAAGCCCGCTTGAACCTCGAACCAGTCGGGACGATCGACGATCACGTCGATCACCCGTCGCATGTCGTAGACCTTGCGGTTGTCCCGAGGGACGATCTCGAGAAGTTCGGGGGTTGGGCGCGGGGCGGCGTGGTCGTCCACTGCCATCGCTGGGGGATACGACCAGGCACTCGGAGGAAAGTAGGAGAGGTAGCGACGTATCTGCTCGAGGGCCTCGGCATCATCAGCGGCCACGTTGTGCACGACGCCGCTGGCGATCGCGACCTTCGGCCCGCCCAGGTCCTCCTTGGGCGTGTCCTCGCCGGTCGACTCCTTGACCACCGGAGGGCCGGCCGTGAAGATCGCAGCCTGTTCAGTCATGACGCAGAAATCGGAGATCGGTGCCACGAGCGCACCGTGGCCCGCGGAGGGGCCCAGCACGCCGGTGACGAGGGGGACGCGACCCGAGCATTGGGCCTGCATCAGGAGGTCGGTCGGCGCGCGCCCGTGCGACTGCCCCCGTCGGACGGAAGCCGGCACCTTCAAGGAGCATGACCAACGGGACCTTGCTTCGCAGAGCCAGCTCAGCGAGGCGATAGCGCTTGGCGTTGCTGCCGGGGCCGATGGTGCCAGCGAGCGTCGTGAAGTCCTCGGCGCCGACCATGACGGGACGCCCGTTCACGGTGCCCGAACCGGCCACGATCCCGTCCGCGGCAATCTCTCCACCCACGAGCGTCCCGAGCTCTCGAAAGGAACCCGGATCGACGAGGCGATCCAGCCTGGTGCGTGCATCGAGCTTGCCCGCGGCTCGGTGTTTGGCCAGCCGCTCCGGTCCACCCATGGCACGTGCGTGGCCCCGTCGGTCGGCCAGGTCCTTGAGGGTGTCGTCCCAATCCATCGCGTTGGGCCTATCACATCCTTCACCGGATCGAGGACGAGGAGGGCCGGACGACCACGGGCGCTCGGGAACACATGTGGCGCAGCGTCGGGCCAGGTGGGTCGGCAGCGACGCCGGTCGCCGTCGCCGTCGCGGTACCGAGCGGGCAGGTGCGACCCGGGCGAGTGATACAACAGGGCGCTCGACCAACGGGAGGTCCTCGCGATCGTGGCTGTGAAGATTGATGTGATGCTCGCCAATTCGGTGGTCGATGCGGCTCAGCGGGCCTCGGAATTGCAGCGTACTGGCGTCGACGGCGTCTTCAGTTTCGAGAACGCCCACGACACCTTCTTCCCGCTTGTCGCGGCCGCGCCGGTCTGCTCGCTCGATCTGATGACAAACGTGGCGATCGCCTTCCCGCGGAGCCCCGTCCATCTTGCCCATGCCGCCTACGATCTGCAGCTGCTGTCCGGCGGCCGCTTTCGCCTTGGTTTGGGGTCGCAGGTCCGAGCCCATGTCGAGAAGCGGTTCGGCGCAACATGGGGCAGCCCCGTCACCCAGATGCGAGAGTGGGTGTTGGCGACGAAGGCCATCCTCCGGAGCTGGCAGGAAGGCGACCGGCTTGACTTCAGGGGTGAGTACACCGCACACACGCTGATGACGCCGGCATTCAACCCGGGACCCAACCCCTTCGGGATACCGAAGATCTTGGTGGGTGCGTTGGGGCCGAGAATGAACCAGATGGCGGCTGAGGTGGCGGACGGGATTCTGGTGATGCCCTTCAATTCGGAGCGTCACATGCGAGAGCGCACGAGACCGGCCATCGAGGCTGGGCTCGCCGCGGCAGGACGAGATCGGGGGGATCTCGAGCTGACGGCCGAGGTGATCGTCGGCGTGGGTCGAACCGACCAGGAGTTAGAGGCGGCCAAAGGGGTGCGGAACCTTCTTGCGTTCTACGGATCCACCCCGGCGTACAGGCCTGTTCTCGACGTCGAGGGGTGGGGAGAATTGCAGCCGGAGCTCAATACGCTGTCGAAGCGGGGTGAATGGCTGAAGATGTCGCAGCTGATTGACGACGACATGCTTCGCACCCTGGCCGTCCACGGAACACCGGCACACTGTGCGGCGGAGATTGTGCGCCGGTTCCCGGATTGCGACCGAATCTGTGCCTATTTCCCGTATTATTCCGTCACCGACGACCTGATGCGCGAGTTCGTCGGTGCGCTGAAGGCGGCGTCATGAGCGATGGCGAGGCGCCGGTTCTGTTCGATCTGACCGCTGGCGTTGCGACCCTCACTCTCAACGCGCCCCGTACACGAAATGCGTTTGGTGGGGACATGTCAACGGCGCTCTCGGACGCCTATCGCCGTTGCGACGCCGATGACGACGTCAGGGCGGTGGTGCTGACGGGTACGCCTCCGGCCTTTTGCTCGGGAGCTGACCTTTCGGAGGGCGGGGACACGTTTCACAAGCGCGATGAGTCGACGTTCAGCGCAGCCGCTGTTGCGATGACGCCCTGGCAGGTGCGCAAGCCCGTCATTGCTGCAGTCAACGGGCATGCAATCGGTGTCGGTCTCACCCTCGCGCTGCAGTGTGATATTCGCATCTTTGCCAGCGAAGCCAAGTACGGTATCGTGCAGGTGCGACGTGGCGTCATGGGCGACGGATTTTCACATTGGACACTCCCGCGGATCGCCGGAATGTCCGCGGCGGCGGAAATTCTGCTTACCGGAAGGCTGTTCGAGGGGCGAGAAGCCGCGGAGTTCGGTTTGTGCCGGACGGTTCTTCCCAACGCCGAGGTGCTCCCGGCCGCCCTGGACCTGGCCCGCGACATCGCCGTCAATACGGCGCCGCTCTCCGTCGCCTACAGCAAGGCGCTTCTTTGGGAGACCTGGCAGCACAGTGTCGAGGACATCGAACGGCTGGAGACCACGTACCACCATCGATTGATGGGACAGCCCGATTCGCGCGAGGGAGTGCTCGCCTTCTTGGAGAAGCGTTCACCTCGTTGGACCGGCCGGATCAGCGGGTGACGGATTGGCTCGAAGGTAAGTAGGGAGCCGATGCTCACCTGGCCTGATCCGAGTCTGCCCGAAGGTGTACGCGACCGACTGACTGGTGCTGGCGCCCCCTTCGAAATCGTGGAGGAGTACGTCCACGGAGCCCGATACGAAGTGTTTCGGCGGCGTCCCAAGACGCTGGTGGAAACGCTGGTGATGGGGGCCGAGCGGCTGGGCGCTCGCCCCTACGTCGTCTTCCCCGATCGTTCCCTGACCTTTCAATCCATCCTCGCTCCCGTTGCCGCGATTGCCCATGCGTTTCGGAGTGAATACGGCATCCGGAGCGGGGACCGGGTCGCGGTGGCTGCCGCCAATCGTGTGGAGTACGTCCTGTCGTTCTGGGCGGCCACGGTTCTGGGCGCAGTGACGGTGGCATTGAACGGTTGGTGGACGGGACCGGAGATGGCACGCATGATCCGACTGACCGAGCCCAAGGTCCTCCTCGGCGACGACCAGCGCTTGGATCGAGTCCTTGGTCTCATCGACTCGCGCCTCCCGGTGGTCTCGTTCGACGGCGACTTTGACGCGATGGAGATCGCCGGGGCGGGTGGGACACTGCCGCAGGAACAGATCCACGAGGATGATCCATATGTCATCCTCTTCACCAGCGGCACGACGGGACCCGCAAAAGGTGCAGTGATCTCACATCGCAGCACCATCCACTTCGGCCTGGCCACCCAGCTGCGAGCCGCTGAATCCATGGCGCGGTTGGTGGCCGCCGGCAATCCGATGCCGGACCCGTACGAACCGTGCTCGATCGGCGCGGCGCCCATGTTCCATCTTGGCGGCCTGAACTGCACGCTCGTCCTGGCTCCCCAAACGGGAATGTCGATGGTGTACCCGCCGCCCGGTCGTTGGTCCGAGGAGATCCATCTCCGGCTGACCGAACAACACCGGGCCACAGCGTGGTCCCTCGTCCCGACCCAACTGTGGAGGCTGCTCGACTGGCCGGAACTGGAGAGTTTCGACTTGTCCTCGCTCCGTACGGTTGGAGGGGGCAGCGCCGTCTGGCCTCCGGAACTGCTGAAGCGTCTGGAACAGTGCCTGCCCTGGGCCCGTCCCGGGCTCGGGCTCGGTTATGGCATGACCGAAACGAACGGTCTCGGCACCTCGCTCTCCCGCGAGCTCACCTACTCCCGCCCCGAGTCCGTGGGACAAGCGGCGCCCACGGTGCAGGTCGACGTGCGCGATCCGACGACACGAGCCTCTCTGCCCGAGGGCCAGGTGGGCGAGATCGCGCTGCGCACTGCGGCGTCGTTCACCGAATACTGGAAGAACCCCCAGGCGACGGAGGCCGTCTTCGACGACGACCGTTGGTACCACACCGGTGACTTCGGCAAGATCCAGGGCGGATGCCTCTCTCTCGAAGGTCGACGACAAGACCTCATCATCCGGGGCGGCGAGAACATCTCGCCGGTCGAGATCGAGAATCGCCTCTTCGAACACCCCGGCATCGCCGAGGCAGTGGTCGTGGGCGTCGAACATCCGACGCTCGGGCAGGAAGTCAAGGCCTTCGTCGTGCCAAAGGTTCCGGGTGAGCTCTCCGAAGCCGATGTGGAGAACTGGTGCAGCAAGGTTCTGGCCCCGTTCAAGGTTCCGGCGTACGTGGAATTCGTGGCTGCACTTCCCCATAATGCGGTGGGCAAGGTCGTCAAGGGCCTGCTGGGGCAGTCGCCGACCGTCGCGACCTTCATCGAGGAATGACGGGACAGAGTGCCACGACCAGTGGAGATCGCCGTTGGCGCCCGAGGCGGAGCTCGTATGCCTGGCCCGCTTCCTCGGTCGTCCTCCTCGCTGTGCTGCTCACCGCCTGCGCGTCGCCGTCGGTCAACCGCGGGTCCCCGACTGGACCCTTGACGACGGCGATCGAGCCGAATGCTCGGGCCGGCCAACCTGTGGTACCGGCGGGACGCGCCCCATCGCTCGGTCCCTTGGGAAACAACCCGTCCGTGGCCAACGGTGTGCACCTCAGTGTCGTGACGTCACTGCTCGACGACACGCCCGTGTTCGACGGCGATTTCGCCGACCCCTACGCACTGGCTACGGCGGATTCCGTCTTCGTCTACGCCAGCAACACGACGAGCACTCCCTACGCGCCCGCGGCCCACATTCCGGTCATCGAACTTCCCGAGGCGTCCGGGTTCCAGGGCCGGTTCCTCGGCGATGCCTTGCCGGTGCTCCCGAGTTGGACGGTGCCGGGCTTCCAATGGGCGCCCTCGGTGTGGGCGAGGCCGGACGGCACGTTCGTCATGTACTACTCGACCCCGGCAAGCCACCCGCTGGCCTGCGTGCACGACCCTCGCGGCGCCGGGTGCATCCACACCGCCAAGCGGTCGACTTCGGCGATGTGCATCTCGAGGGCGACCAGCTCTCGTCCGTCGGGTCCGTTCGTCGATGACTCGTCGTCGGCCTTCATCTGTCCCACGGGCCAAGGAGGCGCGATCGACCCGAGCGTGTTCATCGCCAGCAATGGGGTGCCGTGGTTGCTTTGGAAGAGCGATGGCGATTGCTGCGGCCTGCCCACGACCATCTACTCCCAACAGCTGTCTCCGGACGGGCTCTCCGTGGCCGGGCCGCCGCACCGGCTGATCGGTGCGTCACAGACCTGGGAGGGGAACCTCGTCGAAGGTCCCTCGATGGTCCAGTCGGGCGACGATTTCTGGCTGTTCTATTCGGCGAATCTCTGGGGCACCCCCGACTACGGCATCGGCCTCGCCCATTGCACCTCGGTGACGGGACCGTGCACCAAGCCGCTCGATCATGCGTGGCTCTCCTCGTCGACCCGCGGTCAGGCCGCGCCGGGCCCCGGTGGACAGGAGTTCTTCCGGATCGGCGGGCTGGTCTGGATGGTGCACCATGCCCTGGCCCCCGGGCAGTCCGGCGACCTTGCGCAACGTCGGCTCTACGTCGACCTGATCGCCTTTCCGCCGGGCGGCCTCCCGCGGCTCGCCGACGGCGCGGCCGCCGCCGCGCTGGCCGAGGCGGTTCTCTACGAGAATGCCCGCCTGGCGTCGCAGCCTCAGCAGGCCTACCTGACCCTGTTGCACCAGGTCGGTCGGCACTGGCCCGAGGTCAACGACGAGCGCGCCGTGGCGGACGCCGAGCTCAGCTGCCGTGACCTCGACCAGGGTGAGGGGGCCTCGCAGGTGGAGCGATCCCTCCGGCAGCGTTCGTTGTCGAGCTTCCAGTCCTACCTGGTGGAAATCTATTCGGCCAAGTACCTCTGCCCCCAGAATGAGGCGCGGGCGGCGAGCAACCTGGCACAGAGCCTGCTCGCCAGTTCATGAGTCGGATTCTGGCTTTCGGGATTGCCGACGCTCGGTTCCGACTTGGAGATGATGTTGCTGGTCGACACGAAGAATCTGGTGACCGAACGTCACGGTCCTCGACTCTCCGAACTCAAATGAGCGAATCCCGTCGCAACCGCTCGAGTCGAGTCTCCGCGATCCTCCATTCGCCGCCCTCACGGACGTAGCGTTCGAAGTAATGGCCGTAGCCGACGATCCCCACCCGCTTCCCATCGACGGGGGGCCACTCGACGTAGTCGAACATGGCCCAAACGCCGGTCGCCCGCTCGTCGGATTGGATCTCGATCTCGGGCATGTGGCCGTGATGCACGGTCTGCACCCCGTCGAGCAGTGTCGAGATGGACGCGGCGATGGCGTCCCGCCCCGTGATGTCGACGTCGGCCTCGGGAACGAGCATGCGCGCGTTCTCGGCGAAGACCTGCGCAAAGCCCACCCAATCCTTCGTATCGATGAACCGGAAGTACCGGGCCTTGAGCTTCTTGATCGCCTCAATGTCCAGCGCCTGCCGCAACGCAGTCTCCATGGCCACCTCCTTCCGGCTTGGCATCGTGTGGGAGCGATCGTCACGAGCATCCCATCCGATCGAACGCCTTGTCGAGGTCCCGACAGCGCGAGCGACAGGCATCTCGGTGGACCGCTCCGATTGGATCGATGCCCTTCGACGCCTGTCCAACCCGTGGACTGCGGTGAAGACGCGGCGGAAGCGGCCGTTGATCCCCAGGTCGTCGCGAACGGCTTCGTGACCCGGGCCCAAGGGCCCGTTGCCCCGCTGCCCCTGATGGCGAGCCCGGCGCAGTTCGACGGGGTGCCGCCACGAATCGGGCACGCCCCGGAGCACGGCGAACACACCGAAGAGGCCCTCCTCGAGCTGGGCCGTTCGTGGGAGGACATCGTCGAACTCAAGGCACGCGATGCCATTCTCTGAACCGACGACGGTGTGGGGGCTCGTCGCCGCTGCCGCGGAGAGCCATCCCGAGCGGGTTCTCCTTCGAGACGCGCGGGGGCGGTCCCTCTCCGCAGCGGAGTTGCGCAACGCCGCCGAGCGCGTTGCCTCGAGTCTCGATGTGCAGCCCGGTGACGTCGTCTCGTGGCAGTTGCCCACCGTCCTCGAATCGGTTGTCCTGCTGGTCGCTCTGGCGCGGCTCGCCACCATCCAGAACCCGATCATTCCCGTCCTCCGCGAACAGGAGGTGCGTCACATCAGCGCCACCACTGGGACGCGGCTGCTGGTGGTGCCCGAGACATGGCGGGACTTCCCTCACGGCGACATGGCCCGCCGCATCGGAGACGCGCTGGGCTTCGACGTCTTGACCCTCGCACTCGAGGGTGCGACCGGCCCCGACCTGTGTGTGCCCTCGGGCGATCCGTCGAACCTTCCCGCTGCACCCACCGCCGACGAGACGTGCCGATGGGTCTACTTCACCTCCGGCTCCACCGCGGCACCCAAAGGGGTGCGCCACACCGACGCCTCCGTGATTGCCTCGTCCTTCGGCATGACAGACGGCCTCGGTATCGGGGCCGGTGACGTCTATCCGATCGCCTGGCCGATCACGCACATCGGTGGCATCTCAATGATCTCGGCGGTGTTGCGGGCCGGCGGGGAGCTCGTGCTCTTCGACCGCTTCGACCCCGCGACGACGGCTGACGCCATGGCCGCCGCGCGGCCGACGATCCTGGGCACCGGCGTGGCCTTCTTCCGTGCCTACCTGAGTGCCCAGCGGCGTCATGGACGCGAGCCGCTCTACCCGGCGCTCCGTGCCTTCACCGCCGGCGGTGCACCCACCCCTCCGGAGCTCCTGAGGGAGCTCCGGCAGATCTTCGGGATCGACATCGTCATCAATTCGTGGGGTCTGACCGAGTTCCCCATCGCGTCGTGCCCCTCACCGTCGGATCCCATCGAGAAACTGATGCTCACGGCGGGCCGGCCATCCCCCCACGTTGAGGCCCGCGTGGTGGACGGAGAACTGAGGCTGAAGGGTCCCCAATGCTTCCTGGGCTACGTGGACGCGTCGCTCGATGCCGAGGCGTTCGACGATGAAGGGTGGCTCCGGACCGGGGACCTGGGCGAGATTGATACCGAGGGGTACGTCATCGTGACCGGTCGCCTCAAGGACCTGATTATCCGAAACGGTGAGAACATCTCCGCGCTCGAGCTCGAGGACGTTCTCCTCCGGCACCCCGACATCGTGGACGTCACGGTGCTCGGGTTACCCGACGCCCGGACGGGCGAGCGTGTCTGTGCGGTGGTTGTTCCCGCTCCCGGGCGTGAGGTCGACCTGGCGACGATCGCCACACACTGCAGTGTTGAGGGGATCGCACGCCACAAGACGCCCGAACAACTCGAGTTCGTCGAGGAGATCAAACGCAATCCCATGGGCAAGGTGGTCAAGGCGGAATTGCGAGAGCAGATTCTCTCCCGCGGTCGGGACGCCGCCCGGTAGGGGCCCTAGTGCCACCCCTCTTTGGGTTCGTCGCCCCGACCGATGCAACGACGCTCCGGCGCCTCGAGGACGAGGGGGTGAGCCCCTTTTGGATGGGCGGCCACATCGCGTCGGTCAATCCGTCGCCGCAACCGTGGTGGTCTGGCTGGCGCGGCTGGTCGAGCAGACCCGCTCCGCGACGGTTGGCACCGCCCGCTCTTGCTTCCCTCTGTCCCCCCGCGCTCGTCGCCGAGCAGATTGCCGATCTCGACCTTGCCTCGGGTGGGCGCGTGGCTCTCGGGCTCGGGATCGGGGTCGGCGGAGAGTACGAATCGGACTTCGCGGCCGTCGGTGTGGCGCGTCGCCAACGTGGCTCCCCGCGGATCACCGAATTCGTCGAGGCCGGAGCTCTGCACCCGAGCCTCGGCACGCGACGCCTACGTGAACGCCGACCAGCCGTCACCGGGCGCATCGACGTGCACGATCTCCGGGACGGCGGCCAGCCAGTGCGGCAGTTGCTCGGTCGCGGTCTTGAAGTGTTCCGATCCGACGTGCGCCTCCCCCGCCGGCGCGTCCCGAAACGCCTCGACCAACACGTACACGTTGGGGTCCTCGACGCTTCGATACCACTCGAAGAAGAGGCACCCCGGTTCAGCCCTGCTCGCCAGCGTGTAGTCACGGACCAAATCAGGCCAGTCGTCCGCGT
Organism: uncultured Acidimicrobiaceae bacterium; assembly: GCA_963838835.1. Lineage (GTDB taxonomy): Bacteria > Actinomycetota > Acidimicrobiia > Acidimicrobiales > RAAP-2 > Bog-473. The sequence continues at coordinate 77,823 of CAWITA010000009.1, forward strand.
ACTTCGGGCGTACGGGCTGTTTCACGACGTTGAAGATCATTCAGTTCCTTCCGGTTCTCACGGGACATGCACCTCGTACCCTCTCCATTTTTGGAGCCCAGCGAACATACCAACCCAACCGCTCATTCGTCTCGGAGCTCGCGCTTCAACACCTTGCCGGACGGATTACGCGGCAACGCGTCGAGAAACGTGATGTCCTTCGGCACCTTGTAGCGGGCGAGCCGGACGCGGCAGTGTTCCATGAGCGCGTCCGCCGTGACGGCCCCGTCAGGCCGTAAGGCGACGAACGCCACCGGCACTTCGCCCCATCGTTCGTCGGCGCGCGCCACCACCGCCGCTTCGAGCACGGCCGCGTGCTCATAGAGCACCCGCTCGACCTCCGAGCTCGCGATGTTCTCGCCGCCGGACACGATCATGTCCTTGAGGCGATCGACAACGTAGAGGTAGCCGTCATCGTCGCGAATGCCGACGTCGCCGGAATGGAACCAGCCGCCGGCGAACGCGGCGGCGGTCGCCTCGGGGTCCCGCCAATAGCCCTTGAAGACCTTGGGGCCGCGCATGACAATTTCGCCCCGCCCTCCCGCGGGCACAGGCCGCCCTCGGTCGTCCCAGATGTCGAGCTCGAGATAGAGGCACGGGCGGCCGACGCTGCCGAGTTTGGTCACGATGCTGCCGCGGTCGAGGAACGTGTCACCGGAGACCGTCTCGGTCATCCCGTACGCGTCGGCGAACCACGCGGAGGGAAACGTGCGCTGGATCCGCTCGATGAGCGGGATCGGCATCTTCTCTCCGCCGTTGATGATCAAGCGCACCGACGACAGGTCTCGCTCTTCGATGTCGGGCAACGCCATGATCGCGTTGACCATGGCCGGCGCCAACCACACCGTGCTCACCCTTGATCGTTCGAGTTCGTCGACGACCTCGGATGCCTCGAACGAGCGATGGATGATGATGGTCGCACCCGCCGCGATCAGTGAGGTGGTCGTCAGGTCGAGCGCCCCGACGTGGTACAGCGGTCCACAGGCCAGCCCGAGCTCGGAGCTCGTGAAGCCGAACTCGATGATGTGCGCCAGGTTCTTCCACGCCAGGTTGGCGTGGGAGATCATGACACCCTTGGGACGGCCGGTGGTGCCCGATGTGTACATCAGGCGGTGGATGTCGTCCGGCCCCGCCGTCGCACGCGGGCACCCCTTTTTGGTTGCCGTCAGATCGGGCCATCGTATCCAGCCGTCCCGCCGGGTCGACGAAACACACGCACGAAGAAGCGCGTCCTCGATGCCCGCCGTGGCCTCATTGGCGAGATCGATGAGCGATTCATCACAGACGAGCGCGCGAGCTTGGGAGTGTTCCAGGATGTAGCGTAGTTCGGGACCTGCGAGCCTCCAGTTGATGGGCATCGCAATGGCGCCGAGGTAGTTCGTGGCGAAGACCGTCTCGAGGAACTCTGGGCAGTTGTAGCTGAGGAGGCCCACCACGTCGCCTGGTCCGACCCCACGTTCGTACAGCCCGGCGGCCAACCCCTCGACGCGAGCGGCCATCTCCGCGTAGGTGATCGTCTCTCCCTTGAACACGGTGAGCGCCTTGCCGGGAGTACGGACCGCGTGATGCGCGAGCACGGCATACCAATTCATGTCCGCTTGCGATGCCGCAGAGAGCGTCATGACGGCGACCTCTCGCTCGCGGCGGGGGCGGCGCGCGGTGACGCTGGCCGGACCTCGCTCCGTCCAGTGCAAGCAGGGATGTCGCCCCACGGACCGCTATTGTCACAGCCAATGTCACCGGCAGAAACGACCGCCGATTCTCGACGCAGCCCCAAGTGGCTGGAGCGTCGCCGAGCCATCATCGACACGTCAGCTCGCATCTTCGCCCGGCGCGGGTATCACGCCACCGGTATCACTGAGCTCTGTGCGGCGAACAGTCTCGGTAAGGGGGCGCTCTATCACTACATAGGCTCCAAAGAGGAGCTCCTTGCCGCGATCCACGATCGAGTCATGGACGAGGTGATGACGGGCGCGGAACGTGTGACCCAAGCGGGCGGCTCGCCTCCCGAGCAGCTGGCCATGCTTGGCGACGAACTGCTCGACGTCATCCACCGCTATCCGGATCATGTGTGGGTCTTTCTGCACGAGTTTCCCGCGCTCACCGGCGAACGGGCCGAGCGATTTCGTGGACGACGCAGGGAGTACGAGCGTCGGGTCGAAGCGGTTCTCCAGGCCGGCGTCGACTCCGGCGCGTTCCGTGACGTGGAGCCGCGGCTGACGGCCTTGGCTTGGCTCGGGATGCACAACTACACCTACCTGTGGCTCAAAGCGGGTGGACGGTTGTCGGCTCGAGACGTGGCCAAGCCATTCTCCGAGATTTTCATGCGTGGGATCGCCAACACGCCCGCGAGCCGGTAACGGCTCACGGTGCGGAGTACCCTCCGTCGACGACGAGAGCCGACCCGGTCGTCCAGCGCGACGCCTCGCTCGCCAGGTAGGAGTACGCTCCGACGAGATCGATGGCCGATCCGAGTCCCAGGGGATGCCGCGCCGCGATGGCGTCGAGCGCGTCGGGCGGAAGCTCCGCATGGATCGCAGAGAAAAATGTACCCGGGCACACGCAGTTCACGCGGATTCCGTCGCGGGCGTACTCGACCGCGGCCACCTTGGCGAGTTGGATCACCGCCGCCTTCGTCGCGCAGTATGGCGCTGCGTGTGACCATGCCGTCAGGCCGGAGACCGATGCGGTCAGCACGATCGAGCCTGAATGTTGCCGGCGCATGATGGGCACCGCGGCGCGGATGCCGTTGACGGCTCCGAGCAGGTTGATCCGAAACGAGCGTTCCCATACCTCGGTCTCGAGATTGTGGATCCGGCCGTTTGGCGACAGGACCCCGGCGTTGCTGATGAGCACGTCGAGGCGGCCGAAGCGCTCCACTGCCAGCGCCATCACGGACTCGACCTCGGCGATCGCCGAGACGTCCGCGATCTTCGTTTCGACCGCCCCGTCCGCTTGGGGAAGGCCGGCGACCGTCGCCTCCAGTGAAGGCGCACTGACATCGCTCAGCACGAGGTCCGTGGCGGGTTCGCCCGCCAGCTGTTGCGACACTGCGGCGCCGAGCGCGCCACCGGCGCCGGTCATCGCGATGACCCGTCGTGGCGTGGTCATACGAGCAAGTATCCGCCGTCGACGGTGAGGACGGTGCCGGTGACGAATGCGGATGCGTCAGAGGCCAGGTACTGGTAGGCGCCGGCCAGGTCAGCCGGTGCACCCCAGCGCCGTTGTGCAGTGTGCCCGGTGATCGCGTTCGAGAGCTCGGGGTTGCCCTTCCACCCGTCGGCCATGGGCGAGTCGAACCAGCCCGGGGCGACGACGTTCACGCGGATGCCGGCGGGGGCCAGGTCGAGCGCGAGGCCCTTGGCCAGTCCGACCAGGCCTGCTTTCGACGTGCTGTAGGCGGTCAGCCCTCGGCGCGGCCGTTCCCCCAGGACCGAGCCGGTCAGGATGAGCCGCCCACCGTTGCCCATCACCCGGGCGGCGGCGCGGGCCCCGAGGAAGGCGCCGGTGAGGTTCACCTCGAGGACCTGCCGCCACACCGAAGCGTCGGTCTGGCGGGGGCCGGCGACGATCGGTGAGATCCCCGCGTTGCAGATCCACACATCCACGCCGCCCCACTCGGTCACGGTGGCGTCGGCCACCGCTTCGTTGAAGTCCTCGTTCGTCACGTCGCCGCTCAGCACCAGCGACGGTCCCGGTAGCGCCTCGGCCACGGCTTTGAGGTCCCTTTCCGTCCGCGCCACGAGGGCGACGAATGCGCCGCCGCGCGAGAACGCGTGCGCGAGGAGTTCGCCAAGGCCGCGGCTGGCGCCGGTGATCACCACCCGCTTCCCCGTGACCGCGCCGGGACCGGGGAACGAATCGGGGATCTCGATCTGGTTGGTCATCGTGGTCTCACTTTGTACCGACCAGTACACTACCTTTTCGTGGCAGCCGGCCGGTCCTCTCCCTCTTCGTTCACCGACGCCGAGCTGGTCGAGATGCACCGCCGAATGCTGGTGATCCGCGGCTTCGAACAGCGGGTCGCGGTCCTCTACCGCGACGGCGAGGTGCCCGGCTTCGTGCACCTCTCGATCGGGCAGGAGGCGGCGGCGGTGGGTGCGTGCTGGCCTCTGCGCCCGGAGGATGTGATCACGTCCACCCACCGTGGCCACGGCCACTGCCTCGCCAAGGGCATGGACCCGTTCGGAATGTTCGCGGAGTTGATGGCCAAGGACCAAGGCACGAACCGCGGCCGCGGGGGCTCCATGCACATTGCAGACCCGAAACTCGGGATCCTGGGCGCAAATGGGATCGTGGCCGCCGGCCTCCCCATCGCAGTCGGCGCGGGGACGGCCGCGCAGCTGCGTCGCCAGGGCGGGGTCGCCGTGGCGTTCTTCGGCGACGGCGCGCCGGCGCAGGGTGCGTTCCACGAGGCGCTCAATCTCGCCGCCGTGTGGCACCTCCCGGTGGTCTTCTTCTGCGAGAACAACGGGTACGCCGAGTTCTCCCCCACGTCGACGCAGAATGCGGCCTCGCTCGAGCGGCGCGCCGCCGGCTATGGCATCGACTACGTCGCCGTCGACGGCAACGACGTCGTGGCGACGGCGGCCACGGTGGGGAACGCCGTCCGGGCCGGCCGCTCGGGTGACGGCCCTGTTCTCGTCGAAGCCACCACCTACCGCTGGCACGGCCATTACGAAGGCGACCCCCAGCGCTACCGATCAGCGGCAGAGATCCAGGAATGGGAGTCACGGGATCCGCTTCTCGCGCACGAGCTGCGACTTCGAGAAGCCGGCATCGGTGACGACGAGATCAAGGCGCTGGAGTCGTCGGTGGCCGACGAGCTCGATCGGGCGGTCGAGGCGGCCCGCCGGCTCCCGGCGCCCGACCCGGCCACGCTGACTCGGTTCGTCCTCCATGAGAGGCCGGCGCGCCCCGAACCAGGGCCGCTCGGTGACGACGCGCCCGTCTTCCGCACCATGGATGCGATCCGTGCGGCGCTCGAGACCGAACTGGCCAGCGACGACCGGGTCTTCCTCGCCGGCATCGACGTCGCGGCGGGCGGGAACGTCTTCGGACTGACTCGAGGCCTGCGCGAACAGTTCGGTGATCGAGTGCGCGACACCCCCATCTCCGAGACCGCGATCGTCGGACTGGGCGTCGGCGCGGCCATGGCCGGGATGCGCCCCGTCGTCGAGCTGATGTACGTCGACTTCCTGGGCGTGTGCTTCGACCAGCTGCTGAACCAGGCCGCCAAGCTGCCGTTCATGACTGGTGGCGCGGCGGAGATGGCGCTGACCGTTCGCACGCAGTTCGGGGCCGGGCGTTCCTCGGGAAGCCAGCACTCGCAGAGCCTCGAAGCGCTCCTCGCCCACATCCCCGGCCTCAGCGTCGTCATGCCGGCGACACCAGCCGACACCTACGGCCTGTTGCGCGCCGCGATCCAGGACCCGAACCCCGTGGTCTTCATCGAGAACAGGTTGCTCTACGGCATGAAGGGTCCGCAGCCGCCGTCCGACCACATCCTCCCGATCGGCACGTCAGCCGTCGTCCGTTCCGGGAGCGACGTCACCGTGGTGTCGGTCTCACGGATGGTCCACGAGGCGCTGGCCGCCGCCGAGCGCGCGGCGGAGGACGGCGTCTCGGTCGAGGTGATCGATCTGCGGACCGTCGCGCCCCTCGACTTGGCGCCCGTCCTCGAGTCGGTCCGCAAGACGAGCCGGCTTCTCATCGCTCATGAGGCGGTCGTCCCGTTCGGCATCGGCGCCGAGATCGCGGCGACCGTGGGGCGCGAGGCGTTCTGGGACCTCGATGCGCCGATCGAACGAGTCGGCGCCGCGGCCACGCCACCCCCGTACGCACCAGAGCTCGAACGGGCGTGGCTCCCCGATCGCGCCGACATCACCGAGGCAATCCGCCGGCTGGTTTCGGTCTGATCAGCATCCCAGCGCACGTGCGATCACCAGGTGCTGGATCTCGTTGGTGCCTTCGCCGATCTCGAGCACTTTGGAGTCGCAGTAGAACCGAGCCACCGGCGTCTCGAGCATGTACCCGAGGCCACCGTGGATTTGCACGGCCTCCGACGCAGCCCAGGTCGCGACGCGACTGGCCTTCAGCTTGGCCATCGCCGCTTCCTTCAGGAACGGCTGACCGGCATCACGCAGAGAGGCGGCACGATACGTCAGCCAGCGCGCCGCCTCGAGTTCGGTCGCGATGTCGGCGAGCTTGAACTGCACGGCCTGGAACTTCGAGATCGGCTGCCCGAACTGCACCCGCTGGCCGGCGTAGCTGGTCGCCAGGTCGAGCACGGCTTGCGTGAGGCTGAGCGACAGGGCTGCGACGGAGATGCGCCCGACCTCGAGCGTGCGCAGGAACTGACTGAGGCCGAGGTTCGGATCGCCGATGAGGTGATCGTCGGGAACCCAGACGTCGTCGAAGTACAGCTCACGCGTGTCGAGGCCTCGCCAACCGATGCCCCGCATCTTCGGCCCCATGGTGAACCCGCCGGTGCCCTTTTCGACGACGAGGGTCGCGAACCCCGACGCCCGCCCTTCTGCGGCCTCGGTGCGGGCCAGGAGCGTCACCCCGAAGGACATGTCTGTCCCTGCGTTGGAGATGAAGGTCTTGCGGCCGTTGACGAGCCAGCCACCGTCCTGCCGCTCGGCCCGGGTACGGATCCCACGCGCGTCCGAACCGGCATCGGGTTCGGTGAGCCCGAACGCGCCGAGTGCGCGCCCTTCGGCCAGTGGTCGCAGCCAACGCTCGCGCTGAGCGTCGGATCCGAAGAGCAACAGCGGCAACGAGCCGATCGTCACGTGCGCCTGCCATGCCGCGGCCACCGATTGGTCCGCCAGGCCGATCTGCTCCATCGCAGCGACGAATCCGATCGTCGACATGCCGATCCCGCCCCATTGCTCGGGAACGAGGAGGCCGAGCAGGCCGAGCTCGCCCATCTCACGGAGGAGATCGGTCGGGCACCGAGCCTCCTCCCAGGCGCGAGGAGCGCGCGGCGCAATTTCCTTTTGCGCGAAGTCGCGGCAGAGCCCGACGAGCTCGCGTTCCGATTCGCTGAGCGAGAAGTCCATCGTCCGATCTTATGGAATGAGCGGTACAAGAGAGGCACTATGATTTCCGCGGTGACGTCCGACCGATTGCCTCATGTGCTCCCTCAGTTCAAGAGCGTCGAAGAGGAGCGCGGGTACCGCAAGCAACGGCTCGCCGCCGCCTTCCGGTTGTTCGGGCATTTCGGCTTCGACGAGGGTTCGGCCGGGCACATCACGGCACGCGACCCCGAGCGGCGCGACCACTTCTGGGTCAACCCGGTCGGGATGAACTTCAAGCAGATCCGGGTGAAGGACCTCCTGTTGGTGAACGACCGGGGCGAGGTCGTCGAGGGCAATTGGCCGCTGAACACCGCGGCGTTCGTGATTCATTCGCAAATCCACACGGCCCGCGCCGACGTGGTGTCCGCCGCCCACGCCCACTCGGTGCACGGCAAGGCGTGGTCGTCGCTGCGCCGCCCGCTCGATCCGCTCACGCAGGACGCGTGCGCGTTCTACGGCGACCACGTCGTCTTCGACGACTACACCGGCGCCGTGCTCGACCTCGAAGAAGGCAAGCGCATCGCGCATGCCCTGGGCGGCTGCAAAGCCGTCATCCTGTCCAACCACGGTCTTCTCACCGTCGGGCATTCGGTCGACGAGGCGGCATGGTGGTTCATCACGATGGAGCGGACATGCCAAGCGCAGCTGTTGGCCGAGGCAGCGGGCACGCCAGTGCTCATCGACCCTGACGTGGCCCACAAGACCGCCGGTCAGACCGGCGGGCATTCCGTCGGGTGGCGGCAGTTCCAGCCTCTCTACGACTGGATCGTGGCCGTGCAGCCCGACCTCCTCGACGCGTAGCTCCGCCGTTCCCTTCTCAGGGATCCGATTTTGCGCCCTCCTCCCGTAGGTGCGCCATGAAGGTGGCTGACCAGTCGGTGAGGTCGGCGGGGACGTAGTAGCCGGTCTCGTCGTTGATCATCGCCCAGTTCCGGGCGACCTCCTCTATCGTTGGTTCCGATCCTGGCCCTGAATGCACGTACCCCGGGGTCGAGGCGATGAACAGGCGGGCGAACCGGCCAAAGCCGGCCGCGTACATCTCGCCGCTCACGGGGCAGGACTCGTGAGCCAAGAAGGCGGCCATGGGCGCCACGAGAGCCGGCGACATTTCCGGAACTCCCGAGCCCGGGCCAGCCATACGGGTCATCGCCGCCGGTGCGATCAGGTTGACCTTGATGCCGTGGGCGGCTCCGGCGAGCGACGCGCTGCGTGTGAGTCCGATGACGGCCGCCTTGGCCGTGGCGTACGAGGTATTGGTGGGTAGTCCGAGCAGCCCGGTGGATGTCGTCACCACGATGCGGCCGTAGCCTCGCTCGACCATGTGAGGCCACGCGGCTCGAGTGGTGTTGAAGACACCGCCCACGTGCACCGCCAGATGCCTGACCAGGTTGTCCGCGTCGACCTCCGGGAAGCCGGCCCACTTGATGATCCCGGCGTTGTTGATCACGACGTCGAGGCGCCCGAACCGGTCGATCGTCTCGTCGACCAGAGCCTGCGCGCCGACCACCGCGGCCACGTCGTTGTTGTCGGCGACGGCGATCCCGCCCGCCTTTGTGATCTCGGCGGCGACGCTCGCGGCTGGTTGGGCGTCTGCGCCCACCCCGTCCATCGTTCCGCCGAGGTCGTTGACCACGACCCGGGCACCCCGTTCGGCAAGCAGCAGCGCATAGGCGCGGCCGATCCCTCGCCCGGCGCCGGTGATGATCGCGACGCGTCCCTCGAAACTGAGCTCGTTCAGGCGGCCACCGGGAAAAGATCTGTGGGTTCGAGCAGATGGCCGTCCGCAGATACGACCAAGTCCGTTTGTGTCACCGTGGCGACCTCCCTGCGCTGGGCCCGATGCCCCGCGTCGAGCTGGAACACGGCTTCGCGGCGTACACGAGGCGCACTCGCAGGCTAGACCAACCGGTCGGTACCTTCAATGAGGGCAGTGGGTCGGTTCGCCATCGCTCGGCCACCTTCATGAGCGGAGGCCCAGAGTCAACGATGGAGAGTGACGGGG
>CAWITA010000010.1:0-28974 GCA_963838835.1 uncultured Acidimicrobiaceae bacterium
GAACCCGCACACGTTCGGGCCAAGGTGTGCAAGGCGTCACCTGTTGCGCACGGGTTGCGGTTCAGTGGTGTCTGGTGGTCGATTGGAGCCGATCGTGAGCGATGTTGTCGTCGAGGTAGCGGACCAACCCGCCGCCGTTCATGCCCAGGGCGGCGGCGGTAGTTTCGGGGTCGAGATCGATGACGAGGTGGGCCAGTCGAGTTTGGCGGCAAGCTGATGGTGTGGTCCGTGCCGGGGTGAGCAGCCGGGTGAGGTAGGAGGGGTGGGCCGCACTGTCACCGGTGCGGGTGGCGCGGTGCGATTACGTGGGGATTGAGGGTGCCCAGGGCGTCGCGCTGAGCCAGGCAGGCCTCGAGGGCGATCCAGGTAGCGGGATCAATCGGGGTCGGGAAGGGTCGACCGGCAAGATCGAGCGTTCGTCGTTCGGAGTCGATATCTGTCATGGCGAGAGATCGGATCTGGGTGCTCGAGGCAGCGTGGAGCAGTGCGAGCAGTCCGGCGAATCGCTCGTGAGGGCGGGCCTCAGCGCTGGTCCATCGACCGAACAGGGCCTGTTGCGTGTCGTGGTCGATGATGGTGCCGGCGAAGGCCGGTTGGGGCCCCAGGCGAAGTGATCTGGCCGGGTCGACCAAGACAAGCTTGCGGCCCTTCGCCCAGGCAAAGAAACCGCGCAGCACATAGGTCAGCTGGTGACGATGGGCCGGCACGTGGGCGATCCAGTCTTCGAGATCGGCCGTGGTGACCTCAGCCCAACCGGTCACGGGCCACGAACACGTTCAGATGCATGGCCAGGTCTCGCAGGATCCGCAGCTTGGTTTCCAGGGTTGCATCGGCCAGAGGGCGTCGCCCACGGCGCCGGGCTCGTTCACGTTGGTCGAGTAGCGCGGAATGGAACTCGGCCACACCGGAGGTGAGCGGGGCGGGGATGGCTTCGAGGTAGCGACCACGGCGCCGTGCTGCATGTTGCTGTCGGTTGTCGTTAGGCAAGGCCAGGGACCGGTCGGTGAAAAAGGCGGCCAGCGCCCGGCTAGTCGGACCGTCGTTTGCGCAGCGGGCCAGCAGGCGTTGGGGTCCCGCGGTCGGCTCGTCGGCGAGGAGACGGCGGGTCGCTCGCAGGATGATCACCGTCCCACTTGGGTGGTGACGGGCGGCCGTGAAGGCGGTGAGCTCGTCCCACCACGACGGCACTACGACCATCCGGGCAGCCTGCGCTGTCGCGTAACGAAACGGCCGGTCGGGGTCGGCGAGATTGCAGCGGTTGCACAGACCACGTCCGACGTTGCGGCGTTGCTGCCCACAGCACGAACAGACGATCGTCTTCGCCGTCTTCCTTGGGGCGGCTGCACGCGTGCAGCTGGCACAGATGCCGGTGGCGTCGAGGTGACGCAGCTGATCACAGCGCACACAGCGGCGTCGACGCGCGGCAACTTCGGCCCGTCGGTGACAGGCGTGGCATCGCTCCCGTCGAGCAAACTTGACCGGGGCAGGGCAGTCGAGGCAGGTGCGGTATGGGCTCACAGCGGTGGCATGGTCCGTCCCCGGCCGAGCGCCGTGCAGATGGCGGCGAGAGTGTCGAGCTTCACCTGGGCCGGTTGCTTGGAGAACAGCGCAGACACCGACGCGGAGGACAACTCCAGCCCGGCTCGCTCTGCGAGCAAGCGGCGCAGCTGAGCGCCGGTCCACACCTCTCGTTGCGCTGCAGCCATTCGCAGCCGCCATCTAACCTGCATCGTCGTCTCCTTCCAGGTCGCTCAGTGTCGTTGAGACCGCCCGTCGATAGGCGTCTTCGATGAACGTGGCCGAGGGCGAGACGTAGCGCATGGTCGTGCCGACATGCCAATGCCCGAGCATCTGCTGGATGGCGACGAGGTCGACACCCCGCTCGTAATTGCGTGTCGCGCAGGCATGCCTGAGGGTGTGCGGACTGAACCGCACCTGATCTCCACGGTCGCTCCCTGTGAACCCATCCTCGCGCCGCTCAAGGTCGAGCAAGTGCGACAGCCGGTTGCGGATCGTGCCCCGGTGGATCCGCCCTCCGCCCTCGTCGCAGAACAGCGCCGGGTCGTCGCCGAGGCGGGGGCGGATCTCGTCGAGATACCAACGCAAGATGAGATCCAGCCCATCGAGCATTGGGACCCACCGCGGTCTTGGCCCGGACGTCTTGGCTCCCTTGCCAAATCGGACGTGCAACTTGCCGAACGGACCACGCCCGAAATGCACGTCGGCTCGGTTCATCGACGCCGACTCCTCCGCTCGCAGCCCGGCCAAGTACAACGTCCGAAACAGTGCGTAGTCCCGTGCTGCGGCCGTGTACTTGCGAGCCGTCCCAACGCGCCCCTTCAAGAACTCGAAGAACTCCTCCATCCGTTCGGGGCTGGGTGGGGCATTCGTTGAAGGAGAGTCCGCGCCCACATGACGTGCTGCGTTGAACGCGTCGACCGGGTCAACCAGGCGAATGCCGAACGCCGCCTCGATTTCGGCCGTCTTGCGGGCGACCAAGAAGGCATGGAAGCCCTTGAATGCCTGCACATAGCCCCGCCGAGTCGACGCCACCAGGCCTTGGGCACTCAAACCGGCTATCACCCGGTCCACGTCATCAGGGGTGACCTCCCACGCTGGTCGCCCACACGCTGCCAGGAACCGTTCCAACACCCCAGCTCCGTTGTCCATGGTGACCGGGCTGAAGCCCCGGGCAACCTGTGACACCTGGTATGCCTCGATGCAGCGATTCTGAAATATTGCGGGATCCGCAATCGCCTCGAGCTTTGCTGGCTCGGCGCCGCCTGCCACAAGGCGAAGACCGTCTCTACCCACGCACACCTTCTTCCCGCCACGGTTTTGAAGGTGACACCTAACACTTGCTCATCCCACCGTGAATAACGCGGACCCTCAGTTACAGCCCATTCGTCCAGCCAGCAGGGCAATTCAGGCCAAACGAACCTGTGCCAAGGCCAGGTGTGTGGGCTTCGACGAAGGTGGCGTCGAAGTCCAAGATCAGCGGCCCCGATGCACGCACCGGAGAGAGCCCGGCCTGCCAGGCCCGTGCGCGGGCCTGGGCACGAGCGGCCCGGATGGCTTCGAGACGATCGTCATCGACCGAGTCGATGACCCGGAACGCTGTCGGCGTCGACGCCACCGGACCGAAGAGGCTCGGTTGGTCACGCAGCACGGCCAGATCAGAGAGGCAGTCCCCGCCGTCGGCCAGCATCAGTGCGACATCGAGGAGCACACGACCCGGATCATGGCGACGTCTGCGCCGCACCGTGGGTGCGAGAGCTTCGCCCAGTGCCTCTGTCATGCCGGTGAAGTCGGCCATCTCGGCGAGGAGGCGGGTGCCGGCATGAGAGGAAATTCCCTTGCCGTCGGCGGTCACGGACAACGCAGGACGCGTGTTGGTACGCTTCACTTTGGAAGTGCCCTTCTCTCGGGGATTTTGATGCTTCGCAACACCAAGCTTCCCAGAGCAGAGGGGCTTTTCCGCGTCTTTCAGCCTGTCTTCAACAGGGCTTCGTGAAAGGTCCGGGCTAGACCGTCCGTCTCTTGTCCACATGACGAATATGTACCTCAGCGAGCCCGAGTTTGAGTTCATGAAACAGCTCGAGGGGTCGGAGTTGATCAAGACGCGTTGGCAATGGACCGTGGGCGACGCGACGCTCTCAGTCGATCAGTTCACTAGCTCCCTCGACGGCCTGGTGCTTGCAGAGCTCGAACTGACTTTGGAAGACACGGCCCTCCATCATCCGCCGCTCGCGGTCGCAGACGTGACCGAGGACGATCGGTTCTCCGGCGGTCGCCTCGCGTTTTTGAATCCACCTGAGGCCAATGTTTTGCTCAAATCAGTGGCCAGGATGACAGGTCTGCGTGCGAACCCGTGACCCCATTCCGATGGCGAAGTGGGGCGGTCTGCATCTCAGCCCCGAGGCACAGCGCCAAACATCTCGAGGCAAGCCTCAAGTCCTTCGATCACGATGTCGTCGCGGCGCCGTGAAGCCCAGGTAGCGCGGTCCAGTTTCAGATCAATAATCCGATCAGACCTGTCCCGTCGCAGCATGAGTCGGTTGCCGTTCTCGGCGTACCCCAACGATTTTGACGTTGCCAACGACGCCCGGTTGTCGTGAAACGCTCCGCTCAGGGCCTCGATTGCCCCGAGGCCTTCAAAAGCCAAGTGCAAGATGGCAGCTCGCATCTCCTTCCCGAGACCTTGACCCTGGTGCTGGAGACCGAGCCAGGACCCGGTCTCGACGGTCAGGAGGCGGGCGAAGTTCTTGGCCATCAGGCCCTGTACTCCGACGGGAGCCTCATCGACGAAAACCGCCCCGGTGAAGTTCCAGCTCTCCGGAGTCCAGTTGGCCCGTGCTGACCACCAAAACTTAAGTGACTCACGGTGGCGCCTCGGCAGAGGGGTGTCGGTCCAAGGGATGGTGAACGGCATGGCGGACGGCTCATGGACACCATGGTCGGCAAGCTCATTCAGGCGATACAGGTCCGCGTCGTTTGGAAGACGAATCTCTAGACGGGGCGTGCAGACTCGAAGGTCAAAGAGGGGCCACTGAGCGTCCGGCATTCATCCAGTTTGCCAAGAACTAGTGTGCCCGCCTTCCAAGGTGGTGCCGTTGGCTCTACAAGACGTCCCACTTCCCGACGAACCGGGTCAGGGCTCGCCTCGCGAACTCTGCACATTCGAAGCCAGCGCCATTCGCGAGACTCATCGAGTGACGGAAGCGGTTTGGGTTGTCATCGGTGTACAGGCGTCGGGGAAATCGACCGTGGCGGACCTGCTCGCCCATCAGTTCGAGCGGGGGGTGCACATACGTGGTGGTTCGCGTGCGTTGTCCCGCGATTCGGAGTGTTCTGACGAACTACGTTGACAAATTCGTTGACAAGGCACTGCCTGGGATCCGGGCGGTGAGGGCGGCGGTCGTCGCAGGTCGATCCGATAAGGCCAGGCCTCGGCATATCCCCGAACCGGTGTGATCTGGGGTGCTCGTTACGTGCTCAGGGTGAGTTTGACGACCCTGGCGCTTCCGCCCGTCGGTGAGCCATAGTTCCAACGTGGCAAAGCAGCTCGATTGGGAAGCCCTGCTCGTCGACGGTTATGAGCCGTTCAAGATCAGCCAGCGAGTCTTTCGTCGCCTTCCTTCCGAGCCTCGCTGCAAGTTGTGCCAGAACCCCTTTGGCGGCATTGCCGGCAAGGTCATCGGCATCTTGGGGCGCAAGCCGTCACGCAAGAATCCGAACATCTGTCAGTTCTGCTTCGATCATCTGCCCCCCGGGGGCATCGAGATCGATATCGGTGTGGTGTTCGCCGATATCCGTGCTTCGACAACGCTGGGCGAGCAGTCGAACGCCACCGCGTTCGCAGAGCGCCTCAACGAGTTCTACGCAGCGGCCACGAAGGCGCTGATTTACAACGACGGCATCGTCGACAAACTCATCGGGGACGAAGTCATGGGTCTGTTCATCCAAGGTGTCGCCGGACCGGATTACCGGCGCAAGGCCGCCATGGCAGCTCTAGAACTCGCATCGAAGGTGACTCAACTACCTGTCGGCGTCGCCGCCAATGCGGGCATTGCCTTCGTCGGCAACGTGGGATCCGAGACCGTGCTCGACTTCACGGCACTCGGTGACGCGATAAACGTCGGCGCTCGCCTCCAGGGTCATGCGTCGGCAGGCGAAGTCGTTCTTGCCGCTCCGCTCTACTCGCTGGTCGAGGAGCGATACCCCGGCGGTCGTCCCGATCGAGTGGCTATTCGTGGGCGAAGCGAACCCGTGGACATCGTGGTCTTGGCCACGTCAGTCTGATTCCTGTAATGCCTCAGACCCGGCGTGTACTGGGACAATTAGCGCCCGTCCCGATTGGAGTATGGGATGCGTATGCCTAATCAAATCCATATCCTTCGCGCATGAGCCTGTGTCCGTCTTCCGCAGTAAGGAGACGCGGTCGTGGCTCAATCCTGATGTACGGCGTATTGGGGGGCAGCCCTATCAGCGCGAGGTTGGGTTTACTTCGACCGTGGGTAGATATGTCTGATGGCGGGACATTTCAAATGGGGCGACCAACGACTGGAGGCTGGGCAATGGTTAGACGCAGCAACCAGATGACGAGCTTCACCTACCCGATCTACATTCAGGCCACGCCCGAGCGGGTCTGGCAGGGTCTGACCGACCCCGCCCTCATGAAGCGCTATTGGCGGCACCAAAGGGCTGGTGAGAAGACCTTTCAGTCGGACTGGAAGAAGGGCTCCACTTACGACATGGCGCACGAGGAGGTCGGGCTCGTCGTGAGCGATCCCGAACAAGTGATCCTCGAGTCCGATCCCTACCGCCGGCTGGCTTACACCTGGCACACGATTACGCCCGAATGGGCTGCCGAGGTCGGGATGGACGAGGCCACCGCTGATGCGTGGCGGGCTGAACCCCGCTCCAACGTGGCCTTCGACATTGAGGACGCCGGGCACGGAGTCGTAAAGCTCACGCTCGTCCACAACGGCTTCGAGCCCGGTAGTGCCGTTCTCCAAGCCATCTCTGATGGCTGGCCGGCCGTTCTTTCCAGTCTGAAAACCCTCCTTGAGACTGATTCGACGCTGCGGACCGCGTAGGGGTGCGAACCACAGCGAGGAGCAGTTAGAGAGGGTCGGGGTGGCTGCTCGCCCTCAAAGCCATAGTGACGCCGAGAGCGAGAGGAGCACAATGGCTGAGTCATCCGATGACTACAACGCCAAAGTGATCAGTGAATTCCGGGACAACAGCGGACGGGTCGGCGGCATGTGGGAGGAAACGCCACTTTTGTTGCTCCACCACACCGGCGCGATGTCCGGTGTGAGCCGCGTCAACCCAGTCGCGTATCTGCCAGGCGACGGGCGCTATTTCATCTGGGCCGCGAACGGGGGAGCGCCGAAACATCCAGCTTGGTATCACAACTTAAAGGAGCACCCGGTCACGAGAATTGAGGTCAGTAGCGAGACGATTGACGTCGTCGCGGAGGAGTCCATCGGCGACGAGCGCGAACGCCTCTTCGCCAGAGCAGCTGGGCGCTATCCGCAGCTCGCAGACATCGCGCGGAAGACTGAGCGCGTTATCCCTCTGATGGTCCTTACGCCCAGATCGAGCTCCTAGCGTTTCTGGCAGCAGCCCACAGGTCGGTGTTTCGGTGTATCTGTCCGGGCCGAGGACGCCGAACTGCCTCGCCCTCGAAGTAGGCACTTTGGCACCCGGCCGGTATCGGCACGCTCACTCGGTCGGCCCCAGCAGCAGTTGGTTACGTGTCTCGGACGGCTTCGTAAGTCATTACGACCACGCCATCACCAAGGGAACGAGATTCGAGGAGGCGCATGGGTTTCGCCCGGCTCGTCTCCCCGAAGAGGTGCTGGCCTGCTCCGAGCACGACCGGATAGATCTTCAGCCGCAGCTCGTCGGCCAGGTCGTGCTCAATCAACATATGGACGAGCTGGAAGCTGGCTAAGACGAGGATGTCCCCGATTTGCTCCCGCCTTAGTCTTGCAACCTCGTTCAGCACGTCACCCGTTAGTGCTACCGAGTTGCTCCAGGCAGGGTCCTTCAGAGTCGAGGAAACGACATACTTGGGTAGGCCGTTCAACCTGTCGGCCAACTCGCCGCTCCGGGATGGGAACTTTGAGGCGAACCATTCATAGCTCCGCCGACCAAACAAGAGAGCTTCGGCGCTCATAGCGTCGTCGAGCGCGAGCTTGTTGATTTCCTCGCGGTCTTTGAGCATCCCAACCCAACCGCCAACTCTGAAACCCTGGTCACCGGCTGGGTCTTCGATGACCCCGTCGAGCGACACATTCTCGCTGATGACGATCCTTCCCACTTGGTTCTCCTATGGTTGCCTTTGGACGCTGGCGGGGGTGCGTCCCTCTAGTCCGGCACCGACAAGCGCTGTTCCGCCTTGTATGGCACCGGATACAGGATGGCCAGTCGCCATCAAACCCCTGCCCCCAAGATGCTGGCTATGACACCCAGACCCGTTGTTCAGGGGCACAGCATCACAGTTGAAGAACCGATCCATTCCTGCGTTCCTCCAACAAAGCGTTGACCCGGTGAACCACCGGAGTGATATTCAGCTCAGCCAAGACAGTCTCGATTGCCTCGTCCTCTTGCTGGAGAAGAGCGACGAGCAGATGCTCGGTATCGATAACACCGTTTGCATCATCCCACCGAGATTCGCACAGACGACTCTATGATCGTCCTGGTGGCTTCGGAGAACGGTTGCGAGGCTGACTCGGTCCAGGTCGTTGACCGCCCTCTTCTTCGATGATCTCACGAGTTCGGGAGTAATCGGCGCCGGTATCCGAAAGTGCCTTGGCGGCGATGCCCTCTTCTTCTCGCAACAGGCCCAAGAGGAGATGCTCGGTGTAGATCGAGCTCGCTTGGAGGCGTTCGGCCTCTTCCTGCGCCAGAACAATGGTTCGGCGGGCGCTTTCAGTGAAGTGCTCGAACACTCCTTCCAGAGTGACAGAAGTTGTTGGCAGGCTGCATGTGCCACCTTCCACGGGCGATCGGGGACGCCCATGTAAGGCCTCTCCTGGATCTGCTCGATGACGTTCGTCACTACGGCCTTGTCTTTTCGGAGGACATCGCGCTTGACAACAGCGCGGCTTGCGACTTGGTTAGACCGGAGATCTGCCCTTTACCTTGATAGCTGGTGAACGAGGTTTGGGTAGGTTCGACCAGCGGTGTCGAGTACACGTTCCCACCCAGCTCGACGGCGATTTGCTGGTGAAAGTTCTCAAATGCCACCTTGTCCATGAGGGCGGAACCAGCAGTGGTCATCGTGTAGTTGACGACCCATAGATCGCCACCGATGTTCTTGGCCGACGCCAATTTGATGGAAGCAGTTGTCAACTGGGCCGGCCCGAGGACGTAACGCACGGCTCCGGCGTGTGATCCCGGCGCCCAGGGAACCAATACCGTCGCAGAGGTACGCTCATGGGACGGGTTCGTCGATGGTGTGCCTCCCAAGGCCGCATCTGGGGGTATCCGGCTCAGATCCGTTGTGAACCCGGAGGGGGGAGTACTGAAGGGCTGAATATTGAGATTCTGAGCCGTGAGCGCACTCGCACCGCTGCATGAGAGGGATACCTGCGCACTTTGGCCGCTTTCGGCAGGTTCGTAGGGGGGCGCCTCGCAGAGGACTGGTCGGAAGTACACCGGCGCGAGGTGGTGCCCAGCAGTAACAAGTTCAGGGCTTGAATGCGACGTGCCGTCGGCAAGGCTGCCCCACGCCGCGACAGTGGCGACGATGAGGGCTGCAAGCAGGACCGCCACCAGACCGAGAACGACGCCGATACGCACATGGCGCCGACGCCGATGCTGTCGAGCTTCGGGAATCAGATCCTCGCTCGGCGGCGGGTGAGCCATGTCAACCGCAGTTTTCATGGTGCTACTATCTCTATCATTATGTTCCATGTCAAGGTCGATCGGGACGAGGACCTCGCTCTGCACGACCAGGTGGCCGCAGAGATCCGACGCGCCATCGCCGACGGAGAGGCAGGACCGGGCGAGCGTCTGCCACCTGCCAAGGACCTGGCTGCGGTCCTGGAGGTGAACTCAAATACGGTCTTGCGCGCGCTACGGCTGTTGCGCGACGAGGGCCTCCTGGAGTTTCGCCGAGGGAGAGGCGTAACCGTGGCTGGCACGCCGGAACAAGGTGCCGTGCTTAGTCGCGCCCGCGAATTGGTCGATTTCGCGCGTCGCCACGGCTACCGACGCGAAGAGGTCATCGAGATGATCGCAGGTTTGCCATAGAGGGTCCGCCCGGGTCCTGATGTGATAGGGGGACGGGAATATTCGGTCACCCAGGACGACCGACGTAAGTGACAGTCATCCGGTAGGGGCCGCTGAGCGAGTCTGGCTTGAAGCTCGGGCTTGGGAGCAGGTTGCGGTACGAGATCGAGCTCTGCAATTCCTGGGGACCGGACAGGATGCAGTTGGCATACCCCACAACGGGGCAGGTCGGTGACACGATCGCCGTGAAGTTCTCCGTTCCGGAGGGGATCTCAACCTGCTCGTCGCGCAGGCAGTCGCCGGTATGGCGACCCTTGAGCACGATGCACAGTGACCAATAGCGCACCTGGGGATCCTGGGTAGACGTGCGGGCGAAGTCATTGGCCTTTGGGGAACGAGTCGGTCAGATACGTCGGAGCTTTTGCGGTCACGACCAGGTTGCCGCGGGTCGTGCTGAAGGCGATGTGCTCGTATGCGTTGTCAGGATTCGCATAGGGACCATCGCCGTACGAGAGCACGCCCATAGGGGGCGGGTTAGTGATCGCTACCGGTACTGGAGCAGCCGGCGGGTAGGTCTGCGTTAGTTCGGCGGGAAGAGCGCCATTTTGGTTCCGGTAACCCTCCATGGCGTTGATGATCGCGGTGGAGCCGGAGGCATGCCGGCGGGGGAGAGACTGAGCGCAGGGCTGCTGACCTGAGGGCGGGTCGATTGTCACCTGGTGGTTGTGACACCATGGGGGACCCGATCCCGAAGGGCGATGTTGACAAGCGGCCCTGCACTAGGGGAGCGGGGGAGTCGGGAGTCCTCTCACCAGGGCAAACGGCATACGGGCTGTGGCGCAGCTTGGTTAGCGCGCTTGACTGGGGGTCAAGAGGTCCCGGGTTCAAATCCCGGCAGCCCGACCACAAAGATGCAGGTCAGTGGGAGAGTGCGTTGTGGTGACAATCGGTGACAGGCGGATTTGTCACCACTTTGTCACCACTTGCCCTCAGGAATACTCGGCGACCAGCGCGAGCCCGTCGGTTTGCTCGGGAACGACGTCCTGTCGCGCTTTGGAGCCGTGCGTATCGACTTCGACGCCCGTGCGCTCATGCTCCCTGGGCCCGAAGGTGCTCCCTTGAACCCGTCGACGTTCACCGGACCCAAGGGTCCGGTCCCCACCGAGTTGACTAAGGGCCAAGGCGTGGTCGTCCCGGCCGAAGCCATGACCGGTCCGGACAACGACTACCTGAGTGTGCCCGTCCGCTTCGGTCTCGAGCCGTCGAACTGGTTCGTCGTGGACACAGGGACGTCGCGCACGACGCTGGACCCGTGGGTCAGCAAAGAGGGGTCACTGACAGCCACGAACCTGGCGGACCGTTATGACACGGTGTGTTCGGTCATCACGTCGCCAATCGTCCAGAGTGGTTCGTGGTCCATGTCCGGCCTGGCGCTTCGCCCGCAATTGCTGGACTCAGCGAACATCGGTTATAGCTCCTACGCCGGTATCCTCGGCGCCGACGCCCTGGCGCATGAGAAATGGGTCGTGCTCGACTACACCGGTGGTCTGGTCGTTCTCGGATGACGACCGAGCGCGACAGTCAGGTCGTACTCGTCCGTCCCGGCTGCTTCGGCGATGTCTCGACCGTTCATCATCTCGGACGGCAAACCTGCTTGCCCGACGTTCACCTTGGGGCACAAGGCCTGGCAGCACCCGGCGATCGCTCCACGATCGATGCGAGCGCCTTCCAATACATGTGATGTGGAGTGGTCTTGCCGCTCCTATACGACGAGGCCGTAGCTATTGTGCATCCGGTTGCACCTATGATCTCGCGGAGAGGAACTCCCTTGAGCCCTGGCAGAATCCGACGCCGAAACTCTTCCGGATCTGAGATTGGATTGGGATTATCCCGCGTCCATTGCTCCTGTGCGGAGCGGGCCACGGATATCGCATTCCCCCTCCGCCGCCTCACTTCCGCAGATTGACCGGGCTGCTTATCCCAACATGTTGAGCACCGGATATGGCGGGGACGAGCAAGCGCGCCTCCACAATCGACGCATCTAGCGAAACTCGCGATCGTTGGCGCCGAAGTGTCGGCCCGCACTACTGCAGATCGGCGGCCCTTTGCAGCGGTGTCCGCTTTGCGAGCCTTGACGACCGCCGCCGCCGCCTTGGCCTTGCGGCCAGTGAGAGGCGTTCGGGCCTCCCACTTTCCAGCAACCATTCGACCGAACTCGTGAGCCACTTGTTCCGCATACGGAGCGACT
Organism: uncultured Acidimicrobiaceae bacterium; assembly: GCA_963838835.1. Lineage (GTDB taxonomy): Bacteria > Actinomycetota > Acidimicrobiia > Acidimicrobiales > RAAP-2 > Bog-473. The sequence continues at coordinate 11,996 of CAWITA010000010.1, forward strand.
GAGCGACCCCATGTCGGCAACGTTGCTGCCAGGCGCTGGGCGAGAGCCGGACCAATCTTGACCGAGCCGTCGGTCCGCTCTACGAAGTCTTTGCGGCTGAAGGTTGCCTCGGCCAGGAGATCCAGGGCGAACCGCTCTACTTCAGGTCGAAGGGGTTCCATGAGGTCGAACACCAGGGAGTCTCGCCCAGTCGCGTCAAGATGAATTATTCCGAAACCTGGATCGAGTCCCACTGCGACGCAAGCCAATCTGGCCTCGATCTCAGCCAGCTTCAGGAGGTAGTTGAGGACGGCGTTGGTCGGCCGGTCCGCCTTGCGGTTCGTGTTGCCCTTCGAGCTGAGCAATGAGTGACGCCCGTCGTAGGAGCACCAGTGCGGCGCCACCCGCTTGGTGTCTGCTTTGGTGAAGCGAGGTATCGCTGCGGGTCTGCTGCTCAACGTCTGGTTCCTCGTCGTGCTCTCACCGGCGACGCATGACACACACCACCTCAAGATCAGCCCATGGGGCCAGGCACTGGCCTGGCTGATCGGGGCGGCGGCCTGGATCGCCCTCATGGTTCTCGTGTGGGTGGCGAGCAGGGGCAAATGGCGGCCCGCACCGGTCATGGACCTCCCGGGGAGCCAAACCCCGGTGCAGTTGACCCGGCCGATCGTCCTTCTTCGCGTTGATCCGGTCCCTGGCCTTGGCCGCCTCCACCGCCATCGCCTTCGGACGAGGCTTGCCCAGCGCCGACTGGATGCCCATCGCCACCATCGTCGCTATGAAGCCGAGCCTCGAACAATCCAAACTCTTCGGCGAGCAGCGTGTGGTGGGTGCGGCCCTGGGTGCTGCGGCAGCCATACCGATCCTGATCCTGGTCGGCAACAAGCACGCGCTGGAGGTCATCATCATCCTCTTGGCTGGACTCGGAACCGCCATCCGGGGCGTCAACTACGCCTACTACGCCGCGGCGATCGCCTGTGCCGCTCTCATCGCTGCCGACCTGCCCCAGCCGACCAACTACGCCGCTGAGGGGCGGCGGGTCCTCTTCACCCTGATCGGCGTCGGCATCGGCGTGCTCGTGATGTTCGTGGCTGACCGTCTCCAAAAGCACTCTGCCAAGACAGCATGACGTATCGGCCAAGGAGAAGAGGGAACCACAATGTCCACCACGGAGGCGCCGACACAACGTTCGTCATACAGCGACCTGAGTCCCCGAGGTCGAAGGCGACTCATCGCCGCCGCACTATTGCGCACGGGTGTCACGATCGCCTTGGTCGTGGCCCTCTACTTCGTGCTCCCATTGGACCACAGCTCCAGTGCCGGAGTCGTAGCGGAGCTGGCGCTTGGGGTCCTTGTGCTCGCGGGGATCATCGCTTGGCAGGTCCGAAGGATTGGCGGGTCCGACCACCCAACGAGTCGTGCCGTCGAGGCGCTTGCGCTGAGTGTCCCGCTCTACGTGCTGCTCTTCGCGACCACTTACTTCCTCATGGCTCGCGCCAATCATGCAACGTTCGGCGGACCACTCAGTCGCACCGATGCCTTGTACTTCTCCACCACCGTCTTCACGACTGTCGGTTTCGGCGACATCACCGCAAAGACCGAGGCCGCTCGCCTGGCCGTCACATTGCAGATGTGGCTCGATCTGGTGTTCTTGGGGCTGATGGTGCGCCTCGTAGTGAACGCAATCAAGTTCAACCAACAGCGCCAAGCTATCGAAACTAGCGATTGAGCTGTTGAGGCGAACGCGGGTACCCCACTTCACCGGGTCCGGGTCGCACCACGCTGCGTTCGACGCGGAAAGGCTCAGGCTCTCTTATCGGCTTCCTTTGCCAGCTTGAATTTCTGGTGCTGGGTGAGGATGTGCTCATGCGTAGCACCGTGGTTCGGTACCTCCGGGTGGTGATGCCTGCACAGGATGTAAGGCGTCCCTTCGAGTGGATGGTGGCCGATCCGCCAACAGCCTTTTGTGTGACAATTCACCTTGCGCACGCCGGTATAGACACCCACGCCCACGGCGCTGATCAGGGTGGCCTCACCAAGATCAGAGCCGAAACCGGACCAGAAGTTGTAGTAGAGATCTGGTCCGCCGTGGAGGGTCCCTGTGTGCAGCGCGAACCAGTGACGCAAAGTGCCGATGAAGCCGATCAAGAGCGCCAGAGCCAAGATCGCGAGGATCAGACCCATCACCCAGGCAACCCTGTTTCCCGTGCTGTCCGGGGGGAACGTCGGCGTCGGCGGGGCAGAGGACTCTGATCGCGGGGCATCCGTTGTCTCAGTCACGTCTCCTCCATCCCGCGGTGCGAACTCGCATCTCACGATTCTGCCGTCGCGAAGGCCTTTCGGCGCGGATCTCGGCCCCGATCGCCGGCTCCGAGCGCCCCTGACTGGCCCGCGCAGGGTCAACCTCGGGGTGCCCCAGTACGCCGGGTCTCCCTTCGGCGTAGGTGTGGGCACTCCCGAACGACAAGACTCAAGCCTCTTCGGCGTCAGGAGCCGCACCATCGCCAGTATGGAAGCGGATCAAGATGCCGTCAGGATCGGGCACGTCCATGTACCAACCTAGGTGTCCTTGTTCGACTGGGAAATGAGGAAAACCATGCTGTTCGAGCGTGGCGGACCAGTCTCGCAACTGAACTTCGCCGGCGATGGCCAGACCCAGGACAGCAAAACCCCGCAGCGCTGCGGCACGCTCTGGCTGGTGATGAAGGCCAACCACGAACCCCAGAGGGTGACGTAGGACGACTCCGACGACCCCCTCCTCCTGTTCGAGATCCAGAACTGGCACAAGTCCGAGGACGGTCACGTACCAGTCCTTGCTGAGCAAGACGTCCGCTACAGGAATCCGAATGTCGTGAAGGTTGACGATCGGAGCTAACAATTCGCCGGTCTTTCGATCTGGGGGAGGCACTTCGTGCTCAATCATGAGTCCATCATTGCGTCTTCCCAGAGGAGGTCTGGTGCCGACGCAGCGATTCGAGTCGTTGGGTACCGAAACGGAAGGGGCCGCCAATGTTCGCAGCAAACAGCTGACGAGGGGATCGTCGCCACTGCGGTCATGGCAGTTCGACGAATGCGACCCTGGATGGGGCCGGCCAGTCGGCAAGCGTAAGAGCCCCCTAACCCCCGTAGATGGCCACCGCCTCGCCCCGAACGCCGGATCGGTGCACGCTCGCGCTTGACCATCACCATCCGCGGACTTCGGGTACCGGAACCGGTTCAGTGTCCCGGCGTTACAACGCGCCCTCCGCCGGCGGCTAGTCGGCCGGGTGCTGGCCGGCGAGGAGGTAGCCCGCCAAGCCGGGGCCCGGCACGATGGCGAAGAAGCGGTCCGCGCCCAGGCCGGCGCGGGAGCCGTAGAAGAGTGCGTCGAAGGAGAACACGCCTCCGTCGGCCGCCACCTCCCAGTAGCCGCCGCCGGAGGCGGCCGCCATGCCCACGATGGGCGCGTTGAGCGGCAGGCCGCCCATCGACCCGTGGAAGGCGGCGTCGCCGAAGGAGAAGACCCCGCCGTCGGCCGCCACCTCCCAGTAGCCGCCCCCGTCGGAGGCGGCCGCCATGCCCACGATGGGCGCGTTCAGATGCAGGGCGCCCATCGACCCGTGGAAGGCGGCGTCGCCGAAGGAGAAGACCCCGCCGTCGGCCGCCACCTCCCAGTAGCCGCCGCCGTCGGATGTGGCCGCCACGCCCACGATGGGCGCGTTCAGATGAAGGCCGCCCATCGACCCGTGGAAGGCGGCGTCGCCGAAGGAGAAGACCCCGCCGTCGGCCGCCACCTCCCAGTAGCCGCCGCCGTCGGATGTGGCCGCCACGCCCACGATGGGCGCGTTCAGCCGCTGGCCGCCCATCGACCCGTGGAAGGCGGCGTCGCCGAAGGAAAAGACCCCGCCGTCGGCCGCCACCTCCCAGTAGCCGCCGCCGTCGGGCGCAGCCGCCGCCCCGACCAGTGGCAGGTTGGACGTGACAGGCGGACCCGGAACCGGCGCGTTCCCGAACGCGTAGGTCGCGCTGACCTGGGGGACGTGGGTCGGCCTGGCACCGCAGATGGAAACGAATGTGTACCCCATCGCCTGAAGCTGGGCGATGATCTGTGGGAGGGCCGCGACCGTCTCGGAGCGGTCACCCCCGCCATCGTGCATGTCGACGACGGCACCTGGGAACGCGGCGCTTATCACCCTGTTCACGATCGCCTGCACGCCGGGGAGGCTCCAGTCCCTGGGATCAACGGAGTAGCTCATCGTCGTCAGCCCGAGTGCGGCGATCTGGCTGAGCAAGGTGGCGTTCCACGCGTTGTAGGGCGGCCGTACGCACTGCGGCGTCGTTCCGGTCACGGCCCGGATCTCGGCCTGGGTCATGTCGATCTGGGAGGCGACGCTCAAGGCGGGAATAGTGGTGAGGTTGGGATGGCTCCAGGTGTGGTCCTCGACCGGGAACCCAGCAGCCGCCACCATCCTCGAGTACTGGGGGTAGTCGGCCACCTCCTCGCCGATCTCGAAGAAGGTGGCCGGCACCTGGTAGCGCTCGAGCACGGAGAGCACCTGCGGGGTGTACGGACCCGGGCCGTCGTCGAAGGTGAGGGCAATCACCCTCTGGCCCGCCGTCGCCGCACCGCCCGGAGCCTCGAACGTGGTGAACGCCGGCTGGCCGTTCGACACAGCGCCCGCGCCGGGTGCTGCCACGGTCCCGGTCACGAGCAGCAGCAGCGCGACCGCGCCGACTGCCGCACCCGTCGCTCCCCGCACCCGTTTCGGCGCCATCGCCTCCCTTCTACCCGAGACCGTGGTCGCCCACCAGGGTCATAGGTCACCGGGGACTTACCTCCAAGCTGGCGTCCCTTCGTGTGGACTTTGACCGGGTCCACAAACCCCTGCCCCAATACGCCCGGTGGGCGACATCGCGAATCATGCGCTTCGGGTGGCCTTGCGGCCTCACCCGTGACAAGCTCAAGACGTGCCGGCTCGGACGCAGGGAATGTGGTGGGGGTGCGGTATTGAAGCGCCAGATCCCCACGCTTTGGCGACGTTCTACTCCGAAATGCTCGGATGGCCCATTGGCCACAACGAACCCGGGACGACCATCCTCGCCGCGCCCGAGGGGACGATCTACATCGTGTTCCAGGAGGCGAACGGCTACCGCGCCCCGACGTGGCCGCCGACAAATGAGGACCAGCGTCCGATGATGCACCTGGACTTCCAGGTCAACGACCTCGATTCGGCAGTTGCTGAGGCGGTTGCGCTCGGAGCGACGGTGGCTGGGCACCAGCCGCGGGAGAATGTCCGAGTGCTCTTTGATCCGGCCGGGCATCCGTTCTGCCTCTGCCGAGACGACGGCTGATCCTGGGACTGCCCCCGTCCGCCGCTGGGGGCGCTTCGCTTGATTCGAGTGGGCAGTCGGCGACGGCCTACGAAAGACCGATACCGCAATCCCAGTCGGCCTGTTTCGCTGATTCGACGCCAAAGGACAGCGGAGCAACGATGAGTGGCGTGAACGGACCATCGAGCGCCGAGGAAGTCGTGCGGGACTTCATGGCGGCGTTCATGGCGGCATGGCCGACAGGCGACGCCGTCACGCTCAGCAGCTTCTTCAGCGAGGACGCCGAGTACCGCAACGGCCCGCTTGAACCTGTCCATGGACGAGACGCCATCGTGGCAGACCTCGCCCGGATGATGAGCCTGGGTGGTGAGGTGGACGCCGACCTTCGCCACCTCCTGTCTGATGGCGCAGTTGTGATGACCGAAAGGGTCGATTACGTGAGGTTGGGCGAAAAGACGGCGAGCTTGAGGATTGCAGGCGTCTTTGAGGTTCACGACGGAGTGATCACCGGCTGGCGTGACTACTTCGATCCCAAGGAGTTCGGGACACAGCTATCCACCGACTGAGCGACCGGGAGGTGCGGACATCGAGCGGGTCAGATACCACCGTTATCTGCCCACCGTGACTCGGGGCCCCCTGCCAACAAACGGGCACGAGTGCGGCGCTCTGGGACTGACGTCATCTTGTGGCTTCCCCGCTGATTCGGTCCCCTACGGTCACTCAGCGTGACGGACGGCGTGCCTCATGGTCACTCACCACTGGGTAACCAGCTGAACCGCCGCATCGAAACGAACAGGCCGACGATGCCCCAGAGTGCGAGCAGCCCGAGGTAATTCCACGAGAGACCGTTTCCGGTCGTGTGCGGGTTGTAACAGGCGACGAGGGCGGCGGCAAAGGGGTAGATCGGAAACACCCTTCCGATGTCGGCGAGCCAATGAGGAAGGCTCGATACGGGAATGAAGATCCCAGAGATGAACGAGAGTGGCAGGAACACCGCTAGGACGACAGGTTGGGCGGCATCGGCGTTGGTGATGACGGTCGATATGGCGAAACCGAGCACACAGAAGACGACCGTTCCGACCACGAGCGTGAGTACGAAAGCGAGGACCGTGCGTGCCGGGAGATGGGCGCTCACGGAGAACCATCCGATGACGAGAAGGATCGCCGCCATCAAAAGGGCTGTGACGCAGCCAACGACGGTGCGTCCCCCGATGATGGCGCCGGTCGGTACCGGAGTGGCCCGCCGCCGCTTATAGATACCGGCCTCTCGGTACTGCACGACGTTGATGGCCAGGTTCAAGAAGCTGGCGGCGATCACCCCGTAGGCGATGATGCTCCCCACGTAGTAGATGCCCTCGGGCATGGTGCCGCCCGGCACGGTGGCCTTGACATGGCGGAAGATAGACGAGAAGAGCAACAGGAACAGGACCGGCATCAAGATGGTGAAGAAGCGGGCCTGCGTGTTGTTCGAGAAGGAAAGCAGGTCGTAGCGAGACTGGTGGTTGATCAAGCTCAGGGTCGAGCGGGACCGGCCTGGACTCTCTTGAGTGATGCTCATCAGCGCTCCTCGGTCAGGGAGAGGTAGACGTCCTCGAGGGTCGGCCGGTTGACTTGGAGGTCGGGCAGGTCGACCCCGTGACCTGCGGCCCAGGTGGCCAGGGCACCCAAGATGGGCAGCGGGCTCGGGGCGCTGGCCTCGACAATGCCGTTCGTAGTCGTGGCGCCGACGGCGAGGACCTCTGGGGGCAGGTCCGCAGCCGCCAAGCCAGCGGGCAGGCCGAAGCGGATCACCGACGGCTGCTCGCCACGACCCCCGAGGGAATCGGCGCTTCCCGTGGCGACGATCTGGCCGTGGGCAATGACGGCGATTCGGTCGGCCAGCTTCTCGGCTTCGTCCATGTAGTGCGTGGTCAGAAAGATCGTCCTGCCGAGGCTGCGCAACCCGTCGATCACCTCCCAGGCGGCGTGGCGGGCCGAGGGGTCAAAGCCCGTGGTCGGCTCGTCGAGGAAGATCAGCTCGGGATCGCCCACCAGGGCCAGGGCGACGTCGAGTCGGCGCCGCTGACCCCCCGAGAGGTTCTTGCACCGGGAGCCGGCCCTATCCGCCAGACCGACCATCTCGAGCGTGTCGTTGACCGGCCGGGCTCGGGGGTAGTAGCCGGCGTAGAGCTCCATGCACTGCTCCACGGTCAGCTCGGGCTCGGGCTCGGACTCCTGAAGGACTACCCCGATCTGGGCTCGCCAGTCGCCGTGGGCATCGGCGGGGTCGACGCCTAGGACCGACACCTCTCCGCTGCTGCGGTGTCGGAATCCCTCGAGGATCTCGACCGTCGTGGTCTTCCCGGCTCCGTTCGGCCCCAAGAAGGCGAACACCTCTCCCCGCCGTACCTCCAGATCGATGCCACGCACCGCCTCGAAAGAGCCGTAGGACATCTTCAGCCCACGGACCGAGATCACCAGGTCCTGGATCGGTCCAGAATCGTCGACAGACTGCGCCCGCTCGACTGCAGGCATGCCCATGCACTCGAGTCTGTGACGCCCTTGTAGTTCGTAATAGGGACTTAGGCCCCTTCTTTCGATGTGACCTTGGACCCTGGCCTCGCATACCCGGAGGGACCACTCTGCTCATGAAAGGCGGAGTTCATGGCGGGCCCAAGGAGGGAGCCATGTACCGGCACGAGAGCCACCAGCGACAGCGTGACTACGAGGACACCGACGAGGTCGTCGGCGAACGTGAAGCTGCGAAGCGGAGAGTACGTGCCCGAAGGGACTTCACCTCGAACGTTGCGGCCTACGTCGTTGTCAACTCCGCTCTGATCGTCATCTGGTCCCTCAGTGGGGCCGGGTACTTCTGGCCGGCGTGGATCATCGGCATTTGGGGCGTGATCTTGGTCCTCCATTGGTGGAACTCCTTTGGGAGGCGACCGATGACCGATGCCGACATCGATGCTGAGATGAAGCGACGCCAGCGTTGACGTGAAGGTCAGAAGCAAAACCCAAAGGAGGATGGGAACGTGTCAACCCTGCAGATACGGCGGGAGGTCACCGTCGATGATGCCCAGCGTGCGCTATCGAACGAGCTGGGGTCCCACTACCGAGTCTCCGTAGATTCAAGATTCCACGATCAAGATCGGACGAAGTGGCGTCATCCCGGCAAAGCTGACGATTAGCCACCGTGGTGATACGACGATGTTCAAGATCAGCACTACTGGTCTGATTATCTCCAGGATCATTCAAGCAACTTCAATCAAGCCTCGGGTGAAGCGGGCGCTGGAAAACGCTTATTCGGAGACGTCAGGTTCTTAGTCCCCTGTCCACAAACGGCACGACTCGGAAGGTGCTTCAGCGCCCGCCAGCCCGACGTTCGATCTCCCGCTGAATGTCACTCTCCGTTATCCCTCTGTGTCGGTAAACGGACCATGCACGCCCAGCCATGATCAGAACCCACGCACCGACCGGATAGATAATCCAGTAGTTCCACACATCGTGGATTCCAGAACTCTGGCTGAATCCCTGTGTCGGCCAACCGCCTGCGTTGTGGTACTCACTGGTGGCCCAGATCAACACCAAAAACGCCATGCCGATGCCAGACACGACTAGCTCGATGTGGAACCTTCGCCTCCGTTTGATCTGCCCGACGGCCTCTTGACGAGCGACCTCGTCCGTGTCGTCGGTGGTTGGAGTCACTTCCACTCCCGATGCGCCACTGGACACAGCCACCTTCTGACTGTCCAAGTTCTGTGACATCTCGCAAAGACCTCCTCAGTTGCAGGCTGCTCCCGTTATTCAGCCCGGGGGCAGGGCCAATCGTCCCTTTCTGATCGTGACATTGGTCCCTTGTCACTCCGTGCACAGGCTCGCACGCTTGTTGTGTGAGATTCGGACGCAAGACCGCAGGTGCGGTGGGCACGGCAGCAGTCGTCTATGGAGTCTGGGTACGCCCTCGGCTCATGCGGTGGGGCGCTAGTGACGAGGAAGTCGCTGGACCGTATCCAGGCGCTGAGCTGGTCCCCGAGGGCAAGCGGTCGTCAACCATGGCCGTCACGATCGACGCGTCGCCGGACAAGGCATGGCCTTGGCTCGTCCAGCTTGGCTGGGACCGTGGGGGCTGGTACTCGTGGGACCGACTCGACAACGCTCGTCGGCCAAGTGCCACAGAGGTGCACCCGGAGTGGCAAGACGTCGCCGTCGGCGACCAGCTGTCCTTTTGGGCGCTGGGCCGCCGCATGGACGCCTACCGGATTGGAGTGCTCGAGCCGAACCGATTCTTGGGTCTGTACGGGTATACCGATCTGCGAGGCCGCTGGCTTGATCCAAAAGAACCACGACCGGCGGCCTACATGGAAGCAATTTGGGGCTTTCAGCTCAATGAGGTTTCCGGCGAACGTACTCGCCTGGTAATCAGCGGTTACCAGACCTTCCGCCCTCACTGGATTGAACGCATCGTTGCCGAGTGGCTCCTTCTCCCGATTGCCTGGATCATGCAGGCACGAATGTTGGCGGTGCTCAAGCGCAACGCCCAACGAGCGACCAATCCACAAGTGCTGCACACAGTCACCCTGTCTGAGAAGCGCCCAGTCCGATCGGAGAAATCGTCAGTTATCGCGTAATCGAGCCTTTACGAGTCAAAGGAGGCAAACCCATTGCTAAGAATGAAGGATGCCGCATATGAATTTCTAGCTCACAAACGCGTTGCAGTGACCGGAGTTTCCCGCAAAGGACAGAGCCATGGGGCAAATGTCATCTACCAGCGTTTGCGCCAACGTGGCTATCAAGTCTTCGCCGTCAACCCGAACGGCGATGAGGTGGAGGGCGATCCTTGTTATCACGATCTGAAGTCGATACCCGGAGGGGTGGACTGGGTCGTCATTGGGACCAAGCCAGAAACTGCGGACGCGACTGTGCGAGAGTGCGAGGAACAGGGCGTCAAGCGAATTTGGATGCACCAGCCGCCGTTTGGTCCTGGCAGCGTTTCCGAGTCGGCAGCGGATTACGGACGTGAGCACGGCATGACCGTCATCCAGGGAGGCTGTCCGTGCATGTTTGACCCGACCGCCGACCCGGGACACAAAGTGCTGCGAGCGGTGGGCAGAGTCACAGGCAAGGTGCCGCGACGCGTTTAGATTAGAGTCACCGGTTCGTCTTGAGGGACAGGTTGCGCTTGTCACAGCTGCGCGCCGGGGGTGCCCCAATACGCGGGTCGGCGGCATCTGTTTGGGCTTCTGATCTGCCGGACTGAAGATGGGCTTCGGTGCGATAATTGCCTAGATGGCAGTGAGGCGTTCTAGGGTCTGGGTTGGTATTGGCGTCATGGCACAGACCGTCCTGCTGCTTGTCGCGGTGAGTTCGACGAGCGCTCAGCCGCACCCTGGCGGAAATCCGAACAGCGCCGTCTTGAACACCATGAAAGGCATCAAGGCGGCGGCTCCGCCCGAGGCCACGCACATCAGTGTCCACGTGTACCCCACGCAGTGGGTGTCCGGTTGCTCTGAGATCAAGAACTCTCGTGCTGGCTGGGACAAAGAAACTGTTTATGTGACGTTCTCGGTCCGCGATTCGGCGGTGCTCGTTGATCGTCAAATCGCAAGGGCGCTTCAGAAGTCCGGTTGGTCATTATCTCCGATGCGCATCACAGAAGGTCAGGGTTTGGTACCTCATTGGCTCCGAACTGTCGGCGGAGCCCAGCCGATCAACGCCTTCGCCTATGCGGTTCCTTCCGGGTCAAATACCTGGTTCCTCACTGCTTCATGGCAGCCTCGACCGGTCGGCGAAGGGTGCCCCTGATCGCCGGGACGGTGGGCACTTCGGCACCTCGGAGCAACCCGTCGAGCCCGAAGACGTTCACGTTGTGCGCGAGCCAAAGGGTGGGACGCCTGCGGACTTCTCCACCACGAGCTGGCAGACGTCGCCGTGAGGTTCGGCCCTCGAGGAACGGGTCTGCGGAACCCGGTGTCCGCGATTGTTGCCTGCCGGAGAACGGCCCGATCTGGGCACCCTTCGCTCGAAGTCGTGAATGTCGTTGGGGACTCAGCTATCGGGCGTGACCGCATCCAATCGGCGTCGAACTTCGGACGTATTCACGCCCAGAACACCGAGTAGTACTGCCGCTGGATCAGGTGGTTCGAGATCGAGGACACGAGCGAGTACCTGCTGTGGCGTGATGTGCTTGCCTCGGCGCATTGGTTTGCCGGCTTCCTGAAGCACCTTCTTCCCCGCCGGCGTCATCTGGATGCGGTCCTTGATGACGGCCTTTATCGTCGGCCGCTTAGGCACTATGTGCATTCGCAGTTCCGGTGCATCGATGCCAGGCCCCACGCCCAGGGCGCCGAGGGCCTCGCGGTCGAGCGAGTCAAGAGCATCGCGAGCTTCTTGCAGGCTGACACCTAACACGGCTTCGACGGATGGTTCCTCCAACAGGCCGAGCAAGAGGTGGTCCGTACCCGCCCTTCGATCACCCCGTCGGCGTGCCTCCTCGCTGGCCCACATGTACGTGGTCCAAGGGTGATAGGTGACTGTCGTAGCGCCATTCGTGGTCATGATGACTCCTTTCCGTACTTTGTATGTACGGACTGTCGGGTGACTCCGAGTGCGTCACCAATCTGCTGCCACGACCAGCCCTTTTCTCGGGCGGCGAGGACCTGGTTTGCCTCAACCCTCTCGGCCAACCGGCGCAAGGCCAACGAAGCGCGAAGCCCGACCGCCGGGTCATCCGACGAGAGACTCCCGTGCAGATCTTCGGACTTGTCAATTCAAACTGACAGAGCAGATCGCCACACCGGAGTGCCCAGATCGCCGGGCCGGGGCGCACCTGGCGGCACTTCGGGGATACGGAATCGCACGTGTCGAAGGGCCCATGCAACCGTCAGTACAAGGACGCTGTGGCGGGTCCGGCGTGCAGCCTGACGCACCCGCTCGGCGCCTGCGGGCTCCCAGGACACTTCGCTTCAGTCAGCCTCGGCGTCCGTGCGCTTCGGGCGAATATCGGAAGCAAACAAGGCAACGAGAACCACCAGCCACTCGCTGACGAAGATCATGCTTGCGATGACGTCGGTGGTCCAATGCACACCCAACTCAACCCGTGAGAACGCCACCGCCGCCACTGCCAACGCCGCCAGCACCCACGCCAGCGTTCGGTAGCCCGGTCTTGGGGCAATAGCCACCACCACAAGGGCCAAGGTGGTGAACACTAGGAGGGCGACGGCAGTGTGACCCGACGGCCACGACCAGCCGTGCGCCGAGACCAGCCGGAGATCCTGCGGTGGGCGGTCTCGCTCGACTACGTGTTTGGCCAGCGTTACGCCACCGTTCTCCCCCGCCCAAGCGATGACCGCGAGAACCACGGCGACCATCGGAAGGCGCCGGCGGAGAGCAAGGACTACCAAGAGGATCCCGGTCGCCACGAGCGCAACCCACGAACCGAGCCAGGTCACGGCTTTCATGGCCTCGTTGAGCGCCGGGGTCCGGTGAGCGACAACAACGGAGGTCACGTGGCGGTCGAATCCGTTGACTGAGGAGGAGTGCACGACCCCCACACCGACGGCGATCAGGAGCCCGGTCAAAGCAGCCCAGGCCACGACAAGTACAAGGGCCCGCTGGTGCCATTGACCTGAACGGAATCGATCAATCCCGCCCGATCTTCTCAGCGGAAGCGCCACACCGGAGTATCTCAGTTCGCTGCCGGATAGAGGTCGTTACGGGTCGGGAGCCCTTCGTGTGGGCCATCCCGTTAGCTCAGTTTCAAACGTGCAACTCCTTCAGCATCGGTACGACCTGTGTACTGATGCTCATGTGGCCGAGGTCGGGCATAACCCGCAGGGTCGCACCGGGGACGAGGCGTGCCGTGTGCTCAGCCTGGGAAGGCGGAACCAGTGGATCGGCCGCTCCGTGGAGGACCACGGTCGGACACGTGACGAGGCTTACGTCAAAGCTTCCCCAGCCCACCCCGTCGGCCAATCGGTCATCGGTGAATCCCTGGACGCCGAAGCGGAACATCTCGGCGAACGCCTCGGCGTATCCGGCCAGATTCGCGGGGTCCGAAAGGAAGGCGATATCGGCGGGCGGAAAGGGTCTTTCCGGTTGCTGGGCCAGCAGGCCACTCCCATCGGACCCGAGGATCTCGGCTGCATGCTGGACGGCGCTGGCGCGATCGGCGGCGTCCCAGATGCCAGCTATGAGTCGGCCCATGGCGTCGGGCCCGGTCATCATTGCGCGCCCCTCGGGCCAGCGCATGTCGGTCAGCCGCGCAGCACGCCACACACGCCTCGACGCGGTCGCCTTCGAGTGCGGCCAGCGCGAGCCGCGTAGGCCCCACCGGTCGAACAACCCACCGCGGCGAAGGACCTGAGGGCCAGATGGTCGGCGAGGGCCATGGCGTCGGGTACCCACGATGCGATGGAATGGCCCGGGTCAGGTGTGGAACCGCCGTCGCCCGGTCGATCCGCACTGACGATACGAAACCCGCCCACAGCGGCCTCTTCAGCGAAGGCTTGGGGCTCCAATCGGCTGCCGGGTGCGCCGTGGCACCACAGCACGGGCCGTCCGTCTCCCGGACCGTAATCCGCGTAGGCAAGGACTCGTCCTTCGGCCAGTTCGATCGTGCCGTCGGTTCGCGCGGCGCTCACGGTGTGTCCTCCGTTCGTGCTCACCGAGTTATTGGACCGAGGGTATTCGACGGTCTCGGTACACGGCCAGGTGCCATTCCGAGGGTGGTGAGGTAGGCCGCTGGTTCGGTATGGCCGGTGCGGCGGATGGGCTCAGTCCCGTCGGTTTCCCGTTGGGTGCGTGTGTTCCATCTCACCTGGACGTCAACCTCCCCAGCGGCCCCCTATCAAACCGTGCATGCGGTTCTCCCGCACACGGCTTCCCGACACCGTTCATCGTCAGGCATGCACAGTCCCCCATCTCCGGACGGTTCCGGTGAGCCGATAGGCGCCGAGTTCCGAGAGCCAGTCATAGTTGAACCGGCTGGCTCGAAGTCGGTATCGGGTGGCGTATTTGACGCTGGCCAGCTTTGACATCCGCAAGTGCACGTAGCTGTCGATGGCGGCAAACTGCCGATTCGAGTTTCCGTAGCGGAAGTACGCCCCCCAACCCCGGAGCACGGGGGTGAGGTCAGCGACAACATTGTGCAGCTCACGGCCTGAGAAGCGGCGGTCGGTGTGATCACGGACCTTGGACCTGATTGAGGCCATGGCCCGTGGTGACGGCCACTTCGACAGGTAGCGGCGATCTCCGAACTTCGACGGGGTCTTCCGATGAGTGAAGCCCAAGAAGTCGAAGCCGTCGGTGCCATCACCGATGTAGACGATGCGGGTCTTGTCGGGATGCAGGCGCAGCCCGAGGCCGACGAGCACCGCCTCGATCCGGCGCTGGGCTTCTTCGGCCCGGCTCCGGCTGGTGGTGAGGACGACGAGATCGTCCGCGTAGCGGACCAGCGTCCCCAGACTGGCCGCCTTCTCCCAGGCCTCGTCGATGACGTGCAAAGCGATGTTGGCCAGCAACGGGGAGATGACTCCTCAAACGCAATGGATAACCCCCGTCCCGAAAGGGGCGTTGAGTAGGGATCGAGTGCCGGATGACGACACGCTCGGGCCCGACCAGGACCTCTTTGACCACGCTGCGCACGACCTTTTGACGATCTTCGGTCGTCGCAGCCTCGGACGTGTCGCGCAGCCTGGCGAGGAACCCCTCCAGGTTCTCGGCGAGCTTGAGGTAGGTCTCGCGGTCAAGAAGCTGCGAGTCCAACGACGCGAGCGCGCCGCTCAGGCTCGTCTCCTTCGCTCGCAGCTCGGGCATGCGGTCACGCAGTTCGTCGAGGGTGAGCAGGTCTTCTTGGTAGGCGGCGACGAGCCGTTCGATTCCCTTGGTGGCCCGGGTGAGCTCGAGCTCGAGGCGGGACCGTTCGGCCGTCGCCGGATTGGCCGTCCGCAACTCTTCCAGACGCCGATCCAGCTCTGCCTGCACGAGACGCGGGTCCGCCAGCAAGGCGGTCACCTGGCCCCAGACGAGATCGTCGAGGTAGTCGGCGCGCACCGGCTTGTTGTCGCAGATGCGCCCATGCTCGTAGCGGTAGTCATCAGAACCGAGACAGCGGTAGTAGTACAGCTTGCGCTTCTTGGTCCGCGTCGAGCTCCGGTAGTACGCGTATCCGCAGCTCTGGCAGGACACGAGGCCCATGAGCAGCGACGGCTCTTTGGTGTTGCGCGAGGAGAAGCGCCGGTTGTCCTCAAGGCGACGGGCAGCCAGCGCGAAGGTGTCCTCATCCACGATGGCGGGCACGGCGATGGTGATCCAGTCCTCGGGGGCGCGATTATGAGTAACCGGATTGCGCGACACGCTCTTTCCTTGCCGGCGCACCGTGCGGTTCACCCGGGCCCGTTGCTCGGTGCGCATCGTTTTCAAGAACCCGGCCCGTCCGGCATAGGCAGGATTGCGGAGCATTCCCCAGACCACAGAACGGTCCCAGCGCTCTTTGCCCGTGCGGGTAACAATGCCTTCCGCACTCAGCCATCGACTGAGCTCGGCGATCGAGGACTTGTCTTCTGTGTAGCGGCGGAACATCTCTCGCACGACCGCGGCTTCCTCTTCAACGACCTCATAACGTGCATCAGCCGTGTCGCATCGACGCAGGTAGCGATACCCATATGGGGCACCCGAGAGCACGTTCACCGTCCCCGCCCGGGCGCGATGTGCCTTGCCACGACGAGTGCGTTCGACAATTTGAGCGCGCTCGTACTCGGCGATCATGCCCTGGAACTGGATCAGCAACTCGTCTTCAGGTGTCTCCCCCTTCGGCCCGTTGACGAAGCGGACCTCGGTGCCGGCTCGGGCGAACTCGTCAATCAGCAGCGCCTGGTAGGCGTAACGACGCGCCAGGCGATCGGGCGAGTAGCACAACACCACGTCGATAGGAACCTGGGCGGCGAGATCACGCAGGCGTTCGAGCGCCGGACGGATCAGCGTTGCCCCCGAGTACCCCTCGTCCTCGAACACCCAATCGGGCGGGACGTCAAGCTCCAAGCGCTCGGCGGTCTCTTGCAGCGCCGCCGTCTGGGACGCAATCGTCTGGTCTTCTTTCTGACGGGCCGAGGACACTCGGGCGTACATCGCTGCTGTAGTCATCGTCACTCCTCTGCTCTATGCGGCCCCGCCGTTCGGGGACCAAGATCCGATAGGCGGAAGCCACAGCCCTCGGGCCAACCCGATCGAAAACGAACTCCACGATGACGTCGCGCTCAGCCACGATCCTGACGATCCAAGAACTCGGCCAACGCCTGGGTGACAAGGCCCGAGATGCTCTGCCCAGTTGCCCGCGCCGCCCGTCGCACCCGCCGGGCCAGAGTCGCGGGCAGCTTGACGGTGAAGACGATCTTCGGGCCGCTCACTTCCATCACACCCACGTCACGAGCCCGCTCGACGTAGCGTCGGGCCTGGCGCTCGGACAACCGATGTCGCCGGGCCAACGTCACTGTCGCCTCGATCACCGTCATGCCGTCGTCCAACAATTCGGCGGCCGTGTTCACACGTTTGGACACCTGATCGGCTCGAGCCCGGCGCCCTTCTGTCATGACAGTTATACACTACCGTTAGCGTCACTGTGAGTGGTGGACTTCCGCTTGGGCTTCTCGCCCCGGACATAGGACAACGCGACTTCGAACTCGAAGTTGCCCATTGTGTCCGAGGAGTCA
>CAWITA010000011.1:0-23712 GCA_963838835.1 uncultured Acidimicrobiaceae bacterium
GTGGGCCGTAGAGGACTCGAACCTCTGACCCCTTGCGCGTCATGCAAGTGCGCTACCAACTGCGCCAACGGCCCGTACCACTGAGACCCTACCACCGGGCCAATTTCACCTCCCGCCGGCTTGCGAGCGCGGCACCGGCCCATGGCCCTACAATTTGGACTGTGACAGCGAGCGACGCCAAGACGAGGCACGATCAGCACCCTCCTCCAGCTCGAAGCCCATCTCCGTCGTATCGCCGAGGACGGTTACACCATCCTCCCGGACGCGATCGAGCCCGAGCTCGTGGACGAGATCGACGAGGCGCTGCTCAAGTTGGAACACGACCTCGGTATCGTCCCAGCCGACAATCTCTTCGAAGGCCTGCACACGACGCGGGTCTACAACCTGCTCGTACACGGGGCCACCTTCCAGAAGATCCCGGTGCACCCCAACGTACTCCCGGTCGTCGAAGGCGTGCTCGATCCGGGGCTCCTGATCTCGTCGCTGTCGTCCATCGCCATCGGGCCCGACGAACAGGCACAGCCGGTCCATGCCGACGACCAACTCATCCCACTCCCACGTCCCCACGTCCCGATCATCTGCAACACCATGTGGGCGATCACCGACTTTACAGAGGAGAACGGCGCTACACGCGTCGTCCCCGGCAGCCATCTGCGCGACGAGCCGCCGAACCCGCTGGAGCTCTACGACACCATCCCGGCGGAGATGAGCAAGGGCAGTGTTTTGGTCTGGGTCGGGAGCCTCTGGCACGGCGGCGGCGCGAACCACACCGACCGCCGCCGTGTCGGCATCGCGATGAACTACTGCGCCGGCTACATCCGGCAGCAGGAGAACCAGCAGCTCGGCGTGCCGCCCTCCCTCGTCAAGACCTTCCCCCGCCGGCTGCAGGAGCTGGTCGGGTATTCCGTCTACAACGGCCTCGTCGGCCATATCGAAAAGAAACACCCCGCCAAGGTCGTTCTCGCCGAAGACGAGGGTGTCGACATGGTGTGGGATCTCCTCAAGGCCTGACCGGGACTCAGGCCGCCTCCCCGAGGACCCGCGGAACGACGGGCCACACGTAGTCGCGGGGATCGATCGGGGCCATTCCCTGTGACAGCCGCCAGTGGTCGTGCTCCTGCGTCCACTGCTGGTGCCAGCAGATCTGGTCTTGGTGGAGCCGGGAGAGATCGCCCTCGCGCAGTGCCTCGTAGTGCTCCGCCTGTGCGAAGAGCACCTCGACCGATGCGATGGCATCCGCCGATGCATCGTGCGCCTTCCCGATGTCGATCCCATAGTGCCTGCACAGGTCGACGAGGGTCCGCCTGCCCTGGCGAGCCCGGTCGAAGTGGCGGTCGATCACGCCCGCGTCGAGCACGGGTCCGCGCCAACCCCTCTCCAACAGACCCTGCCCGCACAACTGCCGCGCTTGGGTCTCCATGATCGTGAGGTCGTAGTCGAGCTTCATCCCCACCAACGGCACGCCCCGGGCGCCGGCCGAGACGACGGCGTCGGTCACCAAGGCGATGGCATCACGCAAAGGCATGCCCTCGTCGCGGGCCCGCTCGGTCGAGATTCCGTGCACCTCGGTGGCCTCCGCGCGGAATCTCACGGCCCGGGTCGATGAGTCCCGACCAGCTCCGGACCACGATGCCGCCAACCACGTACACCAGTGCGTACGAGACGGGCACATCGCTGAAGCGGTCGACGCCCGTGGTCTCGAAATCGAACCCCAGCACCTCACCGGAAGTCCAGCTATCCATGCGCCGAGCATGCCAGCGTGGTGTGACACGACCGCGGATGCCTTCTTCGCGACGTCGAGGCCGGACTCCCCCGGCAACGACGGCGTCAAGCGTCCGAGCCCGAACTCGGCCGACGCGACCCGTGGTGGAGCATACGGCGACGATCGACTGCAGGAATGCGTCGACCTCATCCAAGGCCAGGGGTCGTCTTGGCTCCCGTTGGCTAGAACGGCCCCCGACGACGGGGACTCTGGACCCAAATCAATCTGACTCCGTCGAGAGGGCCGGGACGGCGCGGATCGACGCAACATGGCTTGCGGGCGGTCCTGGTGTACCGTATCGTGCTCGCCCGAGGGAAGGGCTGAGCTCCGAATGAACGCGCGCCACTGGGCCGAGGCGCGCTGTCGTGCTTCGCCAACACGGTCTTGAAACAGCTCACCCCCGTGCGACGGTGCCCCCGATGTCGGCGGGGGACGCCTCGCCTGAACCGACCGCGCACGTGCCGTGTGATCGTGAGATGGTTGTCGGTGTCTCACGTCGCAGGTCGGTCACTCCAGTGATCACGAATGTCAAGGTGATACTCGGGGGAGGCAAGAGCGGGGCCGCGACGCCCCGAGCGCCCGGAATCGAACCGCCAGACGTGTCATTGTGTGGCCGCCCTCTCAAACCGCTCGGCACAACGCCTCGACGGCTACCGTCGTCCCGATGAAAGACGGTCGAGCCGCGGGGCGACGATCAGCACTGCTCGCAGTGCTCGCGTTGGTAGGCACGGCGACAGCGACCGCTCCCCCGCTGGTTGGCTCGCTCGCCGGGGCAGAGCCGCCGCCCGCCACCGCCGTCGCCGACCCGGCGGCACTCGTCCACCCCCTCGACGGCACGGGCACCGGGCCTGTCGTGCCCGGCACGGTGGGTGAATTCCCGGGCGCCGACACGCCCTTCGGGATGATGCAGTGGAGCCCAGACACCAGCCCCGACGCCGTCCAGTCGGGAGGTGGATACGCCTACGCTGACAGCCGGATCAACGGCTTCAGCCTCACCCATCTCAGCGGCACCGGCTGCCCCTCGTACCAGGACGTGCCCATCCTGCCGACCGAGGGCGCGGTCGGGAGCAGCCCCGAGGACACCGTCGCCCAGTTCTCGCACGCCCACGAACAGGCCACACCGGGCCGCTACCAGGTCGCGCTCGGTCCCGGGCCTATTGGCGCAACGCTGGCCGTCACGACGCGGACGGGCATTGCCCGCTTCACCTTTCCGTCGGGAACCCAGTCCAACGTCCTGTTCAAAGTCGCCGACAGTGCCAACCCAGTCTCCGCAGCCAGCGTGCGCACCGTCGGCGACGACGAGGTCATCGGTCAGGACACCAGCGGGGGTTTCTGCCAGACGGGGACCAACTACACGCTGTACTTCTTCGCACGTTTCGACCGCCCGTTCTCGTCCGCCGGGACCTGGACCGGGTCCGGCACGTCCGCCGGGCACAGCGCCTGCATGGGCACGTCGTGTGGCGCATTCGTGACCTTCGACACCACGTCACAGCACGATGTCCTCATGAAAGTCGGCATCTCTTTCGTGAGCACCCGCGACGCCGAGCAGAACCTCGCCGCCGAAGACCCCGGCTGGTCGCTCCACCAGGTGGCCGCCCGGGCCCACGCGCAATGGAACGGCCTGCTCGGTCGCATCGCGGCGGACGGGGGCACGCCGGCCGAGGAACACACCTTCTACACGGCGCTCTACCATTCGCTCCTCTTCCCGAACATCGTGTCCGACGTGAACGGCCAATACGCGGGCAGCGACGGCAGAGTGCGCTCTGCCGGCGGACGCGAGGAGTACGCCAACTTCTCCGATTGGGACATTTATCGCAGCGAGATCCAGCTCGAGTCCCTCCTCGAGCCTCGTGCCGTCGGCGACATGGTCCAGTCGCTCGTGGACGACGCACAGCAGACAGGTTGGCTGCCCAAGTGGGCCATCGTGGCCGGCGACACGTCCCAGGTCAACGGCGACTCGGCCGACCCGATCATCGCCGACGCCTACGCGATGGGAGTGCGCAACTTCGACGTCGCCGCCGCACTCCGCGCCATGGTCAAGGGCGCGACGCAGAACGAGACCGGTCACGGACTCGAGATCGAACGCCAGTACCTGAGTCAGTACCTCTCCCAGCACTATGTCAATGCCTCCTCCCTGGACCTGACCTCCATCGACTACTCCATCGGGGGCTCGGTCACTCTCGAGTACGCCATCGACGACTTCGCCATCGCCCGTCTCGCCTCCTCCCTCGGCGACCACGCCCTGGCCTCGACGATGATGAAGCGCGCCGCCAACTGGGAGTACCTCTTCAACCCCGCCACTGGGTTCATGGGAGCGCGTGGAAGCGATGGCAGCTTCCCGCCCGGGCCGGCGTTCCAGACGTCGCAGTTCGAGCCCGGAGGCCAGTTGGGCTTCGAAGAGGGCAACGCCGTCCAGTACACGTGGTACGTGCCCCAAGACCTGTCCGCGCTGGCGTCGCTCATGGGCGGCGACGCCGCGGCAACGGACAAGCTCCTCAACTTCTTCACCTCACTCAACGCGAGCCGCTTCGCACCGTATGACTGGTCCGGGAACGAGCCGGGCGAGTGGGCGCCCTGGCTGTTCGACTATTTCGGCGCGCCGGAACGGACGCAGGAGACGGTCCGCGCCATCGTCAACGCCGAGTATGCCGACGCTCCAATCGACGAGCCCGGGAACGACGACTTGGGAGCGATCTCGTCATGGTACGTCTGGGCGGCGCTCGGCCTCTTTCCGGTGACGCCCGGCACCGCGAACCTGGCACTCGCCAGCCCCTTGTTCGCCTCGGTGACCATCGCCCTACCCGATGGACGCCGTCTCGTCGAACAGGCCCCGGGTGCGGCCGCTTCCCGACCCTATGTCCACGGCCTGACGGTCGACGGGGTGTCACCACCCGCGCCGGCACCGACCGCTGCCGGCTGTGCGGCCTCGGCTTCTTCCGGCCGCCCCGTAGCGAGTGACGCCTGGGACCGGCCCTGGCTCCCGTCGTCGGTCCTGCGGTCAGGCGCGGCCCTCACCTACACGCTCTCGAGTAGGCCTGACCTGGCATGGGCGTCAGCTCCCGCTGACAGCCCGCCCTCGTTCACCCAGGGCGAGCTCCCCGCTGTTGGGTTCTCGCTCCCGGGCGGCTCGATATCACTGACCGCCGGGCAGTCGACCGCCGTCCAGATCGGCGCGGCCTCCGTCGGGGGACCGCCGACCTCGGTCCGCTGGCAAGCGACGAACGAGCCGAGCGGGCTCCGGCTGGCTCCCTCCTCGGGAACCCTCGCACTCGGTCCGGCGAACTCGCACCGGCACTCGAGTGGCGCATGCGAGGCGCCGCGCCCCGCCACGGAGTCGTTGAGCGTCACCGGGGCCGCTCCGGGGACATCCATCCTGCACATCGGCCTGAGCACGACCGCCGGCGTAGCGCTCCCTCCAGTCGTGCTCGACGTCGTGGTCAACCCCTGAGCCGAGCGCGTCTTCTCCCTTCGAGGCCTAGTTGTCCTCGAAGGGATCGCCATCCGCCGAGGGGAACCGCGGCTCGCGACGCTCGCGCACGGCAGCCAGGCCCTCACGGGCGTCGGGCCCGAGGAACCCCAGCATCTCGAGCGCCATGGACTCACCAAAGGTCGGGAGCGCCTGCCGAATCCACTGGTTCATGGACCGCTTGGTCCACTGGATGGCGGTCACACTTCCCGCGGCTAGCCGAGCCGCGATGGACACCGCCTCGTCGAGCACCTCGTCGTCCGGCACGCATCGTGTGACGAGCCCGATTCGTTCGGCTTCTGGTCCGGAGACGAAGTCGCCCGTCATGAGGTAGTACTTGGCCTTTGCCATGCCGCAGAGCAGCGGCCAGACGATGGCCGCGTGATCACCCGCGGCGACACCGAGCCGGGCATGCCCGTCCGACAGGCGCGCGGACTCGGCCATCACGCTGACGTCGGCCAGCAGGGCGACAGCCAGGCCCGCACCAACCGCAACACCGTTGATGGCAGAGACGATCGGCTTGCGGGCGAGCAGCATCTGCTCGACGATGGCGCCAGCATCTCGCCATTGCACGAGCGTCGCGTTGTAGTCGTCGGTCATCTCCTCGATCATGTCCAGGTCGCCTCCAGCCGAGAAAGCCTTGCCTGCGCCGGTCACAACCGATGCTCGCACCCCCGAGTCATCGTCCACGACCGCCCAGACCTCGGACAGCTCCCGGTGCATCCGGATGTTCGCCGCGTTGAGCACGTCGGGTCGATTCAGGGTGACGACGACGACTCCACTTGGTCGAACGTCGAACGTCAGATATTCGAAATCGTCGTACTGGATCGGTCGCATCGCACCTCCGGTCGGAGCCGGGCACCGTGGGGAGCAGCCATCATGGTTGCGACCAGGGCCCGGCCATCACATCGCAGGTTGTTCCAAGAGCTTGGTCGAATCCTCGATGCCGGTTGAACAAGAAGGTGACTGTCCTTGTCGGAGCCGTCACGAGAAAAGCATCGCACGGACCTGCGTCCCCCGCTCCGCCATTGCGGAAGCGGTCTTCGTGCGTGGGCGAGCGCCTGGTCGGTGAGCGGCGAGCTCGTCGACGACTGCCCGATCTGACCAGAGGTGTGGTCGTTTGCCCGATGTGGCTCTCGTCCTCGATCAGAATGCGGCTGGAACGAAGAGGTAACGCCACTCATGGAGGGCCCCGTCATCGTCGAGCGCGTAGATACCGCCCCGCTCCTCGATCTCGAGTCTCGGTGGAAAGGTCTCCAGGCGGCTGACGCAGGGTCCACCCTCGCAGGGGACGAAGATTCTGTCCCCTCTCCGCATCCCTTCTGCCAGGAGCACTGCCTCGTACCACTCAGGCGAGTGCCGGCCATCGGGATGAGGTTGTGCCACCCCACCAGTCTTCTCGCGGTTCGGGGTGCGTGTCGAGGGCCTTGGTCCATTCGCAACGCTCTGCAGTGAGTCTGGCGACGCCACCGCTCCCCCGTGGGCCCTTGGATCGACGTGCGGCATCGCCCGCACAACTCGCCATGACCTGGACGTTGCTACCAGTCGTTCAGCGTCCGCAGGTGGAAGTCAATCAGGGCGAGGAGGTCTCCGACGTGACCCATCGCCTTGTCGGTCTCGCCAAAGGGATCGGTGGCAGCACGCTGCGCACTCAAGGCGACCTCGGCGCAGGCGCTGAGCATCCGGGCCATGTGATCACTCAGGTTCGGATCGGGACACGGGTTCGCCGTCACCCAGGCGATGGCATCCCTGGTCGCTGCCTGCAGTTCGTCTGCCGCGGCCAACATGGTGCTCTTGTTCACCGTGATCGAGCCTGAGAAGCGATGCTCAGATTCCATGACGCGATGCAAAACGCCCGTCGCCTTGAGAAGCCAGAGATGTGGAGTCAGTTCTGTACTCATGTCGATGATCGGGTGGGGCCGGAGACCTATTCCCCCCGCTCCCGCCCCACCCAGAACGAGTCTGGCGATCGCGGCTGATACTCCCAAGAGCCGTTTGGACCACCACCGCACAAGCCCCTCACAAAAATGTTCCGTGGGCGGGTCTCGTGCCAGCCGTCCTGGAATGAAACCTCTCTGGAAGACGCGCGAAGACAGTTCCACCGTCCTCGGCAACCCTCCACCTCGGCTTCGTCGTCGAAGCGGTGATTGCAACCTATCGACAGCCGCGACAACTCCAGGCCCGTGGGCGAGGAATGCGTCGAACTCTTGTGGGGATGTTGTCGGGAGGTGATCCCCGAGGTCCACGCGACCCTCCAGACCTTGCTATGCAAGGCTCGCACGATGGTGATCCTCCATCCCGGTGCCGGTCCCGGTCGCCCCGTCGACCAATTTGGGAGCCTCGGTGCGTGGCACCTGGGAGGGGTCAGGTTTAGCGGAGACGGTGCCCTGACGTTCCTCCACCTGGCCCCCGGAGGGCGCCTCGGACGCCATCCCGCACCGGTCATGCAGCTCTACTGCGTCGTTGGCGGCGTCGGCTGGGTGGCCGGTGACGATGGAGTGCGGGTGCCCGTG
The DNA here is from genome assembly GCA_963838835.1 of uncultured Acidimicrobiaceae bacterium. Lineage (GTDB taxonomy): Bacteria > Actinomycetota > Acidimicrobiia > Acidimicrobiales > RAAP-2 > Bog-473. The sequence goes on from CAWITA010000011.1 coordinate 7,742, forward strand.
ACTGCAGGGGACGCGGCGTTGTGGACAGCGGGTGAGGAGCATGAGTCCGGCACCGACACTGGGATGACCGTTGCCGTTCTGGAAGTCACCTTGGTCCATGTGACGTAGTCGAGGGGTTTCGTCGAGCAGCGCCTCCAGAGGGATGGCCCAGCGCCCCCTGTCCGCTGCTCAGTTGCCTGCGCACCTACCGAGGGCGTCCCTCGACTTGGAGAGAAGTGTCCTTCGGGATCCGTAGGTGTTCCGCCCGCTCTCAGACGTTCGAGGAAGACGTGCGCCGTGACCCGAACGGAATCAACACCGACTATCTGATCAGAGGACCGCTCCGTCGTCTCCTACAGGGAGGCCACTTGCTGTGGAGTGAGATGGACGACGTTCTTCGGGTTGCAATTCCAGATCGACTGCGTGGGCTCGGTGACCGCCTTGTCGTAGACGAACTTGTTCGGCTCGGCCTGGAGTATGGCAAAGCACGGCGAGGGCTGGGGGTTCTCGTTGGACATCGTCAGTTGCGCCACCGGCGCCTCAATGCCTCCAGCGTCCCAGTTCTTCGTAGCGGCGGCCTTGTCCAGGACACACGAAACCGTCAGGTCGGTTCCGCAGGCCGAGGCGGACTTGGCCCAAAGCAGCCATGACTCAGCACCCTCTTCGTCAAAGAAGTCCACGGGGTCGCCTTTTCCATACGAGTGCATGACGTTGACAAGTTGCCCGGTCGAGGCGTTCTGCGACGCCATCTCAAGCGGCCACCAGCCCGTCTCGACATAGACCGGCGGGATTCCAGGGTTGGCGGCCACGGCCTTCGTGGTCGTGGGGTTGTAGAACTGGGTCCCAAGGGCGATGAAGGCGGGCTTGTAGCCGGCGGTGGTCATCGCCTGGAAATACGGGGTCATGTTGGCGTCCGAGGCGGGCCACAGGGCTTGGACCCCCTTGGTCTGTGCCTCTTCGACATAGGGTGCCCAGTCGGTCACGGACACTGGAGGTTCTTGGAAGTCGATCACGTTCCAACCCTGTCGCTGGGCGCCGTACTCCAACTTGCGCTCGGGCTCGAGGACCGATGGAGTGTTCGCAGCTCCCATGCCGGCCTTCTTAACCGCCTGCGGGTACTTCTTGGCGAGCGCCGCGAACCATCCCGAGGTCACGGAGTCGGTGTTGGCGCCGCTCGGGTCGACCTGCAACGAGGCAAGCTCAGAGGCGTCGGAAATGACGTAACCACTGATCTGGCCGAGCCCGCACTGTGTGCGAATGGGGACCGAGGGCTGGTCGAGCGCCATGCCGCCGCCGACGGCCATGAAGTCGCTCTGGCAGGCCGCGGTCGCTTCTTGCGCTGCGTTGAACAGCGCGGCGTCACGATCGTCGATCACGATGTGGCGCCCGTTGATGCCGCCTGAGGCGTTACACCATGCCGCAAACGCCTTTGCTTGCTGGACGAACTCAATCTCGAGTCCAGGCTCAACCGTGTTTGAGGCATCGTTGAATTCGGCGATGTTGATGGTCTTGTCCCCCACCCCGCGTACCGAGGAGGCACCACCCGGTCCGGGTTCGCAGATCTTGCCCACTCCCGGCCACTCACCGTTGGTCGTGACGCTCGACGCCAGCTCGCGGCTGGCCGTTGCGGCCGCCCCCGCCGTCATTGACGAGAGCGCGACAAGGGTCCCGGCAAGGAGGACTGTGGCCATGGCCAGCGCCGCCCGACAGCGGTCGAGGAATCTTTTCCCCACCTGCATATCCACCCCCGGACATTCTCGATCAGGTCATTCAATCAGACAACGCGCCAAAATGGGTATCGGTCCCGAGTGCGGGTGGCGGTATGCGACGCCCAGCCAGCGACCGGGGACGTTCCGGGAGGAGATCGGCTCGTGAAGCGGGGCGTCAGCATGCCCGATGCGCCCTCTGCGGAGCCTCGCCTGGTCGCGCGACCTCCGACTGGGTCGACTCCGGCCGCAGAGACCTCGAGGCACACGCGCCCTTGGTGGAAGAGTTCGCGCCCTTGGTGGAAGAGTTCGCGGCTTGCCGCCTCCTGGACGTCGGGGTGCGGCGCTGGGCCTCACCTGCCTACTCCCGCCCCAGGTAGTTCACGATCGGTGCTAATACTCGTGGCATGCCTACGACTGCGAACGGTGCGGTATCGATCTACTACGAAGATTTCGGCGCGAAGGAGAACCCGGTCCTGCTCCTGGTGAACGGTCTGGGCAGCCAGTGCATCAATTTCAAGGTCGATTTCTGCAACAAATTCGTCGACCAGGGCTTCCGTGTCGTCCGATTCGACAATCGAGACGTAGGTTTGTCCAGCCACCTGAAGGGTGGGCCTAAGTACACCCTCAACGACATGGCGGACGACGGTTTTGCCGTCTTCGATGCCCTCGGCGTCCGGGTGGGCCACGTCGCAGGCTGGTCCATGGGCGGAATGATCGTCCAGTCGATGGCGACCGCGCACCCCGAGCGGATCCTCTCATTGACATCGGTCATGTCCGCACCGGGACCGATCCTCGGCGACCGCGATCCCGACGTGATCGCGGCCTTCACCGCCCCGGCCGGGAGCACCCGTGACGAGGCAGCGCAGCGACAGCTGGCTGGACTCAAGCTCTGGGGTAGCCCGGCCTGCTACGACGTGGATCGGATCACCGCTGATGCCCACGCGGCGTTCGACCGCTGCTGGGATCCCGCGGGTCGGGCCCGGCAAGCGATGGCAGTCGCGTCGTCGCCATCGAGGGAAACCGCTCTCAAGTCCCTGAAGGTTCCCACTCTTGTGATACACGGTGATGCAGACCGTCTCGTCCCTCTCGACGCCGGGCGCGCAACCGCCAAGGCCGTCTCGGGAGCTCACCTGCGGATAATCAAGGGAATGGGTCATGACTACCCGCCTCAATACTGGGATCAACTGGTGGAACTGATTACTGGCCACGCCAAGTCCGCGGCCGCGACGGCCTGACTCTCGCAATCTTTCACCAAATCCGTCCAGACGAATCTGTATCTCGCAGGAATCCGTCCAGATCCCGCTCAGGTGCACGTGACCACTGGGCTGGGCGAGCTAGGACGTGGGCTGGAGAGCTAGGACGACGCGTCGGCGTGGGTGAGACGGTACGATCCGCCGACGGGTCCGTAGCGCGGAACAACGCTACCCAACTTGGCCGAAGGCGGCCAGCGATTGTGATACTTGGAGATGGTCTCGCCGAGCCGTGAAAGGAGCGGACCCGAGGATGATGAACCAGGATACGCCGTGCTGCACGATGCGTTTCGACGACATTCGCTCGTTGCTTCGTGCCGACGCAGAGCGATACCTCTACTACAGCAATCGCAGGTACAGCCGGCGCTCGTTCGCGATCATCTTGGTAACGCAAACCTGGGATCCTTGCCACCGCGTTGTACCGGTTCGGGCACTGGGCCTACCAGCAAGAGGGACTCAAGGGTCGGTGGTGCCGACTGCTACGCGAACTGGCAAAACGGCCGGTCGAAATTCTCACGGGTATATCGATCTCGCCGACAACTCATATTGGTCCGGGCCTCTACGTGGCCCATTTCGGCGGCGTCTTTGTCGGTGGCGACAGTGTCCTCGGGGCGAACTGCAATCTGGGGCACGATACCCTCATCGCGGCGGGCGGCCGCGGTGAACGCCGAGGGTCTCCGCAGTTGGGGGACAGAGTGAACGTGACCTGCGGGGGGCGCGTCCTCGGACCGGTACGCGTGGGCGACGACGTCATGATCGGGCTCAACGTCGTCGTTGCCTCGGACGTGCCCGCCCGGACGGTACTCGCAGCGGCGCCGCCGATCGTACAGTCGCATCGCGGGTCGTTCGAATACGTGGGCTACGAAGGTGACACGTCCGACCCGGATCGGAGCGAATCAGCAGGACAGACCAGCGACACGTAGGTCAAAAGAAGCCAGGGTCACGACTGGCGTATCAATTCTTGCAATCATGCCCCGTGTGAACGGCACAGGTCCACGCAACGGTCCAACCGTCTGGGGCGCTGACCCTCCCCAGGTACCGACGGCCACCACTACTCTGACCGTCCAGGAGTATGAAACGATGGCGGACTGACCCATGCGAGGCTCTCGTCCGGACCATGGGATTCCCAGTCCTCGCGGAGCTTGAGAACGGCCCTTCTCGTGTCCTCGCCTTCTGCTCCTCCGAACCATCCGCATGAGCACAGCCCGATTACGCCGACGCGGCCGACGAAGCTCGTGACGTGGGACGAGATTTGTACTATCCGGTGCTCGCCATCCATCCTGGCCTCCGCGGTCTTTTGCTGGATGCATGTCTTAGGTCGGTTTCCAGCCTGAGTCAATGAGGAATCCCCTCTGAAGCTTCCAGTCCGCCACCGCCGGTCTGTTCGTATGCGGCGGGCCGCAATACAAGACGTTTAAGGGCTCGTTTCCGCGACTTTGGCCTCTGTATCCTCGTGATACTTCGACGCCCGACTCGTTGGAAGAAGACAAACACAGTCCTTCGTGCATCGCGCACGCTTCGAGACGAAGGGTGCTCGGAGCTCCGCGAGACCAGCTCTGACGATCGCCGGGACGCCCGAGCTGACCGGGTCGCCTCAGTGCCTCGAGATTGATTTCTTGCCCGACGTTCTGCGATACCCACCCAGCCTGCGTGCTAGACCTTCTCGGCTGCGACCAGGAAGCGTTTCTGGTGTACGCGAAGAGGCTTCTTGAGCATTCGCTCATGGAGCCGCCGAAGTGACTCCTGGTTCGTGGCAACGTCAAAGCCGCGAACCGCCCAGGGAACCCTCCTCAAGTAATAGATCATCGCCCCGACGTCATAAAACAACTGCACCTCTTGACCCACCTGGCACGTTCGAATGTGAAGCCCGGCTTTCTGAAGCTGGTCCTTCGCGAGGGGGAGCCAAGACTCGGGTTGAACAGGCGCATCGAGTTCGAGGGCTCTGTAGAAATCATCGTACGAGTGAGTGTCAACCTGTTGAGTAACGAAGGTTCCGCCTGTCAGTAGTACACGAGCAACCTCTCCCGCCACGAATGCCTCATGGCGATTCGCGATGAATTCGAAGGCAGAGTCTCGAAACGGCAACGAACCAGCCGCGTCGTCCTGCTCCAGGTTGTCGGGGGCCCCTTCAACGACGATCACTGGTATGGCGAGCGGACGAAGCCGGGCGGCAGCTATCCGGGCATTCGGTGACCAGGATTCGGTTGCCACCGTGAATCTCGCACGTTTCGCCAGTCCGGAGAGGACCTCGCCCCCTCCAGTGCCCATGTCCAGCATTGAGACGGCGCCCGCGGCGTGAATGCTTGCTTCTTTTTCGTAGCTCCACGGCAGTGGTTCGATCGCAGAGCGGTTTCGGATCCATTTGAAGCTCCAACCAGAGACAGGGGCGGAGAGAGCTTCGGAAAAGAATGATTCGAAACTCCGCACTGCTCAATGCTGGCAGATTGGCACGGTCCCGGACGCAGGCGCGCACTCGGATCCCAGGAGCCAGGTTGCCCTCGGTGAGTGGGCTCTGGATCTCCCACGCCAGCGCGAATAAACCTTTATGGCACGGCGGCCATACCGACGATCGGACTGTTCAGTGCAATGCCGCCCATGGAACCGTAGAACGCCGCGCCCAGCGTAAGGCCGAAGACGCCGCCATCGGCGCCGACTTGCCAAAGGGTCTGGGAATTCCGGTCAAACGCCGCTCCGACTATGTCTGTTGGGTTGACTCTACGGAGACCGCTGAACTCCCCTTGATCCGCGCCGGACGAGCTGTTGAAGCCAAGCTTGGGGCCATACCCAACGATGTATCCGCTCCCTGCGGCCATGATTCCGACAACACCTTGAGAGCGCGGCTGAAGGTCACCCGCTCCGGCGAATGAGCCCTGGAAGGGAGCGTCTCCGTAGTTGAAGATGCCGCCGTCCCGCGCCGCTAACCAGTAGCCCATTCCGTCCGTCGTGGCTGCTAATCCGACGATTGGAGCGTTCAAACGAGCTCCGCCGAGGGAACCATAGAAGTGGGCATCGCCATAGGCGAATATGCCGCCGTCGGAGGCGACCAGCCAGTAGCCGTGACCGTCAGGCGTGGGCGCCATGCCGACGATGGGCTTGTTGAGCGTCATGCCTCCGGTCGAACCATAGAACTGAGCATCGCCGTAGGCGAATATGCCGCCGTCGGAGGCAACCAGCCAGTAGCCATGACCGTCAGGCGTGGGCGCCATGCCGACGATGGGCTTGTTGAGCGTCATGCCTCCGGTCGAACCGTAGAACTGGGCGCCGCCAAAGGAAAATATCCCGCCGTCCGAGGCGACCAACCAGTAGCCCTTTGCTGTCGCCGCAAAGGCGGGGGAGGTAGCAAAGACGGCGAACGAGCCGAACGTAGAGAAGGCAGCAACGACGAGGAGTAGGAACCTGGCGAAGGGTCTGATGAGACCATCCTTGGACCAGCAACACGCGTGGGTACGCCCCATGTGACACCTCCCCTGGCCGACGCACTGTCAATGTGCGATCCACGCACCGTGAGCCGACCACCGAGGGTTTTGATACAACCTTTCCGCCCAAGGCGGCGCTCGCCCGGAGAAAGCAAGTGAGGAGTAAGGCGAACTTTCCGTGGTGGATGGCCCTCCTTGGGCCGGCAATAGCTCCCACACGCGCCGTTGCTGGGTCCGATCGGATGAGCCCGACGCCGCGCCGAGGCGGCGGTGGACCTCATTTGCCGGCGATGCCAATCGACGTTTGCCCGAGCTCATGGCGACCATTGGGAATTCGTCGTGAGTGGCTGCGAACCGCGAGCAGCACACAACGGCGGAACGAAGCACGGAGACCGGTGACCATTGCGACGACGTGATCACCGCGGCCCAAAGTGCTTCGGCGTCCGGCCCGTGTCCCGCAGCGACGTGAATGGCGCGTCGAAACTGAACGGACTGACAAAGGATCTGGCCGGGTGCCGGCCTGGATGTAATCAGGATCCCCCCGAACTCGCAGGTGTCGGAGGGCCTTGAACGGCGGACAAAATCAGCCGGCGCCGGCCTCGGCTGCCTCCTTGATGGCAGCGAGGGTGGCCCCGATGCCCTTCCTCGCCGCGTCGCTACGCTTGGAGATCTCATGTGACGCTTGGTCGCCGAACACTTTCTCGAAAAAGGCTGAACCCTCCTCAGGCAGTTCCCACGACTCCGTGACCTCGGTCCCGCCATCAACGGCGGCGAACGAATAGCCCCATCGAGCACGGGTTGGTGGCTCAGCCACGACCCAGGCGAACTCGCTGCCCGGATTCGCCGCGACGACTTCCGATCGCGTCTCCCAAGTTCGTTCCGGTAGCACGTTCTTTCCGGTGAATTTGGCGCCCACTCGCGGTCCGTCGCCCTCGTCCCACCAACAGGCGGCGCAGATCGGGCTCCACTCGCCCATGCGAGTCACGTCAGCGATCATGTCGTACAGCTCCTCTGGGGGGCGGCCGATGAATATTGAGTCGGAGTGACGCAGCGTTTCCATGCCTCCAGTATGGCGGCAGAACTCGAAAATGTCAGCCGTCGGAGGCCGTGGGCATAGCCCGCCGAGTTGGCCGTGCTAACGCCAGAAATACCCGGAGTTCAAGTCCTTGATTACTCCATTAAGAGGGTGCCCGCTGACCGGGATTGCTCCTCGCCAAGGGGTGCCGAGTGCGAAGAGGAGCGCCACACTCGAGGCGATCACGACGGTGAGGCTTGTGGTGACAAGCGCGGCGCGCAAGCCGCCGCGGGTTCCGGCCACGCTTGTGTTCACGATGAGAGCGAGCCCGGTCACGACCATCGCGTCCAAGTTGGTGAGCAGCTCGGTGCTCGTGGGTATCCCACCTCCGGGCGAGCAGCCTGGCTCCGTACCGTCCGTTCCAAAACCGCAATTGCGGTATCCGTCGCGGGGTCGTCACGATTTCCGGCCGCGCTGCCGTGCCACTCATAGGTTCGGGTCGCCTCGAGCTAATCGCGCAAGGCAACCTGGATGGGCGTTGCATCGACACCGGGGTTCGTCGCGGCCCATGCCATGCTCGAGGCATCGGGGGCCTCGGTGCTCATGATCGTCTGCGCGGCAGACAGCGACGTACTTCGTTTGCCAGCGTCAACGCCGTAGGGAGCACGAAGGCAGCTGCGAAGGCGGTCATCAATGCTGCGGCGATCGCGTGTGCCTCGCCAAGCTCGTCGGGCGGCGAGGCACCCCGCGCCCACCGGGCAATGGCCGCACCCGGCGCGCGGGTCCTCGTCGGAGACGTTTGGGGCGAGGAACCAACCCACCAGCCATTGGTCTAGGCCTGGCCCAACGCCCACGGGTGCCACCGGTCTCGCGAGGAACTCCTCGAGTCTGAGGGGCTCGTCCGGGGCGTACAACATCGAGAGCCAGAGGGCCGCGGCCAGGTTGATGTTCGCCATTGGAAGTGACAAAGCACCATCAACGGATCAACAACAATCTCTGGTCGTCTTCTGAGACCGACGATCGCCTTAGCTATCCTGCTATCAGGTGACGCTTCGGCACCGCTTCGAGCGGTCGCACCCAGCTGAGGAGTCATGGCGATGACTTGCGAGGCGGCAGTATCCATCATGGAGTCACGGATGGCGCACCTCGAGTCCGTCATCGCCCCGGGCGAGCGGTCGCCGGCGCTGGCACACGTTCGGCAGGAGTTTGCCGCCGTGGCGGCGCTACCGATCCCCTGCGCTCAGGCTGACGTCGTCCAGGTGTCTTCCCGATGCACCAATCCGACCCCTCCTGGTGCGAGCGCGATCTTTCCGACGAGGAAGGTACGAAGGTTCGCGGACAGGGACGACGGGCATGAGACAGTTCAGACGCATCGCCTACCTCACGACATGGGTTGTCGCCCTCGTCGTCATCCTCTGGATCGTGCTGCACCTCGGTGCAGGCGGCGACTGCACGGGGATGTGCTGATGAGAGTTCTCGTTCAGCCGCGCTCGTGACCGGACCGGGGGGGAACTGGTCCATGCCCAGCTCGACTGGCTGCTGCGGTTCGGACCCTCAAGAGAGCCAAAGCGCACTCACGGCGCGTGGAAACCGAATCTGGAAGCAATGATGCGGAGCGCCGACTCTTACGAGATGGTGGCCAGCGTTGGGGCCGACCTTCGGGGGCGGTCGTTTCGCGTGGAACCACGCCCGAGGTGGAGCCATCCTGCACCACTTCGGCAGCGCCGGTACGACGTACGGAGGTTGATTGCATTCAACCCAATCCCAGGGAGTCAAGTCATCCAATCGAGCCTGGTCAAGCCACGGAACTGGCAGTAACGTGTTCCTACGTGCTCGTCTGATCTAGGTGATCCCCGCCGCTTTGGCCTTGTTTCTCTCACTCGACTAGTCGGGTAGGGGCAAGCTCGCATGGCTATCCAAGACAACGACTCACAAGATGAGCCCAGCTTCACCGACGTAGCAGCCGAGGTCGACGAGTCGTTCCTTGTGTCATTTTCGGGCGAGCTCGATATTTCGACAGCCGGAGAAATTCGAGAGCGCCTGGCGCGGCCCGAAGTTCTCGATGCGCCAGTCGTGCAGGTGGACCTGACGGGGGCGACCTTCATCGACTCGAGCGCAATCGGCCTTCTCGTATCTGCGTGCAAACGGATACGAGGTTCAGGCGGGACATTCTCAGTGAGATGCGATTTCGGACCAGTGCGGCGCACCCTCGAGATCTCAGGGCTGATCGATTACCTCGAGGTGCAAGACGCTACCCCTAGCAGCCGCGTCCAAGGCGATGCCGCGGCATTGGATCCTGCCTCACAATCCAAGCAGGGGTGCAGACAATGAACGATCGCGGGAGAGGACGGCGGCGCGCACGATGGCGGAAGTTGACGATACTGACTCCATGTCCCAACTGAATTGTGCCGGCTTACGCAGTCTTTTGACGCTTCATTTTTACGCGAAGGCATTACCACCGATAGAACCGATGCGCTCCCGCGCCTTCACCCCGGCCAATAACGAAGCCAACGAGCCATAAGACCAGAAATATGGCTGCGGCGATCCACAAAAGATGCACCGCGAATCCGGCCCCAAACAAGATCAAGACAAGTAATAATGCCAGAATCAATACCATTGAACAACCTTTCTCTTTACGGAATTCTCCGCAACTCGAAGATCCACCTAGTACGTTGAATCGACTCGACGAACAACGTTCCCCTGCCCATCGTCCACAATGGTGCGCCTCCGACGAGTGTTCGCCGCGACCATGACGATGATCGAAACCACAGCGCCGATGACGCCGACAATCATCAATATCCAGCCTACTTTGTTGATGTTGAAGCCGTGTTGGTACGGCTCCGTAACTGCCCAATCCAGAATGGCCCCCACTGCAAAAGCAATGATGCTGACAACAAGTCCACCAGCCCTAATCATTGGAGCCCCCTTTCTTCGGTGTAATCGCAGTACCCGGGCCAAAGGCAGCCCAAACTCGTTCGCACGAAATGTGAGGATCTACGGCGGTTTGTTTCGGGAAAGGGGATGCCGAGGAAGATTCCCGTCGACCCTCACGGTCCCGCGGGTGCCGGGGACTCCATCGCCGGTACGCGAAAAGACCAGTCGCCCGAGAGGACGGGGTCGTTCCATTGCACCACGCCTCGTGACACGCGTGAGGGCAACCGACTTATGTCCCGCATCGCGAGCGGCCATGCATTACTGCCACGTACGCCTTCGCCCGAGCGACCCCGTCGCCTTTGGAAGGTCGCTCTCGAGCATCCGGCCTTTTGCGATGTGGTGACCGGGCTGCGATGGTTCTATACCGCGATTCAACCGGATAAACGCGGTTTTTCCACTTCGACCGGCATCATTGGTCACCTTTGGCGAAGAGAATGGGCGACCGGACAGGGTGATCGCGACGCCAATCCGCTGCGGTCCACCTCGCCACACTCGACGCGGCGCACACAGCTCGCTCTGGAGGTTGGACCGGCCGTATCGCACCCTTGAACGAGTCGTAAGCGTTGGCGACGGCGGTCAGCTGAGAACGGGCTTTGAGCGACAAACGCGTGACGGTCGCCTCGACGCCGAGAAGGAGTTCAAAGACTCGATCCGCTGTGACCTCGCGGTCGCGGGGTGTGTTCGTCGCTGGCCGACACCCATCTTCTTTGCCACCGCATTCCTGGCCGGCAACGCCTTTTCGGCGAGCACAGCCTGTTCGGCGCCGGCTTTCGCGGCTGCGGCTCCTGGCCAGGGCGTTGCGAACATGCGCCTTGTCGTGGATCGGGTAGTGACGAAGCGACCGCGGGACCGTCTTCTCGCTCGAGTCCTTCTTGTCGCCTTGGTTCGATATAGGCGAAGTCAGAGTCCCGGAAGGTCAGTGATCTCCGACCTGTTCCCGTCGCTCGGGTGGCTGTGACCGGCTAGAAGACACCTCGCTGGTTCCTACGCCGCGGCTAGGAGCGCCGACACCCTCTGATGTCAGCCGGATCGCCTGAACCTCAGGGAATGTCGCGGAGCTCCCTGTCGATCTCAGCGGCGCGCCGCCGCACCGTGGCCGCATCAGCCGCATTCAAGATGCCTTTGGCTTCGAGCTGCTCGAGCAGGGCACGTACCGTCGCCATTGCCTCAGTGCCGCGCGCTATATAGGCGGCGAGCTTCTCCTGATTGTCCTGAGTGCTTTCATACTCGCTATCAGTGCTCATGAGTCGAGGATATGTGTCCCTGGTCCAGTTACCACGCCGACGCTGCGAAAACGACGCCGTCCGACGCGCTCACGACGCGAAATCGCTGCAAATCCCCGTCACTCCCGGTAAACCGCGGTCACGTCACTTACGTACTCTGACCTGCAAACCCTGGAGGCGGCGGGGAATCGAACCGCCGTACGGGGCTTTGCAGGAGCTCTGGAGAGGTCTGTAGGAGTTCAGGCTGATACATCGGTCCAGGTCATTGTCCGGTCGGGCCCAAGGGTGTCCACATCCGTCCGCCCGTCTTGTGGCATCACCGTGGCATGAACAGAGCCGCCAGACCGGTCAAGGGGCCGCCAGAGGCGGAAGTGAGGACACGAAGCGAAGGAGCGTCCCGCAGCGACCCTTGACCGGTCGAAACAGCACCGAAGCCACGATGTATCAGGTCGGCCCTTTGGGCCGGGCTGACTGCCCTCAGGGTCGCCCCGTACGGCACTTGGGGGCAGGGGTTTCATAGTGACTGCCATCTGGTATCCGGCACTTATGAGCGGTCTCGAGTCTGTGTGAGCCGCCGTATACGGACATTTCCGCTCGGGCTCTTGTTCCTCCCCAGAGGGATTACCGTTTGTGTCTTGCCGATGCGAAGCTCCCGTGAATCTGCACGTTGTCGGGTCAAGCGGTTGTCACTCGTTCGCACAGGAGACCTCGTCCTGGTTCTCCTGGCCATTACCTCGTTGGCACTCGGGCTGAGCGCCTGCCCAGGGTCGTCGTCAGCAAGTACCGACAGTGCCGGGCAGGTGACGATCGTCCGGGACAGTGCCGGCATCCCACACATCACCGCCAGTAACTTCCAAGCCCTCGGCTACGGGGAAGCGTGGGCCTTTTCGCAGGACAACTTCTGTTTGCTGGCGCAGGACTTCGTCACCGTGAATGGGGAGCGATCCAAGTACTTCGGCCCCAAGGCCCTCAGTATCATCTACCCGGCAGGCGTCTCGAACACCAACCTCGACTCCGACCTGTTCTGGAAATCGGTGGCCAACTCCAACCTGTTCAACACGGCGGTCAACGAGCTGCACCACCCATCACCACTCGGTCCACTGCCCCAGGTGCTGTCAATCTACAAAGGCTTCGTGTCGGGCTATAACGCCTACTTAGCCTCGGGCCAGCTCAACGACCCGGCGTGCGAGGGAAAGCCGTGGGTACGGCCCATCAACCTGAAGGACATGTTCCTGCGCGTGGTACCAGCTCGTCATGGAGGCTTCGGGCGAGCAGTTCATCAAAGATGAGGTCGATGCCATACCGCCAGCCGCCTCGAGCGCGACCGCCAGCACTGCCGGCATATCCGCGCCCGACGCAGCCTCTCTCTGGGAGGCCTTCGGCGTGGGCGGAACGAGCCACAGCGCCAAAATAAGCTCAAACGCTGTCGCCATCGGCAGCCAGGACACCGCTGCGGGCGACGGCTTGCTGCTGTACAACCCCCACTTCCCGTGGGAGGGTCCCGACCGGCTCTGGGTGGCCCAGCTCACCGTGCCCGGCCAGTACGACGAGGAAGGCAGCACGGTGGCAGGTATACCCCTCGTCTTATTCGGGTTCAATCAAGATGTGGCGTGGACCCACACCTCGTCTACGGACTTCCACTTCACCCTTTACCAGCTGAAGTTGGTCCCCGGTGACCCGACCAGTTACCTGGTGGACGGCCAGCGCCACAAGATGACGTCACAAACAGTGGTGGTCGACACCGGGCACCACCACACGGTGCGTCCCAGTGGGGACCGGTCGTCGACGTCACCATTCCCGGCTACACCGTTGGCTACCACTGGACCACCACGACGGCTTATGCCATGGACGACTCGATGAAGAACGACCTCTTCCGTGCCGGCAACGAGTACTTCCGCATGGGTCAGGCCACCTCGGTCCAGGATCTCCTGGCGGTGCAGTCGAAGTACCTCGCCATCCCGTTTTTCAACACCGTCGCCGCCGACGACACCGGCCACGTCTACTACGGCGACGTAGAAAACACTCCAAATGTGCCGCCGTCGCTGATCCAGTCCTGCATGCCCCCTTGCTTGCCTCAGATCGTGTACGAGGCCGCGGAAGTAGTGACGCTCGACGGGTCACGATCGGCATGCGCGTGGAAGACCGATCCTGGAACGCCCGTGCCGGGCATCTTCGACGCGGCGCACCTGCCCCACACCATCCGCGCCGACTACGTCGACAATTCGAACGACTCTTTCTGGCTGGCCAACCCGAGTGCGCCGTTCCCCGCTTATCCACCCATCATCGGCAACATCGACACCATCCAGGACCTACGCACGCGGCAGGGCAACCAGATGATTGCCAAGCGGATCGCCGGCACTGACGGCTTCGGTCCACCTAAGTTCACCCTTGGTTCGCTCCAGGCCACGTGGGAGAGCAACTAGTCGTTGCTGGCTCAGCTGGTTCTCCCGTCTTTGGTGAGCACCTGCCAAGCCACGCTTTCGGCCAAGGCGAGCGACGGCACCACCGTCAACCTGGCCGCAGCGTGCAGGGCGCTGGCGGGCTACAACGGGACAGGAAACCTGAATGCCAAGGGAGGCTGGCTCTTCTCAGAGTGGGCGACGTTCGCGCCGTCGCAGACGAGCACCGGCCCGACCGGCTTCTGGGCCGACGCCTTCAACCCCGCCCAACCGCTCACCACCCCATCGAAGCTGAACACGGCCAACCCGCAGATCCTCGCCGCGCTGGCTGACGCCGTGGAGAACCTCCAGCACCATCACGTCCCTCTCGATGGCAGCTTGGGTCAGGTCCAGCACGTCACCCGCAACGGCACGACCATCCCTATCCCGGGGTGCTCCACCTGCTGCAGCGCCATCGACGCCTACGATGGCCAGAATTTCTCTCTACAACGGCTTCTCCTACGGCCAGGTTGACTACGGAAACTCACTGGTCCTGACCACCGAGCTGACCCCGCACGGCCCGGTGTCACAAGGCATCCTCACCTACTCGCAGGCCACCAACCCGAAGTCTCCGTGGTACGCCAACATGACGAAGCTCTACTCGCAGAAGCGGTGGGTATCGTTGGCCTTCACCTCGGCGCAGCTGGCGCGCCAACACGGGCTATCCAAGACCGTCCTCACCACTAGCTATAACTACTTCCCCCTGAAAAAGTAGATGTGAAAAACGCCCGCTGACCAGCGCGTTCGTGGTGGCGGGGTACTCGTGTTGTGGCCTGAATGAAACAACCATGGCTCCACACACCCTTCCCGGAGTGAATGGAGCCATCGTGTTGCGCACCAAGGTAGACCCTCAACCCACCCTGTGGGAAGCAATCCTCCCGCCCGAGTTCTTGGCCCTCCCACCTGGGCTGGAACAGATCGACCGCCTCCTCGACGACCCGTCCTTCTTCAAGCCCTTCGTTCCGCACTTCGATCCGATCATCGGTCGGCCGTCCATCCCGATGGAGACCTACCTGCGCATGATGTTCTTGCGCTTCAGGTACAGGCTCGGCTTCGAGACGCTCTGCGCCGAGGTGGCCGACTCGTTGGCCTGGCGACGCTTGGTCGCGGCCGGTGCTCACCGACGCCGTGCCGCACCCGAGCACGCTGATGAAGATCACCACCCGTTGTGGGCAAGGCGTCGTCGACCAGTTGAACAAGGCCCTGTTGGCCAAAGCAAAAGCGGCCAAAGTCGTGCGACTCGACAAGGTCCTCGCCGACATGACGGTGGTCCCGGCCAACGTGGCCTATCCGACCGACTCGGGCTTGCTGGCCAAAGGCGTGGCCAGGCTCACCAAGACCGTCGGCGCGCTGCATGCACTCGGGCTGGCCCGGCGCACGCTTTTCGGGACCGCACCCGATCGGTGCGCCGACGAGCCCATCAGATCGCGGCCTGGCTGCGCCGGCGTAGCGGCGATGCCAAAGACGAGGTGCTCGTCGTGACCGGCGAGTTGGCCACCATCGCCGAGGCCTCCATCAAAGAAGCTCAGGTCGTGGCCCACAACGCCCACCGGGCGCTGCGTCGGGCCGGCACCCGATCCTCGGTCAAGGCCACCGCCCTCGTCGCCGAGTTGAGCGCACCATTTCGGTGCTCGAAGCAGTCGTCGCCCAGACCCGCACCCGCCTCGGAGGTGGGGTCCCCGACGGATCGACGCGCATCGTGTCGCTCCACGACACCGACGCCCGCCCCATCGCCAAGGGACGCCTCGGTCGTCCCGTGGAGTTCGGCTTCAAGGCCCAGGTGGCCGACAACGTGGACGGCCTCGTGCTCGACCACAACGTCGAAATGGGCAACCCACCCGACGCACCGATGCTCGGGGCCGCCATCGACCGCATCAAGAAGAGGTTTGACCCCCTACGGGCAAATCAAGGGCCTCTGAGTGGCGACCTGCTGCCTCGATTGAGGGGACCGATACCCGCCCTGGTGAACGGGCTCTCGTGTCCGAGGAGGTGTTCTCGTCCCGGTGA
>CAWITA010000012.1:0-17477 GCA_963838835.1 uncultured Acidimicrobiaceae bacterium
CCACCGCCCTTAATAGCCCCGAAGATCGCGATGGCCAAACCCAAGTGCGCCTACGGCTGCACCGACCACGCCAACCGCTCCCATAAGCCCGACGACACTCCAGTCGGGCGGGACGGTTGGTGCAGCGGCAATCTGGTGGAACACTGACGTGTCGAGCAGCCAGCCGGAGGCCGAGCCCAAGCCACCGACCACCTCGACCAGCAGAGACCAGCACACCAGGGTGTAGGCGGCGCCGGCGGTCGTTCGTGGCCAGATGCCGAAGGCGGCCGCGCCAACGCCGAGAACGCACAGAGCGGGGGCAGCCGCGTTCAAACCCGCTTCAAGCAGTGTCCCCAGCCCGACGCCGGAGCCTTGGGAAGCGGTTCCCAACCAGGTGAGCAACCCAGCGAGCGCTCCGCAGGCGGCACACAATACGAGGGCGACACCCATCCGCCCTCCGAACCAGGATCCCCTCGACACCGGACACACGAGAAGGTGGTCCAGGTGGCCGTCGGCCTCTTCGGCCCGGGTGGCCGCCATCTGGCCGGCCGCCATGAAGCAGATCAGCACGGCGACAATGACGTACGAGACCCCCAAATAGGCTTCGACCCCCGTCCCGCGGGCTCCAAGCCGAGAGAAGATCTCCTGGGCCGAGCCCGAGAGCGTCCCCGCCGCGCCGCTCGCCACCATCCCAAGGAGGAAGCCTGTTGCGGCGATGGCCACCATCCAACTGAGCGCCACCCCGCTGACTCGGCGGATGCTGAATGCGAGCTGGCCTGAGAGCAAGCCAACGTTCGGCTTCGGTCGAGAGCGGTCCAGGATCGCGCTCGACCCGAGGTCCCTGCTCCGGGCGAGCCAGACGGCGATCGTCCCCATCAGAACACTGAATCCGGTGATCAAAAGGAGCGGCCAGGGGTTTGGGGAGGTCAGCGGCTGCATCTGCTCCACCCAGCCGAGTGGGGACAACCAGATCAGTCCGTGCAGACCGACACCGGCGTCGGCCAGTAGGCGCAGTCCGTAGCTGAGGCCCAGGAGGACGGCTGCGTATGCAGCAGCCTGGCGACGTGTGGCCGCCACCTGGCTGGTGAGCGCACCCACGGCGAGGAAGATGAGCGCAGTGCCCACCATTGCCAAGGCCAAGAACAGCGCTGATCCGGGAGCAATGGCGACACTCGACGCGCGTCCGGCCAGCACCGAGCACAGCGCGGCGACTGCCCACAGTGAAACGACACCGGCGAAAAGCCCGGTGAGGGCCTGTGCAGTGGCGCCCGCTCGAGTGGTGCGGCCGGTGAGCAGCAGCTCCCACCGGCCAGCGTCTTCCTCCCCGCGCAGGAGCCTCGTGCTCGTGAGCAGCCCCCAGAGCGCCCCGAGAATCATGAGCGTCATGGAGATCTTGAACTCGGTGAAACCCGCGGTGGACTGGAGCTTGGACGCAGGACCGAAAAGCGCGGCGATCGCCTTGTTGAACCCGTAGGCCGCCGCGAGACGATCACGCTGTGCTTGGGTCTTGTAGAACCTCGAATAGGTCAGCGCCGATGAAGCGATGACGATCCCAAACAGACATCCCCACAGGATCCCCGAGCGGACGGCCTTCTTCGCCGTCAGTCGAGCAACGACAAGCCGGGTTGCCTCCGCTTGGTCCACCTGCGTTTGCGCAATCGGCGTTGTGATGGTCGCCACCGCATTCATCGCACAGGCCTGAACTCACTGTCGGCGCTGCTCTGGCCGTAGAGGGCTAGGAAGAGCTCCTCAAGCGACGGTTCGCGGCTCAAGATCTCGGTGACTCCAGCCGTACCGAGCACGTGCATGAGTGGCTCGACGGATCCTCTCACGTTGAAGCGGGCGACATGTCCGTCCGTTTCGACCGCGCTGACTCCCTGCACGTTCGACAGGTCCGGAATCTCGTCCTTGAAGGTCACCTCGACAGTCAGCGCCGAGAGATGTCGCATGTCCGCCAACGACCCCATCTCCACGAGCCGGCCTTCGCGGAGAATCGCCACGCGGTCGCACAGGGCCTCGACCTCGCTGAGTAGGTGTGACGACAAGAAGACGGTCTGGCCTCGATCCTTGGCCTCCGCGATGGTGCCGCGGAATGCTTGCTCCATGAGCGGGTCAAGGCCACTGGTTGGTTCGTCGAGCATTAGCAGGTCCGCGCGCGTCATGAGCGCAGCGACGAGCAGGACCTTTTGACGGTTGCCCCTCGAGTAGCTCCGGACTTTCTTGGACGGATCGAGGACGAACCGTTCGATCAGCTCGTCACGGTATTTCTCGTCAGTCCGGGCCTGAATCCGTCCCAGCAGGTGCAACGTCTCGGCTCCGGTCATGGTCGGCCAGAGGTTCGCCTCACCGCCAACGAAGGCCACGCGACGGTGCACCTCGACGACCTGGCGCTGGCAGTCGAGTCCGAAGACCTCGGCTCTGCCCGCGGTGGCGCGGATGAGCCCGAGCAGGAGGCGAATCGTCGTGGTCTTGCCGGCCCCATTGGGTCCCAGGTAGCCGATGACTTCTCCCTGGTTCACCTGAAGGTCGAGCCGGTCGAGAGCAACGACGCCCGAATAGGACTTCGAAAGCCGCTCGGTCTGAATGGCAATCGTCATCGTCGCACCACGAGACGGAGTATCGGTTGGACTACTGGTCGCTCTGGACGTGGTGGACAATCCGCCGGCCGGTCATCTCCCGCGGTGCGATGGCAACGAGAACATCCCGGTCTCCACCGGCCCAGGGTTCCAGTTCGAGGGACGACAGTTCGATGACCTCACTCAGATCTTCGATGCGGTGGGCCGACCCGCTGATCACGACGCTCCATCCCTCGCTCATCGCCTCGTCAACACGATCGACCTCGAAACCCACTGTCTCCTGGCCAACCAGCGCCCTCGAAACAGAGACATTCGTCCTGAGGACGATCTCACCAGCGACGTACCTATAGTTCACCGGCAGGGCCACGGGACCCCTGGGCGCAACGAAGACGACACGTCCCACCCCGCCTGCACCAAGGTGCCTGAGGGACTGCTGTTCCGTCAGCTCCTCGAGTGTGGCGTTTTGGGCCGCGCTTCCACGCCCCTCCGGCCGGTCAACATCCCCGCCGAGCAAAACCGACGGCGACGTGCCGAGCGCGCGGGCCACCATCTCGAGTGTGCCGACACTCAATCGTGCCTGAGATGACCCCTCGAAGTAACGCAGGTAGCCGGGATCGATGCCTGCTTGCTCAGCGAGCTCCTCGACGCTGAGACCGAGCTCCTGTCGACGGCGGGAAATCCGTCGGGACAGGTCACCGGGGGCGGTCTGCATACTCTGCTGCATGGCGCGAGTCTGCCCGTACGGCGGTTCAGGTGCCTACGGACGAAGGTCCTAGGGGTTGGGGAGGATGGTCCCTAGGCTCCACAAGTCGCTCGGGGCCACACTTCTCTCAATGTTGAGACAACGATACGCCAGCGGCGTCGCATGTTCAGGACAGTGACCAGGTGTTTTCGGCCTTGAGGCAAGACCGGGCGCTCGCTCCCCTCGAAGCAGCGTTTCTCCAGATGGAGTCCAACGGCACCCCTATGCACATGGCCTCCGTGGCCATCTTCGAAGGACGGCGGCTGAAGGATAGGAACGGCAATCTCCGCATCGATGATCTTCGTCACCTCGTCTCGAGCAGGCTTTGCCTCGTTCCCAAGCTGCGCCAGCGCCCCAACGGGGGCTTTCTCAACGAGGCGCCGCCCGTCTGGTCCGACGACGCCGCCTTCGACATCGCCAATCATGTGGCGCAGTGCCGGGCGCCGGCACCGGGCTCCCAGGCCGAGCTTCTTCAACTTTGCGGCAACATCCTGTCCGTACCCCTCTCGCAAGACCGACCCCTCTGGGAGCTCACGTTCATTGACGGTCTTCAGGACGGTCAGATCGCACTCGTCGAAAAGCTCCACCACTCGATGGCAGACGGGATAGCTGCTGCCGAGCTCGCCACCGTGCTCCTGGACCTCACTCCGGAGCCGCGAACCATTGAAGACCCCGGTGCGTGGCAAGCTCAGGCACCGCCGTCCGAGTTGCACAAAGCCGCGCGGGATCTGTCGCGCCTCGCAGAGATCCCCGTTCGAGTGCTCGCCTGGGGTGGATGGACGGCCCTGCACCCGGTGCGGCGATCGAAGGCCTGGACGACCAAGGCAACCGCAATGATTTCCTTGTTGCACACGGGCTTGGTCGCACCGCGTTCGCCATTCAACAAGCAAATAAGCGATGCTCGCGATCTCCATGTCCTCCGCTTAAGCCTGGACGAGGTTCGTGACGTGGCTCATGGGCACGGAGCAACCGTCAACGACGTGATCTTGACTCTTGTGACCCGAGGGCTCCACGACCTCTTGGTCACACGTGGCACCTTGGAGGAAGGGACGGAAATGCAGGCTCTGGTCCCAGTGGGCCTCGAAGTCGGTCCGGAACGGGGGCTCGGGAACCGTGTGTCAGCGCTCTTCGTCAGGTTGCCCGTCGGGTCCGACGACCCGACTGCGACCTTGAGGACTGTGTCCTCTGAGGCGCGTGAGCACAAGAAGCAGCATCAGGAACTGGCCGCGGACACGTTCTTGCGATTGCTCGAACCCGTGCCGCAGAGCGTCATCGCAGGTGCAGCCAAGCTGATCCGGTACCAGCCCTTCTTCAACTTGATCGTCACCAACGTCCCTGGCCCTGCCTTCCCCCTCTTTGCCTTGGGAGCGCAGATGGTCGAGGCCTTTCCCATCGTCCCGTTGGTGGGGAATCAGGGTCTCGGTGTCGCGGCCCTCTCGTACATCGGCCAGATCAATTTGGGCGTCTTCTCAGATCCCACGGTGTGCCCCGACATCGAGGTGTTCTGCGAGGCTGCACGCGCCGCCCTGGAGGACCTCGTCGCGGAGCTCCCACCGCGTACGGCGTCGATTTGACTGACCCAACTTCGTTCGTCGGAGAGAGCCGCTGCCCAGCCGGTTTCCGTGGCGCACATGCGATCGGAACGCAATGGAAGGGACTTTTGTCCGTAGTTGTGCTCCCACTCGGAGCCGCACGATAGGGGTACAAGCCAGTTTGATGACAGCGGAGGCGTGAAGATGAAGGCGCTCGTGTACGAAGGACCCGGCCGCAAGAGCTGGAACGAGGTAGAGGACCCAAGGATCGAGCACGACGGCGACGTCATCGTGCGAGTGGAGGCCACGACGATCTGTGGAACGGATCTGCACATCTTGAAAGGCGACGTTCCGGAAACGACGCCGGGGCGAGTACTCGGACACGAGGCCGTCGGCACCATCGTCGAAGTGGGACCTGGCGTGAAGACGCGGGAAGTTGGTCAGCGCGTCCTGGTGTCCTGCATCTCAGCCTGCGGATTTTGCCGTTTCTGCCGGGAAGGGCACTACGGCCAGTGCTTGGGAGGTGGCGGGTGGATCCTCGGCCACCTCATCGACGGGACCCAGGCGGAGCTGGTGCGGGTGCCCTTCGCCGACACGTCGACCTACCTCGTGCCCGCTGGGGTGGCGGACGAGGACGTCTTGATGTTGGCTGACATCCTCCCGACATCCTACGAGGTCGGGGTGCTGAACGGTCGGGTCCGGCCCGGCGACACCGTGGCCGTCGTCGGCGCAGGGCCAATCGGGCTCTCCGCCATCATGGGGGCGCACCTGTTCTCTCCGAGCCAGGTCGTGGCCATCGACCTCGCCGACGCCCGACTGGACGCGGCAAAGCGCTTCGGAGCCGATGTGACCGTCAACAACGGGTCGGAAGACGCCGTGGCCGTCGTGCAGGGGCTCACAGACGGCTTGGGTGCCGACGTCGCCATAGAGGCCGTGGGCGTACCCGAGAGCTTCGAGTTGTGCACCGAGCTCGTCCGGCCCGGCGGCCACGTGGCCAACATCGGTGTGCACGGCAAGCCAGCGACGCTGCATCTCGAATCCCTGTGGATTCGTGACGTCACGGTGACCACGGGTCTCGTCGACACCTCGTCGACACCCACTCTGCTCCGGCTCCTCGGCTCTGGGCAGTTGGACGGCGGTCAGTTCGTCACCCACCACTTCGAGATGGACCAGATGCTCGAAGCGTACGACGCCTTCGGACGCGCGTCGGAGACGGGAGCGCTGAAGGTCGTGATCACTAGGTAGCGGCCTGTGTCGAGCCCCCACGTCGGGTGTCGACCGGAGGCAAACGTTATGGGGGGCTCACGCGAGGAGCGAACGCACTTCCGCAGCGATCTGGAGATCCTCTCTCGCGTGGACGACGAAGATCCTGACGCGAGAACGCGCGCCCGTGATCTCTGCGTCGGGCGACGCCGAAACATTCGCCTCGTGATCGAGCGAGAGGCCAAGAAAGCCCATCGTTGACAGCGCGTCGACCCGCAGGGCGGCTGCGTTCTCCCCGACTCCTCCCGTAAAGGTCACGGCGTCGAGGCCGCCCAGAGCGCTCGCCATCGCCGCAATGCCTGCCCGAAGCCGGTGCAGGTACACGTCGAGGGCGAGCCTGGCATTGGCGTGACCCTCGACCGCCATCGTTTCGATCTCGGCCATGTCCGATGTGCCCGCCAGGGCGTAGACACCCGATTCGTGCTCGAGCGCGCTGGGAGATCTCAGCAACGGTGAGTTCCTGCTCCTGGGCAAGCCAGACGATCAGACCGGGGTCAATCGTGCCCGACCGGGTGGCCATGACGAGTCCCTCTAGTGGGGTGAAGCCCATCGTGGTGTCGACCGACCGGCCCTCGGCGATCGCAGCCAGAGAGGCCCCCGCGCCCAGGTGGCAGGTGACCAGGCGGACACCCGTGCCTGAGTGTCCCATGAGCTCGATCGTGCGCCGCCACGCGTAGCCGTGGCTCAGGCCGTGGAAGCCGAATCGCCGCACACCCCAACGGGTCCTCCATTCGAGTGGTACCGCATAGGTCGCCGCCGCCTCTGGGAGGCCCGCATGAAAGGCGGTGTCGAAGCATCCCACGGCCGGCACCTCGCCCAACACCTGGCCGACGATTTCCGCGGCCCGGAGGCAGGTGGTCTGGTGGAGAGGCGCCAGCGGAACGAGTCCCCGAAGGATCTCGGTGTTTGCGTAGTCGAGCCGTACTCGGGCCGGCGAAGCGTGTCCCGCCGTGCACGATGCGATGACCGACTGCATCGATGGAGTCAGCGCGCGTGCGCGACGAATCCCCGCAGCGCCATCGGATCGAAGGCACCGTCGACAGCCGGCAGGCTCTTTGCGTGCAGCAGATTGTCGTCGACGTCGAGGACAGAGAGCTTGAGGCTGGAGGAGCCGGCGTTGACGATCAGCAGGTTCATGGGGCGTAATCGCTCCATACCCAGTCTGTGATCTCGGGCGGGTCCTCGCCGTATTCCCGGGTGTAGGCACGGGCCCGCAGTCGTGCGTCTTGCATCTCCTGACGAAGACCCGCCGCCAGCTCGCCGAGGCCGGGAACGCGGTCGATGACGTCCATGACCAAGTGAAAGCGATCGAGGTCATTGAGCATGGTCATGTCGAAGGGGGTCGTGGTGGTGCCCTCTTCTCGGTACCCCCGCACGTGCAGGTTGGCGTGGTTGGTGCGCCGGTAGGTGAGGCGGTGGATCAGCCAGGGATAGCCGTGGTAGGCGAAGATGACGGGTCGGTCGGTCGTGAAGAGCTCGTCGAACTCCGGTCGGAGAGGCCGTGCGGGTGTGCACCCTGGTCGCAGAGGCGCATGAGGTCGACCACGTTGACGACCCGCACCCGCAGCGACGGGAGGTGCCGCCGGAGCAGCTGGGCTGCGGCGAGCGTCTCGAGCGTGGGAACGTCCCCGGCGCAGGCAAGGACGACGTCGGGAATCACCTCGGCGTCGTTGCTCGCCCACTCGAAGATGCCGAGACCTCTGGTGCAGTGGGCCACCGCGTCCTCCATGGACAGGTACGTGAGGGCCGGCTGCTTGCCGACGACGATCAGATTGACGTAGTCGCGGCTCCTCAAGCAGTGGTCGGCGACCGAGAGCAGGGTGTTGGCGTCCGGGGGGAGGTAGATGCGCACCCGATCCGAGTTCTTGTTGACCAGATGGTCGATGAAGCCGGTGTCCTGGTGCGAAAACCCGTTGTGGTCCTGGCGCCAGACGTGGCTCGTGAGGAGGTAGTTCAGCGAGGCGATCGGACGGCGCCAAGGGATGCCCTGGCAGGTCTTCAGCCACTTGGCGTGTTGGTTGAGCATGGAGTCGACGATCGGGACGAACGCCTCGTAGCAGTTGAAGAGACCGTGGCGGCCCGGTGAGGAGGTACCCCTCCAACCAACCCTCGCATAGGTGCTCGCTCAGGACCTCCATGACCCGACCCTGGGTCGCGAGGTGCTCGTCGGTCGGGTGGAGCTCGGCCTCCCAGACGCGCTCGGTGGCCTCGAACACGGCCCCGAGCCGGTTGGAAACCGTTTCGTCTGGTCCGACCAGGCGGAACGTGGTGGGGTTCGCCTTGATGACGTCGCGGAGCAGTTCTCCGAGCACCCTCGTCGGTTCCACCCAGGCCGTGCCCGGCCGGTCCACGGGCACCGCGTAGTCGGTGAAGTCCGGCACGGCGAGGTCCTTGAGAAGGAGCCCGCCGTTGGCGTGAGGGTTCGCGCCCATGCGGCGCGTGCCCGACGGTGCGAGCGCAGCGAGCTCGGGGCGGAGGCGCCCGGCGTCGTCGAAGAGCTCGTCGGACCGGTAGCTGCGCATCCAGGCCTCGAGCACGGCGAGATGCTCGGGATTGGTGCGAACGTCGCCGACGGGCACCTGGTGGGAACGGAACGTGCCCTCGACCGGCAGGCCGTCGACGGTCTTGGGCCCCGTCCAGCCCTTTGGCGTGCGCAAGACGATCATGGGCCAGACAGGACGACCACTCGTGGTGTGGCGACGGGCGGTGGTCTGGATGTCGGCGATCTCGTCGAGGGCCCGGTCGAGCGCCGCGGCCAGCTGCTCGTGCACGTCGAAGGGCTCATCACCGGCCACGAAGATCGGGCGGTGGCCGTACCCCTCGAGCAGCCACCGCAACTCGTCGTCGCCGATCCGAGCCAAGATCGTCGGGTTGGCGATCTTCCAACCGTTGAGGTGCAGGATGGGGAGCACCGCGCCGTCTCCGACCGGATCGAGGAACTTGTTGGAGTGCCAGGAGCCCGCCAACGGCCCCGTCTCGGCCTCTCCATCACCGATGACACAGGCCACGACGAGATCCGGATTGTCCAAGGCCGCCCCATAGGCGTGCACGAGCGAGTAGCCCAGCTCTCCTCCCTCGTGGATGGAGCCGGGCGTCCCCGGCGACACGTGGCTGGGGATGCCGCCCGGAAAGGAGAATTGGCGGAAGAGCTTTCGGAGGCCCTCCTCGTCCTGCGTGATGTGGGGGTAGAAGTCGCTGTAGGTGCCCTCGAGATAGGTGTTGGCGACGATGCCCGGTCCCCCATGGCCGGGCCCGGTGACGTAGATCATGTCGAGGTCCCGGGCCACGATGACGCGGTTGAGGTGGGCGTAGATCAGGTTGAGTCCCGGTGTCGTGCCGAAGTGGCCCATCAAGCGCGGCTTGACGTGCTCGGCCCGGAGCGGTTCTCGCAACAACGGGTTGTCGAGGAGGTAGATCTGACCGACCGAGCAGTAGTTGGCGGCCCGCCAGTAGGCATCGATGGAGTGGAGATCCTCGGCTCCCACCGCCCCAGTCTCCTCCCCACCAAGTCCGGGCGCCGACGGTGTGCGGGCAAGTGCAGCTTGGGACCTCATCGGGACCCCGGGGGGACGATATCCGAGTCACCCGGTTGCTCGGGCGACTCGGCACCCGGCTCTCGCTGCTCACCCCGGAGGTCGGGTTCGATCGCGCGACCCGTCACCTTGAACGGGATGATCTCGAACACGCGGACTCCCGGGAGGGTCACAATGGGGGTCGGCAGGTTGACGCCGAGCCGGGCGACCTCCTCGTACGGGACTGCGCGGGCGACACCCTCGACCACGACACTCCAACCGGCCCGCCGAGACGTCGCAGCCTGGTCGGTCTCGAAGGTCACGGCCGTGCCATCAAGGTGGAAGGCGGCCCAGCCCGTTCCGAGCCGGATCACGATCCCGCTCTCGACCACCGTGAAGTTTACGGGGATGACATAGGGCGAGCGGGCTCCGTTGACCGCGACGCGCCCGATCCCCGACGACGCCGCCGCACGCGTCAGACGGCGCCGGCACGCGTCTTCGCCGAGCACGGCCGAGCCTCGTGAGTCGAACTTCATGGTGCCACCCCCTTGGACGTGTCTCCGTGGTTGACGGTCCGGCGGAGCCCACCCACCGTTCGTTCCGTCACGCTCACGGTGGTCAGTTGCTCGAGCATGAAGGGTTCGGTGTACCTGCTCGCAGCGAGTTTGTGCCACATGTCGCCTTCCCACACCGTGACGCGTCGCCAGGGCACGTCGACTTCAAGTTGGAGGTAGGGGTGTTTGGGTCATTCGGTTCCACTGCCATCTCCTCGGGAAGGTTGTCAGGTCTTCCGACATCGTCCTCTCACTCGACCCCGTCCGCGTAGGGAAAAAGGTCCCAAGGACCAAGGACGGCGGTCCCGGATTTGGCTTGGGGGTGAGGTCTCTCGCGTTGGGACTGGGTGAAAAACCCATCCGGTAGCGATCGCCCGGCGGAGAGCGAAAAGGGGCGGCGCGGCCTATGCGGGATCGTCAGCAGGACCTGACCATGGTCCCCCCGATTAGGACCTTTGGTCCCTACGCGCACGGGCTCGGCGCATCCCAGAATCGAAGCATGACTCTGGAGACGCAGAGGAGAGCGCAAGCGGGGGACATGGCACGACGGGTGGCTCGGCGCCGTGCGGAGCTCGGTCTGACCCTCGAGGAAGTCGGGGGCAAGACTGGCATCGACCCTGGGTATCTGCGCTATTTCGAGGACCACGCCGACGCTCGCCTGAGCGCAGGTTCCACCCTGCTCCTGGCCCAAGCTCTCGGGACCACGCCGGCAGCACTGAACGGACGGGTCGGGTGGGCAATGGGACGTGGGCGTGCGGGACCTCACCCACAGCTCCAGACGCCTCACGGCCGAGCAGTGTGAGGCGCACTTGTGTGCCGGCGTCGGCCGCATCGTCTTCTCGATTGTCCGGGGGCCCGTCGCTTTCCCCGTGAACTACGAGTACAGCGACGGCTGCGTCGTGATCAGCACTGATGTCGCCAAGGCCCACGCTCTGGAGTCCCAGCACACCGTGAGCTTCGAGATCGACCGGATCGACGACGTCATCAGCGAAGGTTGGAGCGTGCTCGTGACGGGGCCGGCGCGGCGGATCGATGACCCCGACGAACTCCTTTCACTCGCGTCACTCGACCTGGAGAGTTGGGCAGGCGGTGCTCGTCACGCCCTGGTCGCCATCACCCCGAGGGAGATCACGGGTCGGGTGATCGTTCACCCCGTTCCGCCCGTGGAGTGACCGTCCTCGGGACACCTACCTCAGACAGGCGCAGACCAGGTCTACGCCAACGACTTCATCGCAGTGCACCTGCAGGAGATCGGTGACGGCAAGACGTATGCGCAGCTGAGCGCGGCGGCCATGAACCTCCCGAAGGGCTCGGCGGCGTACGCCGCGGCCGAGGGCAAGGTCCAGACCGTCTTCCAGGGCACGACCCTCCGGGGCCTCCTGCTCGAGGCCTACGGGTTCAGCCTGATCGCGACGATCGCCCTGTGGTGTGCGATTGCGGCGTTGTGCCTCGCCGGCGTCATGGCACTGCTGGTCGGCCTCGGCTTCGCCCACGCCCGGCGGACGGGCGAGAAGGAGGAGCTTCTGCCCAGCCACACTCCGCAGGGGACGCTCGCTACGGCATAGTCCTGGCCAAACCTCCCCAGTGAGGAGCAACACCGGCCCACACAACGGGCCGGTGTTGCGCGTCCGCGCCCAAATGACCGCGAAGTACTCACGCTGCAATGAGGTGGCCACGGTCCGCTCGGTGCTCAAGATCCTTGCCCGTCCCCCATATTGCGATGGGCCCAAACATTAGTGGATTGATTCGGGACCATCGGTAGGTCGAGTTAGGACCTAGGTCCCTATATCGCGCCTCTCACGAAGCGCCACAGTTACCCAATGCCAATCGGTGCGCTGCTCGCAGCACTCATCAACCTGAGCGGCCCTGGTCATTACGTTCATTGGGGCTTCATTCAGATCTCGGTCGCGAACCTCGTCGTGATCCTCCTGATGGTCGCCGTATTCGTCCTGGCGATCTTGTTGCCGTTTCCGAGACGAAAGGACCCGAACCGGTGAGCATCGACACCGCTTCAGACACCGAACACCCCGACCACGGCGAGTCCCGTCAGTGGACGGCGCGGGTACGGAACGCCGCATCCACTGCCTTCCCTCCGGACCGTTTGCTCCCCGACCGCCAGCCCGCCTACATGGCCTCGTGGATCTACGTGTTCGGTGTGCTGACCGTCGTGAGCCTGGCCTGGGTGATCGCCACCGGCTGCGTGCTCGCGGTCATGGGCCCGAGCTGGTGGCACACCTCCTCGGTCGGGCTCTTCGTGAACTCCCTGCATCTGTGGAGCGTGGAGGCCTTCTTCTTCTTCATGGTGATCCACCTGTGGGGCAAGTTCTTCATGGCGGCCTGGCGCGGGAACCGGCGGTTGACCTGGGCCACGGGCGTCATCTCGTTCGTCGTGTCCGTGGCCGCCGCCTTCACGGGGTACCTGTCGCAACAGAACTTCGACTCGCAGTGGATCTCGACGCAGGCCAAGGACGGGATCAACGCCACGGGCGCCGGGGCGTTCTGGAACGTCCTCAACTTCGGCCAGATGCTGATGTGGCACATCGTCCTGCTGCCGATCGGCGTGGTCGCCATCGCAGGCCTGCACGTGTTGCTCGTCCGCCGGCGCGGCATCGTGCCGCCTTTCGCCGAGCGTGAGCAGGCGGACGAGACCACGGCGGACGACAAGACGGAGACGCCGACATGAGCGCAACCTCCAGACGCCGCCGCTTCAACCCCGACCGCGACGTCAAGGAATGGACGGGCCGCTACGTCCCCTACGACATCTTGAAGGAAGCGTTCGTCGCGCTGGTCGCGGTCGGCGTGCTCGTCGTGCTGCTCGCGGTCGTGTTGTCCTCCCCCGACGAGCACGCGGTGACGCTCAAGTCGTGGTCGACCGCGGACCCGGTCGACTTCGCCCAGACGGCTATCACCCAGCTGGATGGGACGAGCCCGGTTGCCACCTACGGCCCCCCGTACAACTCGACGGCCGGCGCCGCGCAGCACATTGGCTTCTTCGAGCCGGCCCAATGGTTCGGCGTCCACCAGCCGATCGATACGGCGAAGGACTTCGTCATCAACCCACTGCGCACGTTGCCCGACAATCCGCACGTCCAGGACGCGGTCACGCAATACGAGAGCGCCTCGCCCACCCAGCAGCAGACGTGGACCGCCGCCTACGAAAAAGCCGTCGCCAAGGCCACGGCGTCGGACAGCGCGCTGTACGTGCCGGCCGGCGACTACGGCCCGGTCGGCACCATGATCGGCGGGCTGACCGCAATGGCACAGAGCGGCGCCCTCGACGGCACTCTCCTCAGCCAGGGGCAGTTCTACAACACCAACTACACGAAGCCACTCCTCTTCATCGCGAGCGGCAATTACCTGAACAACCTCGCGGGCCAACAGCACCTGCAGGGAACGCAGTGGGGAATGATGAACGAGACCGGGAATTACCCCGGGCAGGCGTGGCTCTGGCTGTACACCATGTGGTACCAGGTCGCCCCCATGAACACCTCGACGAACGCGGACCTGGAGGTGTGGGTCATCATGATGGTGCTCACGTTGGGGCTCATCTTCCTGCCCTTCATCCCGATCCTTCGCTCCATCCCCCGCTGGACCCGCGTCTACAAGCTGATCTGGCGCCAGCACTACCGCTCCATCGCGTAGCCGTGCATTCTCGAGGTTGCTCAAGGTTTAGTGGCTCTTCTGAACCGACCTGAAAGGGCGTGAGGTCACCGGATCGACGCCGGTCCCGACGACACCTGGAGGATCCTCTTCACGGGCCATAACCTCCAGCAGTCTCTTTGCGGCATCGAATTTCGTGCCCACAGCAGCCAGGACCGGATTGCAACCAGCTCTGATACCTGGAGCCTGAGGTCGGACTCGAACCGACGACCTGCGCATTACGAGAGGGATCGAGGCAATCCCACGCGGTCTCAGCTGGTCTCACTCTCCATCCCGCTGCGCCCTGCTCAGAAGGCTGTGATGAGGTGGGCACGGGACAGAGCGGGACCCAGCGGGACGCCCTTGGACCCGATTGTTGGGATGAAGTTGGGATGAGAATCCCATTCCCACGCGGGCCGCGCATCGAAATTGCTCGTCAGCAGGCCCGGGGTCTCGGCTCAACAGGCCTCTGGCGTACCGATCGCTGGGGCTCTTCTCGCCCGGAGCGGTCGCTGCCCACTCCCAGCGACACGCGCTGGCAATGGGCGGCGAAGCGGAGCACCAACGCCGCCCACTGAAGTCGAGAGGAGCGAAGGCCAGCTCGGCGACCGCAGCGACGAAATCTGTGTCTCAGCGACCTGGTGCAACGGCGGTTAGCATCGAGTTCGGGACCCCGGAAGAGGGTACGCGATGAGCGAGCTGCCGACGGGCACGGTGACGTTTCTCTTCACTGACGTGGAGGGTTCTACCCGGCTGTGGGAGCAGCATCCCGATGCCATGCGGGGCGCGCTGGCACGCCATGACGAGCTGGTCACCGCAGCGGTGGAACGTCGCGACGGACGTGTCGTCAAAGGCTTGGGCGACGGCATCTACGCGGCCTTCGCGAGCGCCGATGCCGCGGTCGCATCGGCGGTGGACGCACAGCGGGCCCTGGACATGGAGCCCTGGGGACCAATCGGATCGTTGCGGGTTCGTATGGGTCTGCACACGGGTGTCGCCGACCAGCGCGGCGCCGACTACTTCGGACCAGTCTTGAATCGGGCGGCCCGCCTGATGGGTGCGGGCCACGGGGGACAGGTCCTGCTCTCAGCGGCCACACAAGAACTGGTCCGCGACCATCTCCCGGAGGGTTGCGGCCTCATCGAATTGGGGAGCTACCGCCTCAGGGACCTTGGTCGACCGGAACGGATCTTTCAGGTCGTTCACCGCGACCTGCAGCGGGACTTCGAGCGATTGCGAACACTCGACACGTTTCCCGGGAATCTGCCACTCCAGACGAGCTCCCTCGTGGGCCGAGAATCCGATGTCGTGCGGGTGAGCGAGGCCATGGTCTCCTCCCCGGTCGTCACGCTGACGGGTGTCGGCGGTGTGGGCAAGACGCGGCTTGCACTCCAGGTTGCGGCAGAGGAGTTGCCGCGGTACCGAGACGGTGCATGGCTGTGCGAGCTGCAGATGGTCCGAGATCCCGCGGGAGTGGTGGACGCCGTCGCCGGTGTCTTCCGGGTGACGTCTCGTGTGGGCTCGACCCTGGAGGAGGCGCTCGTCGGTTACCTCCGTGATCAAGAGCTGCTGCTCGTGCTGGACAACTGCGAACACTTACTGCGGCCAGTCGCGGACCTCGTAGCGAAGATCGAGGAGAGCTGTCCCCGCGTGCGGGTTCTCGCAACGAGCCGGGAGGGTCTGAATCTGCGCGGTGAGCAGATCCTGGTGGTCCCCTCCCTTGCCGTAGGGGACGAGGGTATGGAAGTCGGTGCGCTGATCGAGTGCGATGCTGTACGTCTCTTCTCGGATCGGGCCAGAGCCCTGAAGGCAGGCTTCCTCGTCGATCCGAGCAATGCCTCTGCCGTCGGCGAGGTGTGCAGACGCCTTGACGGAGTTCCTTTGGCAATCGAGCTGGCGGCGGCTCGCGTCGTGGCGATGACACCGGCCGAGTTGGCCAAACGTCTCGACCGACGCTTCCGCCTCCTGACCGGTGGCGAAAGAGTGGCCATCGAGCGCCATCAGACACTGCGCGCCACAATTGACTGGTCGTTCGAGCTTCTCACCGAGCCACAACAACGGCTGCTGGCGCGCCTCTCGGTCTTTGTCGGAGGTTGGACCCTCGAAGCCGCCGAGGAGGTGTGCTCGGGCGATCCGATTGAGGCCGACGAGGTGCTGGACCTGCTTGTCGGCCTGGTTGCCCGGTCTCTCGTCGTGGTAGGCGACGAAGGCGCCGAGACCCGCTACCGGCTACTCGAGACGATCAGGCAGTACGGGGAAGAGGCCCTGGCCAAGGCGGGCGAGTCCGAAATGGTGCGGAGCGGTCACGCAAACCATTACGCCGAGTTCACGGTTGCGGTCGGTGACCACATCTGGGGACCAGGACAGATCCAATGGGCGGCGCGCCTGGCCCGCGAGCGAGACAACCTGCTGATCGCGATGGCCTACGCCCTCCAGGCAAGGGATGCCGACTTGGCATTCCGGCTGTTCTGTCCGCTTCCCCACGGTTCGGTCCAAATCAACGAGATCGTGCACTTCGATCCGGCACCATTGCTGGCTCTGCCCGGAGCGATAAACCACCCGGGGTCAGCAGTCGCGCTTTTGGATGCGGCTATGCGCGCGTGGTACTTCAACGGGGATGCCGCGCGCGCGTCGCAGTTGGCTGAGCAGGCGGTGGACGTTGAAAAACACCTTGGGCGGGCCGCACCCCAACCGGTCGAAGCGTGGTCACTGAACCTCAGATCCCAGTTGGCGCAGGCGTCCGGTGATGCTGAAGGGGCAATCGGCTATCTCGTCGAGGCGACGAAATGTGCACGAGCTGACGACGCTCCTGGACTCGCGGCCCAATTTCTGGGAATCTCAGCGCACATTCTGGCCTGGATCGACCCGGAGAGGGCTCGCCAGTTCGCGACGGAGGGACTCGAGCTGGCACGTCAAAGTGGTGTCCCGATCGAAATCGGGCACAACCTCGTCGGCTTGGCCGACACACTCGTCTCATCGGAGCCGGAGCGAGCCCGCCTGCTGCTCCATGAAGGACTCGAACTTGTGGTCGGGACAGGGTACGAGAGTTTCGGCGGCCTCGGAGTCGCCGTCCTAACCGCCGCTCGCCTTGAAGAATGGACCTCAATGCTGGATACGGCAAGGCGCGCGTTGAATCATCAGATACGAACAGGCGGCTTGGGCGTGATCTATGTCGCCTCGATCTTGAACGTGGTGGCGTTCGCCCTCGCGTCGAAGCAGCCGGAGGGCGCTGCAGTTATTCAGGGATCAGTCAAGACTCTCCTCAAACGGCTCTCTGCGGACATCGCAGCACCCGTCCGAGGGGACTCCTCTGAGCAGAACGATGTCGCGAGGTACGTGGTGGCTGTTCGCCAAGAGACCACGCGACGGCTCACGGTCGTCCTAGGTGCCGAGCGGGTCCGAGAGCTCCGGGCTCAGGGGGCCGCCATGGGTGAAACGGAGGCCTACACCTACGCACGGAATCGCATCGACGAGTATTTCGACCGGACTGCCGGCATCGGCATGTTGGGGGCCGACGCAGCAGAGTTCAAGGAGTGGCCGTGATCACGCCGGCACCGGGCCTGTCCCCGATGTCGAATTTCACTGGTTGCCGGAAATTGTTGGGAGAAAATGCGCTGTGCGAAACCGTCCAACAGAAAAGACGGTTCTGACCAGCATCTCTGGAGCCTGAGGTCGGACTC
>CAWITA010000013.1:0-118857 GCA_963838835.1 uncultured Acidimicrobiaceae bacterium
ACGGGGTCCGGTCAGGTTCGATCCGCTCGTTCACTTCCCGCTCAGCCTTGATCACCGTATTGCGGGACATGCCCGACGCCTCGGCCACGGCTGACTTCCCGCCCCGCTCGAGTCCAGTAGCCATCTCGCCGGCGACGACGTGGCGCTGCACCCTCAATCAGGCGGGCGAACACCCGTCGTGAAGAATGGCACGACTTCTTCACGGCTGACCTCTCGCGGGCAAGGTCACACCGCGCGTACTGATATTCGGAGGACCGTTACCCTGGCTGGCCCGTGATAGTTCGGCCGCTGGACAGGATAGCTGTGTCACCTCGTAACCCACTCAGTAAACCAGAGAAGGTGAGATACAAGGCACGAAGGAATTTCGGCTTCTGGTCTAGCTTCATGAAGGCTCGCAACGTCTGAGGCGGACCAAGGAGAAGATACAAAGCTAGCTTCATACAACTACGTTCGTATTCGCGGTATCGGCGGACACAAAAATGAATATTCGACAAAATAGCAGCGATTTCGTTGCCCGAGCGGGAAGACGGAGAGTGAAGGTGGATATTCCCTGCAGCCACCCTCTCTATCTTCAGGCCATTACTTGTAGCTGCAATGGCCATATCTATCTCCTCGGACCCGTAACGGTAGAACTCGTCGAAAGGGCGATTCTTGAGAAATACAGCTGGGAAGATAGTTGAGTTGATTACTACAGCGGCGAAGTTTTCCCCTTGGGTCTTTTCGTTGATAGCCAAAGAAATCCGCATTATGCGCTTCAACGATTCTGCCTGATTTGATTTCCCATCCAGTGATTATGCGACTCGGGGTGACTTGACGGAGTGCTTCGGTGAGGAACTCTGCTTGGAGTCGAGCGTCGTCATCAAGAAAAAGAATGTATTCTGATGTGCACTTGGCGATGCACACATTTCGGTTCGCGGCTAGTCCGATACGGGGCCCACGCAAGAACTGTACCCGCGCATCCTCAGCAACATACCGATTGATGACGGAATCAGTTTCAAGGTCCAATCCATCGTTGGACACGAGTACCTCTGACACTCGTTGGTCAACGAGCACACTTGAAAGGCAATCCTCAAGGTCTACGGGCCGTTCTTTTGTGCATATTGCCACGGTCAAAGAAGGTTCCATCTTCCGAACTCCTCGCAATTCAGGTCGACCACACAGCAATCAATCTTTCGAGAGCGTTAGTGTCTGTGATATTAGGGCGGTTGAAAAAAACTCTCATTGAATAAATTAAATCTCGCAAGTTCGAAGAAATTTGGTTCGAAGCGCCGCTGACTGTCAGCTAATAGAATCTTATCGTTTCTTAAAGCGGTTACCTCGTCGAAGCAATTCCGCACCGTGAGATGTTCCCGATGTGTGGGGCGGTCGTCCATTGCTGGTCCAATGATGCGAGGAGATCATTGGGCTGTGGAGCTCAAGCGGGAGATACAAGGGGAGCAGAAAGTATTCCTTGGAAGCGTTCGACCATGGTCCCGAGCAGACGATCTGGGGAAGCGTTGAGCATCCGGCAACAACGGAGTCGCCGGTGGCGATCGAACACTTGCCGGACATACCTCGATCGGTCGGATTCGATCAGGTTCGTTCACCCTCACAGGGTACTTTGTGCAGTGAAGCGTCGACCGACACTTTCGGGCTTGTTCGAGTCCCTGGTACAAGACAACGTGGGCATCCTGGCGCACCAAGCGTCCGTATCGCCAGCGCGTCCTCACCAGCGGCACGGAAGTGCGCCTCGACTTCTCGTACAAGCACAGCCGGGTCAAGCAATACCAAAGAGGGGAGGCGCCCGACACCTGGGGAGAAGTTCCACAGGGCTGACAGGACTAGGAAGAACTCGGATAGTGCTACAAAGGCATCAATTGTGTTGACAGTCGTCGACAACGCATGTTGGCCTGTTGTATTGGCTTCGCGTCCGTTCGCGTTGGGATGCTGAACGGGATCGGGCATCCCGCTCGCGGCGTTCGACGGTAAACCGGGGCTTTAGCAGCCTGGTGCAGATGAGATATAGATGTACAGGGTGCGGCTGGCAACGAATCCGAGCAGCTCGTAGGTCGTCGTCTTCACCAAGTGCAGGTTGGGGTAGCTCAGAGGGGAACCCGACACCACGGCACAGTCCCGGAAGCCCGGTTCTATCCGGGCATAGTGGGGCTCGTAGGCGGGAGCCGCTGGGTGCAGAGAGAGATTGACGATGCCGGTGGCGTGTTCACCCACCCACTCAAACCCGCCATCAACCTCTCTTGGGGGAACCCCCTTCGCCACTGCGACTTGTGCAGCGCTCCAGAACGCTGTTATGGGCGCGGCGGTGCTCACCGCTAGTTCCGCTGTCACGACCACGATCAGCCCGAAAAGTGCCATAACGAGCCCTGCCACGGGGCGAGGCCACTCGCGTTTCAGTGCTGGTTGGGGGTCACGGAGGAGCAGTATTCCAACGGCGAAGGCTAGCGGCCACAGGTAGCGATCGTAAAACCCGGAGTTGGTCAACCCGTAGATAACCAGAATCGCGGCAAACAGGAAGCCGAACACTGAGACGACAGCAGACGGCGTATACCAAGCCCACGAACGCCACCGGCGGAGAGACTGACGATCAATTGCCGAGACAGCGACTCCAGCCAGCGCCACTCCGGAAAGCAAGGCGATGACTTTCAGCAGCGCCGCAAGTTGTGGTTTCCCTGCGAGGTAATTTCCTAACAACAGTCCGTTTTGCTGGTCGCAGAACGCCCCGAGGGCAATCACAACGATGGTGGCGACGACCGAAGAGACCCGCCACCGGAGCCGCCACCATGCCGCCACTGTGACAGCGGGAGACAAATCGAACGCCAGCGTAAAGTACGCCTGCAGGATGCGCACAACAGACGCTCTGTTCGGTACGCTGATGGGCAAACGAAGGTAACCGGGGAGGTGGGTCGACCACCTGTAGATGAGAGCGCACGCGACCAGCGTGACGACTCCAGCCGCGAGATACAGGGGGCGGCGCCGTGGGCTGTCTCCGGCCCCGGCGCAGAGCAGGACTGCCAACGGGGCGGCGACGGCGAACTCGCGGATGGAGAACCCAAACACACCGACGGCCATCGCCCCACCGAGAAGTGTCCAGCACGCGCCCAACCACGCCGTTCAACGGCTGCGACGCCGAGAGCGAGGCTAGCCATCTCGGCGGCGAAGGTTGGCACATCGGTCATGAAGGTAGATGTGTTCCACGCGAACCCCGGGGCCACCGCCACCAGCAGTACGGCGGCGGCCGCCCACGATCGCGCGAGCACCTGGCGGGCCACGTAGTAAGCGCATGAGACTCCAATCACGGCGAGCACCGCGGTTGATGTGCCGAGCACCCACCCGTGGTCGCCGAGGACCCGCAGGAACGGCCATGACCACAGGATCTGTCCGATGAGAGTCATCACGGACCATCCCGTGAGGACAACGTGCCCAGTCTGCACGAAGTGCACGGCGGTGCGACGGTAGGCCCAGTCGTCACCATAAGGGAGGCTGAACGACCCGACAGCAAGAGAGACTAGTGCTGGCAACAGCACCCCCACCCCACAGAGCGCCCCCGCAATGAGCCAGTCGGCCGTGGACCAAGCCCCACGATGCGGCTTCAACTCCTGGCGGGTCGCCTGGGCGGCGGTCGCTGTGGTGATCACCACGTTTCCTGAACCATCCGCACCCACGAGCCCGTCAGCCGACCTGGATGTTCGTCACGGGCCGTGGACCGTACTGTGAACCTGTCTACAGCACGAACGCCAAGTGTCATGTGTGGCTCCAAACCGCCCACGTCATGTGTAGCCCCGACCGGACCCTCTCCAAGAGGCGCCTCAGACCCTCAGATCGGGACAGAATTGAAATCCTTGGGGGGGAGACCACCGAATTCACGGTGATCTGGGCACCCCCATTTACAGTAGCTGGACGGGTTGTAACAGAAGAAGGCCATGAAAGCAATTGAGCCTTCACCCACGCCGAACCAGATCATTCTGCGTTTCCCGAAAAGTTGCGACTCGCCGCAGTGTCGCCCGCATGGCGAACGCTCCGCGAAGGTGAGGTTCTCGGGCCACAGCGAGGCGATGTTGATGTGGAGAGCATGACAGTTGACGTTTGCAAACAGTTACTCGAATTGCTTATCGAGGACAGGGGGCTTCAGTACGGAGAGCCCAAATCAAAAGTTGGAATTCGCAAGGTGGCGCTTCCCTCAACAGCAGCTCTGTTGCTTATCGACCAGCTCGAAACGTATCTAGGTCCAGAGCAGAAGGCGCCTCTTTTCACGGGCAGGACAGGCAAACCGGCTCTACGCGTCTGAGTAGGGAGTAGCCCTTTCGCGACATCCGCGAACGCGGCCAGAGGTCCCGCAATCGTTGCTGTTGTTCGACGACAGCACGAAGGAGACCTCTGACGATGGATGACGCTACTGGTCTGGCCGAGGCCTTGTTGGGACTCTCCGAGTTCCGGGTGCTCGACGTCGCCGAGTTTCCCGACGAGCTGTGGATCAGTGTCGAGACGAGGACCGACGTGGTGGGCTGCCCGCGCTGTGGTGTCCGAGCCCTCGCCCATGAACGCAGGCGCGTCGACATCCGGGACCTGCCCTGTTTCGGTCGCCCGGCCCGCCTCATCTGGCTGAAGCGCCGGTGGCGCTGCGCCGACGCCGACTGTGATGCCAAGACCTGGACCGAAGACTCCGCCCACGTGCCCTCCCGTGCCGTGCTCACCATGCGTGCCGGCGCAGAGGCCACCCGCCAGGTGGGCGAGCTCGCCCTGCCCGTCGCCGTGGTGGCCAACGAGCTCGGGGTCGCCTGGTGGACCGTCATGGACGCCGTGATCACCCACGGCACCCCGCTCGTCGACGACCCCGATCGGGTCGGATGGGTCCGGGCCCTCGGCATCGACGAGACGTCGTTCCTCTCGGCGACGAGGGACCACCACACCATCTACGCCACGGGGATGGTGGACCTCGACGAGCCCAAGGTGATCGACATGGTGGAGGGCAACAGTGCTGCTGACCTGCGCCGATGGTTCTCCACCCAGGACCCGATCTGGCTCGAGTCGATCGAGGTCGTCGCCACCGACCTGGCCGAGAGCTACCGGCGGGGCATGGCCGGACACCTCGACCATGCCGTCCGCGTGGCCGACCCGTTCCATGTCGTCCGTGCGGCCAACCGGGTGGTCGACAAGGTGCGCCGGCGTGTGCAGAACGAGACCCTCGGGCACCGAGGACGCAAGGGCGATCCGCTCTATCGCATCCGCAAGCTCTTGTTGAAGGGCGCCGAACGCCTCGACGAGCGGGGCCACGAACGCATGCTGCTCGGGCTGCGCCGGGGCGATCCCCACGACGAACTGCTCGGCGCCTGGCTGGCCAAGGAGTCCGTCCGTGACATCTACCTGACCGAAAGCGTCGGCGAGGCCAGGACGCTGCTGCGTAAGGCCATCGTCGGCTGCAAGAGCGACGAGGTGTCCGAGATCCGCTCCCTCGGCGACACCCTCGAGCGCTGGTCAACCGAGATCCTCAACCACCACCGCACCGGTTCTTCCAACGGGCCGACCGAGGGCATGAACCTGTGCGTGAAGAGGATCAAGCGTGCCGGCCGTGGCTTCTCCTGCCTCGAGCACTACCGACTGCGCGTGCTCCTCCATGCCGGTGGTGTGACCTGGCCCAGGCGTCCGTCACCGCCCCGAATCCGATCCCGCGCTCCCTACTTCAACGCGTAGAGCCGGCAAACCTCTGGGACCGAAGGCACTGAAACTGTGTTCAACTCCGTTCGGACGCAGTTGGGCTGGAACGCTCCGATTCGAGACTTTGCAGCGACTCAGGCCGGGACTGCTGGTGCGACGATTCGTGACCTCATGGCGCGTGGAGCTGGTCCGGTGAACGAATGGTCCTTCGGTGCTTACACACGTCGCAGGGCAGTGATCGCGAGATCGCTGAGATCTTGGTATCAATCATGGAGTGACGGTGCTGACCACCATATGAGGACCTATTTCAGGGGGTCAGGCCACAGGGCCATGGCGCGTCCATCTCCGAAGCGCAGCGCTCCGGTCCTCTGGCCCTCCGTTGCGTAGGGCTAGTGGATGCGCTCGAAGAGCGCAGAGCCGATGGCACAGCCCTGACCGGGACATTCAATGCTAAGCAGACTGTCCCGTTGACCTGCCGGGCGGCAAGGACCAGCTCGGGCGGGTGGCCTATCCGGGATTGAAGTCCCAGGTCGACTCGTTGTTGACGACGGTCTCGATGCGCAACGCCTGGCTCCTGATTCCTCATGGCTGGGCGCAACAGATGGGAGCTCCACCAACAGAACCTAAGCGGGCAGGTGGCGGACTCCTCGGCACCACCTACACGTCGAGTCGATGACCTATGACCTGCGCCGGCCAGAACTTCACGGCATGATCGAGCGACTGGCAGAATCCAACACCTACCGCGTCACCACCGAGGGCATCCGCGTCGCCGAGCCCCTGCTCGACCCCACGAACCGCCAGCCCCACTCGAACTCCGCAGCGCCCTCTCGACGATCGGCGACGCCGTCGCCGACTACGTCAACAACGGCCGCATCTGAGCATGGCTAACCCTCATCACATTTTAATCGAGCGCGGCATATCGGAAATTCTCCGGGCGTACGACCGTTGCTTCAGCGACGTGTCTAAATGCAGCTCTACTGGTCACCTCATCCCGTGGCCCAAAGTCCGCTAGGCGCCCACCATCGAGCACGAGCAGAAGATCGCAGTCCTCTACTGTCGCCAGCCGATGGGAGATCACAATAACCGTCACATGATCACGTAACTCCGATAATGTGCGCCGCACCAAGCTCTCTGATCGTCCATCGAGTGCGCTCGTGGGCTCATCCAAGACAAGTACCCGAGGCGACCCAACAAGCGCCCGAGCAATGGCCAATCGTTGTCGTTGTCCTCCCGAAAGTGAGCCACCGCCTTCCCCCACGGGCGTCTCATACGATTGTGGCATCCCCACAACGTCCTCGTGAAGATGGGCGGCACGCGATGCGATCTCAATCTGCTCTTGGGAAACATTCCGGAAAAATGAAATGTTCGATGCGATCGAACCTTGCAACAAGATCGATTCCTGCGCTACCAGCGCAATCGGGCTTGTCCCGTTTCCCTTCCTCATAGATGAGGCTGGTACATCTCCCACGAAGCGCATGTCCATGTGAGGGCGTTCGCATTCCTAGGACCAATTGACTCAACGTCGATTTTCCGCTTCCAGACCTTCCCACAACTCCAAGAATCTTACCGCTAGGAATGTAGAATGATACGTTTTTAAGGGCCTCAGTTCCGGAATCATATGGCAAATGAAACCCCATCGAACTTAACATCAAAAGTTTCAGGAACTC
Organism: uncultured Acidimicrobiaceae bacterium; assembly: GCA_963838835.1. Lineage (GTDB taxonomy): Bacteria > Actinomycetota > Acidimicrobiia > Acidimicrobiales > RAAP-2 > Bog-473. Next base: position 7,317 of record CAWITA010000013.1, read on the forward strand.
GATTTCCATTTAATTCTGGTGAACTTGCCTGATAGTGCTGAATTTCTGTTTGGACTCCATCCAAAAATCCTTGAAACGATCGTATCTGTTGGCTATACGATTGGATACGCGGAGCCATATTGCGAGTGATCGCAAGGTGAGCACTATAATTGCCCCGGTTGCCTCCTAGATTTTTTCCTGAGTGATCGAGAAGTAGTGCGAGACCGATAATGATGAAGCCCAGCGCGAGTGTCTGGTAGACCACGGGATTAGATTGCCCCAAGAGGCGGTTCTTACGGAAGCTTATAGCAGCCTCATGATTTCGTTGGCGCAGACGATCAGTCGCCTGTTTGTTCGACGCCGAACAAGCGAAACTCACGAGCTAGCCGGGTATACTCAGTAGCTAGGGTCGCCATTCGTTGGCTGTCATTTGAAAGCCGAACGGAGGACTTTCGGCTCAATGTTAGGAAGGGACGCATGGCGCTTGATAAGAGGACACCGGCCACAATTACGACGCTCGCCGTAACAGGATTGACTATAAAAGCTGCCAATAGAAGCGCCAACGCATGACAAAATAGCTTGAAGTTCACCGGAGATAGAAAGCGTTAGGTTGCCGATGTTGTCGCAGTTAACCGTTAGGAGCTGTTGGACGTGACCAAGCCGTTCCGTGGATTGAATCGCCCAACTGGCCTTGAAGTACGAATCCATGACCTTGCCGCGGCTGACCTCCACAGCTGCAGCTTGACATTGAGCTACTCGCGAAAGCCGCAGTGATACTAGAAATAAAGAATAGGATCAGCAATCCGACACAAGCCAATATCGAGTCGTGTAATGAGATCGATAATCCAAGAAGCTTTAGATTCTCACCGCCTTGTGCGCGGCTAACTGCCAATTCACTGATTATGACGAGGAGGGCTGCCTGTGACAATCCTGAAATAAAAGAGCAGCTGGCAACCCATATAAGGCGGCGATTTAGCGACTTGAGGCCTAGCGATCTTAACGACTTGAGTATTGCAAGTAGATTGCCCGGCTTTGTATTTTTCCTTTGCTTTCGGTCTGTGTTTCCCGCGGCGAACAAATCCCGGCAGATATCGCATTTTTAATGAAGCCTCTTAAGTCTAGCGATGGATGTCACGGGTATCATTGCAAGGGCCTCGTTCAACTTTCGTCGTCTAGCTCCGAGGTCAGATCTATGGGGCAGAGTTTAGTGAGTGCCAGACCGAGGGCTTGGAACTATGAGTGTCGATACCGTAGATCCGCGTCGCGGTCGCCCTCTGTCGTACGTTCCACAATCTGCCGACGCTTTCCTGCCGTGTCGAGGTCCGATGTCGAGACTATTGAGTGCACCATGCTCCCAAATTCGTGACGTCCATTAGCTAGTCAGGCTCCAATTGAACTCGGTGGTTCTTGCGAGGTCCGGGCTGATGGTCGGCGCCTTGGATACGTGCCAGTCCGGTGCTGAGAGCTCTAAGCGAAAGCCCATGGGATTGAACCGCGGCTGTGGGACGAATCTCAGCATGAGTTGGCCGTTCACGACCGCATGGCGGATGGTCGTGACAAACGACACGGTTTGAGACTGTTGCGGCAAGACGTTGGTCTGGGTCTGGCTCAACCTGAGACCGGACTCCGGAGTGCTCTGGGGAGTGATTGATCCACGGGGAGCCCACAGCTCAACCCGCGCCACGTACTGTCCGGGAAAGTACGAGTTGTTCCCGTCCGGGCCGGTCTGAAAGGTTGGACCCAGCCCCGACGGCGTCGTATTGTCCACAGTCACCGCCGTCTTGATGAGGGCGTCGCCATTTCTCATCACCTCGACCCGGACGTTCATGCTGGGCTCTATATAATAGTCCAGCTCAGTGGCCGTCGAGTTTTCGACCGCCAGGTGGAACGTACGGGTGGGTGCGGTGGAGTCGACGGACCCCGATGCCCCGATTGCCGTGAGGTTGGACTCGTTGCGGGGAGCCTCGTCCCAGACCATCAGATGCCTGCCCTCGACGTCATTCGCCAAGGCATTTCCGAGGGCTGCCAGATCGATGTGCTCGAGCTGCATGCGCTGGAACATGGCGGCGGCCACGACAGCCATGTCGTCGTGCCTTTGCGCCTGTGCTGACCCCGGCGGGAAGCCCAAGTACTGATCGTGCAACACGACGGTGGCGACATTCTGAGCCGATATGGGTCCAGCGATATTAGGCACTGACACGGGTCCCGTCAGGGTGAGCAGGCTTGCGAGCGCCGGGACGTCGAGTGCAACCACGCCGTCGACGTGCGGCCCTTCGACCTGAGCGAACATCGCCTGCATGATGGCCCCGCTCAATGGAAAATCCGCAGTGGCGTTGACGGACTGCCAGATTGAAGTGAGCTTGTATCCACCGAAGATAGCGCTAGTGCCCGCCGGTACCGGGACATTTACGGCCTGCGAAGGCTCGTTGTCGCCCACGGATTCCACGGTGTCCACAGTGTAGGTCCCCTTCTGCGTACGCATGAGGGCCAAGGACTGGACGTCACCCTGATCACGCATCTCCGCATTGTTCTCAAAGGCGATCAGGTAGGTGCGGGCTCCGCCTGCCCCCAAGAAAGGCAGAATGTAGGAGAGCGCCCGATTTCCCCGGCCCAGATCGTTCGTTATCTTGTTTATCTGTTCGTCGAAGTCTCGGCGAGCAGTGCCGATGGGACCGATAAGACCGTCGGCGGGGCGATTGAGCGTGGACATGGTTGTCGACGCATGGGCGACCGAGTTCTGCAACGACTGCAATGCGCTGAGTGACACTGTGTTGCCGTTGCTCTGAGCGACCAATGCGTTGACTCGTTGGAGGAGGGCGGCGCCGGTGAGGGCTGTGGTGCGCACATCGTCAACCAGGCTTACAACGCCATTCGGTTGGTCACTGAGATATGGGACGTGCCGAAAGACCTTCATTCCGAGTGATCCCTGAAGAATCGCCGACGCATTGTCGGCATCCGCTTCTACCGTCTTGATGTCGGACGCCAGCTTGGCGCGTCCCGCCGAGGATAAGAACGCCCGCCTATTCGACAGATCGTTGGAGATGACCATCCGCGCCGCTTCCAGTGATGTCTTGGCGCGCAACGCCGAACGGTAGGCCGACAATCCCAAGAGCCCGACGACCACAACGAAGACGAAGAGACCACCAACCAGCAGAAACCGCCTCCTGCGCTTTGCGGAGATCGCCCTTCTCGAGTCACGCGGATGCGTCTCCTGTGCAACGTGGCGCCGGTGGAGGTGCCGCGGCTGAGAGCGCACCGTGTGGAACCTGTGCTGCTGCCTATGTTTGTAAGCGGGCACGGCCTAGCTGGTCTTCCTTTGTCGGCCGCCTCCCCCGACATCAGGCGGGCCCAGCCGACGATGCAGAGCAGCCTCGGGGCAATGGCCCGAGGAGTGTACCGGACAAGAGGAAACAGCCTCCGTCGCCCTCTGGCAGCAGCAATCTCCCCGTTCGGACCGCTGACCTCATGGCGCTTGAGCCCGTGCGCGGGCCCGACATGGGTGAGATCGGCAGATTGGTGTCAGACTCTCGGGCAGGTGTCGAGCGGTGATCAGGCTAGGGAGGGCGCTCTCGGGCGGGCCGCAGTAAGGCGAGCCGCCCCGCCCCAGGTCATGGCATCCTCCGAAATGCACTTGCTTGGCGTGACGCTGCGCTCCAAGATAGGGCCATCGGAGCTAAATGTGTCGGAGCTCTCGCGTTCCGCAAGGCCAAGCGCGACCTGCGCACATCTCACTCGGAAAGGCGCCTGTCACATGGAGCTCCCGGACAAATGACAGATAATGCCGTGGCGCCCGAGGGCTTCGATACTGCCATTGATCAACCGGGCGCGGTAGCAATCGTTCACGACTACCTGACCCAAAGGGGGGGAGCGGAGAGGGTGGTGCTGGCGATGCACCGTGCGTTCCCGGCGTCATCGATCTACACCTCGCTGTACGAGCCGGATCTCACGTTTCCGGAATTCCGGGACATCGATGTGCGGCCGTCCTACTGAATCGCTCACGGCTCTTGAGGCGCCAGCATCGCCTCTCGCTGCCTCTCCTGGCCCATGCCTTTTCCAGGATGGACGTCCGAGAGAAGATAGTGCTCTGCAGCTCGAGCGGTTGGGCGCACGGGATCCACACCTCTGGGACAAAGTTGGTCTACTGCCATTGCCCGGCCCGCTGGCTCTACAAGCGAGCCGACTACTTTCCCAAGGGCCGGAACGCTCGGAGTGACAGGGAACGCAATGCATCCTCGCTAGACGTGATCCATGCCTCGTTCGTGTTCCGGAACTCCCTTCTCGCCGTTGCGCCGCTCTTTCGGCGCTGGGATCGCAGGGCAGCGGCGAGCGCCAGCGGGTACTACACGAATTCGTCCGCGGTCTCCGATGAGATCCTGTCGGTGTACGGGATACGGCCGCTCATCATCCCCCCGCCGCCCCTGTGCGCGGTTGACGGCCCGTGGGAGAAGCCGCGCATAGCGGCTCGAGATGGGTTCTTCCTAGTGGTATCGCGCCTGCTCCCGTACAAGAACCTCGATCGGGTTTTCCGCGTGTTCGCGGAGCGGTCCGATCTCCAACTGGTTGTCGTCGGGACCGGACCTCTCATGAACGCCTTGCAGCAAGCGGCCACGCCCAACGTTGACCTTCTCGGTAATGTCACAGACAGCGAGCTCCGGTGGCTCTACGGGCACTCTCAGGCGTTGATCGCCCCCGCCTTCGAGGACTACGGACTGACTCCACTGGAGGCGGCAAGCTTCGGAACGCCGACTCTGGCTCTGAGAAACGGGGGATACCTGGACACGGTCTCGGAGGGTACGTCCGGCTTCTACTTTGAGGACCTTGAGGTCTCGTCCATTTCGGGTGTCATCGACAAGCTGAGTGAAAACCCGTTGGACAGCGACGAGATCCGGGAGCATGCGGCGCGCTTCTCGGAAGAACGATTCGCCAAGGACGCTGAGAGCGCAGGTCTCGCTGCATGTCGCGGGCGGCACGGGCTATCGTCGATCAACCTCATCGCGAGCAACTCGTTCGTAGCCACCGGCACCAAGAAGGTTGCCTACTACGTGCGTGGCGTCTCCCTACCCGGAAAGAGGCAGTTCCGCGGTGGGGGGCCACCCTAGGTCGCGCAGGGTTTTGGTCAGGGTCGCCACATCGACCAGCATGCGGCGGTAGTCCTCCCGCGTCCCACCCATAGGATCCCTGACGTCGTCGTCGGGTGACTGGCCGGCCAAGTTGGCGCGACGCCGCCCTTTATGGAGCGCGGCAAGCCAGCTGCCGAGATCCTCGGCCGCGCCGCGAGGCCCGGTGTGAAGCCCACGACGGACGATCTCGCGCAGGGTGAAGGTCTTCGGGAACGAGGCCGGGACCGCGACCACCGTCTCGCGGACATGCTGGCGGGCGAGGCCCACGACGAGATCCGCCGCCTCGAATCATTCCGGGATCGACCGTGCAAGGCACGTGGTCGCCCAGGTCGATGCCGTAGGCACGGCCCTCCTCCACGAGGGCACGCGGCGGGGACCGACACCGACTTCCACCGTGCCCGCCGAGTGCACCTGACCTCGCCCCCAGCCGGCTCACCGAGCTGCTGGCGTAGCAGCAGGGCGGCCGACGGCGACCGGCAGAGGTTGCCCGTGCAGACGAACAACACGTCCGTCCATGCCTCAACGTTCCCACATGGTCCCGCTCGACGTCAGGCGGAGCCTGCTCCGCCCGTTCGCTTCGCCGTCACCATCTCGCCTCGAGAAGCCAGGGGCCATTGCACATGGGACTCCGCGGCGGGGTGGTCCGGTACCCTGGTGAATCAGCGTCCGGACCAGGAGCAATCCGCCGGCTGAGCAAGAAAGGGTGCACGATGCCAGGCGTCATCTCGGTTGGTCTTCCCGACGGCTCGACGCGGGAGCTGGCTGAGGGCACGACGGCCGCCGACCTGGCAAGTTCCATCGGGTCTCGCTTGGCCAAGGCAGCGGTCGCTGCCACCGTCGACGGCCGCGAGGTGGACCTCGAATCGGCGTTGCCCGACGGGGCGATGGTCTCCATCGTGACCGGGGACAGCGAGGCCGGCCGCGAGGTCCTCCGGCACTCCACCGCCCACGTCATGGCCCAGGCCGTCCGCCGGCTGTGGCCGGGCGCCAAGTACGCCATCGGCCCGGTCATCGAGAACGGCTTCTACTACGACTTCGAGCTGCCCGGCGGCGCCCACTTCAGCGACGACGACCTGGAGCGGATCGAGGCGGAGATGCGGGCCATCATCAAGGAGGACCAGCCCTTCGAGCGCCACGAGCACACCCTCGAAGAAGGGTTGGAGATCTTCGCCGACCAGCCCTTCAAGCAGGAGATCATCCAGGCCGTCGAGACGGGCGCCGACGAGGTGGACGCCGTCGGCACGGTGGTCAGCACCTACCGGAACTCCGATGCGTTCATCGACCTGTGCCGGGGGCCGCACGTGCCCTCCACGGGGCGCTTGGGCCACTTCAAGTTGATGCGGGTCGCCGGCGCGTACTGGCGCGGCGACGAGAAGCGCGAGCAACTGCAGCGGATCTACGGGACCGCCTGGGAGTCCGAGAAGGCGCTCGCCGCCCACCTGCACCAGCTCGAGGAGGCGGAACGGCGCGACCACCGCAAGCTCGGGGCAGAGCTCGACCTGTTCAGCTTCCCCGAGGAGATCGGCTCGGGCCTCGCCGTGTTCCATCCCAAAGGGGGCACCATCCGACGTCTCATGGAGGACTACTCGCGGCAGCGCCACGTGGAGTCCGGCTACGACTTCGTCAACTCGCCCCACATCACCAAGAGCCACCTCTTCGAGGTGTCGGGCCACCTGGACTGGTTCGCCGAGGGCATGTACCCGCCCATGGAGCTCGACGGGGGCACGGAGTACTACCTCAAGCCGATGAACTGCCCCTTCCACATCCTCGTGTACCAGAGCCATCAGCGGTCCTACCGCGAGCTGCCGATGCGACTCTTCGAGTTCGGCACGGTCTACCGCTACGAGCTGTCCGGCGTACTGCACGGCCTCACCCGCGTGCGCGGCATGACCCAGGACGACGCCCACATCTTCTGCACCCCCGAGCAGATGGACGCCGAGCTCGTGCGCACGCTGCACTTCGTCCTCGATCTCCTGCGCGACTACGGGCTCAACGAGTTCTACCTCGAGCTGTCGACCAAGCCCGCCGGCAAGGCGGTCGGGTCCGACGAGGAATGGGACGTGGCCACCGAGGCCCTGCGCCGGACGGCGCTCGAGATGGGCCTCGACCTCGTCATGGACGAGGGGGGTGGCGCCTTCTACGGCCCCAAGATCTCCGTGCAGGTGCGCGACGCCATCGGCCGGACGTGGCAGATGTCGACGGTGCAGCTCGACTTCCAGCTGCCCCAGCGTTTCGGGCTCGAGTACGTCGGTGCCGACAACGCCCGCCACCGGCCGATCATGATCCACCGGGCGCTCTTCGGGTCGGTGGAGCGGTTCATGGCCGTGCTCATCGAGCACTACGCCGGTGCGCTGCCCACCTGGTTGAGTCCCGAGCAGGTGCGGGTGATCCCGGTGACCGACGCGCACCTCGACTACGCGGGGACCGTGGCGGACGCCTGCGCCGCTGCGGGTTTGCGGGCGACGGTCGACGCCAGCGGTGAGAAGCTGGGTGCGCTGATCCGCCGGGCCAAGCTGGCCAAGATCCCCTACGTGCTCGTCGTGGGCGACGAGGACCTGGCGGCGGGGACGGTCGGCGTGAACCGGCGCGGCTGGGAGAGCAAACCCGAGAAGGGTGTGCCCGTCGCCGCCCTGGTGGACGAGGTCAGAGCCGAGGTCGCACGCAAGGGATTGCCCGAGGACAGGGCGCCCGTCCCGGTGCCCGCGTGAGGGAGCCGGCGACGACGTGAGCCTGGAGCATCTGTGGGCCGGCTGGCGTCGCGAGTACATCGTGGAGGCGACGGCACGCGAGCGTGCGCACGGCGACGCGCCCGACGGGGCCGACTGCGTGTTCTGCCGACTGGCGGCGAGTGGCGAGCCCTCCGAGGACAACCTCGTGGTCTGGCGGGGCGAGCTGACCTACGTGGTGATGAACGCCTTCCCCTACGCCAGCGGGCACGTCCTCGTGCTGCCCCTGCGCCACGTCGACTCCCTGGTCGAGCTCACAGAGGATGAGTCCGCCGAGTTGTGGTGGGCGACGCGACGGGCGGTGGCCACGATCGAAGCGGCCTATGAGCCCGACGGCTTGAACATGGGGGCCAACCTCGGCCGAGCCGCCGGCGCGGGATTGCCGTCGCACGTCCACCTGCACGTCGTGCCGCGCTGGTCCGGCGACACCAACTTCATGACGTCGGTGGCGGACACCCGTGTCCTGCCCGAGACGCTGGCGCTGTCCTGGAAGAGGCTCACCGACGCCTGGCCCGGATAGCGCCTCGCCCGAGGGGCCCGGTGCCGCCGCCGGCACCCGCGCCGCCGCGGTCGGCACGCGCCCGGGCGCACCGTCTGGAGGGCCGGCGCCGGTGGCCCCGGCGGAGGCGGGCGCCGGTGCCACGGACACCGCCAAGGCGGGGGAGAAGGGGAAGGAGGTCCAGCGAGGGCCGGCACGACGGTGGGCGCGCCGCGCCTGGCCGTACGTGCGGGTCGTGGTCGGCTTCGGCCTGGTCGCCGTTGCGCTGTGGGTCCTTTCGTCCAAGACGTCCGAACTCTCGGGCTTCTCCACCATCTTCAAGACGTTCGACTGGTGGTGGGTGGGGCCGGCGGTCGTGGCCGAGATCGGCTCGTACGCGGCCTTCACCGCGATGCAGTACGAGTTGCTCAGAGCGGGCCACCTGGCGCCCCCGGCGGTCCCGTTGTTCAAGCTGTCGTTCGCGTCGCAGGCGATCACCAACTCGCTGCCCATCGGGAACGCCGTCGCCTCGGTCTACGGCTTCCGCTGGTTCCGGCGCTTCGGGGCCGACAACACGCTGGCCGTCTGGGCCCTGGCCGGCACGCTGGTCGCGGCCGCGGTCAGCCTGTCGCTGGTCGCCATCTTGGGCCTCGCCATCGCCGCCAACGAAGGCGCCTCGTTCGACCTGGTGCCGGTGCTCGTCGGGACGTTCGTGATCATGCTGGGCATCGGCTCCCTCTTCGTCTACGAGCGGCCCCTGCACGCCGTGCTGGCCGGCGCGCTCCGCCTCTCGGTCGCGCTGACGCACCGGCCGCGCGGGGACACGACGGCGCAGATCGATCGGATCACGGCCTGGATGACCGCCGTCCGGCTCAGCTGGACCCAGATCGGCTGGATCGTCTTCTGGGGCACGCTCAACTGGCTGCTCGACTGTGCGTGCTTCGCCATGATGTTCGTGGCGCTCGATGCGCCGATCCCCTGGAAGGGGCTCCTCCTGGCGTACGGTGCCGGGCAACTGGCGGCGACGCTCCCGATCACGCCGGGAGGCCTCGGCGTCGTCGAGGGTTCCATCACCGTGGCGCTCGTCGCCTTCGGCGGGGCCGAGGCGAGCACCGCGTACGCGGTGCTGCTGTACCGCCTCATCAGCTTCTGGTTGATCCTGGTGATCGGCTGGCTCCTCATCGGGCAGCTCGCCCTCCAGGTGCGCCGCGGGCGCTGGCCCCGCCAGGCGCTGACGAGCGAGGTGGAGGCCGGCCCGGTGGCCTACGGGCCGCCGCGGGCCGGCGCGGGCGCGGTCCCGGCTGGGGAGATGGCCGAATGAGGACGAGACCCGGGCGCGGGCTGGCGCGGCGCTGGGGGGCAGGGGTGGCCGGCCTCGTGGTCGCGGCGTCCTTGCTGACGGCCTGCTCGGCGGCCCGGACCGGCCAGGGCACGACGGCCGAGTCGTGCTACCTGGAGCTCCCGACCGCGGCCAAGGCCGTCGGCGGCCACGGGCACCTGGCGGGGGTCAGGAAGTTCACGCTGTCGGGGCTCCACGGCATGGCGCCCCGCCTCTACCGGCACCTGGCGGACGACGTGCCCAAGGGCCAGGACGTGTGCGTCGTCGCCTACACGGGCCACTTCTCGGCGGCAAGCGTGTCGAAGCCCCTCGGCCGTCCGGCCGGCAAGCTGGCCGTGGTCGTGGTGACGACGCCGGGGAACAAGCTCCTGGGCACGCTCGTCCTGACCAAGCTCCCCGTGCGCTTCCAGCACCTCTTCTGACGCCGAACCTGCTCGGCAAGGGCGGCGGGAGCGCCGGATCAGCTCTCCAGGCGGGGGATCGACCCCATCAGATGATCCGGGACGGTGTCGTAGTGGTCGTAGGTGGCGCTGAAGGATCCTCGCCCGCCGGTCAGCGCGCGCAGGTCCACGGCGTATCGGGTCAGCTCGGCCGTCGGTGCCGTGGCCGTCACGGTCTGGTACCCCTCGTTCTCGGCGGGGTCGGTCCCGATGATGCGGGCCCGGCGCGCGTGCAGGTCGCCGAGCACGTCACCCTGGCACTCGGCCGGGATCGTCACCTCCAGCCGCGAGATCGGCTCGAGCACGACGGGTCCCGCCTCGGCCATGGCCGCCTTGATCGCCAGGGCGGCGGCCATCTTGAAGCTCACCTCGTTGGAGTCGACCGAGTGCGCCTTGCCGTCGTCGACGGTCACGGCGATGTCGACCACCGGGTAGCCGTAGACGCCGCCGCCGGCGAACGACTCGATCACGCCCTTTTCCACGGCCGGGATGTACTGACGGGGGATCGCCCCCCCCACCACCTCGTCGCGGAAGGCGAAGCCCTCGCCGCGGGGCAGCGGCTCGAGCCGCAGGTGGGCCACGCCGAACTGTCCGTGGCCGCCGGACTGCTTCTTGTGCTTCCCTTCGGCCTGCGCCGCGACGGTGATCGTCTCCCGGTAGGCGATGCGCAGGTCCTCGCGCTCGACGTGGACGTTGCACTTGCGCTCCAGACGCTCGAGCGTCACGGACAGGTGCACCTCGCCGCTGACACCGAGAATGGTCTGGTGGGTCTCGTCGTCCCGGGTCACCGTCAGCGACGGATCCTCGTCGCACAGGCGCTGCAGCGCCGACATCAGCTTGTCGTCGTCGGCCCGCGTCGCCGGCTTGACCGCCACCTGGAGGGTCGGAGCCGGGCAGCGCGGGGGCTGGACCACGACGGGCTGGCCCTTGGGTGCCAGGGTGTCGCCGGTGCGCGTCCGGTTGAGCCGGGGCACCGCCACGAAGTCGCCGGCGGCGATGCTCGTGGCGGGCGCCGTGGCGTGCCCCGCGATGCTCTGCAACGCGTGCAGGCGCTCTTCGTCACGGGTGCGCGAGTTGACCAGGACGGCGTCGGGTTGCAGCGTGCCCGACACCACCTTGCACAGTGACATCTTGCCGGTGTGGCTGTCGTTGAAGGTCTTCGTCACGGTGAGCAGCGTCGGCCCGGCCGGGTCGGCGTGGATCTCCACCGTCTCCGTCCCCGCCGCGGCCACCAGCGGGGGACGGGAGGCCGGGGAAGGGCAGAGTTCCTCGATCAGCCGGGCCAACCGGTCGACGCCGACCCCACTGGCGGCCGAGCAGCACAAGACGGGGAAGACGTTGGCCGAGGCGACACCGCCGGCGAGGCTCTTCTCGAGCTCGGCGTAGTCGAGGGTCTCGCCGTTGAGGTAGCGCTCCATGAGATCGTCGTCGCCCACGACGATGCCCTCGACCAGCTGCTCGTGGACGGTGTGCTCCTCGTCGACCAGCTCTTCGGGGATGGGTCCCTCGTGCCCGGCCGCTGGGACGGTGCCGTCGAGGGCCGAGCCGGCCGAGGGGGTGTCGTAGTGCGTGGCGGTGTCGTCGAGCAGGTCGATGACACCGTGGAAGTCGGCCTCGTGCCCGATCGGGAGCTCGACCGGCGCCACGCCGGCCCCGAAGCTCGCGCGTATCTCGGCCAGCGTGCGATCGAAGTCGGCGCGTTCGCGGTCGAGCTTGTTGATCACGACGACCCGGGGGACTCCGAGACGGGCCGCGGCGCGCCAGGCGTCCTCGGTCTGCGCCTGCACGCCGTCGGTGGCGCTGACGACGACCACGGCGAGGTCGACGTTGGCCAGCGCGGTGATCATCTCGCCGGCGAAGTCGGCGTAGCCGGGGGTGTCGAGCAGATTGACCTTGACCCCGTTGACCGTGAACGGGGCGAGGCTGGTCGAGATGGAGAGCTGGCGTGACACCTCCTCGGGCTCGAAGTCCATGACCGTGGTGCCCTTCTCGACGGAGCCCCGCCGGGCGATGGACCCCGTGGTGGCCAGGAGGGCCTCGGCCAAGGTGGTCTTGCCGGCGCCGTGGTGGCCGACGAGGGCGACGTTGCGAATTGCGGTCGGGTCGTGTGGCACTGGTCCTCCGTCCTTCGTCCTGCGTCCGTTCAGGGCGAGGCTGAACTCGATCGTGGGACCCGAGTGTACGACCGCCCGTGCCGTGCTGCTCGGGCCTCCCTGCTCAGAGGCGCCTCGGGGCGCCGCGACGTGCGGCGGGTCAGCGGATCGGGTCAGCCCTGTGACCAGGAGCGCCGTCCGGCGAGGTCCCCGCGCCGGCGAGGGCATCGTCGTACTGGTGCAGGATGGAGTAGCGGACGAACAGGCCCAGCGTGTCGACCAGGAGCAGCCAGACGGCCTTGAGCGAGATCGTGCTCCCGAAGCGCTCCTCGATCCGCACGGGCGCCTCCATGATCCGCGTGTACCCGAGGCGTCGCGCCAGGACAAGGAGCTCGAGGTCCAGGGCGAAGCGGCTCTCGCGCAGGAGAGGCAGGACGGCGGCGACGACCTTGCGGTTGACGAGCTTGATCCCCACCTGCGTGTCCTTGACGTTCAACCGGAAGAGCAGCTGGATGAGGCGTTGGTAGCCCCACGAGTACAGCCGGCGCAGCGGGGGGTAGTGCACCGAGGAGTCGGGATGGCGCTTGCTGCCGATGATGATGTCGGGATCCTGCGACTGCATGATGGAGACGAAGGGGGCCAGGAACTCGGGCGAGATGTCGCCGTCGGCGTCGATGAAGCCGAGATAGCGCCCACGCCCCATGGCCAGGCCGGCCCGCAGCGCATGGCCCTTGCCCACGTTGGTCGCGAACGAGATGCGACGGACGACGCTCTCGGGGAAGCCGTCCAGGGTGAAGGGGCTGCCGTCGGTCGAGCCGTCGGACACCGTGATGATCTCGAAGGTCATGCGCGACGAGTCGAGGACACGCACCATGTGCGCCACCGTGTCCCGGAGGCGATGACCCGGGTTGTAGTAGGGCACGACGATCGACACGTCGAGCGTGGGATCGGGGAGGAGCGTGATGTCGGGCCGGGGTCGCCCCGCCTTCTTCGGCTCCGACACCGGCACCATCACCTCACGTGCGCGCCCTCGCGGCGGGAAGGCGAGGCGGCGCGTCCGCTCCAACGGGCATCTCGCTGGAGGAGGCTATCGGACGGCCTCTCGGCCCCCGCCGTCGCCCTCCGCCCCGGGCGCTCGGGCGCCCGCGGGCCGGCTGGGGGCCGGCTCGGAGCGAGCCCGCCACCCCGATCGTGCGGGGACACGATGGTAAACTTCTGCAAACGCGGGTCCCTCCCCGGGCCCGGGCAACGAGGAGCTCCATGTTCGACGGTCGCTGGCGAGGTGCCGTCGACCGGACCACCGGTCCGGTCGGCCAGTCACTGCACCGCCATGGCATCACCGCGGACGTGCTCACCGCCACCGGGCTCGTCTCGGCCACGGCGACGGCGGTCCTGGTCGCCACGGGCCACCTCCACCTGGCCATCATCTTCTTGATCATCACGGGCATGCACGACCTCCTCGACGGCCCCGTCGCCAAGGCCGCGGGCACCGCCTCGGTCCGGGGCGCCTTCTTCGACTCGGTCACCGACCGCGTCGCGGACGCCGTCCTCATGATCGGCTGCGCGTGGTACTTGCTCGACCGTGGGGAAGGCCACCTCGCGCTTCTGCCCATGGCCATCCTGGCGGTCACCGCCTTGGTTTCCTACGAGAGGGCGAAGGCCGAGTCGCTCGGGCTGCCGGCCAAGGGTGGCCTCATGGAGCGGGGCGAGCGCATGTTCCTGCTCGGCGTCGCCTTCCTCAGCACGGTGATCTTCGTCCCGGTCCTGTGGGTTCTCTTCGCGCTGATCACCTTCACGGCGGTCTCCCGTTTCGTCAAGGTCTGGAATGCCGCCTCTGGCCGTGACCGCGTGATCGCGCGGCGGATCGAGGCCTGGCGCGAGGGCCGGGTCGACTCGCGCTGGAGGGCCTGGCGCGAGGCCCGCGAGTCCGCGGGCCGCCCCCGGCGCGACCCGACGCGCACCACCGGCGCGCCCGTCGGGCGCTGGCGGGCCCGCCGCCAAGAGACGCTGAGCAGCCGCTCGGGCCGGACGTTGCGGGAGCGACGGAGCGCGGCGGGGCGGCACGCCAGCAGCAACAGTGCGCGGCGTATCTCGGGCCGTCGCACGCCGCCCCCGGCTCCCTGATCGCCGCACCACGTGCGCCCCGATCACCGGTGATGGCCGCCGTGGCGGCAGAGGCCGAGGCTCCCGCGGTGGCTCCCGCCGAGGACCCGGACAGTTGGCGCGCCACGGTGAGATACCAGACCTACCGCGGTCTCGGCGCGGCGATGGGGCACCTGCCCCTGCCGCTGGCGCACGGCGCGGCGCGCGGGGTGGCCCGGGTCATGGCTCTGGGGGGCGGGCCGGCCCTCGCCATGAACGAGCGCCACATGCGGCGGGTGCTGGGGAGCGAGTGCGTGGATGGAGTGGAGCCGGACCCCGCGCTGGTGCGGCGTTGGAGCCGGCGCAGCTTCGACTCCTACGCGGAGTACTGGGCCGACGGCGCCCGCCTGCCCTACGAGAGCGAAGCGGGCGTGCGCGCCCGGTGGCGCCTCGAGGAAGGTGAGGACCACCTGCGGGAGGCCTTTGCGCTCGGCCGCGGCATCGTCATGGCGTTGCCGCACGTCGGCAGCTGGGAGTGGGGCGGGTATTGGCTCGCACTCGAGGGCATGCCCATGACGGCGGTCGTCGAGCGCCTCGAGCCCCCACGGCTCTTCGAGTGGTTCGTGGCGCAACGCCGGGCCATGGGGCTGACGGCGGTCCCGCTCGGCGAGGGGTCGAGCGCGGCGCTCCTGCGTGCGCTGAAGAACGGCGAGGTGGCGGGCCTGGTGAGCGACAGGGACGTGAGTGGGAACGGCGTCGAGGTCGAGTTCTTCGGTGCGCGCACGACGCTGCCCGCCGGCGCCGCCATGCTCGCCCTGCGTACCGGCGCACCGCTCCTGCCGGTCGTCGTCTACTCGGGACCGGGCAATTGGCACACCGGCGTGGTGCACCCGCCGGTCGACACCACCCGTCGCGGTTCGGTGCGGGAGGACATCGCCCGGGTCACCCAGGACCTGGCCACCGTCTTCGAGGGCGGACATCCGGCGCCGTCCCGAGCAGTGGCACCTCTACCAACCCAACTGGCCGAGCGACTCGCGATGAGCCAGCTGAGGATCGCCATGCTCTCGCCCTATTCCCTCACCCGCCCCGGGGGCGTGCAGGGACAGGCGATCGGCCTGGCGCGCTCGTTGCGGGCGCAGGGCCACGAGGTCACGGTGCTGGGGCCGGCCGACCAGGGCGTGCCCGTGCCCACCGCCGCCGGCGAGCACTTCGTCATCGGCCGGCCCACCGCGTTGCACTCCAACGGGTCGGTGGCGCCGGTGGCGCTGTCGCCGGGGGCGTCGGCGCGGGCGGAGCGGTTCGTGCGACACGGCGGCTTCGACGTGCTGCACGTGCACGAGCCGCTGGCTCCGATGGCCGCCTATGGCCTCGTGCTCCGGGCGCCGCTCCCGATGGTCGGCACGTACCACCGCGCCGGCGTGAGCCGGTGGGTTCCGCTCCTCAAGCCGCTCGCGGAGCTGGTCGGTCGCCGGATGCAGATCAAGGTGGCGGTCTCCGAGGCGGCCCGCGAGACGGGCGTGCGCTCGAGCGGCGGCAGCTTCGAGGTGCTGTTCAACGGCGTCGACATGGAGCGCTTCGAGTCGGCGGCGCCCGTGCGCGACGAGCAGGGGCGGCCCGTCGTGATGTTCCTCGGTCGCCACGAGCCGCGCAAGGGTCTGCAGGTGCTCCTCGATGCGTTCGAGAAGATCGAGCGGCCGGCGGTCCTGTGGGTGGTGGGCGACGGCCCTGCGAGCGAGGTCCAGCGGCGCCGGCACCCCGAGTCGGACCGGGTGCGCTGGTTGGGCGTGCTCAGTGACGAGGAGGTCGCGGCCCGGCTGGCCGGGGCCGACGTGCTGGGCGCGCCGTCGCTGCACGGCGAGTCCTTCGGCATGGTGCTGCTCGAGGCGATGGCGGCAGGCTGCGCCGTGGTGGCCTCCGACATCGAGGGGTACCGCACCGCGGCCGGCGGTCACGCCGTACTGGTGCCCCCGGGGGACGTGCCCGCGCTCTGCCGTGCCCTCGGCGCCGCGCTGGCCGACGCCGTCGAGGGGAGCGGGCTGTCCGCGCCGGAGGCACGCAAGGAGGCGACCGAGTACGCCCGCGCCTGGTCGATGGACGCCCTCGCCGAGCGCTACGTCGACACCTACACCAGGGCCATCGCCGCCTACGGAACCCGGCGGGCGCGGCGTCGAGGCTGAACGACCCGACCTCTCCGATCGGCCACGGCCGCGTCTCCTCATCTTCGACCTCGACTTGCTACCCCTATTGGCGGGCGCCAAGGCGACTCGGATGAAAGGCGACTCGGATGAGACTCGGATGAATTGTTCGTGAGCCCTATGCATCCTCACGGGGGCTGCCTACAATCCGTGTGACGCTGTCGGCCCTCTCCTGGCGTAACGAGGGTGCTCAATGCTCTTCAGGCTCAACCTGTACGACTTTTCCCTCGTCGGGTTCATGCAGCTGTTCCTGGCGTCGGCCCTCCTGTTGAGCCCCGCGCGGCGATTCAGCAGGTCCCGACGTTGGGCCGGGTCGAAGTTCACCGAGGTCCTCTTCAACTCCACCGGCGCGCTCGTCATCGCGGTGCCAGCGTGCTGGCTCGTGTCGGTGATCTGGGGGATCCCGTTGCGCACGCTGGAGCTTCCCGGGGCCGTGGTCGTCTTGATCGCCGTGATCGTCGTCGTCGCCCGGCCGGCCTGCAACGCCGTGGGGCAGATCTTCTCGGCCGCGTTCATCGCCGCCGGACTGGGCCTGATCCTCTTCACGGTCCAGCTCACCTCCACCGATGCCAACAGCGGGTTCGAGCAGTTGGTGTCGGGCTTCTTCATCCTGCTGAGCATCGTCGCCGTGACTTTGTGGAACTCGTACGTCAACGCCACCAGTGACGTGCTGTGCCGGTTCCGGTACTCGCGGCCGTTGCCCGAGGCCGATCCGTCGTACAAGCCGTTCGTGTCCCTGCATATCGCGGCGTACAACGAGCCCCCCGACATGCTGATCGAGACCATCAGGAGGGCCGAGGCGATCGACTACCCCAACTTCGAGATCGTCGTGGTCGACAACAACACCAAGGACCCGGCGGTCTGGCGGCCGGTCGAGGAATATTGCCGCGATCGCCCGCGCGTCACCTTCGTGCACGTCGACCCGTGGCCTGGGTTCAAGGCGGGCGCGCTCAACCTGGCCCTGCGCCAATACACCGACGAGCGCGCCGAGATCATCGGGTTGATCGATGCGGACGATTTCGTCGTGCCCCACTATCTGAAGGAAACCGCGCCCTACTTCTGCGACAGGGGCATCGGGTTCCTGCAGAGCTTCGAGGGCAACCGCGACTACGAGGGGAGCCCGTACTACACAGCCTGTGTCGATTCGTATCAAGCCTTTTACTTGACGAACATGTCGTCGCGCAACGAGCGGAACTCCATACCCTTCGTGGGCACGATGGGACTCTTCCGGCGCAGCGCCCTCGAGCAGGCAGGTGGCTGGAACGAGTGGTGCATCTGCGAGGACACCGAGGCGTCCGTCCGGGTGCTCAAGCTGGGCTGGTCCGGGCTGTACATCCCACGCTGCTTCGGCCGCGGGGTCGTCCCGCCCTCGTACGCGGGTCTGTGCACGCAGCGCTACCGGTGGTGCTTCGGGGGCATGCAGATCCTTCGCCTGCACTGGCGCAGCCTGATGCCGTGGGACCGCTCTCCCGACAACCGCTTGTCGAGCCAACAACGGCGGGACTACCTCATGGCGAGCTTCGGTTGGATGCGAGACCTCTTGATGGTCCTGTTTTCCATTGGGCTGATCGCCACGACCGGACTGTTGTTGTCAGGCTCGCACTTCTGGATCTTGCCGATCGCCGGTGGGCTCAGTCTGTTGGGGATAAGCCTGATCGCCGTCGCCCTCCTGAGCATGCTCTGGGTGTTGCGGGAATGGACGAACATGTCGCGCCGCCGCGCCTTTTGCAGCCTGATCATCAGTCTGGCGAGCGGTTGGACCATCGCTCTTGCCTGCATCCAGGGGTTGGCGCGGCGAGAGGGCGTCTTCCTCCGTACTCCCAAGAACGACCGAAACCAGAAGGTGGTGCGACGGGTACGGGATGCCCTCTGGGTGGCACGCTGGGAGATCGTCCTGGCCGCGGGGCTGTTCGTCTGCGCGGGACTGATAGCGGCCGCGCCGTCGAAACACATTCTCCTCGTCGTCATGATCTCCGTTCAGGCCTGCGTGTTCCTGTGCGCCCCCGTCACAGCCTTCTGGAACGTGCGAGCACAGATGCTGCCGGCGGCAGCACGTTCGAACCGGTTTGCTGCGCAACGCGCACGCCAAGCGGGCCGGCGGCGGCGATCGTTCATTGGGGCGGGTGTCGGGTTGGCGATGGTGGCGCTCGTCGGAGCCATCGTTGCCGCGTCAGTCACCGCGCCGGGCGAGTTGCTCGCCGCTGGACCGGCGCTCCGCGTCAGGACGGCGGCGCAGGTCGATGCCCTGCCTGCCGGCGCCCCGGCGGTGGCTCCACCGTTCGTCGAGGTCACCGGCGCCCCCGGTGGCGGGTGGCTGGAGGTCACCGCCAATGGGGTGGTCTGGGCCGGCGGCGGCGCGAACTACTTCGGGGACCTTCAGCGTCGGCCCGATGCCCAACCTATTGACGTGTCGAACATCGTGCAGGTTCGGCCGACCATGGACGGCTTCGGGTACTGGCTGGTGGGGAGTGACGGGTCGGTCTACTCCTTTGGCGACGCGCAGTATTTTGGTTCGCTGCCCGGGCTGGGCCTCCACATGAACGACATCGTCGGCCTGATCCCGTTCTCCTCAGGAGACGGTTACGAGCTCGTCAGCGCGGTAGAACAGGTCTGGAAGTTCGGTCACGGGAAGCCGTAAAGACGACACACAATCCGTGCTGTGCCTCAGCACTTCGGATCGGCAACGGTCGCGTTCAGCCCAAGGCAGTACGACGCCAGCCGGAGCGTGAAGTCCGTCGAGCCGTTTCCCCGTGGTTGCGCGTTACCCGGTCCGAACTCCATCCCGAACGGGATGGTGTCGAGCCAGTAGTGGTTGACGAAATCACTCCACCCGTAGTCCTGCTGGAGCAGCAAACCGACCGCCGAGAGCGCCTTGGTCACGTCGACACTGACCGTGCCCGCCGGGACGACGTCCCCGGCGTTGAGCACGAAGAAGATGGTCCCGCCGTACGGTGAGGTCTTGCCGGACCGGTAGACGTTGAGGACAAAGGTCGACCACGCGTGCGCCCCGCTCCGCGCGACCCCGCCCACGGCGTAGGGGATGCTCGAGGACGTGATTGGGGTTGAAGGAAGGAGCGCCCGTCGGTCGTAATCGAGCCACACCATCACCTCGACGGTCCCTTGCGTACGGCAGGGATACTGCGTGCCGGAAGGGTTGAGCCACATGTCGTACGCGATGTCGTAGGTCGTGTGCGATGTCTGCGACGCGTACGACGTCGTGCCCACCAGGTCGGTAGGGAGCGCGCTGACCTCGACGGGGAGGTGCAGGGCCGGCTCGCTGGCCGGCGAGGTGCGCGCCCGGCACGGGTTCTTGCCGTACGAGACGTTCGTGTACCCGCGGACCCAGGTGTTGGCACTCGGCGCCAGGCACGTCGCCGCGGTGCACGGTGGTGCCACTGGAAGCTCGCCCCGGACCGTCAGCCCGCCGGAGGGGGTCATGGACATCCGCACGTCTCCCTCAGTCGGTGTGGTCACACCGAGGTTCCACTCGTCCCCGTTGAGCTGGGCGCTGCCCAGAACGGGTCCCGCTCCCTCACAGCGCGCCGCACCCATGCGAGGCCCGAGCGGGCAGGCCGCCGACCAGTCCCAGATCCGCCCGCCCGCCGCAGGGACGGGAAGCAGTCGGAGGGTGTCCGGCGGAGCGGCGGCCACGGCGGAGGACGGGTTGCCGGGGGTGAACAGGCAGGTCAAGACGGCCAGGACGACCGGTGCAGCCGACACCATCGCTCGGCTGGGACGGCGCATCGTCAGAAGAGGTGCAGGTAAGGGGTCCCGTTGCGAGCGATGACGGCAACGACCTTGCCGAGTACCGACGACGCGGGGATCACGCCGAAAGACCGCGAGTCGCACGAATTGCTGCGGTTGTCCGCCAGAACGAAGTAGTCGCCTTTGGGGATGGTCGTCCTCGTGATCTGGACAGAGCTCACGGCACCGTGGCGGGGGTCATACCACCCGCGTTCGGCCATCCGCTTTCCGTCGATGTAGATGGCCTGGTGGTTGGACCAGATGGTCTCTCCCGGCATGCCGATCACTCGTTGGACGAGATCGTCCCCTGAGCCTGAGGCATGGCATGGGAAGTACCTGGGTCGGTGGAACACGATGATGTCACCACGGCCGACGGAGCCCGTGAGGAAGCTTGACCGAAGGACGAGGATCTTGTCACCCGCCTGCAGGGTCGGCACCATCGCGGACGAGGGCACCGTGAAAGGCGTGACGAGTGTCAGCCGCAGCAGGACCGCAACGAGGACCACGGTCGTGAAGGCCGCGGCCACCATGATCAGCCAGGGCCTGCGCCGCCGACGAGCTCGGGCCCGGCGGCGCGTGGCCGGAGGGCGGTTCCTGGGTGCGGCCGGCGCCGGCGCAGGCTTCGAGCCGAGGTCGAGTCCGCGGAGGCGATAGTCATTGCCGAGACGCGGGGTCGTGGGTGGTTGCAAGTCTCGACCGTGAGGAGGTCGTCGCCTCGGAAGGTCGTCCTCTCGGCGAGCGTGCTTCGGTCGGTGGTGGCGTTGCTCTCCTGGGTCCGGCGGCCGCGTCAGCCTGGTGTCGGTCATTCCCGCGTGGGGCTGACATGGCCGTTGGAAGCCGCCGCATCCTCAGGCCATTGCGCGTCGGCCGAGGCCTCTGGGCGGTGGACCATCGTGACGTGCTCGAGGGACCAGGATCGCCTCTCCACGGGCACCATGTCGGACCACGTGGCCGGGGTCCTCCTGAGCCGCGGCTCTGTGAGCCCGGTACTCGCGGGGTCGGGGAGGCGGGCCCCCCAGTCGGTGGCGATTTCCGCCGCTCGGCCGCTGCTGACACTCTGGCTGGCCGGCTCGTAGGGCAGGTCGAAGAGTCCCGGATCGTCGAGCCACTCGGGGCAGTCCTCGCTGATCGCCTGCGCCACGTCGGGCCATCGCACGCGGGCGAGCAGGTAGGGCTGGGAGCTGCCCCCGAGCACCAGGTACTCCGCCTCAACCATTCCAGAACAATAAGCCGCGCTGGCGGTGAAACTCTAGGGCCGGTCAGCGATTGTGCGTCCTGCTCAGGGGCCTGGAGGCGGGGACGGAGGGAGACCCGACGGGCCGACGAACGCCAGCACGCGGTTCAGTGCCGGGACGAGGAGCAGGCCGTCTGCGACGGACGGTGTCGGGAAGTGGTTGGCGTTGACGCCGATGGGTACTTCGACTTCGGGTTGTCCGCTGGCTCGGCTGAGTCCGACCAGCGCGTGCCCGCCGAGCAGGATCGTCCAGACCATGCCTCCGGCGACGATCGGCGGTCCAGCTGTGCGCACCGTGGTCGACCGCCACACGACGTGGAGATACGGACGCCTCTTCATCACCTCGACCGCAGTGATGTGCGAGAAGTGCGCATCGCCGGGCTCGCCATCATCGCAGTTCACGTAGACCACGGAGCCGACGACGGCGGTCCCCCCCCAAGCAGATCCGCCCTTCCGCGCCGGCCGGCAGAGCGCCAAGCTGGCCACCTGGCCGCCGACCCCTCCGAGGTGCCGTTGGCGTGCCAGGTACGCGTCGCCCGCCTTCGAGGCAATGAACACGAACCCGTTCACGAGCGTCGGATTGGTGGAACCGAGATCGAGGTCATCAATGTCGTCCACGAGCCACATTGGGTCCCCGAAGACCTGCTTGACACGGAATCCCGGCGAGAGCTCGATGACCGCGTTGCTCCTGTCGTAGTGATGTGGATTCGTCTCCGTGCTGTTGGCCGTGGCGAACCAGATATTGCCCGCCGGATCGACGACCGGTGCGGCACCGCCCATCCAGATGCCGCCTTGCAAGTCGCCCGGCGCGGTAGCGGCCTCGAACGTCCGAATGGGGCCACCCGACTCGGGGATGCTCAGCAGCCAGCCGTGGTAGGACCCGCAGTCGTTGAAGCCGGTGTAGGCCACGATGATCCGGCTCTGCGACGCCGTGAGCGCGCTTCGTTGGAACTCCAGGAGGGGCTGCGAGCCCGGGGGGTCGGCGCTCTCGTCGAGCTCGATGCTCCCGTTGAAGAGGTTGAGGCCGTAGAGGTCGTGCCGGACGTGAAAACCAACCTGCTCCGTGGTCACGACGAAGATCTCGTTCCGGGCGAGATCGATGTAGGGCGTCCCGGTGATGCCGACGGGGGACACGAGGCTCGGGCACGGGATGTTGGTGATCGGGACCGGCGTGCCGAGGTGGGCGCTCCACAGGATGCTTCCTGTTTGGGCCGAGAGCGAATAGACGGTGTCGTTCTCCGTGGCGACCACCACGCGTCCATCGGCGACGAGCGGTTCGCCGAAAATGCCACCGTCGAGATCGGGAGAGGACCACCCGGGCTTCAGCGGATCGAGGTCCGTGTTCGCCGGGTCCACACCAGAGGACAGGAGGTTCTGGTGGTAGACGGTCCAGTTCGTCCCGAAGGGGGGTTTGAGACCGGGTTGCGCGGGGGCGCCGCCTGCGGCCGCTCCAAGCCCGGGGGCGAGGGCGAGGGCGACCGAAATCGTCCCGGTGGCAAGCAGCCGATGCGAGCCGCCGCGCATCGGCGCAGTGTAGAAGGGCTTGAACGGGCGTGACCGAGCGGGGGCCCGGGTCGGTTGCGGCGGGAGCGGCATGACTCCCAGGCCTGTCGTCGCTCCCGGAGGAGCCCATGCGACCAGGTAGCCTGGCGTTCCGATGGCTGACCAGAGCGACACTCCTGCGACGCCCAAGGGCTCGGGCAACAGCGGCGGTGGAGGCGGCGGCGCCAACCGCAATCGCAACCGCAATCGCAACCGCAACAGGAACCGCAACCGAAACCGGGCCGCCGGCGCCGCCGGCGGAGCCGCCGCCGGCGGCGAAAAAGGCAGCGCGGGCGGGGGCGCCAGGACGCCCAGCGCCGGGGGCGGCACCAAGGGGAATCAGCGCAAAAAGGGCCAGGGCGGCGGCGGCCAGCGCTCGTCGTCGCCGACTGAGGGCGGGAACCGGTCCCGGTCACGACCGGGAGGGGGGCCGGGGCAGCCCCGCGCCGCCGTGGCGCTCGATCCTCTCCCACCGCTCGAGCCGGTCGAGATACGACCGAGCCTCGGTGCACCGCAGATCTTTCCGGCCGAGGTGGCCGCAAACCGGCGCCGAGCGATCGTGTTGTGTGCCTGGACCGCGGTCATCCCGGCGCTGCTGTTCGGCGCGCTGTTCTGGGCTGCCGTCTCGCCCATCGTCGGCATCGTGGCGTTCCTGGCGGCCGGCGCCGCGGTCATGTACGGCGTGTGGCGGCTCGCCCCCTCCATGGCGCTGCGGCGGATCGGTGCGGTGCCGGTCGACGAGCACGACGACCCGCGGCTCTTCAACGTCACCGATGGCCTGTGCGCCACGTTCGGACTGAGCATGCCCTCGCTCCACGTCGTGGACGACGACGTCCCCAACGCCTGCGCGCTCGGCCGCGACGCGCGGCGGTCGGATCTCGTGGTCACGACCGGGCTCTTGCGCCGGGTGGACCCCATCGAGCTCGAGGGGGTGATCGCCCACGAGCTGGCCCACGTGAAACGGGGCGACAACGGCGTCTCGTGCGTCGGGATCACGCTCGGCACGCTCCTTGGGGGCGAGACGATGCTGCGGCGCTGCGTGGGGGCGAGCCGCGAGTATCGAGCCGACGTCGTCGGGGCCTCGGCCGTGCGCTATCCCCGCGGCCTGCTCGGCGCGCTCCGCACCATGATGGAGGCCCCGGCGCCCGAGGAAGGCTCGTTCTTCGCCTCTCCCTCCCGCTTCGGGCCGACCCGCTGGGTGTGGATCGACCCGTCGGTGGGCCACCGCGACGACCCCCTGGTGCCGGGCGACTTGGATGCCACGTCGGTGCGGGTCGCCGCACTGAGCGAGTGGTGAGAAGGGGCGGTAGACCGGTCTCGTAGACTGGGGGCATGACCACCGGAACCTTCACCGTCAAGCGGGGCTTGGCCGACATGCTGCGGGGCGGCGTCATCATGGACGTCGTCAACGCCGAGCAGGCCAAGATCGCCGAGGACGCCGGTGCCGTCTCGGTCATGGCGCTCGAGCGGGTCCCCGCCGACATCCGCCGCGACGGGGGCGTGGCGCGCATGAGCGACCCGTTGCTGGTCGAGGGGATCATCGATGCGGTGACCATTCCCGTGATGGCCAAGGCGCGCATCGGGCACTTCGCCGAGGCGCAGGTGTTGCAGTCGCTCGGCGTCGACTTCATCGACGAGTCCGAGGTGCTGACGCCGGCGGACGAGGCGTACCACATCGACAAGTGGCCCTTCGCGGTGCCCTTCGTGTGCGGGGCGACGAACCTGGGCGAGGCGCTGCGGCGGATCTCGGAGGGTGCCGCCATGATCCGCTCCAAGGGCGAGGCCGGGACCGGCAACATCGTCGAAGCGGTGCGGCACCTGCGCTCGATACTGGGTTCGCTCCGCGCCGTGACACAGGCCGATGCTGCGGAGCTGTACGGCTGGGCCAAGGAGCTCGGCGCTCCAGTGGGCCTGGTCCAAGAGATCCACGACACCGGCAAACTCCCCGTGCCGCTGTTCTGCGCCGGCGGCATCGCAACGCCGGCGGACGCTGCATTGGTGATGCAGCTCGGTGCGGAGGCGGTGTTCGTGGGGTCGGGGATCTTCAAGTCGTCGGACCCGGCCCGGATGGCGTCCGCCATCGTGGAGGCGACGGCGCACTTCTCGGATCCCGAGCACGTGGCCAAGGTCTCGCGGGGGCTCGGGGAGGCGATGCGCGGGCTGGACGAGTCGCAGCTCGGCGAGCATCTCGCCGACCGGGGGTGGTAGCGAGACCCTCGGGGTCCACGGGGACGACGGGGTCCACCGGGTCGAGCGAGCGGGGTGGTCCTCTCATCGGTGTCCTGGACCTGCAGGGCGACGTCCGCGAACACCTGGCCGCCCTCGATGAGGTCGGCGTCACCGCCCGGCTCGTGAAGCTCCCCGAGGACCTGGAGGGCTGCGTCGGTCTCGTCCTGCCGGGCGGGGAATCGACGACGCTTTCCCTGTTGTTGGAGACAACCGGTCTCTTCGACGCGGTGGCGGCGCGCCTGGATGCGGCAGACCTGCGTGTGTTCGGCACGTGCGCCGGCTTGATCCTCCTGGCCCGCGACGTGCGCGACGGCCGACCCGACCAGCGCACGTTCGGCGTGCTCGACGCGGTCGTCCGACGCAACGGCTACGGGCGTCAGCGGCAGTCCTTCGAAGGCTCGGTGGTCTTCGGCTCGGGCGAGAGCCCGGCCCTACCCGCGGTCTTCATCCGGGCGCCCCTGATCGTGACGTTGGGCGACGAGGTGGAGGTGCTGGCCACGTTCGACGGCGTGCCGGTGCTGGTGCGCCAGGGCGACCTGTTGGCGGCGTCGTTCCACCCCGAGCTCACGCCCGACCGCCGGGTACACCGTCTGTTTGCCGAGATGTGCGGGGCCACCGAGCGGGCGGAGGCGGGCGGCATCGGGGGCCTCTTCGGATAGGCCCGCGCCGGCGCCGGCCGACTGCCAAAGGAGGCGGCCGGCCGCCAGGCGCAACGTCTTGGCCCCGGGGCCGCGCTCGCCGTCCCATCTCGGCGCTTGCCGCGACCGTTCACCGCATATGGGAACCGCCGCCTCGGCTTCTGCATCTCGTCGTTCCGGCGGCGCCCGACCGCTCTGCCGGGACTACGGGGCTGGCACCCGGTCGGCCGAGCTGGCCTCGAGCATCGCCGGGCACGTCCGGGTGATCTCTGAGCACGAGGGCGCCATGCTCCGCGAGATCGCCGAGTTCGACC
The DNA here is from genome assembly GCA_963838835.1 of uncultured Acidimicrobiaceae bacterium. Taxonomy (GTDB): domain Bacteria; phylum Actinomycetota; class Acidimicrobiia; order Acidimicrobiales; family RAAP-2; genus Bog-473. The sequence continues at coordinate 33,470 of CAWITA010000013.1, forward strand.
GGACGGAGGCCTGGCGGGGTGACGGCGCGTTGTCGATGCGTGACTGGCTCGTGGCCCATTGCCGCCTGAGCCGCAACCGGGCCCGCATCCTGGTGGAGTCGGCCCGCCGGGGGGAGGAGCTGCCGGCTCTCTCCGAAGCTCTCGCGGAAGGGCGTGTGACGCTCGACGTCTTTGCCCCCCTGGCCACCGTGGCGACGACGGAGACCGACGCCGAGTTGGCTCGGGCCTCCGAGACCTGGTCCCCGAAGCAGGCCCGCCGGCTCGTCACCGAGATGAAGGGTTCCACCGATGCCGAGGCAGTGGCACAGTTCCGGCGCCGGTTCGTCCGCTTCGACGACGAGCGGTGCCTTCTGTGGGCGCAGTTGACGGGGGATGCCTACGCCTTGGTGAAGGCGGCAGTGGTGGGGCGAGCGCGGCGCCACGATCATCCGAGCGCCAGCGATCCTGACTACGTACGGTTCGAGAGCCGGTGCGCCGATGCGCTGCTGGACCTCTGCGTAGGAGGTGGGCGCCGGAGCAGGGCCGCATCCGGCGCTTCCGAGGGGGCGCCCAGGTCACACGGCGGCGGCCACGCGACGATGGTCGTCCATACCGACCTCGACCGGCTCCTGTACGGCGATGGGTACGGACACGCGTCCATCGAGGGTGTCGGGCCGATCTCCGCCGAAGTCGCGCGGCGACTGGCGTGTAATGCGCACATCACGTTGTCCTTCGACGCACCCGATGGGAATTGCCTCGACCAAAAGCCGCTGGAGCGGGACCCGACCGAAGCGCAGCGGATCGAGGTCCGGCGTCGGGACAACGGTTGTCGCTTTCCCGGGTGCGGCTGCCGCAACGTGACCGACATCCACCACGTCGTGTGGGCGTCGAGGCAGGGGGCCACGATCATGTCGAACCTCTTGACCCTCTGCGTGGCGCACCACAGCCGAGTGCACGAGTTGGGCTGGAAGCTCGATGGCGACGCCCAGGCCGAGGTCCGATTCACCAGCCCCCAGGGTCGGGTGTTCGTGTCCTCACCGTCGCAGACCTGGCGACCGTCCCGGAAATGAGCGTGTCGGTACCGCGCTAGCCCTTCACGGCTCGCACGATCTCGTCGGTCACCGCGTCGGGGTCTTCCAACGGGAGCATGTGTCCACGGTCCTTCAGGGTGACGAGCCGCGCCCCGGGAACGGTTGACACGATCTGATCCGCCTTGCGGGGCACCGTCAGCGTGTCCCGGCTGCCCACCATGACGGTCGTCGGTACGTCCATGGCGGCGATGCCCTCGAGCAGGTTCATGGCGGCCAGCGACGCGAGGAAGTTTCCGCGCACGGCGCCGTGACAGCCCGCGAAGAGCTCCCGGGTCAGATCCATGTGCGCGCGTACCGGGTCGGCCCCGAACACACCCCGTACGAAGAGATTGCCGTTCCGCGCTCGCATGGCCCGGGTGACGAGTGGGGACGCGACAAGGGAACCGGCCCACTGGACGCCTCGGGCCGAGCGATCACCCACGCTCGTGGCCGCCGTGGCGACGAGTACCGTCGCCTTGGCCCGCTCCTTGAGGACCTCGGGCCGGTACGTGGCCAGCGACATGATCGTCATACCCCCCATGGAGTGCCCCGCCAGGACGGCGTCGCGCACGTCGGTCGCTTGGAGCACCGCTTCCAAGTCGTGCGCAAGTGTGTCGATCGCCAGGGGAGCGGTGCCACGCGTGCTCAGGCCGTGGCCCCGTTGGTCGTACAGGACGATGCGGTGGCCCTGTTGCCGGAGTCGTCGGGCGACGGGAATCCAGATCTCGTGACTGCAGCCCCAACAGTGGGGCAACACGACCACCGGTGCGTCCAATCCGTCTCCCTCGAGGTCCCACAGCGCCAGCTGTGCGCCGTCGGGCGTGCGGATGAACCGATGGTCGGGCCGGCCGATGCCGTCGCCCCACCCCAGTGATCGCCGACCATCGTCGGAGTCCGAGGCCGCCCGAGCCCGAGCGCCGTCGCGGGTCAGACGCCGGTACGCCGCTCCAGTCGCTGCGCCTGCGGCCAGGATCCCCCCGAGAAGAAGGAGGCGGCGGGCTCGGGAACCGGCGGGCAGTCCGCCTCTTGACCGGGGGAGAGGAGTCATGGTCAGGGAGCGTAGGTGGTGCACAGGCCGGCCGGCGCCACGGGCCAGGTCACCCGATGCCGTTCGGATTCAAGAAAACAAGGATTTGAGCCAACCAAACCGTGCCCCGCAGCGTCTCTTTGTCATGGTGCGCCGCGTCCTCTCGCCCTCGCCGTCGCCGCCGTCGCCGCTGCCTTGGTGACCCTGGTTGCCGCCCCGACACGGGGCGCGGTCGCCGCGGCGCCAGCGGCGCCAGCTGCGGCCCCCGCCGCCCTGGTCAGCCGCTCTGCCCCGATCAGCTACGGGAGATGCCCGGCCGGGGACGTCATCCTCACCGTCACGCTGTCTCGCCAGGCCTTTGCACCCCGACAGCTCGTGACCTACGGCGTCAGCTTGCACAACCGCAGCAAGCGGGCGTGCGGACCGAGCGGGGGCCCTGCCCCGTCTTCCAGGCCCGTGCAGGGGTTGTTGGGCGCCTGCAGCGAGATCCCGGTCGAGATCGAGGACCCCCGGGGCCTCGACGTCTACCCCGGACCCGAGGCGATCGCTTGCCCGGCGCTGCTCGGCCCGCGGCTTCCCGCCCACCAGACCGTCAGCACCACCGGCAACTGGGACCAGATGCAGGGGGCCGGCCGACCCGCACTCCGGGCCACGACGGTGCCCAGCGGGACGTACCAGCTGATCGTCGACCACACGATCAGACTCCCCATCGTCCTGCTGTGACCTCGGCCGATAGAATCGGACACCCAGCCGACGCCCCAGCTGCAGAGTGCAACGGGACCCGGCACGGAGCGCACGCCAAGCAAACGACACACGTCGAGAACAGAGGAACACGGAGACACCATGTCGGGTCACTCGAAGTGGGCGACCACCAAATACCGCAAGGGCGCCCAGGACAAAGCCCGAGCCAAGGTCTTCGCCAAGTGCATTCGCGCCATTGAGGTTGCGGCCCGTGAGGGCGGTGGCGACCTCGACGCCAACGCCACGCTGCGCACCGCCTTCCAGAAGGCGAGGGGCGCCTCGGTTCCCCTCGATACGATCGAGAAAGCCATCAAGCGGGGCAGCGGTGACCTCGAGGGCGTCCGCTACGAGTCCATAAACTACGAGGGCTACGGACCAGCGGGCGTGGCGATCATGGTCGAGGCGCTCACCGACAACCGCAACCGCACCGGCGCAGAGATGCGCAACCTGTTCAGCCGCAACGGCGGCAACATGGCCGAGCCCGGGGCCGTCTCCTGGCAGTTCGAGCGCAAGGGCATCGTGACGGTCCCCCTCGACCGGGACGAGGACAAGGTCATGGAGATCGCCATGGAGGGCGGCGCGGAGGACATGACGAGCAACGGCTCGGCCTGGGTCATCACCAGCGCGCCCGCCGACGTCGAGTCGGTGCGCCAGGCCCTCGACGACGCCGGCATCACGCCCGAGTCGGTCGACCTCTCCCTCGAGCCGACCACCCCGGTCCCGGTGCCCGACGAGGGCGAGGCCAAGAAGGTGCTGCGGCTCCTCGAAGCGATCGACGACCACGACGACGTCCAGGCCGTGCACTCCAACGCGGACATCCCCGACGAGGTGCTCGCCGCCTTCGAGGGCTGAGCTTCTTCAGGGCAGCCCACCGCCCCGTTCGGCCGGACCCGCACCCGGCGGCCCGACCCTGATCCGCCCCCTGCGTAGCACCCCCGGCTAATCTGCGAACGCATGTTCGTATTGGGCATCGACCCCGGCTTGTCACGCTGCGGCTACGGCCTGGTCGAGCGCGGCGAGGCGGGCGGCCGGCTGCGGGCGCGGGCCGCCGGGGTGCTCGAGACCGACCCCGCGCTGCCACTGGCCGACCGGCTCCTGGTCCTCCACCGGGAGCTGCACGCACTGCTCGAGGAGATGCGGCCCCAAACCGTGGCCGTCGAACGGGTCTTCTTCCAGGTCAACGCCAAGACCGCCATGTCGGTGGGCCAGGCGAGCGGTCTGGCGCTGCTGGCGGCGGCGGCGGCCGGATGCGAGGTGGCCCAGTACACGTCCAACGAGGTCAAGCAGGCCCTGGTGGGCTACGGCGCCGCGACCAAGGCGCAGGTGCAGCGCATGGTCGAGGAGGTGCTGATGATCGAGCCGCTCGAAGGACCCCCTGACGTGGCCGACGCGCTCGCGCTGGCCGTGTGCCACCTGACCACGGTGCCCTTGCGCCGGGCCGTCGGGGCGGCGCTGCTCGAGCAGGCGAGGGTCACAAAGAGCGGCGAAACGAGGATGCGAAGGGTGAGGAGGCGACCATGATCGGGCTGCTGCGTGGGCCGGTGCTGTTCCGGACGGGCGAGGGTGAGGTGATTGTCGACGTGGCCGGCGTCGGGTATCGCGTGAGCGTGACGCCGAGTACCGCCGCCAGGCTGGTGGCGGCCGGGACCGGGACCGTGGCGACGCTGCACGTGCACACCCACGTACGCGAGGACGCCATCGTCCTCTACGGGTTCGTCCACGACGACGAGCGGCGGTGCTTCGAGGTGCTGCTGGGCTCGCACGGGGTGGGCCCGGCGCTGGCCTTGGCCATCATGGCGGTCCTGTCGCCTGCAGCCCTGTCGACCGCGGTGCTCGAGGACGATCTCGACACCCTGTGCTCGGTGCCCGGCGTCGGGCGCAAGACGGCGGCGCGCCTCCTGATCGAGTTGAAGAGCAGGCTTGACCTTCCGGACCTCTCCCTGGGCGCCGGTGGGGCTGTGCACCCGAGTGGTGACGCTGCGGTGGCGTCGCGTACCTCACGGGCCGAAGCCCGTGCCGCGCTCAGCGAGCTCGGCTACGCACCCGACGAGATCCGCGGCGCGCTGGACGGCTTACGCGACGATGTCGGGGTGGAAGAGATGCTCCGCCTGGCGCTGCGCGAACTGGCCAGCCGGTGATCCGATGAGCCCGAGGGCGCGCCGGGAGGTCCTGGCCGTCGCCGCCGACTCGGAGCCCGCCGACGAGGATGACTTCCCCCGGGTCGTGGCTCCGACCGCGTCGGACACCGACGAGGAGCTCGAAGAAGTCGGTTTGCGGCCCCGTACCCTGGCGGAGTTCGTCGGGCAGTCCGAGTTGGTCGAGCACCTCGAGATCGTGATCCAGGCGGCCCGCCAGCGCCGCCAACCCGTCGACCACATCCTCTTCGCCGGCCCGCCGGGCCTGGGCAAAACGTCGCTGGCCGGCATCGTCGCCGCCGAGATGGGCGCAGGACTGCGCATCACCGCCGGGCCGGTGCTCACCCGGGCCGGCGACCTCGCCGCGCTGCTCACCGACCTCCAGGACGGCGACGTGCTCTTCATCGACGAGATCCACCGCCTGCACCGTTCGGTCGAGGAGATGTTGTATTCGGCCATGGAGGACGGGCGGCTCGACATCCTGATCGGCAAGGGTCCCACGGCGCGATCGATCCGCCTGGACCTGCCGCACTTCACCCTGATCGGTGCGACGACCCGGACCGGCCTGGTGTCGGGGCCGCTCAGAGATCGCTTCGGGTTCGTCGGCCGATTGGACCTCTACGACCCGGGCGACCTCCGCGCCATCGTGGAGCGCTCCGCCCGCATCCTGAAGGTGCGCATCGACGACGAGGGGGCGACCCGGATCGCCGAACGCTCCCGGGGTACGCCGAGGGTGGCCAACCGGCTGCTGCGCCGCGTGCGGGACTTCGCCGAGGTGCGGGGCGAGGGCTTCATCGACGGCGCCACGGCCAGCGAGGGGCTCGAGCTCTTCGGCGTCGACGAGCTCGGGCTGGACAAGGTGGACCGTGCGATCTTGACCACGCTGTGCACCCGCTTCGGGGGCCAGCCGGTCGGCTTGACCACGCTGTCGCAGTGCGTGGGCGAGGAGCCCGACACGATCGAGGACGCGTACGAGCCGTATCTGGTCCAGACGGGGCTGATCCAGCGCACGGCGAGGGGCCGGGTGGCGACGCAACGCGCCTGGGCGCACCTCGGCCACGAGGCGCCGCCGGGCGGGGCCGACGCAACGAAGACGCCGCCCCTCTTCTAGAGGAGTGCTCGGCAGAGCGCCGCGCGCGCTCGGATCCGTTCTTTTTGCGCGCGCCCGCGCAGTGATTTGCTACCGTTGCCTGGTCGCACACGAGACGGAAGCGAGGTGACCAGATGGCTGGAGTAATGACGCGTCCGGAGCTGGCCGCCGTCCGTGGTGTTGAAGGAGGGAAGCCCCGCATCGCCGGGCCGGACCTCCGCCCGACGCGCCACTGACGCCGACGGCATCCCTTACCCGCCGGGGCTGAACGCCCGGCCACCTCGATTCGCTTTGCATCGCATCGCTCCGCGGTGCGCCATCGCACCCTCCCCCTTGGAGACCCCCATGGGTGAACGCACCCTCTTCCCAAATGCATCGACCAACGCCACCTTGGCCTACTGCTGGAACCAGATGCGGCCCGACCGCGCCGCGTTTGCCGGCAGCTGCGCTGCCATCGTGCTCGGCACCCTCGCCAACGCCGTGGCGGCGCCGCTGATCTTCGCCGCACTGCTGGGTCGCATCACGCATCTCAACGGCAGTGAGGGCCTCTGGCGCTCCTTCGGACCGCTCATCGTCGCCTACGCGCTGGTCCTCGTTGCCGCGACGGCGTTCGGGCGTCTCGGCGGCTGGCTCAACTGGGGCGCCACACTGCGCTCCTTCGGCCGCGCCATCACGAACGGCTATGACCACCTCATCGGGCTCAGCCACGGGTGGCACACGGACCGTCCCTCCGGTGAGGTCATCGCGGCCCTCGAGACCTCGACGTGGGCCTTCGTCGAGCTGATCGAGGCCACCGTGTGGGGCGTCCTACGCATCAGCGTCACCACGCTGGGCGCCATCGTGGTCCTCGGGATCGTGGCCTGGCCGGTGGCCCTCGTGTTGGCCGGTCTCGTCGGTGTGTTCGTGCTGGTTTTGCACCGACGCATGGGCCGCGTGGTGGCCGCCGAGAAGGACTTCTCCGACGCGCACTCCCGCGCCACCGGCGTCATCGCCGACACCATCGCCAACCTGAGCACCGTGCGCTCCCAGGCGGCCGAGGACCGGGAAAGGCTCCACGTCGGTGCGCTGGTCGCCGATTCGATCGGCGCCGACCTGCGGGCGCGCCGCGTCTTCACCACGACACGGCTGGAGATGGAGTCGGCCATGGCGCTCTTCAACTGGGCCGCGGTCGCGGTCGGTGTCGTGTTGGCGTTGCACCACGTCGCTGCGGCGGGCGTGGTGTACCTGATCCTGTTCTACGCCACCTTCGTCGGCACGAGCTTGGAGGAATCGTTCGAATTCATCCGGTTGATGTCACGTTCCATCGGGCGGTGCGCGAAATTCGCCGGCATCGCCGCCACCCACCCCGACATCGTCGACCTTCCGGGCGCGCCGGAGCTGGCGGTACCGCACGGCCGGGTTGGCTTCTGCGGGTTGCAGTTCGCCTACCGTTCCGGTGCTCCTCTCTTCGAGAAGTTGGACCTGCGCATCGAGCCCGGCGAGCACGTCGGGCTGGTGGGTCCCTCGGGTTCGGGCAAGACGACCCTGACGAAGCTGTTGCTGCGCTTCGTCGATCGCGACGGAGGGGTCATCGAGATCGACGGGCAGGACATCGCGCGCGTCACCCAGCAGTCCTTGCGTCGCCACATCGCATACGTGCCGCAGGACCCGCAGATGCTGCACCGCACCATCGCGGAGAACATCTGTTACGGCATGGAGCTCGAGCACGGCGTCAACATGGACCTCGTGCGCGCCGTCGGCCGGGCCGCCTGCGTGGACGAGTTCGTGCAGCGCCTCCCCGACGGGTACGACACCGTCGTGGGCGAGCGCGGCATGAAGCTTTCCGGCGGGCAGCGCCAGCGGGTGGCCATTGCGCAGGCCATGGCCAAGCGCGCCGGGGTGCTCGTGCTCGACGAGGCCACGTCGGCGCTGGACTCGGAGTCCGAGTCGCTCGTCCAAGAGGCGCTCTGGCACCTGATGGACGGCACCACCGCGCTGGTCGTGGCGCACCGGTTGGCGACGATCGCCCGACTCGACCGGATCGTGGTCCTCGACCGCGGCCGGGTGGTCGAGCAGGGCACGCACGCCGAGCTGCTGTCGGCCGGGCGGGCCGGCGTCTATGGCCGCCTCTGGGCCCACCAGTCCGGGGGTTTCCTGGCTGCCTGATTGCCGCGCTGAGGTGCGCCCTACGCCGACCGGATGGAGGCGGGGGCCACGGCCGCGGTGCGCAAGGGCAGGAAGACCCTGAAGGTGGTCGACCATCCGGGCGTGTCGACGATGTCGACGAAGCCCTCGTGTGCCTCGGCGACCGACTTGGCGATGGCCAGACCCAGGCCGGTCCCGGGCACACCCATCTCGTTCGACGAGGCAAGCCGGTAAAAGCGCTCGAAGAGCTGGTCGCGCTCGCCGAGCGGGATGCCGGGTCCCTCGTCGAGCACCCGCACCCTGGCAAAGGAGTCGACGCTGTCGACGATCACGTGGACGCGCCCCCGCGCGGCGAGAACTTGATGGCGTTGGACAACAGGTTGCCCAGCAGCTGGTGGAGGCGGGTCGGGTCGCCGAAGATGGGGACATCGTCGCCGGGCTCCATCGTCAGCACGACCCCGGCCACGGTCGCCGACGTCTGGATGGCGTGGACCGCCTCGTCGGCCAGGCGGTAGAGGTCGAGCTCGATGAAGGCCACGCGCAGGCCGCGGCCCGCGCCGGGGTCGGCCAAGAGGTCCTCGGCGACCCGCTGGAGCTGTTCTGCGTTGCGCTCGATCGTGAGCAGCATCCGCATCTGACTCTCGGTGAGATCAGAGGACCCGTCGAGCAGGAGCTCGATGAAGCCCCTGATGGAGGTGATCGGCGTCCGCAGCTCGTGTGACACGGTCGCCACCACGTCGTCCTTCATCTGGGTCAGCTCACGGAGCCGGTTGTTCTGCTCGATCAGCGACTGCGTGACCTCCTTCTGGATGGCGAAGAGGCGCTCGCGGTCCGCGGCCAGCTCCTCGCGCTCGGTCACGTCGATGGCGACGACGACATAGCCGCCATTGCTCGGCGCGAGGGCCGAATCGGGCTCGACGTCGGCCTCCATGGGGGCCGGTTCGGTGTCGTCGGGCTCTTCGCCGCCGCCGGGCGAATCCTCGTCGAGGGACGGGTCCGGAGTCGCAATCGGCAGCGCCCGCACCCGGACGACGCAGCGGCGCTGTTGGCCGTCCTTGCGGGTCGCGGTCCAGGGGACCTCGGCCGCCGTCTCGGCGTCGACGGGCTCGAGCGTGTTGCGCATCGCATCGATCGCCTGGCGCCGCTCATCGATCTGCGCCGGGTCGATGAAGTCGGCGATCGAGCGGATCCCGACCACCTCCGACGCCCGGTAGCCGAGCATCTGTTCGGCGCCGGCCGAGAAGAAGGTGACGGTGCCGGCCGGGTCGACGCCCATGATGGCGCTGCCCGTGGCGGCCCGGAGGAGCGTTTCGAGGCGGTCGCGGGCGTAGTCGGCCTCGCGGGCGTTGCGGCGGGCGATGCGCGACTGCTGGGCCAGGTCGGCGAGATACGCCCGGTCGCGCGAGACCATCGTGTAGACGGTCGACGCGACCAGGGTGGTGACGGTCGCCATCACCGCGACCTGGCGCCACTCGAGCGTCGGGTATTTGGGCGGTCCCACGATCAGGAGGGGCACGAGGAGGGCCAGGTCCATGCAGAAGAGCCCGACGAGGAGGTGCAGGCGTCGCCCGTAGAGCGAGAGCCACACGATGGGCAAGAGGTACACCACCACCAGTCCGGCGTCGGAGCCACCCTGGGCGTCACGGATGATGGCGATGACGGCGATGTAGCCGATCGGAATGACGAGCCACGCCCAGTCAGGGAGCCGCTCCCAGGGCACGAGGAACGCGGCGGCGACCAGGGCGAAGAAGAGCACGCCGGCCACGGAGACCTCGCGGCGGGCGTCGTGGGGGAAGGGGATCACCGCGATGAGCACGGTGCCCACGGCGACGAGGGCGAAGACCGGCAGGCGCACACGCATCGAGCCGGAGAAGCCGATGGGCAGGCTGGACGCCGCCGTGGTCGGCTCGCGACGACCCGCAGGGTCAGGGGTCTGGAGCGCCTTGCTCACCGGCTCCGAGCGCGGTAGCGGTAGCCGAAGCCCCGGACCGTCTCAATAGGGGTGTCGTCGCCGTCGTCCCAGCCCAGCTTGCGCCGCAGCCGCAGCACGGCGTACTTGACCCGCGACGGGGCCAACCCGCTGGGGTCGTCCCAGGCCAGCTCGATGAGCTGGTCCGGCGACAACACCTGGCCCTGGTGCCGGGCCAGGGTTGCCAAGAGGCGGTATTCGGTGGGCGTGAGGACCACGGGGCTGCCGTCGATCGTGACTTCTTGGTGGGCGAAGTCGACGTGGAGCGTGCCATCGTCGAAGGCGACGACGGGGTCGTTTCGGGACACCTGGCGGCGGCTGATGGCCTGGAGACGGGCGAGGAGCTCGACCCGGCTGAACGGTTTGGTCAGGTAGTCGTCGGCGCCGGCGTTGAGTCCGCGCACCTTGTCCCGCTCGGTCCCGAGCGCGGTCAGCATCAAGACGGGCACGTCGCTCATGTCGCGGATCCGCTCGAGCACCTGCCAACCGTCCAGGTCGGGGAGCCCAACGTCGAGGATCACGAGGTCGGGATGGCTCTGATGGAATTGGCGCACCCCGTCCCGGCCCTCGGTCGACTCGGCCACCGCGTAGCCCTCACGCTCGAGCAGCGTCCGCAGGAGCTGGCGGATGTCCGCCTCGTCCTCGATGACCAGGACCGCGATGTGACCGTCTCGCATCAGGCTGCAACTGTACTGGGGAAATGGACGATCAGCGTGTTTAGGCGACGCTGGCTCGGACAGGGAAACGTCCTGTTCAAGGCTCCAAATGGGCGTCAGATCGACAAAAGGAGGACCTCGGGGGCCCCGGCATGGCGGTTGAGCCGACGGGCGCGGGCACGACGAGGGCGCATCTCGCACCGAGCGCGACGGAGCGAAAGGTGCGCCGGCCCGGTCATCGGTCCCCCCGGATCACTCCGACCGACGACCTCGAAAGGCCGGCGCACCTCTTCGCTGCTCTTTCCCCCTCGGTGTCCCCCCCGTGACAATCCGTTCCCCTTCAACCGGACTCTCACGTGGTCGCCCCCCTCCGACCGACCGTCACCGTGGGGTTGCTCTGCTGATGACGGGTACTTTGCACACAGGCTGTCGCAACCGAGGCCTATTTGGGTTGCATTCCGGTTGCGCGTCCTCAGCCCTCGTCGGTGGCCAGGGAAGGCGCTCCGTCCGGCCCGGCGGAGGCGTCCGCGTCGACCGCGTGGAGCGCGCAACGTCGCCTCCGACGGGGCCCGGAGTGCCCAGGAGAGCGGGATCCCAGGCACTAGGGTGGCACTTCGCAACCATCACGGTCCAAGGATCTCCCATGACACCAACCCCGGCGCTGGCCGGCCTGCTGGCCGCCACCTCGAAATCAACATCGAGCCCCTTGTTGACCCTCCTCCCGCTTGTGGCGATCGGGGTCCTCGGCTACTTCTTCTTCATTCGACCCCAGCAGCGCAAGGCGCAAGCCGCACGGCAATCGCAGGGTTCGGACTTCGCAGTGGGCGACGAGGTGCAAACCGTCGGAGGCGTCATCGGCACCGTCCTCGAGGTCCACGGCGACCGCTACACCCTCTTGACCGGAGCGCTGGGTGACGACGGCAACTTGGACGGCCCCCAGCCGACGCGCATCGTCTTCGTTCGCCAGGCCATCGCGCGGAAGATCGAGCGCATCGACGACGTGCGGATCGCCGACGCCCCGGTGCAGGACGTCGCCGCGGATCGGCGAACAGCGACCACACCGCCGACGACGATGACGATGACGACATCGACGACATCGGTGGGGACAGTGCCCCCAGCAGCGGTGAGCACGGCGGGGAGGCTGAAGAGGCGTGAGCCCCAAGTCGGGGGGCAGGGCCCAACGGCGGCAGCGACGCAACCTCCTCATCAGCGTGATCGTGGTCGTGGCGATCGCGGTCGGCTCGTTTGCCGCCGTGTTCGTCGCCAAGTGGTCGCCGCGCTTGGGTCTGGACCTGGCCGGAGGCGTCGAGGTCGTCTACACCGCCCCGCCCCACACGTCCCAGGCCGACCTGAACGAGACGGTCGACATCTTGAACCTGCGGGTGAACGGGCTTGGCGTGTCCGGTGCCCAGGTCCAGACCACCGGGACGAACCAGATATCGGTGTCGATCCCCGGTGTCACCAATGCGCAGCAGGTGCTCAGTGAGATCGGGCAGACGGCGCGCATGTATTTCCGCCCCGTGCTGTGCTTCGCCTATCCCCAGTCCGTCCCGAAGGGTTCGAAGACGAAGGTTCTACCCAGGGGGTACGAGGCGATTCCCGCCTGTACGTCGTCCACGGAGCTGACGGCGGCCAACCTCAATGTCCAGCCGAACAGCAACGTGTCGGCTGGATACACCTCGAACAACGTGCCGCCCGACACCCAATACGTCAGCTACCCGTCGACCAGCGTCGACAAGCCCGGGTACGAGACCAGCACGGTGTTGCTCCCCGGGCTCGCGGCGAGCGGCAGTGCCGCCGGCGGAGAGCGCTACGTGCTCGGCCCGAGTGAGATGACCGGCCACTCCATCGCCAGCGCGACGGCCACCCAGGACCAGACCGGTGCGTGGGTGGTCGACTACAACCTGACGGGGCCCGGATCGGGCTTGTGGGACAAGGTGGCCGAGGAGAACTTCCATCAGCTCTTGGGCATCGAGCTCGACGGCATCGTGTATTCGGCGCCGATCATCCAGCCCACCCAGTCGAGCTTCTCGTCCTTTGACGGCAAGGGCGAGATCTCCGGGAGCCTGACACAAGGGGATGCCCAGAACCTGGCGCAAGCGATGAACTTCGGCGCCCTGCCGGTGACCCTCAAGGCCGCCACGTCCGAAACGGTGTCGGCCACGCTCGGCCACTCGGCGCTCGTGGCCGGACTGGCGGCGGGTATCGGCGGACTCATCCTCGTGCTGCTCTACGTGCTGCTCTACTACCGCGCGCTGGGACTCGTGGTGATCTCCGGTCTGGTGCTGACGGCCATGATGCTGTGGGCGATTATCTCGGCGCTCGGTCATACCTCGGTCGCCCCGAGCTTCGACCTGGCGGGCATCACGGGTCTGATCGTGTCCATCGGGATCACCGTGGACTCGTACATCGTCTACTTCGAACGGCTCAAGGACGAGACCAGATCGGGCCGCTCCGTCCGCACGTCGGTGGACCGCGGTTTCAAGAGCGCCTGGAGGACGGTCTGGGCCGCCGACTTCGTGTCGCTGCTGGCCGCCATCGTCTTGTACCTCGTCGCCGTCGGCAACGTGAAGGGCTTCGCGTTCTTCCTCGGGCTGTCCACGATCATGGACATGGCGGTGACCTGGTTCTACACCCGGCCGCTCGTCATCCTGCTCGGCCAGAGCACGCGGCTGCAGGGCTCGGGTGTCTTCAGCATCGCCACCGGGTTGGGCGCCGGTCCGCAGACGCCGAGTGGTGTGCCGGTCGGGGCCGGAGCCGCCGTCGGCGGAGGCGGCTCGTGAGCAACGGCGACGGTCCGGGCCGCGACGGCCGCGACGGCCGCGACGGCCGCCGCGACGGCGACGCCAGCGCGCTCGACGACGTGCGCGAGGAGGACGTCGAGCTCCTCGAAGAGAGCGTCGACACCGACGACCTCGACGAGGACGAGCTCGTCAGCCTCGATGACGCCGCCCGCGCCCTCCTGGCCAAGCCTCGGCGAGGTCATGGCCCCATCGCACGCCTGTACCGGGGCGAGACACGGTTCGACTTCGTGGGGCGGCGGCGGATCTGGTTCGGCATCTCGACCGCGATCATCGTGCTCGGGATCATCTCGATCGTCCTGCGGGGCGGCCTCAATCTGGGCATCGAGTTCAAGGGCGGGACGGAATGGACCATCGCCGCGCCGGGGGTCAGCCAGACGCAGGCGGTCAACGCCCTGCAGGGCACCGGCGTGATCGACCCCACGGTGCAGCTGCTCGGCACGGGCAGCAAGCAGACGCTCACGGTCCAATCGGACCTCAACCGGCTCTCGGCGGCCCAACAGAACGCCGTGAGCCAGAACGTGCAGAAGGCGATGACCGACCTGACGGCGGCCCACGCCCCCAAGGCGCCGCCGACCACCACCACGACCGCCAAGCCCACCACGACCACGACCGCCGCCAAGGCCGGCGCCGCCACCGGATCCACCACGACCAGCACCACCGTGCCGGCGAACGCCGTGCCCACGACGGCGGCCGACAAGATCAGCATCACCACGGTCGGCCCGACCTGGGGCTCCTCGATCACCAACAAGGCGATCGAGGCGCTGATCATCTTCTTCATCGTGGTGGCGATCTACATCAGCATCCGCTTCGAGCCGAAGATGGCGCTCGCGGCGTTCATCGCCATGATCCACGACGTCCTGGTGGCGGTCGGGATCTATTCGATCTTCAACTTCCAGGTGACCCCCGACACGGTCGTGGCCATCCTGACGATCCTGGGCTATTCGCTCTACGACACCGTGGTCGTGTTCGACCGCGTGCGCGACAACACCAAGGGCATCGGCAGCAGCGGGCGCATGACCTACCCCCAGCTCATCAACCTCTCCATGAACCAGACGCTGGCCCGCTCGATCAACACGTCCATGGTCGCCATCCTCCCCGTGTTGGCGGTCCTGCTCATCGGGGCGCAGCTCCTCGGTGCCACCACCTTGCAGTCCTACGGCCTCGCGCTCTTCGTGGGTCTGCTCTCCGGGGCCTATTCGTCGATCTTCATCGCGGCGCCCGTGCTCTCCATGATGAAGGAGCGGGAGGAGCGTTGGGTCTCTATTGCCAACCGGCTGGCCAAGCGCGGCGAGACCCAGCAGTGGTACTCGGCCGTCGACGCGGCCACCATGGCCACGGCGATGAGCGTGGCCGCGTCCGGCCAGGTGACCCGAGGCGGGGGTGGCGGGGCTGCTGCCGCGCCGCCACGCTCGGGCGGGACCAAGCGCAGCGGGCCGATCCGGCCGGGCTCGGGCCGCCGACCCGGTGGTGGCGCGGGGACGGGTACGGCCGTGATGGACCGGCCCTCGGGCGGATCGGGGTCACCGTCACCGTCACCGTCACCGTCACCGTCAGCGTCGCCGTCACCGCAGGCGCAGCCGGCCGCCTCCGGGACGACGCAGGCGCCGAAGCCCCGCAAGACCAAGGGCGGCAAGCGCCGGCGCTGACTCGGGTCGGAAGACCGGCCGCCGTCGCCGCCGGGGCGTGCCCGCCCGCTCCGAGTGGCGTCCGCGCATTTCCCCTGGCGGGTAGCCTGTATGGATGGTGGCCCTGGCCCGGGTGGCTGCAGTCGAAACGGACGTTCCCGAGCAGGAACGCGCATCCGAGCAGGCCAAGGAGCGGGTGCTGCTCGAGCTGCTGCTCCCGCTGCTCGCCGAAGTCGAACGGCACCGGCCCGAGGAAGACACCGCGCTGATCGTCGAGGCGGGGCGCACCGCGCTGACGGCGCACGAGGGGCAGTTCCGGCGCTCGGGCGAGCCCTACATCACGCACCCGGTGGCCGTGGCGACGATCGTGGCCGAACTCGGCCTCGACGCCCAGACCGTGGCGGCGGCGCTGCTGCACGACGCGGTGGAGGACACCGGGCTGACGCTCGAGACGATCGAGAAGACGTTCGGCGAGGGCGTGGCCCGGGTGGTCGACGGCGTCACCAAGCTCGATCGGCTGCAGTTCGACTCCAAGGAGGCCCAGCAGGCCGCCACCATCCGAAAGATGCTCGTGGCCATGGCCAACGACTGGCGGGTCCTGCTCATCAAGCTGGCCGACCGGCTGCACAACATGCGCACGCTCGCCGTCATGCCCGAGTGGAAGCAACGCCGCACGGCTCAGGAGACCTTCGACGTCTACGCGCCGCTGGCCCACCGCCTCGGCGTGCAGCAGGTGCGCTGGCAGCTCGAGGACCTCGCCTTCGCCACGCTGCATCCCAAGCGCTACGCCGAGATCGAGCAGATGGTCGCGGCCCGGGCGCCCCAGCGAGAGGAGTACCTCGAGCGCGTCCTGGTCCACGTGCGACAGCGCCTCGACGAGATGGGCATCCTCGCCGACGTCACCGGCCGGCCCAAGCACCTCTGGTCCATCTACGAGAAGATGGTGGTGCGCGGCAAGGAGTTCGACGACATCAACGACCTCGTCGCCATCCGGGTCGTGGTGGAGTCCGAGAAGGACTGCTGGGCGGCGCTCGGTGCGATCCACGCCATCTGGGCGCCCGTGCACGGGCGCTTCAAGGACTACATCAACACGCCCAAGTTCAACATGTACCAGTCGTTGCACACGACGGTGATCGGGCTGGACGGCAAGCCGGTCGAGGTTCAGATCCGCACCTCCGAGATGCACCACCGGGCCGAGTACGGCATCGCCGCGCACTGGGGCTACAAGTCCAAGGAGGACCACTCCTCCGAGATGGCGTGGCTCCAGCGCATCGCCGACGTCGACCGCCAGACCGACGACCCCATCGAGTTCCTCGAGGCCCTGAAACTCGACCTCGAGCAAGATGAGGTCTACGTCTTCACGCCCAAGGGCAAGGTGATCGCGCTCCCGGCCCGCTCCACCCCGGTCGACTTCGCGTATGCCATCCACACCGAGGTCGGTCACCGCTGCATCGGCGCCCGGGTCAACGGCCGGCTCGTCCCGCTCGAGACCCAACTCAGCAGCGCCGACACGGTCGAGATCTTCACCTCGAAGTCCCCGACCGCCGGTCCGTCGCGGGACTGGCTCCAGATCATCGCGTCGACCCGCGCCCGCAACAAGATCAGGCAGTGGTTCTCCCGCGAACGCCGGGAGGACGCGATCGAGAACGGCCGGGAGGATCTGTCGCGGGCCCTGCGCCGGGAAGGGCTGCCGCTGCACAAGCTGCTCGGCTCGTCGGCGCTGGTGCAGGTCGCCGAGCAGATGAACCTGGCCGACCTCGATGCGCTCTACGCCTCCATCGGCGAGTCGCAGGTCTCCGCCCAGTCGATCGTCCAGCGTCTCATCAAGGCGCTGCGCGGGGGAGGGGCGGCCGACGAGCAGTTACCCACGATCGCCGTCCCGGGACACGGGCGGCCGCGCCAGAGCCGCCGCACGGGGACGGGCGTCTACGTCGAGGGTCTCGACGACGTCATGATCCACCTGGCCCGCTGCTGCACCCCCGTGCCCGGCGACCAGATCGTCGGTTTCGTGACCCAGGGTCGGGGCGTGTCGGTGCACCGGGCCGACTGCGCCAACGCGACCGCACTGGCCGACCGTTCTCGGGAGCGCCTGATCGAGGTCGAGTGGGACCGGGGCAACGACGGTGTCTTCGTCGCGACGATCGAGGTGCAGGCCTTTGACCGCTCGCGCCTGCTGGCCGACGTGTCACGAGTCGTCTCGGAGCACCACCTCAACATCGTGGCCGCCCGCACCGCCACCACGCCGGACCGGGTGAGCCGCATGGCCTTCGACGTCGAGCTGGCCGACCCGACCCACTTGCACTCACTGGTCAGCGCGCTGAAGCATCTCGACGGGGTCTTCGACGCGTATCGTCTGCTTCCTGGCAAGAAAGTCTGACGCCCGCGGTGAGGAGCCTTCGGTGACCCCGGGCTCGGCCGCGCCCGCGGCCGCGCCGCCCCGCACCCCCAAGGGCATGCACGACGTGCTCTGGCCCGAGTCGGCCCGTTGGCAGGACGCGGTGGCGCGCTTCGCTCAGCTGGTCGAGAGCGCCGGCTACGGCCTCACCGTGACCCCCGTCATCGAGCACGCCGGCGTCTTCTTGCCGCGGCATCGGGGAGGGCAGCGAGGTCGTCGGCAAGGAGATGTACCTCTTTGAGGACCGCGACGGCCAGGTGATGGCGCTGCGGCCCGAGGGCACCGCTCCCATTGCCCGGGCCTATATCCAGCACCACCCGGTGCCGCCCTGGAAGGCGTGGTACGTGGCGCCGTCGTTCCGGCACGAGAACCCCCAACACGGCCGGTACCGCCAACACCATCAGCTCGGTGTGGAGGCGCTCGGTCCCGAGGACCCCGACCTCGACGTCGAGGTGGTCTCGCTCGCCCACGACTTCTTCGCGGGGCTCGGACTGCGTGACGTCACGCTCAAGCTGCACTCCATGGGCGACGACGTGTGCAAGCCCGGCTACGTGGCGCTGCTGGGCGCCTTCCTGGCGGAGCGCGTCGACCGGCTGTGCCCGGCGCACCGCACCCGGCACCTGGAGAACCCGCTGCGGGTGCTCGACTGCAAGAGTCCCGAGTGCCGGGCCGCCACCGAGGACGCCCCCCGATTCCTCGACCACCTCTGCGACCCCTGCGCGGCGCACTTCGCCCGGGTGCGCGCCGGGCTGGAGTCGCTCGGCATTGCGTACACGATCGACCACCGGCTGGTCCGGGGCTTCGACTACTACACGCGCACGACCTTCGAGTTCGCCGCTGACGCGCTCGACGCGGCCCAGAACGGCATCGGCGGCGGCGGTCGCTACGACGGGCTGGTCGAGCTCCTGGGCGGCAAACCGACTCCGGGCATCGGGTTCGGCGTCGGCATCGAGCGCGTGCTGCTGGCCTGCGACGCCGAGGGCGCCTTCAGCACCGAGGACGCGGTGGCCGCACGGCCCCTGCACGCCTACGTGATCGACACCACGGGCGGGGAATTCGCCCTCGCGCTCACGGCGCAACTGCGCCGGGCCGGCCTGCGGGTCGACCGCGCCTTCGACGGGCGCTCCATGAAGTCCCAGATCAAGTCGGCGGACCGCTCGGGCGCCCTGGTGGCCCTCGTCGTCGGTGACCAGGAGGCGGCAGAGGGGACGGTCGGGCTGCGTCCCTTGCGCAGCCGCGAGGACCAGCGGACCGTGCCCCGGGCCGCGATCGTCGACGAGCTCAAGAGCTACCTGGCCAACGCAGCCTTCGCCGAGGGGCTCGACGGTGACGTCGACCGGCACCTGCATCCGCACCTGCGCCCCGGCGCGCCATGAGCGACGCCCCCAACCAGCCCACCGCCATGCGCACCCACCTCTGCGGGGTGCTGCGCAAGTCCGACGTCGGCGCCACCGTGCGTCTGTGCGGCTGGGTGGCCCGGCGCCGCGAGCACGGGGAACATCTCGCCTTCGTCGACCTGCGCGATCACTCCGGCATCGTCCAGTGCGTCATCGACCACGCCACCGACGTGCGCAGCGAGTGGGTCATCGCGGTGACCGGCACCGTGCGGGAGCGCCCCGACGGCACCGTCAACCCGAGCATCGGCACCGGCGAGATCGAGATCGGGGACTGCAGCGTCGAGGTCCTCAACGAGGCGGAGCCACCGCCGTTCCCCGTCGATGACCGGGCCGAGCCCGACGAGCCGGTGCGCCTGCGCTTCCGCTACGTCGATCTGCGCCGGCCGCGACTGCAGCGCAACCTGCGGCTGCGGGCCCGGGTCAACGCCGCCATCCGGGCCGCCATGGATCGCCAGGGTTTCGCCGAGATCGAGACGCCGCTGCTCTGGGCGCCGACACCCGAGGGCTCCCGGGAGTTCTCGGTGCCCTCGCGCCTGCATCACGGCTCCTTCTACGCGCTGCCGCAGAGCCCGCAGCTGGCCAAGCAGCTCCTCATGGTGGGCGGCTTCGATCGCTACTACCAGATCGCCCGCTGCCTGCGCGACGAGGACCTGCGGGCCGACCGCCAGTTCGAGTTCAGCCAGCTCGATATGGAGTGCTCGTTCGCCTCCCAGGACGACGTCATGGGTTTCGTCGTCCGAGGCGGTCCTCGATGCCGCCGAAGCCGCGACGGGGGTGCGGCCGCCGCCGATCGAGCGGATCACGTGGGCCGACGCGCTCGACCGCTACGGCACCGACAAGCCCGACCTGCGTTTCGGCCTGGAACTGGTCGACCTGACCGAGGTCTTCGCAGGCACCCGGGTGAAGGCCTTCTCCTCGCCGGCGGTCAAGGCGCTCGTGCTCCCCGACGCCGCCACCTCCCCCCGCTCCCGGCTCGACGAGCTGACCGAGCAGGCCAAGAGGGCGGGGGCGGCGGGACTGGCCTGGTTCCGCGTGGTCGAGAACGGCCCCGCACTCGACGGACCCCTGGCGCGCCACCTGTCCGAGCAGGAAGCGGTGCGCGTCCTGGAACGGACCGGGGCGCAGCCGGGGGACCTCATCCTGGCCGTCTCGGACAGCTACGCCACGGCGTGCACCGTGCTCGGGACGCTGCGCGTCGCCGTCGGGGCGCCCCCGGTCGGCCAGGGCCCGCACCGCTACGTCTGGGTCGTCGACTTCCCGATGTTCGAGGGCATCGGCGCCGACGGCAATCCGCAGCCGGCGCACCACCCGTTCACCATGCCCTACGTCGAGGACCTGCCCAAGCTGGCGACCGACCCGCTGGCCGTGCGCTCGCAGGCCTACGACCTCGTCCTCAACGGCTGGGAGCTGGGATCGGGGAGCGTGCGTATCCATCGCAGGGAGATCCAGTCGCTGGTCTTCTCGACGCTCGGGATCGGACCCGAGGAGGCCGAGGCCCGCTTCGGGTTCTTGTTGGGCGCCTTCCGCTAC
This sequence comes from uncultured Acidimicrobiaceae bacterium, assembly GCA_963838835.1. Taxonomy (GTDB): domain Bacteria; phylum Actinomycetota; class Acidimicrobiia; order Acidimicrobiales; family RAAP-2; genus Bog-473. The sequence goes on from CAWITA010000013.1 coordinate 54,012, forward strand.
GGGGCCCCGCCGCACGCCGGGTTCGCCTTCGGGGTCGACCGGCTCGCCGCGATCTTGGCCGGCGAGGAGAACATCAGAGAGGTCATCGCCTACCCCAAGACCCAGTCGGGCGCCGACCTGCTCACCGGCGCCCCGAAGCCGCTGCCGGCCGCCAGCCTGGCCGAGCTGGGGATCCGGGTCGTCGCGCCGCCTGCCTCGGAGCCCTCGGAGCCGCCGCCGCCACCGCCGCCGTGACCCTGTTCGGCGACGCCGCCGACCGCCGTCTCGAGAGCCGGGCGCCGCTGGCCGCCCGGCTGCGCCCCCGCACGCTCGACGAGATCGTCGGCCAGGACCACCTGGTCGGCCCCGGTGCGCCGCTGCGCGTCCTGGCCGAGTCCGACCGGGTCGGCTCGTCGATCCTCTGGGGCCCGGCCGGCACCGGGAAGACCACGCTGGCCCGCCTGCTGGCCGACACCACCGACAAGCACCTGACCACGCTCTCGGCCACCGCCGCCGGCGTGAAGGACGTCCGCGAGGCGCTGGCCGACGCCCAACGGCGCCTCGGCGAGCAGGGCCAGGGCACGATGCTCTTCATCGACGAGGTCCACCGCTTCTCCAAGTCCCAGCAGGACGTGCTGCTTCCCGCGGTCGAGGACGGACTGGTGGTGCTCATCGGGGCCACCACGGAGAACCCCTTCTTCGAGGTCAATCCGCCCCTGTTGAGCCGGGCCTCACTGTGGCGGCTGCACCCCCTCAGCCCGGACAACCTGCGCACGCTGATCCGGCGCGGTCTCGATCTCGAGGGTGCCGACGCCGAGGAGGACGCCATCGACGCCGTGGTGGCGGCCAGCGAAGGCGACGCCCGCGTCGCGCTCACGACGGTGGAGGTGGCGGTGGCGCTGGCCCGGGCGGCGGCCGACGCCGACGGCGGGGTGCTGCTCACCATGGACGACATGGCCCGGGCCCGCGACGGGCGGCTGTTCCACCAGGGCGCCGACGAGCACTACGACCAGATCAGCGCACTCATCAAGAGCGTGCGGGGCTCGGACCCCGACGCCGGCCTGTACTGGATGGCCCGCATGATCGAAGCGGGGGAGGACCCCCGTTTCCTGGCCCGGCGCATGGTGATCTTGGCCAGTGAGGACATCGGGCTGGCCGACCCCCAGGCGCTGCTCGTGGCGGAGGCCGCCGCCCGCGCCGTCGAGTACGTGGGGCTGCCCGAGGCGGCCCTGAACCTGGCCGAGGCGGTGATCTACCTGGCCCGGGCGCCCAAGTCCAACGCCGTCACCGTGGCGCTCGGCCGGGCCCAGGCCGACGTGCGCACGAGCGTGAGCCAGGAGGTCCCGTCACACCTGCGCGACGCCCACTACAAGGGCGCGGCCGCCCTGGGGCACGGCGAGGGATACGTCTACCCGCACGACGACCCCTCCGGGGTGGTCCGCCAGCAGTATCGTCCTGACGCGCTCGAGGGCCGGGTGTACTACGAGCCGACGCCCCGCGATGCGGAAGCTGTGGACGGGACAAGCCGGAGCAGGGAGGCCGATTCGTGAACCGGGGTCATCGGAGGCGCGCGCTGCTCGCGGGGGCCGTTGGCGCGGTGCTGCTCGGTGCCGGGGTGCTCGCCCCCGCAGCGGGGGCCGCTGCGGCGCCCGGGCAGCGTCGGGTCCCGCTACCCCAGGCGGCGCCCGAGATCCCCGCCGGGGCGAAGGCCCTCGGGACGGCGCCCTCGGGGCAGGTCCTCGACCTCGACGTGGTCCTGGCCGGTCAGAACGCTGCGGGCCTGGCGCAGGCGGTGGCGGCCGTGTCCACCCCCGGCTCGCCCGACTACCGCCACTACCTCAGCGCGGCCCAGTACGCGGCCGAGTTCGGGCCCAGCGCGACCGAGGTCGCCCAGGTGAGCGAGGATCTGCGCGGCGGAGGGACTGACGGTCGGCACCGCGCTCACGGGCAGCGATCTGCTGCCCGTGAGCGGGACGACCGCGGTGGTGTCGGCCGCCTTCGGCACGCCTTTGGAGTCCGTGCAGCCGCCACAGCAACAAGAAGAGGCGCGGGCGATCGTGAACACCGCGACGCCCCAGGTCCCCGCCTCTCTCTCGGGCGCCGTCACCGGCGTCGTCGGCCTCAACGGTCTGTTCCACGAACACTCCATGCTCGTGCACGCGCACACTGCTCCTGCGGTCGGTGGCGCCCCGGGCCCGAGTGCCGGCGCCGGCCCTGCCGTCGTCGCCCACGCCGCGACGCCCCAGGCCTGCCCCGCCGCGCAGGGTCAGGCGTTCGGCGGGTCGTACACCTCCACGCAGATGTCCTCCCTCTTCGGGCTGGACCAATTGTTCGGCCAGGGGCGCACGGGTGTCGGGCAGTCGATCGCCATCGTGGAGTTCGAGCCGTATCTCGCGAGCGACTTCTCGACGTTCGAATCGTGCTACGGCCTGTCGAACCCGATCCGCAACGTGATCGTCGACGGCGGGCCCGGCGGGCCGGCCGAGGGCATGGGCGAGGCGGCCCTCGACACGGAGCTCGCCGCGGTGAACGCGCCCTCCGCCTCGCTCGTGGTGTACGAGGCTCCGAACAACAACGATGTCGCCGCCATGGACCTGTTCAACCGGATCGCCAGCGACGACAGCTCGCAGGTGGTCACGACGAGCTGGGGGAACTGCGAGGCCTATTCCGCCAGTGACATCCAACCGGAGAGCCAGGTGTTCGCGCGCATGGCGCTGCAGGGTCAGACGGTCATCGCCGCGTCGGGTGACGCGGGGTCCGAGGACTGCTACCCCAACGACGGCTCGACCGGACTCGCGGTGGACGACCCGGGGTCACAGCCGGACGTGCTGAGCGCCGGGGGCACCGCCATGACCAGCCCCTCGGCTTCCTCCCAGGTCGTGTGGAACGACTGCTTCAACTACCTGGCCCACGCGAATGTCTCGGGGTGCGCCAGTCAGGCCACCGGCGCTGGCGGCGGCGGCTACTCGATGGAGTGGCCCGCCAACCCGGGGCAACCCGCGTCGGGCCCGGCGTGCACGCGTGTGCCCCGGTCGTGCCGCGCCGTGCCCGACATCGCCTACCCCGCCGATCCGTCCGCCGGCGGGGTCGTGGCCTATTCGAGCGCCCAACACGGGTGGTCCGCCTTCGGCGGCACCAGCGTCGCTGCGCCCACCAACGCGGGGCTCTTCGCCGACACCAACCAGGGCTGCTTCAGCCCGCTCGGCCGCGTCGGCCCCGCGCTCTACGCGGCCGCCGGTGCGAGCGCGTCCAACTTCACCGACATCACGGACGGGAACAACGACCTCACCGACACCAACGGCGGCGACTTCCCCGCGGCGCCGGGCTTCGACCCGGCGAGCGGGCTGGGCTCCCCGGTCGACCAGAACCTGGCCCTCGCCCTGCAGGGGGCGGACGGGTGCCCGTCGGTGGCGTCGGTCAGCCCCAACACGGGGCCGGTGAGCGCCAGCGGCGCCATCACGATCACCGGGGGTGGCTTCGCCAACGCGACGTCGGTCGCGTTCGGCTCGGTCGGTGCGGGCCACATCATCTCCCAGACAGAGACCTCCATCACGGTCGTCCCGCCCAACGCACCCGACCCCATGTGCGTCGGGGTCACGGTCGGCAACTCGCAGGGCATCTCGGCCACGTCCTCCGCCGATGAGTACGGCTTCGGGGGCGACCTCGACTGTGGCCTGGGTTACCGCATCGTCGCCTCCGACGGCGGTGTCTTCGACTACGGGGACGCCACCTTCTGGGGCAGCACCGGTGGCGTGCACCTCAACCAACCCGTGGTGGGCATGGCCGTCACGCCCAGCACCAACGGGTACTGGCTCGTCGCCTCCGACGGTGGCATCTTCACCTTCGGCGACGCCCGGTTCTTCGGGTCCACGGGCGCGATGCACCTCAACCAACCGGTCGTGGGCATGGCGGCCACGCCCGACGGCGGCGGCTACTGGCTGGTCGCCTCCGACGGCGGCATCTTCAGTTTCGGCGACGCCCGGTTCTTCGGGTCCACGGGCGCCCTGCACCTCAACCAACCGGTCGTGGGCATGGCGGCCACGCCCGACGGCGGCGGCTACTGGCTGGTCGCCTCCGACGGCGGCATCTTCGCCTACGGGGACGCGGTCTTCCACGGCTCGGCGGGCTCGCTCGTCCTGAACTCGCCGGTCGTCGGCATGGCGGCCGGGCCCGGCGGCGGCTACTGGCTGGTGGGCGCGGACGGCGGGATCTTCGACTACGGCAACGCCGGCTTCTTCGGCTCGGCCGGGGACCTGCGGCTGAACAAGCCCGTGGTCGGCATGGCGGCCACGCCCGACGGCGGCGGCTACTGGCTGGTGGGCGCGGACGGCGGGATCTTCACGTACGGCGACGCGGCGTTCTACGGGTCGACCGGGAGCATCGTGCTGAACAAGCCCATCGTGGGCATGTCGTCGTCCTGAGCCGGCCCCGACGCCGTTTTTGCCCCCGGTAAGCTGGCGCGATGGACGCCAACGGACTGAGGGCGGCCTTCACGCGCTACTTCTTCGACCGGGGCCACACGGTCGTCCCGTCGGCCAGCTTGATCCCGCACGACCCCTCGGTGCTCTTCACGATCGCCGGCATGGTGCCGTTCAAGCCGTACTTCTTGGGCGAAGAGCCCGCGCCCTGGCCCCGGGCCACCTCCATCCAGAAGTGCTTCCGGACCCCCGACATCGACATCATCGGCACGGACACCTACCACTGCACCTTCTTCGAGATGCTGGGCAACTTCAGTTTCGGTGACTACTTCAAGGACCAGGCCATCCCGCTGGCCTGGGAGCTGCTCACCGACGTCTTCGGCCTCGACGGCGACCGGCTCTGGGTCACGGTCCACGAGAGCGACGACGAGGCCGAGGCGATTTGGGTCGACCAGGTCGGAGTCCGGCCCGAGCGGATCCAGCGCATGGGCGACGAGGACAACTTCTGGGCCATGGGCGACGTCGGGCCCTGCGGGCCCGACTCGGAGCTCTTCTTCGACAAGGGGGAGTCCTACGGCCACGACGGCGGGCCCAAGCACGGGGGCACGCAGCGCTTCGTCGAGATCTGGAACCTGGTCTTCATGCAGTTCAACCGGGACGACGGGGGGCGCCTGACCGACCTGCCGCGCAAGAACATCGACACCGGCGCCGGTCTGGAGCGGATCCTGCCCATCCTCCAAGGTCACGACTCGATCTTCGACACCGACCTGTTCCGGCCGATCATCGAGACGGCCGCCTCCCTCCTCGGGACCGCCTACGGGACCGACGCCCGCGCCGACGTGGCCCTGCGCGTCCTGGCGGACCACGGGAGGGCGTTCTCCATGCTCGTCGCCGACGGCGTCCTGCCGGCGAACGAGGGCCGCGGCTACGTGCTCCGCCGCGTGGTGCGGCGGGCCGTGATGGCAGCCCGGCGCATGGGAGTCGACCAGCCCATCACCCCGTCGTTGGTGGAGGCGGTCACCGCGGTGCTCGGACAGGCGTACCCCGCCTTGGTCGCCCAGCGCGACCTCATCACCGACGTGGTGGCGCGCGAGGAAGCCGGCTTCGACCGCACCCTGCGGGCGGGGTTGAGCCGGCTCGAGGAGGCGCTCGGCACCGGGGCGAAGGTGCTCGGAGGTGACGTCGCCTTCACCCTGCACGACACACACGGCTTCCCGGTCGAGCTGACCGAGGAGCTCGCGCGCGATGCGGGCGTCGAGGTCGACCGGGCGGGCTTCGACGCCGCCATGGCCGCGCAACGCGAGCGGGCGCGCGCGGCGGCGAGGTCGTCCCGGGCCGGTGACGAGGCGGCGTATCGAACCCTTCTCGACGCCGAGGGGCCGACGACCTTCGTGGGGCGCGGCCTGGAGAACTACGAGGTGCCGGCCCGGGTGGTCGCCGTCCTCCAGGGCGAATCCGGTGCGGCGGGGGAGTCCGGCCCGATCGAGATCTTCTTGGACCGGACGCCGTTCTACGCCGACGCCGGTGGTCAGGTGGGCGACACCGGCACGATCGTGACCGAGTCGGGCCGCGCCGACGTGTACGACACGGTCTTCGCCGTGCCGGGGCTGGTGGCGCACCGGGCGCGGCTGCGCGACGGCGAGGTGCGGGCGGGGCAGGACGCGCTGGCGACGATCGACAAGGAGCGCCGGGAGGCCATCCGACGCAACCACACCGCGACACACTTGCTGCACGCCTCGTTGCGCGCGGTCTTGGGCGACCACGTGCGCCAGCAGGGCTCGCTGGTGTCGCCCGACTACCTGCGCTTCGACTTCTCGCACCACGGCCAGCCGACGCGCGAGGAGCTCGACGAGGTCTTCGCACGGGCCAACGACGCCGTACTGACCGACGTGAGGGTCGAGACCACGGAGACCTCGCGCCAGGAGGCGGAGCAGATGGGGGCCATCGCCTTCTTCGGCGACAAGTACGGTGCCTCGGTGCGCGTCGTGCAGGCCGGCCCGACGTCGCTCGAATTCTGTGGCGGGACGCACGTCGACTCCCTCGGGCAGATCGGTCCCATCACGTTGCTGTCGGAAGGATCGATCGGCTCCAACACGCGGCGCATCTTTGCGCTGACCGGCCACGCCTCGCTCCAGCGGGCCCTGGAGCGGGAACGGCTGGTGCAGTCGGCGGCGGAGCTCTTGCGCACCGAACCGGACGAGTTGCTCGCGGCCATCGGGCGGATGACGCAGCGCCAGCGCGAGGCCGAGAGGGAGCTCTCTCGTCTGCGCCAGCAAGCGAGCGAAGCGGAGGCGAGGACCCTGGCCGAGTCGGCCGCCGCCGACGGCGGCGTCGTGGTGGCTCGGCGGGACAACGTGGAGCCCGACGCGCTGCGGACGCTGGCCCAAGCGGTCCGGCGTCACGACGGGGTGCGGGCGGTGGTGCTCGCCGGCTCGCCCGATGGGGCGAAGGTGGCGATCGCCGCGGCGACCGGGGGCTCGCCCGACGCCACCCAGCTCGTTCGCGCGCTCGGTGCCATGGTGGGAGGCGGCGGCGGCGGCTCGGCCGACGTGGCGCTCGCGGGGGGCAAGGACCCGGCGCAGATCGAGGCGGCGTTGGCCGAGGCGCAGCGACTTCTGTCCGCGTGAGCGGGGGCGGCCCGGGCCGGGTGGCCGCGCTCGACCTCGGGGCCAAGCGCATCGGGGTGGCGTTCAGCGACAGTGGGCGCACCCTGGCCAGTCCGTGGGGCACGATCGAGCGGAGCGGCGATCCGGCCCGCGACCGGGGCGCCGTGCTCGAGGCGGTCCGCGCCGTCGAAGCGTCCGTCGTCGTCGTCGGGCTCCCCTTGAGCCTCTCGGGTGAGGCCGGTCCGGCGGCCCGGGCCGTCCTCGACGAGGCCGCGGCGCTGCGCGCGCTGCTCGAGCCCCTCGGTGTGTCGGTCGAGACCGCCGACGAGCGCTTCACGACCGTCGAGGCCGAGCGCTCCCTGCGGGCGGCCGGGCGCACGGGCAAGGCGGCCCGCAAGGTGGTCGACAGCGCGGCGGCGATGGTGCTCTTGCAGTCGTGGCTGGATCAGACGTGAGCGGACCCGGTCAGGGCGGCGACGGGGACGAGAAGGACGAGGACCTGCCCTGGCCCCGACCGGAGCCCGGCGCGGAGCACGGCGTCGGCGTCGGCCCGGACGCGGACGGAGAGGGAGAAGAAGCCGAGGGCGCGTCGACGCGGGCAGAACGGCGGGCGGCGCATGCGTCCCGCGTGCACCGGCGCCGGCGGCTGGTGGCGGCGGTCGCCGGTGGGCTGCTCGTGCTGGTCCTCGCGTTCACGCTCTGGTACGAGCTCGAGTCGCACGCGCTCGGTCCCGAGGGACCCCAGGTCGTCGTGACCGTGCGCCAGGGTGAGTCGACGAACGCGATCATCTCTTCGTTGAACCAGCAGCACGTGATCGGCAGCTCGCTCGCCTTCCGGATCTCGGACTTCTTCCACGGCACGCCGACCGTTCTCCCCGGGAGCTACGCGCTCCATCAGAATCAGACCTTCGCCGAGGTGCGGGCCCTCCTCGCCGCGGGTCCCAACATCTACCCGGTGGACGTCCGGCCCGGGTTCACGCTGGCCGAGGTGGCCGCGCAGGTCGACACCGTTCCGGGGCACGCCCCCGGTGGCTTCGCGAAGGCGGCCGCCAGTGGGGCGGTGCACTCGCTCTTCTCGCCGCCGGGCTCCAACGACCTGGAGGGAATGCTCGGCACCGGCGAATACCTGATCCTGCCCGGGGAGGGCAACATCACGATCGTGCGCGCCATGGTGCAGCGCTTCGACCAGGACGCGCAGGCAGCGGGCCTGAGCACGGCCTCGGCGGCTGCGCTCGGCCTCAGTCCCTACGAGGTGATCACTGCCGCCTCCGTGGTGGAGAAGGAGGGGTACATCCCGGTCAACATGCCCGACGTGGCCCGGGTCATCTACAACCGGCTCGCCAACGACATGCCGCTGCAGATGGACTCGACCGTCCTCTACGCCATCGGCCAGGACGGCGGCCCGGTGACGGCCAAGGACCTCAAGATCCAATCGCCGTACAACACCTACCTGAACAACGGGCTGCCGCCCACCCCGATCTGCATGCCGTCGCACGACGCCCTGGCGGCGGCGCTGCACCCGCCGTCGGGCGCGTGGCTGTACTTCGTGCTGGTCCAAAAGAACGGGGTGATGGCCTTCTCCGACACCTACGCCGGGCAACTGGCGAACGAGAAGCTCGCCCAGTCCCGTGGCCTTCCCTGAGCCGGTGGTCATCCCGTTCACGATGGAGGGCGCCCGCCACGACGTCGGACCGGACGTCACGATCGTCGGCGTGATCGGGAGTCCGGTCGCCCATTCACTCTCGCCGCTGCTGCACGCCAGCGCCTTCGCGGCCTTGGGCCTGGCCGACCGCTGGCGCTCCTACGCCTTTGAGGTCGCGCCCGGGGAGGCCACGGGTGCGCTCGAGGCGATGCGTCGGGCGGGCATCAGGGGGTTGTCGGTGACCATGCCGCACAAGGCGGCCGTCGCCGCCCTGGTCGACGAGTGCAGCGTGACCGCCCGCCGGCTCGACGCCGTGAACTGCGTCGACAACCGCGGCGGCTCGCTCTACGGGACCAACACCGACGGGGAGGGGTTCGTCGCCGCCCTGGCCCGCGGCGCCCGGTTCGACCCGGCGGGCCGGCGCTGCCTGGTCGTCGGTGCCGGCGGGGCGGCCCGGGCCGTCATCCTGGCTCTGGCCGAGGGCGGCGCCACCGCGGTGGCGGTCGTGAACCGGACGCCCGAGCGGGCGTTCCGGGCGGCCGACCTGGCCGGGTCCGCCGGCTCGGCCGTGTCGTTGACCGACCGCTCCGTCGCCGAGGCGGTGGGGGCGGCGGACCTGGTGGTCAACGCCACGCCGGTGGGAATGGCGGGTGGGCCGCCGGCGCGGGAGTGGCTCGTGCCACCGGGTCTGCTCGGCGCCGGACAGGTGGCGGTCGACCTGGTCTATGCGCCGCGGCCCACGCGCTGGCTCCGTGAGGCCGCGGCCGCGGGCGCGACGGCACTCGACGGCCTCGGGATGCTGGTGCACCAGGCGGCGGTGCAGCTTGGGTTGTGGACCGGCGTGGAGCCTCCGGTCGAGGCCATGTGGCAGGCGGCCGCGGCGGCCAGCGCACAGTGGTAACCAGCGAGCCCGGCCGCCGCGCCAGGTAGACCAAGTCCACTCGTCGTTACTTGCGGCGACCCTAGTGGGGTGATGCGAGTATCGGTGGGGCTATGACAATCCACGGCGCATTCGTCCGAGGTTATGACACCACCTTGGTGAGCGACGCCCACACAACTGAAGATCACACCGCGTGGGGCGCACCGTCTCCCGACCAAGTCATCGCGCACACGAACCTCTCCTGGCAAGACCAGGAGGCGCCGGGACGAGCGGCCGGGATGGTTGCGACCAAAAACATCGAGTTCGGAGGTTGGGGAGTCCGTCGTTGGCGACAGCGCCCCATACCCGGTGTGAGTTCAGGTGTACTGGGGAACTCCCTGCAGCATTCAGCATCGGCGCATATGCGCTCGCTCATCACGACGCTTTCGGACAACCACTCACCATCGTGAGCGCCTACGGAGCCATGCGATTCGATGCCGGCCTCAACCGGCTCAACGCGGGCAGGAGCATCGTTCTGGCGGCGAACACCCTGTTTGAACCGTTCCCGCAGGTCGCCGGGTTTGAGGGTTTGGTCGGCCACCTCAGGGGACCCCGAAGGGGTAGTAGCACGAGATAGACGAGGGCGGCTAACCGCCTCGACGGCTCCCGTCTGAGCAGTCAGACTGCGAGCACTAGGTGGTCGATGCGTCCTCGGAGGTCCTGGGTGACATGAGTCTGGCGCTGCGTGTCGCCCGATACCGGTTTCGCGCCACGTTCGGCCGTCGATGGGGCGACTACTTGGCCATCGTGCTGCTCGTCGGCTTGTTAGGCGGTCTGGCCATTGGAGCGGTCGCGGCGGCCCGGCGCACGCAGTCGTCATTCACCACCTTTCTGGCCAGCACCAACCCGTCGGACCTGACCATCGCCGTGTTCCCTCCGGGCAACGGCGGGTCCGAAGGGGGATACTCGGGCAAGCTCACCACGAGCATCAAGCAGCTGCCCGACGTCAAGCGCGTACGCAGCTGGGTCGAACCCATCGGGATCCCCTTGGGGCCGAATGGGGTTCCCCAGCTCTCCGCCCTGTCGAACGTGACCGTCGTCGGCAGCGTGGACGGCCTGTCGTTTGACATGGACCGCCCTGGAGTCATTGCGGGCAAGATGGCCGATGCTCGACGAACCGATCAGTTCGTGACCACCCCGGCCGGCGCGCGGTTCGCGCATTGGCACGTTGGTGAGGCTGTTCCCTTCGGGTTCTATTCGCCTAGCCAGATCGGCTCGCCGGCATTTGCGGCGGGAAAGATCGCCCCGATGATCCGGGTCGATGCCACCTTGGTGGGCATCGTGCAGTTCAGCGACAGCGTCATCCAAGACCAGGTGGACGAGTACCCCACATTCGCCCTGTTCACGCCGGCCCTCACCGACACCCTCGTGGCGCGGGGCATGACGTTCGCCACGTACTACGCCATTCAGACCGTGCACGGGGGGCGGGATGTCCCTGCCGTGGAGCGGGCGTTCGAGAACCTGATTCCTCCTGGTGCCACCGTCCAGGACCATGTCACGTCCCTAGTGGCGGCCAAGGCGGACCGGGCCATCCGGCCCGAATCGATCGCTCTCGCGGCGTTCGGTGTCATCGCCGGACTGGCCGCACTGGCCGTCGGAGGTTTAGCCATCGCCCGCCTACTGGGTGCAACTGAAGGCGACCTCGAGGTGCTTCGGGCCATTGGTGCTGGACCGGCCGTGGTGATGGGCGACGGACTAGTGGGTGCCCTAGGTTCGATGCTTCTTGGCGCCCTGCTCGCCGTGGGCGTGGCGATTGCCCTGTCGCCCGTCGGCCCGATCGGCCCTGTGCGCTCCGTCTACCCCAACCGAGGGGTCGCCTTCGACTGGACCGTGCTCGGATTGGGGATGGTGATCATCATCGTCGTACTCGGCGTGCTGACCGTGTCCCTCGATTACCGTGTCGCCCGCCATCGCACGTCAGGCCTGCGAGTGCAGGCACCAGCGCGGCGCCAGGTTCTAGCCAACGCCGCCGCGCAGGCCGGTCTGCCGGCTCCCGCGGTCGCCGGCCTGCGCTTCGCCCTCGAACCCGGTGGTGGGCGAAAGACCGTGCCGGTGCGCTCGGCGTTGTTCGGTATGGTCCTGGCGGTGGTGGTAGTGGTCGCCACTCTTACATTTGGCAGCGGCTTGCAGACCCTCGTTTCTCATCCCGCCCTCTACGGCTGGAATTGGACCTACGCGCTGTTCTCGGAGAGCGGTCCGGACGTCCCTCCGCAGGCGGTCGCGCTGCTCGGTCACAACGCCAATGTGGCCGCCTACTCCGACGTCGAGATCGCCGACCCCGAGATCAACGGGAAAATCGTCCCGTCCCTCTTCGAGCGGGCGAACGCGGCGGTGGTCCCGGCGATCCTGTCGGGTCACGCCCCGCAGGAGAACGACCAAATCGTCCTCGGCGCGGCCACCCTAAAAGATCTCGGCACCCACGTGGGCGGGACGGTGAGCGTCACCTATGGAAGTAAGCGGAGCGCCCCCTACTATGTTCCGCCGACCGTGCTCCATGTGGTCGGTTCGGCCACCATGCCGGCCATTGGCTTTCCCAGTTTGGAAGGGGACCACACCTCGATGGGAATCGGCGCGCTCGTGCCGACGGGGGTGATACCCGCCGCATTTCGGCAAGCCCTGGGCACCAGCAGCCCCGATCGCACCCTCGACGGTCCAGAGTTTGTCTTCGTCCAGATGCGCCAGGGCGTCAGCCAAGCCGTCGCCCGGGCCGACATCCGACGGATCGCCTTGGCCGGCAATCGGGCGTTCGCGCAGGCACCGAACGGCGATGGCACCGGCGATACAGTCCTGGTCGTCTCGGATCTTCTTCCAGCCGAGATCGTGAACTACCGCTCGATCGGCGCCACGCCTGCCCTCCTGGCGGGAAGTCTGGCCGTCGCCGCGGTGGTGGCCCTTGGTCTTACCCTCGTCGCGTCGGTTCGTCGACGACGCCGGGAGCTGGCGCTCCTGAAGGCGCTCGGCTTCACCGGAGGGCAGGTGTCCGCGTCTGTGGCCGTGCAGGCAACCACCATTGGGGTGTTCGGCCTCCTCGTCGGGGTACCGCTCGGCATTGCGCTCGGGCGCTGGCTATGGGTGCTCTTCGCCCACGAGATCTATGCCGTCCCGCAGCCGACCGTGCCCACATCAGAGATCGTCGCAGTGGCCGTGGGAGCGGTCGTGCTCGCCAACGTCGTTGCTGCGTTTCCCGGGCGTATGGCTGCCAGGACACCGGCGGCTCTGATACTGCGGGCCGAATGAGGCAGTCGCCTGTACGCCACGCGTGACCGCCGGGCCACTCAGATCAGCAGGCCGCCGTCTCCTCTGCCACTCTGCCGAAGCCGGGGGACAACATGCGGCAGGTGCGCGCGAACGCCTGGCTACCGGCCGGGTTCCAGTATCCCCCGATGATGCCGATCAAGGATGGTTACCCTTCCGGGGCGCCCCAGAAGGGCAGGACTGGGAGCATGACCGACGAGGACCGCGCGTACCTGAACGGCGCCCGTCAGACAGCACGGCCGTCTTCAGGCTTAGGCGCGGAACGTCCTCGCGGCAAGCTCAGTGCTCACTCACAAATGCAGAAACTGCATTCTCCATTTGACTCAGATTGCTCGGGCCAACTTCCGCACTAATTCCTGACTGATTAACGAGAAAGAACCGCAGACTTGCATCGCAGATGCTCTGCTCTGTCGAGGGCAGTGTGCAGGCGATCATCAGACCATCGGCGGACATCGGTGGGGTCACCTGCGCCGTGAACAGCGCCACGGCGGAATTGCCCTTACCGGACATTAGGAAGGCATCATCCATTACTCGAGCCGGCACCCGGACGGCAGCCACGTAGACGTTGGTGGTTCCTGTGGCGATCTGTTGCAACATGTCGGCAGACGAATGGCTACAGGCGGATGAACTGCCTGCGAACGCCTCCTCGGCGGCCTGGACAGCAGGGATGTACGGGCAAGCCAGGCTCATGTAGGCATTGGCGCCGCCGGCGCGAAGCACCAACTCAACTCCCTGCGACATGTCGGAGCCTACGGTCGCCGTCATGATCATCCCCGCATCGGCGCTACCGAAATCGCCCTGACAGCTCGCGATAGCGGGGGCGATGAGGTACGAAGCTGGGGCACCAGCGATGACCGACCCGAAGAGGCTCGCACCATCGGGAGGAGCAAGGGCAGTCGGCACTGCAAGGGTTCCCGAAGGGGACTGCGGGCTAAAGGGAGTCCCGGCATAGTCCGATGCGGGGACCGGGCAGGGCTGCACCGATATCTGGACCGATGACAGCGTGGTCGTCGATGACGTCGATGACGTCGAAGTCGTCGAAGTCGTCGAGGACGTCGAGGATGTGGTCGAAGATCGGGCCGTCGAGCTGGGTCCACCGCCACACGCAGTAATCCCTATTGCGGTTATGACTAAGGCACCTAGCGCAATGCACCGGGACATCAAGGAAATATTGGGATGCTCAATCGCTCGTTGCAAGGACTCTGACGCACCCGGCACCGACCGGGATTGATTATCCCTGCCGGATACCGGACCGCCCGTCGCCATGAATCCCCTGCCCCCAGGGTGGATTCGCAAGGTCGGAACCCTCTCCCGGCGTACCGGGCCATTTAGCCCCCTGAGCTCCTCGATATCAGCACCTACGCATCACCTGCGAGTAGGCGCTGTACGGTCGCGCTCTTACCCGCGGTATAGCGGTGTCGGCCATCGGGATGCTCTTCCGCAAGGCGTTCCTTTGTTCCTTCGTAAGCTCGGCGAGCCGTTGGATTCTGACGCAGGAGCTCACGGAAGTCCAGGTACTGGATCCACTGAGGGCCGCCGAACTCAACGCCGTGGGCGTGGGCGACTCGGTGCCAGGGCGCGTCCTCCATGACGAACACCCAACCGCCCTCGCCTCCGGCATCACCACGGTAGATCCATCCAAGTCGAGACATCGGCTCGGCGATCTCCGTGACATCCACGCCTGAATCAACCCCGATGGCCAGATCGATGATGGGTTTTGCCAACAGCCCCGGTACCGCCGTGGACCCTATGTGCTCAACTGCCTGGGCGGAATGGGCGACAGCCTTTCTTACGTCCTCAGTGAGCTCCCGTGCGATAGATGCCCAGCCCGCGTCACTTCGTACCAACCGCACCGTCCCGTGCTGCAGCCCCAGTCCCGCACCAGCAAAATCGATCACCACGCACCCCTCGGCCCGAACAGCTCGGAGTGCGCATACTGCCGCAAAGCGACCGACCTGAGCTGACGGCGCCCCTAGCCCATAAGTGATGGCATGCCTGCTTCGTTCGGGGCGACCCTCAACTTCCGCCAACGCCAAGTCCGCCCACCGCCCCGCCCCGCCGCCCTGGCCCCTCTCCCCCCTGCCGCGAGTGGGGATAGGTGATAGGGCCGCGCGAAACGTCCCGCCCGCCACGTCCGCCCTGACCGACCTTCAGGTGGTTCGCCCGACCAAGCCTCAGACCTCCCGGGGGTGCCCCAGGCACTTCGGTGGCACCCCCGCGTCAACCAGCGGCGAGCCAGGCGTACCGAATGCCGATCGCCAGACCAACAGTCCGAGGAGATGGAGGATCGCTGATTCGGGCAGATGTGGCTGAAGTCGAGCGCCGGTGTAGCCACCCAGCAGTCCACCGATCCCGCGAGCAATGCCGACTCCCCAATCAGGTGCGATCGAGCCGTGATGGTGGGTTGAGAGCACCAGCAAGGTCAACACACCAGCGACCGAAGTAACGAAGGTGGACGCGAGGGTGGCAGGTGCAACCTCGGCAGGTGAGCGTCCTGATCCGATCAGGATTGGAGCGAGGATCGCCCCGCCGCCACCCGTAGATGCCGCCGACACATCCGACCAGTGCTGCCACGACGACCAAGGCCGGGCCGGAGATCCGAGCAGCCCAACGGCTACCCCCAAGGGGTTTCTGGGCGATCAGCAGCCACACCCCAAGTGGAATCAGTACCGAGGCGATCACCACATCGAAGCTGGTTGCACCTCGCAGGAAGTCGACTCGGATGATTGAACCGATGACCACACCGGGCAGCGTCCCGAGCACCAGAAGTCGGGTTAGGCGCCCACCCGTCTGGCCCTGGCGCCAGTAGCGATACAACGCACCAGGCACCGCCACCACGTTGTAGAGCAGATTCGTGGGGGTTACCGATGGGCTGGGTGTGCCCAGTACGCCGACCTGGAAGGGCAGCAGCAGTAGGGCACCCGACACTCCGGCCGGGCTGGCGACGGTCGCCACGGTGAACGATGCAGCCAGAGCAGCGACGTAGACCCATGCTCCCGGCAGCACCCGCACACCGTACT
Organism: uncultured Acidimicrobiaceae bacterium; assembly: GCA_963838835.1. Taxonomy (GTDB): domain Bacteria; phylum Actinomycetota; class Acidimicrobiia; order Acidimicrobiales; family RAAP-2; genus Bog-473. Next base: position 69,851 of record CAWITA010000013.1, read on the forward strand.
GGGTCACCTCCATGCATCTGTCGGAGTGCCCCGATCGCGGGCATTGGGCGCATCTGTCTTGAGGTTGCGGCCTCGCTTCGGCGGGGTCACTTCGCGTGCGCTCGTATCAACGCCCTGCGCAAGCGCCTCTCCTACGGCGACAGGTGGTGGAAGCACCAAGGGTCCGCGGGGAGGCTTCCACCCTTGGACCGCCTTGCAGGTCTGCAAGCATGGCGACGGAGTAACCACGCGGTCTCCATCATCAGGGCACACAACGGAGGGGTAACGACACGAGGGGGTAACGACCAGGGGGTCACGTCACGATGAGATCGACAGCGCTGTTGAAGATGGCGATGGGGACCGGAGCCGCACTTCTGGTCTTCACCGTCGCCCCGGCCACGATGGCCTCTGCTTCACCGGCCACTTTCGTGTCGTGTTCGAGTGGAGGCGCCGGACTGGTCGCCGCCATCACCGCGGCAAACGTTGCGGGCGGGACCATCAACCTCGCCGCGGGTTGCACCTACTCCCTCACTGCTCCCAACAACACACCCAGTCCGATGATCGGGGGAAACGGCCTTCCCGTCGTCACGAACCAGATCACCATCAACGGCCTTCGCAGCACGATCACCGGAAACCCCACCAGCGCCAAGCCCTTCCGCATTTTCGAGGTCGCCCCGACTGGGAACCTCACCCTTCAGGGCTTGACCCTGACCGGAGGAGTGGGCACCTTGGGCGGCGCCATCCTGAACAACGGCGGCACCGTGGTGCTGAATCACAGCCAGGTGACGGGTAATACAGCTACTCAGGCTGGCGGTGGCCTCGCCTCGGGCGACCTGGGCACGTCGGACGCCATCGTCGGTACTCTCACGCTCAATAGCAGTCAGGTGTACGGCAACACGACTGGTGCTGCGGGTGGCGGCATCGCCATCAAGTTCGGAACCGTTGTCCTCAACACCAGCAGCGTGAACAACAACAAGGCGCAAGGTGGAGGTGGCATAGCCAATATAGGAGGCGCGCTGTCCCTCAACTTCAGCCAGGTGAACAACAACACGACGAGTAGCGGTCCCGGTGGCGGCATCGGCAACGAGTCCGGCGGCACCGTTGTTCTCAACGCCAGCAGCGTGAACGACAACACCTCTGGCGCCAGTGCCGGTGGCATCGCCGATGTCGGAGGCGCACTGTCCATCAACTTCAGCCAGGTGAACAACAACACTGCACAAGGCGGAGGTGGCGGTATCGCCAACGGTAATGGCATGGGGGGCGTCGGTCCTCCCCCTCTCGGCACGCTCAAGCTCTTCTTCAGCCAGGTGAACAACAACACGTCGAACGGCGGCCCGATGGCTGGTGCAGGCGGCATCGCTAACGGCGGCATCGCGACCATCACCTTGAGTCAGGTGAACGGCAACACCGCACCAGGTTCCTCTGGTGGCGGCATCCTCAACCACGGAACGATGACGATCAGCGCTAGTCAGGTGAATGCCAACACGGCTCCGAGCGACAGCGTTGGCGACCTTGGTTCCGGCGGTGGTATCGCCAACCTCGATTTTGCGGACATCGTTTCTCCACCCGCCCCAGCTCCCAGTGGAGTGCTGACCATCAATCTGAGCCAGGTAAGCAATAACTCAGCCTCAGGTGTCGGTGGCGGAATCGTCGAATCTGATGCGACAGAAACCGCTGCCGGTAACACCCTTGCCGTCAATGGCAGTCTTGTGACGGGCAACAGCGCTCCCGGTGGAGGTGGCGGTATCTACGCCATCGCTGGCAGCCCGGTAACGCTCAAGCTCACCCTGGTGGCCAAGAACACACCAAACAACTGCGAACCCTTGAACACCATCGGAGGTTGCCTCAACTGAGTTCCAGCGAGCGGTCCACTGTCCCAGTTCGCCTGCGGTTCGGTGAGACCTGTCAGCGATGCTGCTGTCCTGATCTTGGGTGCAGATGACCGATGTGATCAGCCCGAGTTTCTAATTCCTCGCACCGTCCACATCGCTTTGGGTCACCCGAATCGAACGCGGCCAGCCCTGGGCAGCTGAGAGCCGGACCCAATGGGCGTCCCCGTCGAAGGAGATCCATGACACCGTAGGGGGTAATCCCTCGGGTCCGGATAGCGCGAGAAGATTGGACCGGTACTTCGGGTCCATTCGATAGCCACCGATCGGGCGATCAACCTCGGCGATGCAAGTACCACCAGCACGACCCCGAGCCCGCCACGACAGCTTCGCCAGTCTCTTCACGGAACCTTCTTCCGGTTCGGCACCTCTGGTTACGAGTGGACGCCTTCATCGCTACATGTCGGGTCGGAGAGGGTCTGAAGTGGGTGTCTCAGACCGCCGGGCTGGGGTGCCACCCTGCGGCAGCACTTATGTCGCTGCCCCACTTCTGTGCCGCCGCACATTAGGGGGCACCTTTCCCTAGGCGACTTGGCGTTGCTTGCCCATCTTCACGGCGTTCACGATCAGGCGGGCCACCAGACCCAGGATGACAAGATCGAGGAACATCTGGACTGTGACGACCGCCCGGGCGGCCTGACTCTTTGCCGTGATGTCACCGAATCCGACCGTCGTGAAGACGGTGGTTGAGAAGTATATCGAATCAGTTTTGGTCAACGGACCTCCGAAGGATGCCGTATCGGCATGCCCCATGAGAAAGTACGCCGTCGCAAAGACGAAGATGTAGAGCGGGACGGAGAACGCGAGTGCCTCAACGGCGCGAATGCTGGGGTGCCGAGACCGCACGATCTGGCGAAGCTGCCACGCGATGACGACGACGAAGGCAAGTAGTCCGAGCACCAGCTCCGTCACCGATCCGGCATTCGCCCCCCGATCCAACGGGATAAGAAAATAGATGGCTACTGGTCTGAGAACCTGAAACGTCACGGAGTAGTCGCAATCTTCGTGGTCGCATGCAACACGATTGCCCTGCACTGCCACACTTGGAGCCTACGTCCGCTCCGCACCTGAACAAGTGCGACCGTCCCTCGGTCCCGATGCGTTAGGGGGCCCGCCCTAGGACTCGTTAATGACAAGATCTCCGAGTGGCCGCGAAGCTTACTTCTGGACATCCATGATCGCGCGCTGGGTTTGGTTCGTCATGATGATCGGCATCGGCGTCGAGTTCGCACTCGGTGTGGCGTGCTTGGTGCTCGTCCCGGTCAGACGACCTGATCAATGGCTGCCACCGCAGAGCAGGGGTGTGTACGTCGCCCACGCTGTTCTCGGCGGGCTGCTAGCGATCGGGGCGCTGACCATCCTCATTGCGGTTCTCGATGGGTCGAAGTTCGTGCGCCTCGGCGCGCAGATCGGCCTCGTCGGGCTCATGCTTGGCGCCGGAGGCGGGGTTCTGTCCGTGTCGCACCCTTGGAGACTGACAGGCATGGGGTTAATGTTCGCCGGGGCGCTCCTCGCCTTCTTCGGATACATCATTCCCCTCGCTGATGTCCCGGTGCAGGAACCGTCTGGGTGACTCCTGAGATGGGTCTGTCCCGATGGCGAAGTGGCGCACCCTCACCTGGCATTTAGAGGGCCCGTGAGCAAGCCTTTGCCTTGCCTACTCTTGATAGCCGACAAGGAGACGCTAATGCGGCGCACTGAGCTACCCGAGTCGCTTCCTTCATCGCCCAAAGGAGAATCATTTGCCGACCACTCCTAACGTGACGCCGGTTTACGTGATCACACATATCGACATCCTCCCGAGCAACATGGAGGCTGGTCGAGAGCTCCTGTTACGCTTCGCGTGGATCTCCGTGACACCCCTGGACTCACAAGATTCGAACTACTGCGCCAGCTCCACCGGCCAAACCGCTTCGAGACCTTGGCTGTTTGGGAGTCCGAGGCTCATTATGTCGACAGCCTCGGGGCGCAAATCACCCTTTCATATAGGGAGCGCCTGCACCCGCTCCTCGGCTCACCGTTCGATGATCAAGTCCACGTTCTCGAATATGAATTGCCCCATAGTGGCTGGGCCGTGTAGCTACGGCATGAGTGTCACCGATGTGGCAGGACTCTCCGAATTTCCAGGGCGGTCTTCGCCTTGCTCAACCGTTTCGCTTCGCCTCGGAGACACTGCCCCATATGTGCCGTGGCCGTACGGGGGCGGGCCTAGGGCCCGCCCTGCCCGTTCTCGTGGCGCCGCCCGCTGCTGCACCGCGCCGATGCGCCGCCTGCACCGGTGGAGGGTCAGTTCGCGGGGTGACCCTCCACCGGACGACGGTCAGACGATGCGGCGCAGGGCCGTCTGCGTCGTGACGCCTGGGAGGTAGACCTTGCTGAGCTCCTTGTCCACCTTCTGGTTGAAGCTGGTGTCGGCAGCGATTGCGTCCCCTGCGTGCTGCAGGTCCGCAATGGAGGCGTAGAGGCTGAGCCACGCGACAGTCCCGTAGCCCCCCGTCATGGCCGTGGCGAACGAGGTCGGGGAGCCGGTGATCTTGCTGGCGAGCTGCGCGGTCTCCACACCCAGCTCGATTCCCTTCACCATGCCGCCCGGCGCCAGCGTCGCCCGCACCACCAGTGCGTACTGACGGTCGATCTCGGCAGCCTTTGGGTCGGCGAAGACGATCTGCAGCAGGCCGTCGTCGATGGGGTCGCCCGACGCATGTGCGGCGCCCTCTTCGACCAGGGATACGTAGCCCGAGTCGGCAACCAGCTTGTTCATGGTCGTCTCCAGGGTGACGAGGTCCTCGATCATCGCCGACCACACCAACCGGCCCGAGCCGGGCGAGAACACGGTGGTCCACAAGCTGACCGGCACCTCGGAGATCTGGTTGACTTTCTCAGTCATCTTGAGAGCCCAGGCCAGTTGCTTCTCGGGGTTCCCCGCGCCGAGACGAACGTTACGACTGAACAGATACATGGCATCCTCCGTGGTTCGAAGCGTGCCGAGACTCCACCGCCCCGCCCACGAGACACCCCCGACAAAAGGAGGAACGAGGATCGTCCGCTTGTCTCCCCTGCAGGGCAACCTACGCGGGTTGCACCCAGCGATCCAGGGGTTAAGAGACAAAGTGACTTCCCACCGAGGACAGGCCTTTGTCACGGCCCATGACCCACTACGCCATCCCGTCAAACGGACGGGCCGGACCAGTCTGCCTGAGGATCTGAATCGGGGAGGACTCCTCATGACGTTTCCGGCGGGCGCGGTTGGAATCGAACACTTGATTGTTGAGCCTGCCGTCGGCACCCCTGCCCCCCGCCCGCGCTGCGGTGCCCCTCCGTTCCCGGTCGCGCCGGCCGCCCCGGGCTCCCCGCCGGGTCCCGTGCGCGGCGGTTCTGGCCCGTTTTCCCCGCGGGCCCCCCTCTCCCCCCTGCCGCGAGTGGGGAGAGAGGAGCAAGCGACGCGGGACGGCGGGGAAAGGACCGCGCAGCGACCGAGACGCACGGCGGCCGCCACCCGGGAAACGGAGGGGAGGGGGCGCGGGGCGGGGGCTCAGGGAGCTTCAAACGCGATCAGACCGGCGGTGATCGAAGCGACGAAGACGTCAGGACCTGCGAACACAGGCTGCGCGAAATCGCCGCTGTTGTCGAGCGTGGCCAACACGGTCCCGTTCGATGCGTCGAGAAGGTAGGTGGCGCCAGTCGCCTTAATTCCGGTCGGGACGGCCAATATGCCGGACCCGTTGAGCGTGGGAGACCCGAAGATGGGACCTGGCAGAGTCCTCGACCAGATGACCTGCCCTGTCGCCGGATCGACCTCGCTGATCGTTCCAGACGGTGTGGGTGTCGCCGTATCCGAGGACAGCCACAGGTGGCTCCCGTCCCATGGAGACGCGGCGATGCACGAAGATTTCATGGAGATGACGTCCTGCCAAACAGGTCCAGCGGCCAAGTCGCTCCGGCGAAAGGCGTAGTAACGGCCGTTCTTGTTGCAGGCGCCGACCATCTCTGTCGGCTTTGTCGATCCGGGCAGGACCGCCGAAAACAGCGTGGGAGATCCGCCAAAGTCCGAGTCGACACCCGGCTGTTGAGAGGCCGGCACCTGCCAGGCCCCCGTTTCGGCCAACGTCGTCCCGTTGAGGGAGATCACAGAGATCGAGGCACCAAGGGACGGATTGGATGCAGGCCCGTTGCCGGTCGTGATGAAGACGTTGCCGTCCCCGCCGACGGCGGCACTCGACCAAACGCTGCCACCGACGTCACCTCTGGGAACGGTGTAGAAAACAGCTTGTTGGGCCCCCGTTGACTGGTCGAACGAGAGAAGCCCACCCTGGACGAGGGGATCATCGCAATGCGAGGAGATGCCGATGTAGACGTGTCCGTTTGCGACGGCCGGGGAAGACCAGTTGAAGTAGTCAGGAACGGTGGAGGACGGAATTCCCACCACAGACCTCCAGATAATCGCCCCCGTGGCCGCGTTGAACGCGTAGAGGTAACCGTCGGGACCGGCGACGTAGACCGTCAGCGTCCCCGAGACCGGGTCGTTCGCAACCGTCGCCGTCGAGATGAACCCGTGGTCACCACAACCCTTGACAGTGGTCGTGACGTATCCGACGAAGTCTTTCCAAATCACCGTGCCCGTCGCCTCACTCAGCGCGTAGAAAGTCCCGTTGTTCGCGCCGATGTAGATGACACCGTCATAAACGGTCGGGCTTGAGTACAGGGACCTCCCCAGGGCTGGGACCGGTGGGGCAGCCGGCAGCCATGTCCAAGCCGTAGTGAGGACCGCGGCGTTCGCCGACGTGATAGCCGTCGCACGCGCGTTGTCAGGAATTGTGGCCGACACTGAACAGGTAGCTCGACCAGTTGGCCCCCCCAATGGCCGCTGCGGAAGCCGTGCCGCTGATCGTCGCCGTCGGGAGTCCCGCTGAAGCGACGACCACCGCGTCGGGGCCGACGCTGGTGCCCCGCGGCTGGGCAATGCCAGTGCGATAATTCGACACCACGGGACTAATTCCAGCTGTCTGTTTGCTTCCGGTGCTGGCACCAATCGCTGGTCCAGCACAGACGCCGAAGAGGAGACCTGCCGCTGCGGTCACCATCAGGAGCCCCCCGAGCCTCCGGGTGCTGTGCTGAGCTAAGCGCCTCATGGAACTGCCCCCCTCCCCTCGTCGCTGGCGCCGAGAGAGAGCCGAATGACGATGAGAACTCCGGCGTCACGATGAGCGCTCGAAGTATCACTCAATGAGCTGGTCGATATGCACCAAAGGTGGACAATTGTGGAGTGGTTGAGAAGGCCGGAACAATCGACCTGGCTCACGCAATGAGGAGTCAGGCACTATCTTCGGGCCGCGTGATCGCCGCGACGTCGGTAAGTACGGTGGTCGATGTGTCACCGCCAGCGCCCACAAGGAACGTGATCTCTCGCGGGTTCGACACCCTCGGCCGCCACCGGAAGACGGGAGGGGACACGCGGCGCGGGGCGGGGGGCGGAGGGTTGTCCTTTGTCGGGCCTCGTGAGATTCCGACCATGTGGCCCACCGGGCATAAGCCCTCGACCGGTCGAGCTAATTCCGGATGATTTGACTCTTGGCTGCTCGGAACTGTGCATCGCTGAGAAGACCAGCCTGATAGAGCGGCAAGAGTCCATGTAGCTCCGTCCTCAGTGAAGTTGCTTCAGTAGGAGTCCTTCTCGCAGCCCCAATCGTTGTCTTCTGGTTCGCATCTTTGCATTTGGCGCAAACTCGGCTACCCGTAGATGACAGCAACTGGTAGGTCTTGCAGGTGACTGCAGGCAACTCGACAAGCACCGCTGGACCCAGGTATGAACCAGGGTCTTCCGTTGAAGGGGTAATTGGCTCCACGCCAATAAAATTGGGAACTCTGACGGCGAATTCAGGTGGAGTGGTTACTGGACGTCTCACTATCCCGGCGACGACACCGCCCGGGACTCACTACATCTTTCTTATTGGCGTGGCGCAGAACGGAAGTCCGTGGGTCCTCGAGAACTCGATCACCGTCACAAGAGGATCCACGCCGCCAGCTTGCGATGGGACACTCAGTGGCACATTTGACGGAGTGCTGACGGTTCCGGCCGGCGTGGCCTGCACACTCGAGAAAGCAACGGTCAACGGTGCTGTTCAGATTGGCAAGGGTGGACTATTCGAGGCGGACAACTCGACGATCAATGGGGGCATTAGTGCTGTTTCGAGCGCCAGGACGGGAGACGGGGGGACGGACCTACGGCGGGGGGACGGAGGGCCGAACGTACGGGGTGTGGAGGGCTTACTGCGGGTGCGGCTGACGGAGTTCGACCGGAGTGACAGTCCGGCATCTCCCCCTGCCCCCTACCGGCATGTCTGAAGTAGCGGGGCCGTGTCAAGATCAGCCACCTGCCTCCTTGTTCGTAGCCACTGCCTGAGCGCGCCACGGCAGCCTGTGCGCAGGCGCGCGTGTGCGAGGGCGCTCGGGGTCAAGGTGGAGCGCCCGCAGCGACGCGAGGACGAACGACCTTGAGGGCGTGCGCCTCGCCACGCAAAATGCTTCAGGTTGTCAGTGGCACGCCTATGCGGCAACCAGGTTCGACCACCAGAGTCTCTCGCCGTGACGAGATAGTTGATGGAGCTCGGTCTTGCTGAGGCATGTCTTCGCCGAGATTGATCGGCATGGTGGTCTCCGGCCACGACCAGGTGGGCTCAATCACTTTCCCGGCTGCGCCACCGAGGAGATGGGAGCCATGCCGTTACACGAGCACGCACCTGGCCGATTGCCGAGCGTCACGCCGCCTCTTGGTCGGCCAGAGAACGGATCTCTCCGTCGCGCAGGCCGCAGTAGACGAGCGTGAGAACTCTGCGGCCGATGGCCACATTCGCCTTGGTCTTGCCTCGCCGCTTGTGCTTGGGGGTGGGCCCCGCCCACGAGGACAACGCTTTGGATGAGTCGAACCGGGCGGTGGTTCGAGAAGTCATCTTTCACCGCCGAGGACTGTAAAGGACGGTCGCGACGCCGAGAGAGCTAGCTGCCCGGGATGTGCCGAAGCGTCCCACCGACCCGATGGCGATGTGGGGCACCCTGGGAGCCAGTGAACTACTCGGGTGATCATGGAGCCTGGGGGTGAATGGTCTCACCTCGGGCCAACATCTCGACAAACTGGCCGATGCGCCTGGAGCGGGTTTCGGGTTTCTTGGCGTTTCCGATCCTGTAGAGGATGGCGTACCGATTGGCACTTGTGAGCATCTCAAACATCGCCTTCGCGCGAGGATTGGCACTCAGGGCAGCGAGAAGATCCTCCGGCACCTCAATGCTGGCTTGCCCGGCGTAGGCGGCCTCCCATCGACCGTCCTCGTTCGCCTGCCGCACCTCGTCTTCGCCGGATCGATGCATTCGGCCGGTGGCGATCAGCCTTTCAGCGATGGCAGCGTTCCGTTGAGACCACGGGCTGCGAGCTTTTCGAGGCGTGAAACGTCGTCGGAACGTAGCGGTGTCACGACGCCCTAATTGACCATCAATCCAGCCGAAGCAGATCGCCTCGGCAAGCGCCTCGTCGTACGAGAGGGTTGTCGGATCGGCCGTTCCCTTTTTGGCCAGTACCAGCCAGACACCTAGTGAATCGGCGTGATGGGCGCTCAACCATCTTCGCCATTCACCAGCGTCCACGACCAGTAGCTCTGGGAGATCCACGGCGTTCACCGTATCCCCCATGTGCCGCAGGTGGCACACCGTCCCGGCGTTCGGCGACACCACGATCTGGATGTGATCGGAGTACCTCTGTGTAACGATGGAGGGATGGCACTAACCGCCGAGTGTGCGTGTGGTCGGCTCCACGTCTCCGTTGAGAGCGAACCGATGATGGTGGCAATCTGCCACTGCGACTTCTGCCAGAAACGGACGGGCAGCGTCTTTCAGGTCGGAGCGTATTTTGCCGCGAACGAGCCGATTGAGGTTCGCGGCGAGACCAAGTCCTACAACGGGCTGGAGATAGACGGTGTCGGGAACGCTTCCGGGGCCTCTGTGACCTACAACTTCTGCCCGATCTGCGGATCGACCGTCTATTGGGTCTCCGATGGCGAAGCCGGGATCCTTGGAATCTCTGCGGGCAACATCGTGGGCACTGAGCTGCCTGCCCCAGGCATGGAGCTCTACACGGAGAACCGCCATGACTGGGTGCCTCCTGCCGCCAGTGCCGAGCAGTTCCAGAAGTCCTGGAGGACCTGAGGCGAGGGCGCGATCTGGTCTGCTCATGTCCCACCCTTCTCATGTACGGCGTACCAGGGGCACCTGAGGGCGGCGGGACATCCTCAATCTTCTGCTCCCGCTCGAACGTCCGCGGACAACTACCCGAAAGGATCTGTGCGTAGTCGACTGCGCCGATGGTCACATCGGGCTCTGTTCACCTGGCGCTTTCATTCGTTCACCGGCTCGCCACACGTGGGTCACATTGGTGGGATCGGCAAGGATTCCGACATCGACGCTGGGATCACCCGAGAGAGCGATGACGTCCGCGTCGTAGCCGGGCCGGAGTTCTCCGGATTGGGGTGCCTGGGGGCCAAGTGTCGATGGTGCCGTCGCGGTTGCCGCCTCGATCGCCTCGAGCGCCGAGAGCCCATACTTGACGAGGTAGCCAAGCTCCGCACCGTTCTGACCCCACCGGGCTGGGGTTGTTGTGCCGGATCCGCCGACATCAGTCCCCGCTGCGATACGCACGCCGTGTTGGTACGCGATTCCGATCGCCTCCGCGTGGCGGTCGGCGATTGCCAGTAGTTTGCGCTGTGCATAGTCCGGCAGTCCTGCCGCCGCCCCGAAGGCGAGAAACTCCTCGACGATCAGACGGGTCGGCACAAGCACCGCGTCGCACTCCCGCATGGCCTCGGCGCACTCGTCGTCGAGGTACGTCCCGTGTTCGATGGTGCGGACACCGGCTCTGAGTGCGGCCATGATGCCGGGCTTGCCGTGGCAGTGAGCAGCCACGATGCGTTCGGCCTGGCCGGCCTCCTCGACGATGGCGCGCAGCTCGTTGTGGCTGAACTGCTGGTGGATCGGATCGTCAATCTGGCTCATGACACCGCCGGAGGCACACACCTTGATCAGTCGGGCTCCGTCGCGCAACTGGAGCCGCACGGCACGCAGGCAATCGGGCACGCCGTCGCATTGCCGGAGCATCCCGATACGGTCTGCGAGATCACATACCCAGTGCACGGGGTACATGTGCAGATCGGCATGACCGCCGGTCGGGCTGAGCACCGCTCCGGCCCCGAACACGTTGGGACCCTTGACCGTGCCCTCCGCTATCGCGCGGCTCACCCAGACCCCGAGTCCGCCAACCTCGCGGACGCTCGTGAACCCGGCACGGAGAGCGACTGCAGCGTCCTTGGCCACCCGCATGGCAGTTAAGGCGGGAGCATTGGTGGCCAGTTCAGCTAGATCCGGGGTGAATACGCCGATGAAATGCGCGTGGCAGTCCCATAGGCCCGGCAGCACCGCGGGAACCCGGTAGATCCCCGCACCCGGCGTGGCGGGCGCTTCAGCGGTCGGTCCGGCATACGTAATGGTAGGCCCCTCGAGCACGACGCACCCGTCGCGTATGGGCTCGCCTCGGCCTGGGATCAGTACGTCCGCTTCGATGCGTTCCACGGCACCCCCTTCGGAATCGGCAAACACCCGTTCAGCGGACAGAGTAAATCGCCAACGGCGGCTTCGACCGTCCGAAGCTTTAATGCACCCACTCCCGGCGGTAGGTGATACCCAAGGCCTTTCGGTATCGGCAGAACGCGGGTGGTACTCACGATCACGTCACGTGAGCGACGATCAGATCCCAGCGGTCGCGCCATTGCTGTATCTCGTTCTTGGCGAAGCGGCACTTTACCCAACCACCGGTTGGAAGCTTGGGATGGAAATGCGCGGCTACGTCGTTCATCGGCAATATGTAATACTCCACATCCTCTTTGAGCCGGACCAATACGACGAAGTCAGCGCCATCGGGCGAGTGGATAGGAAAGCCTAGTCCGCGGGATTAAAGCGTGACTTGACCTGCACTCGCACAGTTCTATTTCCGTCAACGCTGTGAGCGATCACGTCGTAGCCCGTGTAACCGCTGTACGCCTTGTGAGCCGCTACTCCTCGGATGAGGAGTTGACCAAGGACGAGGAACTCCGCCCCTTCCGAGTGGAGCTTCGTTTGCGCATGGGTCAATGCGTTCCCTGACGGAGCTGCCGGGCTGGGTTTGGGATCGGCCATCGCCTCAAGTGTCTCACTACTCGCCCTGCTACATAGCCGGTGTACAGGGGCACCCTCAGCCGTGCTTGATGTCCGCCCTCCTTTGACTACGAGTTGTCAACGAGTTCGGCGATCTCCAGGTAGCTCACAGTGGGTGATACTCCGTACAGTCCAGTCACTCTCTCTCGAAGCTCCTCGGTGAAGAAAGCTTCCGCCGCCTCCTGCGAGTCCCATACGTAGAAGTTCATCGCCCGGTTCTGCTTGTCGTCCAATGTGAAGAACTTGAAGCGAAGACCGGGTAGGCCCTCGAACATGTTCCGCGCTTTTTGGCCACCTCGATCACCCGGGAGCGATCGAAGTCGCCGTCGTAGTCGAATACAACGCTGACACCAATCATGGTGCCTCCTTTCCTCTACTCCGCGGCCGATTACTTGAAGCATTCATTTGGAGCGAAACGGGTACGGCGCCCTTTCCCCCCTCTGAACGGCGGCGGCTCGTCGATAAGCGATGGCCGTGGCTAGGAAATGTTGAAGCGATCCATGATCAGCCCTTGGCGTAGTCGGCCATGCCCTGCCAGTCGATGACGACACAGGGTTCGTTGCCGACAATCCAAGCGTCGTGACCCGGCGCAGCCGTCATGAAGTCGCCGGGACCGATCTCTATTTCCTCGCCATCGTCCATGACGATCTTCATCCGTCCCGAGATCACGTAGCCAACATGTGCGGCCTGGCAACTCTCGGTTCCCGCTATCGGCTTGACGTGCTCCGACCACTTCCAACCCGGTTCGAAGGTGGCCCGGGCGACCAACCCGGAACCGAGGTCGACAAGCTCAAGCCGACCCTTACCATCTTTCATCTGACGGACCTCGTCGGGGCGGTCAATGTTCTTTTTGGTGAGTCCAGCCATCGGTCCTCCTTCCAGCCGTCGAACGGCGGAAATCGCCCAGATGCCCCCGCACCATGCGACCGACCCGCTGCGCCGTGCACTGGCGGGACAGCCACGCAGCACACGGGGACACCTGAGGGTCCTATCGGGCCCGCTCTGTGCTGCGCCGACAAGAAGCCTTCCACTATCCCGCGGGTCGTTCAAGGGTCGGTGTTCGTTGCTGGTCACTGCGGATCTACCTCACAGCCGGCTTGCTGACGAGTGAGTCTTCGCCCCGAGGTCTGCCTTGTCGAGGGTCCGGCGTGATAGGGGGCACCTGGACCCTCTCGGTATCGGCAAGTCTGTCAGCGGTCCCGTGTCCACCCCAGTAGTTTGCGGTGGACCGCCGGCCTCGATCGCAGAGGAGACCCCGTGGACTGGAAGAGAGCAGGACAAGGATGGGGGGCGCGGGCTACGGAGTGGGCGTACCTGGCGGAGCCCTATGCGCTTCCAGCCTATGAACTGGTCTTCGATCGGCTCGGCGTCAACGCAGGTGTCCGTCTCCTGGACATCGCATGTGGGTCCGGCTTGGCCGCCTCGGTGGCTGCCCGAAGAGGTGCCGTGGTGTCGGGAGTTGATGCGTCCGAACAACTCATCAGGATTGCTGCGGCGCGGACTCCGAGTGGGAGCTTCCAGACGGGGGATATGTTCGCACTGCCCTTCCCGGACGAGAGTTTCGACGTTGTCACCAGTTTCAATGGGATCTGGAAGGGATGCGAGGGTGCCCTGGAAGAGGCGAGACGCGTTCTGATCCCGGAGGGTCGCATCGGCCTCACCTTCTGGGGGCGACCCGAGCGGAATGGACTCCTGCCCTACCTCCTCAAGGCCATGGAGTTGTCTCCCGCCAGCCATGTCGCAGCCAGCATGGAACAGGGCGACACGCGGAATGTCATCGTCGATCTGCTGAGGGCTACGGGATTTGGCGACGTGGAGCAGGGGACGGTGGACGTAGTCAGCGAGTCGCCCGACGTGGCCACGGCAGTGCGCGCCATGGCTGCCGCCGGGCCCTCTGTGCCTGCGATCGAGGCTGTCGGATACGACGAGTACTGCCGGTCCCTGACGGAAGTCATTGCCCCTCTCTACGTGGATGGGCTGGGCGTGCGGACCACATCCGAGTTCGGCTGGGTGACAGCTCGTCCTTCGTAGCCAGTTCCGCGCTCGGGCTTTCCCCACAGGGTCCAAGCTTTACTGACCGACCTGATTCTGACTGCCTCATAAGTGCCGAACTGCCCCACCGGCCCGGCTGTTCTCGGGCACGAGGGAGTCCATCGAGATCGACCCATACGCCGATCTGGGACTGTTGGTACGGTCTCAACTTGACGCGCAGAAGCGCGGCTACACGAGGGTAAGTGGAACCGACTGACGCAGACCTCGAACTTCCAGCTTTGACCATGCATTACCGGACCTGGGGCAACCCCGAAGATCCTGCGATCGTCCTGCTCCACGGCATGCTCGTCTCCGGCCGCACGTACGACGAGGTTGCCAAGCCCCTCGCGATGTCGCACTTCGTCGTCCTCCCCGATCAGCGTGGTCATGGGAAGACAAGCTGGGCCGACGACTACAGCTGGCAGCGCTGGGTCGAGGACGTCGAGGGCCTGGTCGACGCGTTGGGGCTCGAGCGGTTCGACCTGGTCGGCCATTCCCATGGCGCAGCCGTGGCGAGCCGGTACGCCGGACTGCATCCGAATAAGGTCAAGCACCTTGTCCTATTGGACGGTGGTTTGGGGCCGCCCAACTCGCCCGAGTTCGACGACTGGCTTGGCCGGGTCTTCGCCCTGTCCCCGCCGGATGGTTTCGATTCGCACGAGGAACTCGTTGCAACGATCCTCCAGCTCTTCCCGCGCATTGAACGCCCGATCCTCGACGGCCTCCAGGACCTTGAGGTCATCGGCGACGACGGGAGGGTGCGTGGTGCTGCCTCGGACCTCAACGCTGCCGGGGGTGACCGTCCGAGTGATGAAGATGAGGACCGGTTGCGTCGACAGGTCACGTGCCCGACCCTTGTCGTCCGCTCCGAGTTCAGCGAGCTCTTCGTTGGGGATGGCTACGAGCACATAGCTCGTACCTTTGCCCAAGGGTCTGCCGCGATACTCCCCGGGGTCGGCCACCAAGTGAACTTCGAGCGGCCTCAAGCGACGTCGAACCTGATCGCCTCGTTCATCCAGTGACTTCGGTCTAGCGCGAGGGGAACGAACTCCCCGGGTGCTTTCCTCCGTGAGATCACCCGGCGCGAATCAGAGAATCAGGCATGTTGGAGGTATCCCCAAGGTGCCGCAGGGTGGCACCTGTATAACCGACGGACGGGGGCACCCTGAACCCTGCCCGGTATCAGCACTTTGCGCTTATCTCAAAGTGCGTTAACTGAGATTGCTTTTCGCCAAATACCTGCGACCGCCGGAAAGCGCCGGAACACACGCAGGGCAAGCCGCCCATGAAGCAGAAGGCGCCACATCGTAGGGACTTTGGTCCCCTGGCATGAGACTCAGAGAGAGCGCACGATGGGTTAGGCCAGCAATAGAAGAGAAGTCAGCCACCGAGAGGAGGTGGGTGATGATTGAACAGCTTGGCATTGATGAACTGGTCCCACCCGACGATGACGACGCCGACATCAGAGACGAGTTCGCCTGCGCCGGGCGTGAGGCCACATTTGGATTCGATTCGATCGGCGGGATCTTCGGTTGGCCCCTCCGTCTAGGGATGCGGGGATCCTGTCCGAACTGTGCCGGCACGAATCTAGTGGTGCATCAATGGTCGGCAGCGCAACTACTCTGCCGTGACTGCACAATGTGCTGGCATCCCGAGTTTGGCCAGATGCGCAGGGTTGATCCCGAGGTATGCCCGGGATGCGGTCTTGCCACGACCGCCTGCTTCGAGCGCTTCGAACGGCCGGCGATCTTGACGGTGTAGCCGCCGTCGGTGGTGCACGCTTGGGCGATTGCCCGTGACGTTGGCCTTTACCCGCCGGAGCGTATCGGCTCAATCATGCCCTTGGGGCGGAGGCTGCCCCAAGGGACAAAGAGGCACGCTATGACAGCAGCGAAAGCACCGGAGATGTGTCCATGCGGGCGGTGATCATCTACGAGTCGATGTTCGGCAACACGCACATGATGGCCGATGCCATTGCTGGGGGCCTCGAACCGCTGGACAATGTAGTCGTGGTCCCGATGGGTGAGGCAGGCCGCGAACAGTTTGGTGACGCCGACCTGCTCGTGGTGGGCGGGCCTACCCATTTTCACGGCATGAGTCGCACCCGCACCCGCAAGTGGGCGGCCGCCACTGCGCAAAACCCCAAGAATGATCTGGTGCTCGATCGCGACGCCCAGGGCCCAGGCGTGCGAGACTGGCTCAGGTCGCTGGGCCATGGCCACACAAAGTGTGCTGCCTTCGACACCCGCTTTAAGGGTCCAACACTTCTCCGAGGGGGGGCGTCGAGGCCAATCAGCCGAAAACTTCGGAAGCACGGGTTCGAGATGGTGGCCAAGCCCGAGAGCTTCTTTGTCACCTTGGAGAATCACCTCGAACCGGGCGAGGAGGCCCGAGCCCAAGAATGGGGCAAACGGCTCGCGGCAAGGGTTCTATCGAATGACGTCACCGATGGGGGCGGTCCGTGATGGCCGAGGTCATGATCCCCACCCCGGGTGAGCTGCCGTCCTACCTGGCGACACCTGCGGGCGAGGGTCCTTGGCCAGGTGTCGTCGTCATTCACGACGCAATGGGGATGAGCCAGGACCTACGGAACCAAGCTGACTGGCTTGCGGGTGAAGGGTACCTCGCTGTAGCGCCAGACCTTTTCTCTGGGAGAGGGATGGTGGCGTGCATGATCTCGGTCGTGCGCGACGTGCGCGCCGGACGGGGACGGTCGTTCGACGACATCGAGGCGGCGCGCGTCTGGTTGGAGGGCCGGGAGGACTGCACAGGCAGTGTCGGCGTGATCGGCTACTGCATGGGAGGCGGGTTCGCCTTGCTGCTCGCCGCCGATCGCGGGTTCACGGTGTCGAGCGTCAACTACGGCACCGCTCCGAAGGACGCCTACACGGCCAGCTTCTTGAGACAGGCTTGCCCGATTGTCGGAAGCTACGGCGGCAAGGATCGCACACTGCGAGGGGCCGCCGATCGCCTCGAGCGGGCGTTGACGGCCGTCGGGGTCGAACATGATGTCAAGGAGTACCCGGAGGCCGGGCACTCATTTCTCAATGACCACGAAGGAGCTGGAGACAAGAATCCATTCCCATTCTCCGTCTTGGAGCCGGTCTTCGGAATACTCTCGCCTGGATCGGGCTACCACGAGGGCTCCGCGCGAGATGCACGACGGCGCATCCTCGCGTTCTTCGACGCGCACTTGAAGCCTTAGAAGGCGAGACCTGCCCTCGAAGGGTCGAAACTGCCCCACCGTTCTGACGGCGTACGGGGGCAGTCCGCATACTCCGAATTGACACGGGGAATCCTTGGCTCCAGCCTGGATCGACGTGGGTTCAAACGAGCGACATTCGCTAGGCGGGATGGAGGTCGTCGATCAAGGCTACGTCGAGCTCTATCGCCGCACCCAAGAGGTTCTTGGTGTAGATGCCAGGGTCAAGTCGGTGGAGCTGTCCGGTTCGCTGGCCCGCGGGACGGCTGACCGGTGGAGCGATCTGGACCTCAAGATCATCATCACGCCGGAGGGATACGACTCATTCTTGAGCGACTGGAAAATCTGGGTCGCGAGGATCACACCGACCGTCTTCGCCCACCGGCCCATCGCACCGTTCATTATCAACACTCTGACCCCGCAGGGTCGGACGCTGGACATGGCCGTGTATTCCGGTGAGGCACCGCCGACCCTGCCCGCTCGCTACTCGGTCGGTCTGTTGTCGTCGGGGCCGTTCGACGACCTCGCCGATGCCCTCGAGTACGCTGTGGAGGAGCAGCTCCGTGGTTTGGCGGGACCTTTCATCACCCTGATCCAACGGAACGAGCACTTACGCCACTTGACTGGCGTCTCACACATTCTCGGGCTTCTCACCACGGTTTTTCTCGCCGAAACCGGCTCCCCGCCTCCGGCCAAACAGTGGAACCGGTCCTTCAGTGCCGAACAGCGAGACACAGTCGCCGCGCTGCCTCCGGTATCGGCCACCCGAGAAGGCATGCTTTCCTTCGGGCTCGCAGTAGCCGAATTGTTGGTCACCCGAGCCCGACCTCTGTACCCCGCTACGACCGGCGTTGGCCCAACGACTTGGCTCAAGTGGCCGCAGATCGACTCGAAGGAGAGCTCGGAGTGGCTGTCCGCGGCTGGCTGCACTAGCCGCACGGCGAATTGAACATCCCATCTACTTCCACAGAAAGTGTTAGCGCGTCAGAACGACACCGACCCGGCGTTCGGCGCGACTTCACGTCAAGGGCCTCGGACGTTCTCCCCCCCCGGGGGGGGGTTGACCGCCTTCTTGCTCGACCCTCCACCGTTTACGAGCACTACGGATGGCGTCTTCTTCGCTGTCGCCTCCGCCATACCAAGGGACCCGAGTCGACGAATTCAGCCCTTCCAGATCAGCCTAGTAGGCACGATACGAGCGTCTGGCTCGCCGTTCCCTGCTTGACGTTTCCCTCAAAGCATCTGCAGAGGGCTCTGGGGGCGGTTCTTGGTGAACTACGACGCGGAACCCCTGTTCGGTAAAGAACTGCTCGATGCTCGCAAGGGAGTTGTCGTCTGGCTCGACCATGCACACATCATTCCCTGACCTGCCCCACTCGCGCCCAACCGTCCCACCCTCCCCGGTGAACGGGGGCACCGCAAATGATGCCGCTTCGTTTAGCGATACCAAGCCATTTGGACCGAAGAAGCGAGCAGAGCCCCGCTGCGACTCCACAGGCGAAGATGCTCTTCGGACGTGGACTGCACGCCGCGGACACCGAAACCCTCGCTGAGCAGATCGTCGTCACCGACCTTCGCGAGCTCCTCGTCGGTCGCGTGGAAGTACACCGAGAGCGAAAGCGTGGCGCTCCGTCGGGGACCATCGCTCCAGAAGTAGGACCGGGGTGCGCGAAAGTCCGAAAGAAACGCCAACTGCAGGTGATAGACGGGCCGGCCACTCGTCTCCCTAACCCAAGCCGTGGAGTACGTAGTTGAACGGCCGAAGAAAGGGAACCCTTCGATCGGGCGCATCGCACATCGTTCTCCATTGGTTCCTGGAGCCGGGTGGACTACCTCAAGGCTCTCGGGATCAGGCGCGTTCGGCATGGACACGTCGAGCTTCTCGTCGGAGTTGCGCCTTTCGGCGAGCACGGCCGCAGCGCCTGCCAGTGGTGTCTGTTGATCCTCCGACATCAACTCCACCTGCCAGTGACTCACGGAGCGACCTCCCCCAACTCGCCAGGAGCGGATGAACAGGTTGGTCCGGCCTCGATCTTGTTGATGAAGTTGACCGTGATGGCACACGGCGTCGATGCCCCTGCAGCGCTCTCGGACACCGCTTGCAGCGTCACGGCCACCGTCCATCCGCCGAACATTCCATTTCCAGCCTCGTAGTTGGGATCGGCACTCGCAGACCAGAGCCCCTCTCCGCATGATTCGAGCGTGAGAGCTCTATCAAGATCATGTTCCGACATCTCAAAACCGTATCTGAGAGGCTGGGCGCCACCATCCCGCACATAGGGGCTACTGGGCCAGCTGGCTAAGCGATCAGGTGGGGCGCGACTGGCGCCCGAGATAGGCCGCGAGGCGGTCGTATGCCGGAGCGGTCGATGGTATCTCCACAACCTTTCCAAACGGCCCCTCTTCCCCGCGATTTTCGGATGGGACGAACTGCTGCACCAGCGGGAGTATCGCTTCCGCGAGCCCTTGGTCGAGCTTGGGAACCTGCGCGGTCGCTACGGCTAGGTCCCACCCGTGGGTGACCTGCTCCTGCACGAAGATCAACGCCACCTCGACCGCGGGCAAGGTGGCGAACGGCAACTCGATCGTGCCCTCCAGCGTGGCCTCGTTGGACCACACCTCGATCGCCTGACGTGCCGTCTTTTCGAAGAACGTCGGCCAATCGTTGTCCGCCACGCCTGTGATGATCGGCCCATCCTCGGAAATAGTGCCCCGCCGACCTGCCTCAGCGGTCCGGCGGGCGGCGAACGCCATATGGCCTATGAGTGTCCGCACATCGAAATCGATGCAAGGGGTCGGCCGGCTGTGTTGATCAAGGAATACAGCGCCGACAAGGTGTATGGACTGCTCAAATGAACTGCGGAGCAGGGGCCGGGGGTCCTGAGTATCGGCCACCGAGATGCTCCTCTCGCCGGTGATGCGATTGTAAGCGTACTTCTAGTGTGTCCCACGTCGCCCGAGGCCGAGACCTTGTTGAATCGGGGCTGACACACTCTCTCCATGCTCCGAGTTGCCATCCATCATGTCAATCCTGGCCACGTCGAGGAACTGCGACGCTGGCTTGCAGAAGCAAACGGACCACGTCGGGTGGAGGCTCTGGCAACTCTGATCGACGAAGGGTGCACTCACGAACAAGCGTTTCTGATTGAGGGCAAGGAAGGCCCCGTCGTGATCTACATCATGGATGTTGAGGACGTCGAGCGGTCACGTCGAGTGGTCGCCTCGTCGCAACATCCGATCGACGCCGATCACAAGCGGGTGATGCATGCGGCAATCGGGGGGCAAGTGCCTGCCGAGATGCGTCTGGATCTTGCAACTGCCCCTTGACACGGCTGCCCCAATACGCCGGGACGAGGTGACACCCTGCGAATCCACTTCTGGGGCCCGGACTTCAGAGTGGCGCCGCGATCTGGCTTCCTTCCTTAGCGATGGTGGGCGTGACGCCCATCGGTCCAGGACGACAGACTGATGGCCGTGATCGAGCCTCCGGACACTCAGTACACCAAGATTGACGATGGCGCGCATATCGCCTATCAGGTTTGTGGCGAGGGGCCGCTCGATCTCGTCTTCGAGCGCGGAATCGGCAGCCATGTGGAGTTGGCCTGGGAGATAGCGGCGCTAGCTCGCGTGTTCCGGCGCTTGGCGTCGTTTAGCCGCCTGATCCGCTTCGACCACCGAGGCATGGGAATGTCCGACCCGCTTGGCCGGTCCGAGCGACGTTCGCTCGAAGGTCGAGCCGGCGAGATGCTGGCAGTGCTTGACGCGGCGGGTTCGGAGCGAGCGGCGCTGGTGGCCAACAACTTTGGGGGCCCGATGGCGATATTGTTCGCCGCCTCCTATCCGAACCGCACGGCCTCGCTGGTGCTCGATGGCTGCTATGCCCGCCTGGCCCCGGCACCCGACTATCCATGGGGGATACCGAACGAGGTCTTGGAGCAGGCCCTCGCTCGGGTGCGCGATGCCCAGCTCACGGGTGACGCTGGCGACGTATCAGGCCTGCGGTACTTAGCGCCTCACGCGCTGCAGGATGCCGAGTTCGTCGCTCAGTGGCGGCGCTACTCCCGCTACACAACGAGCCCCTCCGCGGCAGCAGCCGAGGCCGAGGTTGGGGTCTACACCGACGTCCGTGCATTGCTCCCGCTCGTTCAGGCACCGACGCTGGTGCTGTATCGCCGCGACGACCTGTTCGCCGGAAGGCCCCACGCTGAGTATCTGGCTGCTCACATCCCCGGGGCAAAGCTGATGGAGGTTCCCGGCGCCGATAACTTCATCTTCGCCGGCGACAGCGATACCGACCTGGACGAGATCGAGGAGTTCTTGACTGGCGCCCGCCAAAGCCACGCGACCGACCGCGTGTTGGCCACGGTCATGTTCACCGACATCGTCGGCTCCACCGAGCGTGCTGCGGAGGTGGGTGATCACAGATGGCGAGATCTGCTCGACGCCCACGATCGCACCGTCCGCCGGCAACTTGAACGATTCCGTGGGCGGGAGGTCAACACCGTCGGCGACGGGTTCTTGGCTACCTTCGACGGGCCGGGACGGGCCATTGAGTGCGCCCGTGCGATTTGTGAAACGGTTCGGGCCCTGGGCATCGAGGTGCGGGCCGGCCCGCACACCGGCGAGGTCGAAGTGCGGGGCGCCGATGTGGCCGGGCTGGCTGTCCACATCGGCGCCCGAGTCGCCGCAGCGGCCGGCCCCGGTGAGGTGCTTGTCTCGGGGGCGGTGCCGCCCCTTGTTGTCGG
This sequence comes from uncultured Acidimicrobiaceae bacterium, assembly GCA_963838835.1. Lineage (GTDB taxonomy): Bacteria > Actinomycetota > Acidimicrobiia > Acidimicrobiales > RAAP-2 > Bog-473. Next base: position 91,927 of record CAWITA010000013.1, read on the forward strand.
GTCCGGCATTGCGTTCGCGGACCGGGGTGAACACGAACTCAAAGGCGTACCTAGAACCTGGAAGCTCTTGGTTGTGGCCAACTGACAGCAGCGCTGACCGGGCCGATCCCGATCGCCACGACTGCCCCCGTACGCCGTCAGGAGGGAGCGCACCAGACCAAGCTCGGGGGGGCAGTGCGAATAGGTTGCCTCGATCGAGCCTGGCGGGGCGCGCTAGCAAGTCCTCGAGACTGAGCGGCGCGTCATCGGTGCCTCCGGCATCATCGCCCACAAGACCTCCGTCCGGTTCACTCTGGCACTGTCGGGCCGGGGGTGTGACGGTGGCGCCGGCCCGGTCTACGGTCGACCTCCGTGAGCCAAATGCCCGAGGCGGGCGATCTCACAACGACACACTCGCCAAAAGGGGCGGGAAGGAAAGGAAGGTCGAACCGTGAACACCCGAGACCTGCTGGACAGAATGGCTGAGAACCTATCGGTGCGACGCTCCTTTGGTGCAGCCTATGAGCGCGAAGGGCTTCTCATCATTCCCGTCGCACTCGTGGCGGGTGGGGGTGGAGGCGGTGAAGGGCCGATCAAGCCAGCGACTACCGGGCACACCCGTGCCATCGAGACAGCGGAGCCGGCGAATGGCGCCCCTCCCGATAGTCAGCCGCCAACCGGCACAGGTGGCGGATTCGGTGGCCTGGTCCTGCCCGTGGGGGGCTACGTCGTAAAGGGTGACCAGGTGCGGTGGGTTCCAGCATTCGACGCGACCCTGATCGCCCTGGCGAGTCTCAGCGTGGTGCGAGTCTTCCTCAGCTTGTTGAAGAACGGCCGACGACGCGGCCGCGTCTGACGCAGACCTCTGGACCTGCGTTTGCGGAATAATGCGCAACGTCGTGCCCAACCCCGGCGACCTCATCGCGGCCCTATAGCTCGCGGTTGGGGGCTTTCCCATGGTCCTAGCCTGTCGCAGGGCGAGGGCAAAGTCCGTTCAATAGGGTGCCCTCGTTCGCTGGGGGCAGGGCTTCACGGCTCAACGTTGCACGATTTCGACCACGTCGGCGCCCGGTTCGGTAGGAGGTGTGTCAGGACGCAGCAGCGCTCTGAGACGGTCGGCGAATCGACCGCGACGGCTAGCGCCGAGCGTCACGGTCATCGAGTCCGTGGTTCGAAGCGAGGCCACCCGATGCGTGGGGGACCTTCGGCACTGGGCGGAACCGGTCTCAACCGCCATAGTGAGAGGGGAGGCGATTGAGATGACTGGTGTCGCCGGATCCAGTTCAGCGGTGCCCACGCCCGGACCGTCGGCCAGGCCCTGGCGGAGTCTGCCGGCCGAAATCGCTCCCGGTGTGTTCCACCGTGCAATCAGCGGGTCCAACGTCTATTTCGTGCGGTCCCGGCCGTCGTGGGTGTTGATCGACACCTCGTGGCCAAACCGCGGCCCGTTGATCAAGCAGAGCGCGGAGCGTTTGTTCGGGGTGGGCACGCGCCCCGCGGCAATCCTGCTCACGCATGCGCACGGCGATCACTCAGGCTCGGCGCTGGAGCTGGCGCGGAGTTGGGATCTTCCGGTGTACGTGCACCCCGACGAGCTGCCGCTGGCCGGGGGAAAGTACCTGCCGGAGTATGGGGACGCGATTGGTCGGTGGTTGATCGAGCCGTTGATGCGTCTCATGCCCCGGCGCAGCGGTCGGATGGAGGCGAAGGCAAGCATCACCGAGGCGGCGCAGGCCTTCGATCCAGAAGCTGGCGTTCCGGGGCTTCCGGATTGGGAGTGCATCCCCACCCCGGGCCACACCCCGGGCCATGTCGCCTTTTTCAGGCCCAGTGACCGGGTTTTGATCACGGGCGACGCGGTTCTGACCCTCAACTTCAATTCCTTGTGGGATCTGCTTCGGATCAAACAGCGGGTTTCCGGCCCTCCGTGGATTTCGACCTGGAGCTGGCCGACGGCGAGGGAGTCCGTCGCCGCTCTCGCCAGGCTTGAGCCACAGGTGCTGGCGCCCGGCCACGGGACGCCCATGGCCAATGCGGCGATGGCGGCGGAGTTGCGCGCCCTCACCGAGAGCCTGAACGCCCGCGCCCGCCAGCGAGAGGTGCCGCCAGGGTGCCCCATAACCCGCGTCCGTCAATCGTCTTGAGGGTGCCTCAGTACGCCGTATCAGGAAGAGGATAATGCCAGTCAGGCTCGATCGGATCAGTTCCAGAACGGGCTTGGTGGCATGATTTGTCGCGATGAGCCTCGAACCACCCGAGCGAACCCGCGAGTACCGCAATCACCACCTCGACAGCACACGTTGGGACCAGTTCGCACCGCGCGATGACGACATCTTCGTTACGACCGCATACAAGGCTGGCACGACATGGACGCAGCGCATCCTGGCTGCTCTGATCCTTGGACCAAAACCCCTGCCTGCCAGATTGAGCGAAATATCCCCGTGGATCGATGCTCGGTTCATGGGACCTCTTCAACCGATTCTCGATCGTCTAGATGCACAGCGCCATCGCCGGTTCATAAAGAGCCATCTGGCTGCTGACGGGCTTCGGTTCTTCCCACAGGCCAAGTACATCGTCGTCGGCCGCGACACCCGTGACGTCTTCATGTCGTTGTTCAACCACTATTCGTCCTACACCGACCGGATGTACCAACTGTTCAATGACTCCGATCGACCAGGACCGGAGTTCCCGCGCTGCCCGCCAACGCCGGGTGAGCTGTGGCCGCGGTGGGTGAGCGAAGGATGGTTCGAGTGGGAGCCCGATGGCTGGCCGTATTGGTCGCACCACCACCACCTGTCGACCTGGTGGGAGGCGCGGGCGCTTCCTAATGTCTTGTTCGTCCACTTCGGTGATCTCAAAGCCGACCCTGAGTGTGAGATACGGCGGATCGCCCAATTCTGCGACATCGATGTCAGTGAGGATTCCTGGCCTGCTTTGGTCGCAACGGTTGGACTCGAAGCCATGCGCAATGAAGCACGTGGCACCGAAGACCCAATGACGATGACGTGGAAGGGTGGTGCAGACAGCTTTTTCTACAAGGGCGACAGTGGTCGATGGCGCAGCGTGTTGGCCCCCGACGATCTTGCTCTCTATGAGACAGCGGCGTCCGCTCTCGATCCGGCATTACGAATGTGGCTCGAGGGCGGGCGCCACGCCGTTGGCATCTGAATTGTCACGGGGGCTCATAACTGGGAGTCCCACAACGCCGGGCTGGTGGGACCCCCGGAGGAATACAGTCGTACCTCAGGAGGCGATACATATGGAGCTTGTCCATGAGTTCGACTACTACGGGACCCTGAAACCGCCCGTGGTCTTCGGAAGCCGCATGTTCCTCGAAGTGACGGAAGGACAGGTCACGGGAAAGCGGCTAAACGGACAGCTGTTGTCCGGTGGCGGAGACTGGATCGTGCTCGGCACGGACGGATGGGGGCAGGTTGACGTCCGAGGCCAGATCGGCACCGACGACGGGGCCTTCATCTACACGCACTACACCGGCCTGCTCGAGCTCAACGACAAGGTGATGACCGCAACCACCAACGGTTCTGGAACCGACTGGGGCGACCAGTACTTCAGGACTACGCCCCGGTTCGAGACCGGCGACGAACGCTACAGGTGGTTGACCACTAGCCTCTTCGTTGCGGAGGGCCGCCTCAAAGAAGGTGGCGGTGTCGACTACCGGGTTCACCGCATCACCTGAAGTCGCAAGCGCCCATGGAGGGCACCACGCCGGCCTTTCCCTCGCTGATGGACTGTCCCGAAAACCCGACAGAACCAGCCCTGCGAGTAGCCCCGTTCGCCGGCTGGGGCGTGACCCTCCGGCTGTGGGGTACCACTGCAGGGCCTCGAACACCGCAGGGCAGGGAGTCGCAGAGCTTGGATCACACCAGCACGGTGGACGCCAAGGAGGGTCACCACGATGCCGGCTGTTTCCGCCTCCTGGTACGGTCGCCCTGGGTTGTCCCGCAGGAGCGGACTTGGGAAGGAGCCCATGATGAGAAGCCTCTTGGAGGTGGGCGGCAAGAAAGCGCCGTTCCTGCGCTGGTCAGCCTTGCGGATGGGGCTCGGTATGAGCCACCTAATGCGCGAATGGCAAGTGGGGGACGGGCGGGAGGACGCTCTTGCCGACTACGTGCTCGCCCATGCGCGCCCAGGCGACGTTAGTGACGCCATCCGCGCTGTCGACGAGTTCTGCTACCAGCGCAGCGTCATGATGAACGTCGGCGACGAGAAGGGCCTGATCCTCGAAACAGCGATCACGCGCGCACAGCCGAGCCGCCTGTTGGAGCTGGGGACCTACTGCGGGTACAGCGCCCTGCGCACGGCGCGGGTAATGCCGCCGGATGCGCACCTATGGTCGATTGAGTTCGCCGCGGCGAACGCAGAGATCGCCCGGCGGATCTGGGACCACGCTGGCGTCGCCGACCGCGTCACGGCCATCGTCGGGTCCCTGGGGGACGGGGGAACGACACTGGACTGCCTATCTGACACCCACGGCTTTGCCGAGGGCAATCTCGACTTCGTGTTCATCGACCACGACAAGGCGGCCTACCTCCCCGACCTAGAGAACCTGCTGAAGAGGGGATGGTTGCACGGGGGATCGGTGGTCGTGGCCGACAACGTGAAGATCCCAGGCGCACCCAGGTACCGCGCCTTCATGGAGGCCGAGGAAGGCACGCAGTGGCGCACCATCGAGCACCCGACGCACGTCGAGTACCAGACCCTTCTCAAGGACCTGGTGCTCGTATCGGAGTACCTGGGTCAGCCCTGACGGGCTCTACAGCCCTTCCCTGCTGGACTATCCCCGTCCGCAGGGGGCGTGTCCCGTGCTCACCAATGGGACAGCGGTCACCTGAACTCTTCGAGCGGTTCGGCCACCTGAGGATCAGTGAGGGCCATTTCACCAGCCCCGGTCGGCGGAGCGCCGTGCTCTTTCAGGAACCGGTCTCGCTCCATCTCGCCGGCAAACATGAGAACTACCCAGGCTTGGGTGGCGCCCGTTCGGCGCAGTGTCTCGTAGCGATGGTTTCCGTCCTCGAGGAAGTATTTGCCGTCGTGATGCGATACCAACAGGGGCGGCGGGTGCCACCCCTGCTCGATGCTGTGCTCCATGGCCTCGACGTCGGACTCCCAAACCTCTTCGGAGACGGGAACAACCACCTCGTCCCCGTCGGGACCGGCCATCGGCGTGAGTCGGTCGAGCGCGAATCGGATCGGACCCAGGTAGGTCGCGCCGCTCATGGCGAATGCGGCGGCCAGCGCGGAGTTGCTGCTGCCCGGGCTGGCGAGGAAGTCGACCACCCACTCGGCTAGTCGGCTCTCGTCCGCGGCGAGCTCGGGCCGAGGCGAGCGAGAACTTCTCGTCGTCGGTCACGCCGATGCCGTCGCGATCAGCTCGGCGAGCCCTACCAAGGACGGAATCCGTTCGTAACTGGCGTCGAAGTGGAGGCCGAGTGGATCCATGAGAATCGGTCGGATCCCGGCCCGGCGGGCGCCGACTACGTCGATGGCAGGCATGTCGCCGACGTACCAAATCTGGTCCGCGTCGAGGCTGAGGAGGTCGATGGCCACCTCGAAGATCCGCGGATCGGGCTTCATGACGCCGACGTTTCCGGAATCGATGACGCACTCGATGTCCACGCCGATGCCGGGACCGACTTGGCACAGCTCGAGTTGGGCGAGCCGCGGGCCCATCATGCCATCGGCGTTGGAGACGATACCGAGCCGGACCCCGGTGTCGGCAAGGGCCTGCAGTCCTTCGCGGCTGCCAGGCACCGGTTCGACCCACAGCGCCGCATCGGCGAACTCGCTGTCGAGGTGGCGATGGGCCTCGTCACGCCGGTCCTGCGGTACGCCGCACTCGTCGACATACGTCTGGAGGTAGTCGAGCCACGCCTCGGTCCAGTTCGCCTCGACGTCGAGATGCGTGCCGAACCTTGCTGCGGCCCGGTAGTGCGCGTCGGCCAGCACCTCTCGAGGGACGGAGCACTCGGCTCGTGTGAAAGCCCCCAGGATCCGCTCGGGGTCGGGGAGGACGAACACGCCGCCGGCGTCGAGGAGCACGGCAGCGGGAGCGCGGCCTGGGGCCATGCGTTCCGGTGAGCCTGGCCTCCGCTTCATCACCGGCCGGGCGATCCTAGGGCGTGCTCAGGCCCGAAATTGGGTTGTTTGCAAAGGTCATGTGGGTCATGACTCCTCGGCTGGGTGGTGCTCGACGACGGCATCGGATCCTGGGAAGAAGAATCCTTCGTGTCCGTCATCGCTCCACCGCACCCGGTAGGGAGGGGCTCCACTCTCACCCTCGACAGTGAGGATGACCGCCTCGCGGACGGGCTGTCCCGTGTGGTGGCCCTTGATGACGATCTTGTCTCCGATTGCAGCTTGCACGGCGAATGCCTCCTTACGACTCGGCTGACGGCGGCAGCCTTGGCCTGCTTGGTCCTCACCTCAAGTCTGGCCACAAATCGGGCCAGGGCGGGAGGGCCGAAGGTCCAATCGGGCGACCGTGCCGGGTGCCAGGCGGCGCAGGACCGCTCGCAATATGCTCGCAGCCGCTACCGGGCGCGGCCCCAGGGTGCCGCACTTCGCCAATGGTTATACGGGTGATCCGCCGGTCCAGGACGGTATCCCCATCCGACCGTACTGGGGCACTCCGGTGTGGCGATCTGCTCTGTCAGTTTGGATTGACAAGTCCATACCTGTCAGTCTAAACTGACATCTATGGATGTCGAAGATCTGCACGGGAGTCTCTCGTCGGATGACCCGGCGGTCGGGCTTCGCGCTTCGTTGGCCTTGCACCGGTTGGCCGAGAGGGTTGAGGCAAACCAGGTCCTCGCCGCCCGAGAAAAGGGCTGGTCGTGGCAGCAGATTGGTGACGCACTCGGAGTCACCCGACAGTCCGTACATACAAAGTACGGAAAGGAGTCATCATGACCACGAATGGCGCTACGACAGTCACCTATCACCCTTGGACCACGTACATGTGGGCCAGCGAGGAGGCACGCCGACGGGGTGATCGAAGGGCGGGTACGGACCACCTCTTGCTCGGCCTGTTGGAGGAACCATCCGTCGAAGCCGTGTTAGGTGTCAGCCTGCAAGAAGCTCGCGATGCTCTTGACTCGCTCGACCGCGAGGCCCTCGGCGCCCTGGGCGTGGGGCCTGGCATCGATGCACCGGAACTGCGAATGCACACAGTGCCTAAGCGGCCGACGATAAAGGCCGTCATCAAGGACCGCATCCAGATGACGCCGGCGGGGAAGAAGGTGCTTCAGGAAGCCGGCAAACCAATGCGCCGAGGCAAGCACATCACGCCACAGCAGGTACTCGCTCGTGTCCTCGATCTCGAACCACCTGATCCAGCGGCAGTACTACTCGGTGTTCTGGGCGTGAATACGTCCGAAGTTCGACGCCGATTGGATGCGGTCACGCCCGATAGCTGAGTCCCCAACGACATTCACGACTTCGAGCGAAGGGTGCCCAGATCGGGCCGTTCTCCGGCAGGCAACAATCGCGGACACCGGGTTCCGCAGACCCGTTCCTCGAGGGCCGAACCTCATCCCGCAGCCCCGTCAGCCCCTCGTCGAGGTGATCGGGGCACGCCCAAATCATCCACCAGCGGTCGCCCCGTGGCGAGAACCACCGGCCCGTCCACGTCGGCGGCTCGGGGCAGTGCGTGGCCTGTAGCTGGGAGCTGTAGACGTTCTGCCAGCACCGTCCGGCCTCGACGATGAAGCCGGGGCAGGGATCGCCGGGGGAGGGCATCACGCCCTGAATCCTGGCACCTAGGTGGTCGGTTGGGCGTCTCCGATCTGATGTTAGGCGTTAGGAGGCAGGGTGGCGGGTGGCGGGTGGCGACTTACCCATACTCATCAAAGTCGAGCGACGCGTGTGTCATCCAGAGGAAGTCGATGGCCCGAGGACTGAGATGCCACCCAAGGAGTTGGTGCTGGCCTGGCAGCTCTTCTAGGAGGCCATGGTGAGGGATCTCAGTAAGAGACATCTCCTCCTCCTCCTCTCCTCTCCTCCTCTTCTCCTCCTCTTTTTCTTCTTCTTCTTCTTCTTCTCTTCTTCGCCTGCAACGTCGTCAAAATGGCGGACAACCCCTAGGACGCTCCCGAGCCGAGGGGTTAGATCGGGAGCGCAAAGCTCTAGGACCAACTCACCAATCGCTGCTGCATGGGTGCCGAGTCGGTCGATGATGTGATCCATGTGGTCGGCGACTGACAGCCCCTGTTCATTGGAAGTGATCCTCCATGAGTGGTGCTGAGGAACCGGAGGATCAGGGGTCTGGCTCCCCCGGACGCTGATCGCATCGGGTTCGATACCGAGCCTGCCGGTGATGTCAGAGGCCGTCAGGGTGTTGCTAATCAACGCGAAATAGGCATATTGGCGAACACGCACGCCCTCAGTAAATCAAATGCGCTGAGGGTGGTCCCAGTCCGGCCTTGGTATGGGGCACTCAGACCTCGGCTATAAACAACGCAGCTAGGCGCTAAAAAAGGGGGCCTTCAAGGCCCCTTCTGACATGACGGAGGCGACGGCCATGGGTGCCCCCACTCGTGCCGGAGGGTGGCACCCTGTCCTGGTACGGCGTTAGAGGTCACCCATTGGGCCTGTCCGGTACTCGTACCGGGATCGTCAGCCGAAGTGGCCCCAGTGCGTGGCGACGGTGCGCGCGACGTCGGTGAGATCGCGCTGGATGCGTTGCGCCGCCTGGCGGCCGGCCCGATCGGCGTCCATCACGATCGTGACGTCACGGTCCTCGAACCCGAGGGCCCAGGCGCTGTCCCACGCCTGGTCGCCAGGAACGGCGAGGACCGGCATCCCGCAGGCGCGCGCGGAGATCATGTCGGGCGGGCCCTCGGCTGTCCTGCGGCCATTTGCAGGAGCCGGTCGTCCCTGCGCGTTCACAACGGCCCCTCGGGAGACGCGCGGAGGCGACTCAGAGATGGTCTGGCCTTCCCCCCGCCAGCCGGACAGGTTGATGTTGGGCTGATGGTACGTGCTGATGGTTGCGATCGGTCCGGTGGTTGGTCCCCACCGGTGCATTTGAGAGCCGCAGGAGCGATCTGAGTGGACGGTTTCACGCAGCTTCGGCCTTTGCGGCTGTCGTCGAGCGGTGGTGCCGTAACTCCCACTCGATGGGCGGGACACCGCCGAGGGAGCTGTGCAGACGCACGGCGTTGTAGTGGTTGATCCAGGCGATGATGGCCCGGCGGGCCTCCGCCCTCGAGGCGAAGCGACAACGGCTCACCAGCTCTCGTTTGAGGGAGGCCCACAGGCTCTCGGCGACCGCGTTGTCCAGGCTCGACCCGGTTCGCCCGGTCGATTGTTCGATGCCGTGGCGTTCGCAGAGTTCGCGGAACTCACGCGACATGTACTGGGCCCCGCGGTCGTGGTGGAAGATCGTGCCCTCGACGTCGCCGCCCCGGACCGCGATGGCCATGTCCATGGCCGAGGCCACCAGCTCGGTGCGCATGTGCTCGGCCATGGCGAAGCCGACAATGCGCCGAGAGCCGATGTCCTCGACATCGGCCACGTAGAGCCAGCCCTCGTTGGTGGGGACATAGGTGATGTCCCCGCAGGAGCGCTCACCGGGAGCGCCAACCGAGAAGTCCCGCTTGACCAGGTCGGGCAGCGGCGGTGCGCTGACGTCGGGGATGGTGGTGCGACACTTCTTGCGCCGGCCGTCTTGGGCGTAGAGGCCATAGAGGGCCATGAGGCGCTCGACGCGCTTGTGGTTGACGCAATGGCCCCGGCGAGCGAGCTCGTCGGTCATGCGCGGGCTCCCATAGGTGTCGTCGTGGCCGTCGTGGATCTCGTGCATCTCGTTGACGAGGTGGCCTCGTCCCACGTCGGCGTCGCTCGGAGCGGCCGAGCGTTCGGTCCAGTCGTAGTAGGCGCGACGGAGAGACCCCGGCTGTCGCACAGGCAGCTGCCACGGGGAAGAGCTCGGCCTTCCGGGCATCGATCCAGCGGTAGCGGCTCACCGGTCCGACTCCCTCACCCAAAAGGCCGTTGCTTTTTTCAGCAGGTCCCGCTCGATGGTCAGGCGCTTGACCTCCCGGCGCAGCCTGGCGTTCTCCTCACGGATCTCGGTCGTCGTCCCCTCGCGCTCGCCGCGGTCGATGCGCTCTTGGCGTACCCAGTTGCCCAGCGTCTGCTCGACGACGCCCAGCTCTCGGGCCACGTCCGCGATGGTGCGGTGCTGGTCGATGACCAGGGACGCCGCGTCTCGACGGAACTCCTTTGGATACCTACCCCGGCGCTTGGCCGACTCGGGTTGCTTCTCTGTCACCGTTGGCATGACTACCTCCTATTCGAGGTGTCCGGCCAACGGGGGGATGGTCAGTCCTGCGTCGCGGGATCGACGGAACGGCGGCAGTCGCGCTTGCGGGCCCCCTGTGAGGCTTAGGTGGGCGTGGCTCACGTTACGAGCCCGGTCTGGTATGCGAGCACGACGACTTGGACGCGGTCGCGGAGGCCGAGTTTCTGGAGGATGTGCGTGACGTGGGTCTTGACGGTCGTCTCGCTGATGTAGAGCTCCGCGCCGATCTCTGCGTTGGACAGGCCGCGGGCGATGAGCCGGAGGATGTCTTGCTCGCGTGCGGTGAGCTCGTCGAGTTCTTTCGGCGGCTCGTGGCGAGGGATGCGGGTGAATTGCTTGATCACGCGTTTGGTGATCGCGGGTGAGAGGAGCGCGTCTCCAGCGGCGACGGTGCGGACCGCCTCGATCAGCTGTTCGGGGGGGTCGTCTTTGAGCACGAATCCGCTCGCGCCGGCGCTGAGTGCTTCGTAGACGTATTCGTCGAGTCCGAAGGTGGTGAGGATCAGGATCCGCGCGGTGTTGTCGGTGGCAAGGATCCGGCGGGTGGCCTGGAGCCCGTCGAGCTCTGGCATGCGGATGTCCATCAGGATCACGGTCGGGTCAAACCGCGCCGCCATGGCCACCGCTTCCAGTCCGTTGCTTGCTTCGGCGACGACTTCCATGTCTTGTTCGCCGGCGAGCAGCATTCGGAAGCCGGCGCGGACCATGGACTGGTCGTCGGCGATGAGGACTCGGATCGTCATGGCCGGTCTGGGGTGAGTGGGAGGCGGGTGCTGAGCGTGAACCCGCCGCCGTTTGTCGTGCCTGCGGTCATCTCGCCGCCGTAGAGTCTGACGCGCTCGCGGATGCCGATCAGTCCGTGGCCGTAGCCGTCGCTCGGCGTCGCGCCGGTGCCGTCGTCGCGCACTTCGATCCCTACCTCGTCCGGCGCATACCGGACGGTGACCTCCGCGTGGCTGGCGCGGGCGTGCTTGAGCGCGTTGGTGAGACCCTCCTGAACAATCCGATACGCGGAGAGGTCGATCCCTGGCGGGAGCGGGAAACGCTCCCCGTCGAGGTGCAGCTCGACGGGCAGCCCGGCGCGGCCGATCTCCTTGATCAACGAGTCGAGGCCGTCAAGGCCGGGCTGAGGCGCGAGCTCGACGCCGTCGCCGTCACGGCGCATCACACTGAGCAGACGGCGCATCTCCGCCAGCGCGCCGCGCCCGGCCTGCTCGACACCCCTGAGGGCATCGCGATCCTCGGCCATCGCGTCGGGGAGCTGGTGCCTGACAGCGCCGACTTGCAGCACCATCACGCTGACGGCGTGCGCGACGATGTCGTGCAGCTCGCGCGCGATCCGCGCCCGCTCCTCGGCCACGGCGACGCGCGTCGCTGCATCCCGCTCCTGCTCGGCCTGTGTCGCATGTGACTCCGCCACCTCGGCCTGCTCGGCCCGCGCGCGGACGGCAAGGCCTGCAACCCAGGCGACGGCGAAGTCGACGGGAATGAAGACGAGCTGGTCGACCGAGTGTCCGGGGATGTTGTAGATGAGGGTCGCCGTAGCGCCGACCACGATCGCCAGTCCGAGGCCGGCCCGCCGGACGTCCCGAAGGTTCCCGAGCAGGAATGCGGCCACCAGCCCGATCAGGAAGAGGGACTCGGGGTACGGGATCAGCAGCGGGTCGACGAACGAGATTCCCGCGGCCAAAAGCCAGTACGCCGCCGGTCCGGCAAACGGAAACCATCGCCGCGCGAACACGGGTAGCACCAGGATCGCGAGCGCGGGAAGGCAGAACCACAGCGTCGTTGTCGGAGCTCCGGACGAGCCGCGTCCGAGCACCACGTCAAGGATCGCCACGATCGCCAGCAGCGCGATCAGCAGGTCGAACCAGTACGTGCGGGCGAGATGTTCGATTCGGCTCACACGCTGAACGTACTCCGCCCCCTCCGTTCCCGCCTCCTACCTAAGTAGGAGTCGAAATCGTCGGATGGTAGGAGCCGCAACCAGCCTCCCGACGATGCCGATCTCGCGATCGCACCTTAGGTTCGCCACATGGCACAACGAGGGTCGACGAAAGGAAGAACAATGATCGAGGAAAACCATCTGACCAAGCGCTACGGCAAGACCGTGGCAGTCGACCAACCAGTACCGCTGGCCCAAAGACCACGGGCATTCACCTGGGCACGAATCGTTGCCCTGCTGGTGACCATCGTCCTATTGATCGGGACTTACCTACCTGCGAGTCTCGTCCAGCCCGGCAACGGTCTCGGTCCCGCAGGGGGCGCACGCCGGCCAGCTGACCATGCACCCGTGCACCTACGCGACCGAGAAGGGTGCGATGCCGCGCGGACTGCGGCACGTTGGTCGTGCCGGAGAACCGAGCGAGACCCGCAGTCGCGGCTGATCGCGCTGCCGGTGACCCGGATCCTGGCTCGCTCATCCCACCCGCTGGCGCCAATCTTCCATCTCAACGGCGGCCCGGGCATAACCAACATGACGTTCCCCCAAGCGAACCGCCTGGCCGCCCAGCACGATGTCGTCATGGTCGGCTACCGCGGCGTCGACGGCTCTTCGGTGCTGAACTGTCCCGAGGTGACGGCGGCGCTGGAGAACTCCGCAGACTACCTCGGCAAAGCGTCGCTGAGCGCGTACTCCCAGGCCTTCGCCTCGTGCGCGAAGCGGCTTGAGCGAAGCGGCGTTGACCTCGCCGGCTACACGCTGGCGGAGCAGGCCGACGACATCGAGGCCGCTCGCGTCGCGCTCGGCTACAAGCGCATCGACCTGCTCAGCGAGAGCGCCGGGACCCGTCTCGGCGATGATCTACCAGTGGCGGTACCCGAACAGTGTCGACCGCTCGGTGATGATCGGGGTCAACCCGCCCGGGAACTTCATTTACAGCGGAGCCGAGATCGATCAGGGGATCGAGCGTTACTCGGCGCTGTGCGCGCAGCAGCCTGCCTGCCGCGCCCGCACCGCCAACCTCGCCGCGAGCATGAAGCACACGGCGGCACACATGCCGAGCAGTTGGTTCTCCCTGCCGATCAAGCCGGGCAACGCCCTGGTCGGGACGTTCCTCGGGCTCACGGAGGCGACCTCGGTGGATTCGCCACTGTCCGGGCCGATGACCCTCGACTCGTGGATCTCCGCCGCGCAGGGCGACCCGAGCGGCCTGTGGCTGCTATCGACGATGGCCGATCTCATCCTCCCCCAGTCGTTCACCTGGGGCGAGTTTGCAAGCATCGGGATGGCCGACGCGCAGCCCGTCGAGCGCTACTTCAGCTCCGGCGCGGACCGGGGCTCGATCATCGGCAATCCCCTCGGGGAGTTCTTGTGGGGGGCAGGAGGCCTTGCTGCACGCCTGGCCGGCCAACCCGGGCGAGAACCAGTACACCAGCGTGCAGAACTCGAACGTCCCGACGCTGCTCATCGGCGGGACGCTCGACTTCGAGACACCGGCCCAGAACGCCACGAAGGAGCTGTTGCCGCACCTTTCCAACGGGCATCAGGTCATCCTGTCCGGGCTCGGGCACGTGGACGACTTCGACTCCTACGAGCCGAGCGCCAGCACGCAGCTGCTGACCACGTTCTACGCCACCGGCCAGGTCGACACGTCCCGCTACACCCCGAACGTGGTCAGCTTCACCACATCGCAACGCAGACAGCGATTGCCAAGGACATCCTTGCGGCAATGATCGGCTTCGCCTTGTTGGCAGTGATCTGGCTCGTGGTGTTGGCGATCCGGATCCGCCGCCGAGGCGGTACCGGCCGCAAGACGGGCGCATGGATCCGTTCGGCCGGTCCGATCGTGTTCGGACTCGGCGGATGGTTCCTCGGCGCACTGTTGGTACTGCGGTTCTGGCCGAGCCGGCCGCTCGACGACCAGCTGCTGGCAGTGGTCTCGATCGCGGTGCCGATCTGGCTCGGGGTCTACGCCGGCTGGGTCCGCACCGACACGCCGAAGGCGATGCGGGCCAAGGGCATCGGTGCCGCGGGTGTCGGTGCGGTGGTCGGAGCCGCACTCGGTTTCCACGTGACCAGCGGGCTCATGGCGTTGATCACGACGATCATCGGTGCGGCGGTCGTGTCGAACCTGAGCCTGCTCGTGCTCGACATCTGGACCGAGCGGGCCGCCTCCCGGGGAACGGCCGCTCCGGCGGTGGATCTGTCGGAGACGGAGCACCTGGAGGCGGACCTGTCGGAGACGGAGCACCTGGAGCCGGCCCTGCACTGATCGCCCGAACCGTGTCGGGGAATCCTTGGAGGATTCCCCGACACGCGCGCGTGTGATGGCGAGTGACGCACGAGCATACAAACATGTGTTCGTGGCGGGCAATGCCACCATTCTTCACGCTGATCTCGATGCGTGCTACGCGTCGGTCGAGCAGCGAGACGATCCGCTCGAGCGCTCGCGAGGAGTGCAACCACGCCGGCGCGCCCCCACGCCCGGCCCACGTGCATGCCCTTAGCGCGGATGCTCCTCGGCGCGGCCTTACCCGTCGCGATTGCGGGCGGCTACGACTAAATCAAACGCGACGCCCGCGCCCTGCTCGAACGGATCGAGTAGAGCGGCCCCGAGATTCCCCCATCCGAGCGGAGCGACGCGTCCCAATAACGCGCCGAACACGCCGGTTTGCCTGTCCCAGTCGTGCCGTACCGGGCGTAGCAACTCCTGCAAGCGCGACCGCTCTCTACTCGCCACCAAGTGGACCGCGATGGACACTAGAGATCTTGCCGGGACACGAGTCGGGTCACCTGATAAGACTTTTGCGACGCTGTTATCCCAGCAACTGCGTAGAGTCTCTGCAGAAACTCCTCGATAATCGCATCCGAGTCCTCGAGATCGCCGTCCCACACCGAAAGGCCAACAACCTCGGGCCGTCCGCCTACATCAGACTCAAGGACAACGAGTCCAACAAAGTGCGACATCTGCAAGTATTTTGGAATGAGTTCTGCGTCCAGCACGTGCTTGCACTCAGGCAGCAACTCTGGGTCGATATAGAAGGACACAGTCCTTGCTCGCATCGCCCTCCTCCTCCCTTTATCGCCCATGTCCAAAGGGCATCTAGTGTCCTGAGTTGCTGATCAGTCGCATATTGATCGTGCCTACGAGCACGCTGGGGCCGGGCTCGCGGCAGCTGCGGAGACCCGAGCGCAATAACGGGCCAGTGCCGCGAGGATCTCGTCGGCGGTCTTCACCCAGACATAGGGCTTTGGGTCCTCGTTCCACTGTGCGATCCAGGCACGGACGTCGCGCTCGAGGGACTGGACGCTCGTGTGTGCGCCCCGCTTGATCTTCTTGGTGGTGAGCTCGGCGAACCACCGCTCCACGACGTTCAGCCACGAGCTCGACGTCGGCGTGAAGTGCAAGTGGAAGCGGGGGTGACGGAGCAACCAACGCACGATGTCGGGGGTCTTGTGGGTGGCGTAGTTGTCGAGGACCAGATGTACATCGAGCTCATCGGGGACCTCGGCGTCGATGCGCTCCAGAAACTTCTTGAACTCGCGGGCCCGGTGCCGGCGGTGCAGCGAGCCGATAACCTTGCCTGTCGCCATGTCCATCGCCGCGAAGAGGCTGGTGGTGCCGTGGCGCACGTAGTCGTGGCTGCGGCGCTCAGGGGTGCCCGGCATCATGGGCAGGATCGGTTGGAAGCGGTTCAGGGCCTGGATCTGGCTCTTCTCGTCGGTGCAGAGCACCACGGCCCGCTCGGGCGGGTCCAGGTAGAGCCCCACGACGTCGCGCACCTTCTCGATGAACTGGGGGTCGCTCAAGAGCTTGAAGCTCTCCGCTCGGTGCGGCTGTAGCCCGAAGGTGCGCCAGATCTTGGAGATGGCCGTCTGGCTCATACCCGTCGCTGCGGCCATCGAGCGTGTCGACCAATGGGTGGCGTCGGGAGGCATCTCCTCGAGGGTCTTCACCACGACCGCCTCCACCTTGTCGTCGGTGATGGTGCGCAGGGCCCCGGGCCGAGGCTCGTCGAAGAGCCCGTCCAGACGGCGCTCCACGAAGCGTCGGCGCCACTTGCCCACCGTGGCCTGGTTGACCCGTAGCTCGTCCGCCACCGCCTGATTCGTCCGACCCGAAGCGCAGGCGAGCACGATGCGTGCCCGCAGCGCCAGGGCCTGCGCGCTCTTGTGGCGTCGGACGAGCCGCTCGAGGACAGATCGCTCGTCCTCGGTGAGCACCAGCTCGGCCTTCGGTCTGCCTCTCGCTGCCATGTCGCCTCCCATCGTCGCCGACGAGAAGGCGAACGCGCTCGGAGGTGGCGGAATTCCCGCTACGGGAGATATTTCTGGCGGATCAGCAACTCAGAACACTAGCGGATAAGCACGTTTGCGATCAGTTCCCCAAGTCGCAGGTAGTCCCTTCCCGGAGGACTGGGTGCACGTCAGAGTGGCCTTGAGTCCACGCATAGGATCTCGGGCTCGAGCGGCTCGCGGGTCTACGCGGGATCGCGAGCATCCCACGCAACTGTTGAAGAGACCCAATGGGTGATCGCATCAGGCTGGTCGTTGCGGTGCAGGTGTCGCGGCGGTTGTGCGAACGTGGCAGAGGGGCGGCA
Organism: uncultured Acidimicrobiaceae bacterium; assembly: GCA_963838835.1. Lineage (GTDB taxonomy): Bacteria > Actinomycetota > Acidimicrobiia > Acidimicrobiales > RAAP-2 > Bog-473. The sequence goes on from CAWITA010000013.1 coordinate 108,773, forward strand.
ACGCACTAGGACGCGCTGTTCTTCTGTCGCCATGGCCTTCACGACAGGACGGGCTTCATCGCCGAGCGGCTCACCCGACATCCGGCCGCCGACAGCCATCATCACCTCGACGACGAGGTCAGGATCACGGTCGACAGTGGCATCGGCATACACCTGGAGGTACGTGAACGGCCAGCGTTCATCGAGCACGCAGAGGCTGACCTTGGGATTGCGGGCCACGGCTCGAGCCTTACCGCGAGCGGCCATCGTGGAGACGAGGATCTCATCGTCGTCGGTGGGAACGTAATAGACGACCGACATCGCCGGCCCGTCGTGGAGCCGGGGATAGCCAAAAACGCAGGTGCGATGCGTTCGCACGAAGGCCCGCCGCTCCGACGGCAACATGTCGCGGTCCGTGGGGGCTGTGAACGGCTCTGGGGAGAGCGGCAACAGCATCGTCCGTTACCTCCTCAGATGGATCGGTTGCGGATGGTCCCGATGCCCTTCAACCCACGATTCGAGCAAGTGTCCTCGTGGACGGGCAGCTGGGTGATTGGAGCCCGAAACCAACACCGGCCGGCGTGTGCAGTGAACTCACCTACCGGTTCCGCATGACGTTGCGTCACTTCGCCCTTCAGACCACGATTGAGATGCCGATTCGCCCCTCGGAGTCGGTAGTGCAGATTCCACCATCGATTGGTGCGGGGCCCCGCCAGTTCGAGCGGCCGCCAACGCCCACCCCTCCGGTCCGCGGGCTTGAACACAGTTGTCATGGCGAGCTGGCTGCCTCACTCCGTGAAAAGCATGGACACGACGGCGTCGACGTGCCGCTCGATCTCGGATGGGTCGAGGGGGTCGACACCCGAGAGCAGTCGGCACTCGGGCGCGAGGACGAACATGGTCGCACCGGCGCCGGTGAGAAGGTAGTAGAGGTGCACGGCCGGGACGTCGCGGACCTTGCCCGCCGCGACGAGCGGTTCGAGCATGGCGACGGCGCCCTCGAACATGGGGCGGATGTGCTGCTCGACCAGCCACTCGAGCCGCTCACCGTCGACCTTGCATTCCTGCATGATGATCCGGTGCAGCTGCGGGTGCGCCGCTGAGAAGCGGACGAAGTCCGCCACCACGAGCTTGGCGACGGCGGTCTGTTCCACACCCCGCAGGCCAAAGATCCGCTCGCCCAGGGACTGCGTGAGGTCGTCGAAGAGCTGCCCGACGGCGGCCCGCCACAGCTCCTCCTTGCTGCCGAAGTGGTAGGCGAGAAGCGGCTGTTGGACACCGGCGCGCTCGGCGATGAGCCGGGTGCTCGCACCTTCGAAGGACCGTTCCGAGAACAGGTCGAGGGCGGCGGCGAGGATGCGCTCCCGGGTGGCGTCGGCGCCAGCTCGCTTGGTCCGGACCGCCACGCTGCTTGGCACGGTGAAACCCTATCAATCGACAAGGTATCTAGTCAAGTCACTAATCATGTGATAAAAATCCCTCCGAGTACTTGCGGGGCGGGGCGTTCCGGTGCCGCAGCCTGGGGGAGGGGAAATGTTCCGACTGCTGAACGTCGGTGGGCGCACCGCCCTGGAGCACGCCGGTGGCGTCTACGACGTGGCACGACTCGCCGCCGACGAGTCGCTGTCGAGCGCCCTGGCCTGTCTCGAGCGGGGCGACGAGCTGCGCGCCCTTGCTCGCCAGTGCCCCGACGCCGAACCCGACGCCGCCGTGGTCGACGTCGCCCTCGGCCCTCCGGTCCCCGAGCCCCGCCAGGTCTTCGGCATCGGCCTCAACTACCGGAGCCACGCCGCCGAGAGCGGCATGGAGCTCCCGCCGGCGCCGCTCACCTTCACGAAGTTCCCGAGCTGCCTGGCCGGCCCGACCGCCGACGTGATGCTGTCTGGTGCCATGGTGGACTACGAGGCGGAGGTCGTGGTGGCGATCGGCGCCCGGTGCCGGAACGTCGCCGAGGACCGGGCCTGGGGAGTCGTGGCCGGGATTACCGCCGGCCAGGACATCTCCGACCGCCAAGTCCAGCTCGCCGGCTCGCCCCGCAGTTCTGCCTGGGCAAGAGCTTCACCGGGTACGGGCCGATCGGTCCGGCCTTGGTCTCGGTCGACGCCTTCGACGACCCCGACGACATCGCGCTGCGGTGCGAGGTGGGTGGCAAGGTGGTCCAGGAAGCGTCGACCGCCGAGCTGATCTTCGACGTACCGAGGCTCGTGTCCTACCTGTCGTCGATCTGCACGCTGTATCCCGGCGACCTCATCTTCACCGGTACCCCGGACGGCGTCGGCATGGCGCACGGCCGATTCCTCGTCCCTGGAGATGAGGTTGTGACGAGCGTCGACGGCGTGGGCGAGCTGCGGAACCGCTGCGTGGCCTCGGACAAGGAGGAGAACTGATGGGTTTGCACCGGCTCTTGGGCTTCACGACGGCCGTGCCGGACCCCGCGGCGGTGGCGGGCTTCTACGGCGAGCTCGGCCTCTCCGGCGACGGTGCGGCGTTCTCGGGCAGCGACGGTGGTGCCACCGTCGGTCTGGACGAAGCGGAATTCCGGCGCCTCGTCCGCGTCGAGTTCGGCGCCGACGGCCCCGAGGACGTCGCCCGGGTGGCGCAGCGCCTCACCGCCAATGGCGCGGCTCCCCAGGTCAATGAGGCGGAGGTGCGGGTGGTGGACCCCGGGAGCCGGGTCGAGCTCGTCGTGCGGGTCGCCGAGCGCGCACCGGCTCAGTCCCCGGCCGCCCCCGTCGTCCCCAACGCACCCGGCAGCACCCTGCGGGCCGACGAGCGTGCGCCTGCGGTCTTCGGCTCTCCGCGCCCGCCGCGACGCCTCGGCCATCTCGTGATCGGCACGCCCACGATCGCCGCCACCCGCGATCTCCTGATCCAGGGGATCGGGCTCAAGCTGAGTGACGAGATCGACGGGCTCATCGCCTTCTTGCGATGCTCGCCCGACCATCACAACGTCGCGCTGGTGGACTCTCCCGTGCCGCTCCTGCAGCACTACTCCTTCGAATGCGACGACATCGACCACGTGGGCCACAATGCCACCGCGCTCTTCCGCGCCGACCCATCCCGTCAGGCCTGGGGACTCGGGCGCCACTTCGCCGGCTCCAACTTCTACTGGTACCTCCGCGACCCAGCGGGCGCCTATCTCAAGCTCTACGCCGACATGGACCAGATCCTCGACGATGAGGCCTGGAGCGCGGCGGCCGCACGCCCTTCGAGCCCGAGCGCGTAGCCAACAGCTGGGGGCCCGACCTCCCGCTCAAGTTCATCGTCCCGCCCGACCTCGAGCAACTCCAGAGCGCCTGGGCGTCGCGGTCAGCGAAACGTTGCCCTCCGGCGTGGACGTCATCGTGGTAGGAGCCGGCCCAGTCGGCTGCGCCCTGGCACTGCTCCTCAGCCGGCGCGGCCGCTCTGTGCTGCTCGTCGAGCGCCACTCGGCACCGTACCCGCTGCCCCGCGCCGTCCACTTCGACGACGAGACGGCCAGGATCCTCCAAGCGTGTGGCCTCGGCGCCGACCTGCCAGAGCTCACCGAGCCGGCAACGAGCTACGAGTGGCGCAATGCCGAGGGGGTTCCGCTCCTGCGCTTCGAGATGCCGCTCCAGGGACGGCAAGGTTGGCCGAGCGCCAGCATGTTCAATCAGCCGGACCTCGAGGCTCAGGCTCCTTGCGAACGTCCAGGACTGCGCCGGCATCACCTTGGGGTGGGGCAGCGCGCGCTTGACGCTGGCAGCGACGTCGACGGCAGCGTGGGTCGAGCTCGAGCCGAACCAGGGCGGAGGTCGAGCGCGGTCGGGTGCGCGCCGCGTACGTCGTCGGCTGCGACGGCGCCAACAGCACGATCCGCGACGCCCTAGGCGTCGAGTTCGAAGACCGGGGGTTCTTCTTCGACTGGCTTGTGGTCGACGTGCGGCTCCACCGGCCGCGGGTCTTCGACCCACCGAACCTCCAGGTCTGCGATCCGGCGCGCCCGACCACGGTCGTCTCGGGTGGGCCCGGTCGGCGTCGCTGGGAGTTCATGTGCCTCCCCGGGGAGTCCCTCGACGCACTCGACGCCGAAGCGAGCGCCTGGGCATTCCTCGAGCCCTGGGACGTCCGGCCCGACAACGCCGAGCTCGTGCGCCACGCTGGCTACCGTTTTCGGGCTCGCTGGGCCACCCGGTGGCACGTGGACAGCGTCTTCCTCGCCGGCGACGCCGCGCACCAGACGCCGCCGTTTGCCGGCCAGGGGATGTCCGCGGGCCTCCCGACGCGGCCAACCTGGCCTGGAAGCTCGACCACGTGCTGGGCCGGCCGCAAGACGCGGCGCTTCTCAAGACCTACGACATCGAGCGGATCCCCCAGGCCGCGGCGATCATCGAGATCGCCACCGAGCTGGGCAAGGTGATCTGCATCCCCGATGCCGAGGCGGCCGCTGCCCGGGACGCGTCGATGGCCCCGCTGGTTCCACCCGGTGGCAGCATGCCGGCGCCGCCCATGCCGGGCCTGTCGGAAGGGATGTTCGGGCGCGGCCCGAACGCCGGGGAACTCTTCGTCCAGGGCCCCATCCGCTGGGGGGACAGCGAGGGACGCTTCGACGACGTGGTCGGAGCCGGCTGGCACCTGATCCTGGCCGGGGGGAGTGCTCGGGTCGCCGAGGAGGACGCGGCCTGGTTCCGGTCCATCGGCGGCCGCGTCGTCGCCATGGGTGCCGACGTCGAGGACCTCGGAGGGTGCTACGGGCGCTGGTTCGGCGAGCACCGGGTCGCGGCCGTGCTCGAGCGCCCCGACTTCTACCTCTACGGAGCCGCCGCCACCGACGAGGAGATCGCCGCCCTGCTCACCGGTCTCCGTGCCCACTTCCGGCAGCTCCGGACGTCCCCCTCGGCCCCGGGCGCGGAGCTCGACCTCGCCTCGACGTCTGGCGCAGAGTCATGACCACTGCCGTCGATCTCCGCTCCCGGGTCGTCATCGTCACCGGATCGACCAGTGGGATCGGCGAAGCCGTCGCCCGCCGAATCGCTGCATGCGGCGCGGGCGTCGTCGTCAACTCGTGGCGTTCGGTCGCTTCCGGTGAACGCCTGGCCGACGAGCTCCCCGATGCGGTCTACGTGGGCGGCGACATCGCCGCGCCCGGCTCGGCGCTGGCGCTCGTCAAGGCGGCCGAGGAGCGCTGGGGCCGGCTCGACGGACTGGTCAACAACGCCGCCGTGACGATCGACGTCCCGTTGGAGGACGTTGATGCTGTCACCCCGGAGCACTGGGAGCGAGTGCTGTCGGTGAACGTGGTGGGGACGTTCCTCGTCTCCCAGGCGGCGCTGCCGCTGCTGCGCCGCTCCGCCGACGGGTGGATCGTGAACGTCACCTCGATCGCCGGCCTGCGTCAGATCGGGAGCTCCCTGCCCTACACGGTCTCCAAGGCGGCTGTCGACCACATGACCCGGATCCTGGCCAAAGGTGGCCGGCGGGCGGGTGCGGGTCAACGCCGTCGCGCCTGGGCTGGTGGACACCCCGTGGACCGAGGACTGGGCACTGCGACGCGACCTCGTGACTGCGGCGGCGCCGCTCGGACGGATCGCCAGCCCGGAGGACATGGCCGACGCCTGCCTCGGGATCGTCGGCTCGACGTACCTGACGGGTCAGACCGTCCTGGTGGACGGCGGTCTCGGGCTCGTGATGTGAACGTCTGCAACGGCAGCGAACCACAGGGGGAAACAGTGCAGGAGAGGGTGACGACCGAGGTGCTCGTGGTGGGTGGCGGAGGAGCCGGCCTCACGGCGTCGATGCTCCTCTGAGGATGGGCGTCGACCATCTGCTCGTCGACCGCGCTCGCCACGACGTCGATCCTGCCCAAGGCGCACGTGCTGGGGCAGCGCGCCATGGAGGTGCTCGACGACTGCGGGGTGGCAGACGCCATCTACGCCGTCGGCACGCCGCCGGGACAGCTGCGGCGCACGATGTTCTACGCCGGCTTCGCCGGCCACCCCGATGCTGGACCGCGTCCTCTTCGCCCAGGAGACCTGGGGCGCCGGCGGGGACGACCCCGACTGGGTAGCGGCCAGTCCCAAGCTGACGACGAACCTCCCGCAGATTTGCCTCGAGCCGCTCATGAAGGCCCGGGCGGAGGAGCTCGCACCTGGGCGTGTCCGCTTCCACCACGAGCTCACCGGTCTCGAAGGAGGTCGAGGGCGGGGTACGGGCGTTGGTCCGCGACCTGGACGAGGGCCGCTCCTACGAGGTGCAGGCTCGCTACGTGCTCGGCTGCGATGGCGGACGCACCATCGGGAAGCTCGTGGGGATCGAGCTCCAGGGCGTCATGGAGCTCAGCCGGACGGTCACCTTCCACCTGGCAGCGGACCTCTCCCCGTGGGCCAAGGACCCAGATGTGCTGCTGCGCTGGGTGTGGTGTCCCAGCACGGGGAAATTCGTGGTGCTGGCGCCGATGGGCCCCACGCGCTGGGGCGGTGAGAGCGAGGAATGGGTCGTCCACATTCTCTACGACATCGACGATCAAGGGGCGTTCGACGACGCCACGGTGCTCGAGGACCTGCGCCAGTCCCTCGGCATCGGCGATCACCCGCTGGAGGTCAAGCTCATCACCCGGTGGACCGTCGGCGGCGTCCTCGCCGACCGCTTCCGCGCCGGCCGGGTCTTCGTCCTGGGTGATGCCGCGCACCGCCACCCGCCCACCGGCGGCCTGGGCCTGGTAAGCGCTGTCCACGACGCCCAGAACGTGTGCTGGAAGCTGGCTCTCGTGCTCCGGGGCGTGGCCGGGAAAGGGCTGCTCGACACCTATGAGTCCGAGCGTCGGCCCGTCGATGAGCGCAATGTCGACCGTTCCCTGGAGAATGCCCTCGGCTACCTCGTAATGAGCAGGGCCATGGGTGTCGACGACATGACGGCCACGCCCGAGGAGCGCTGGGCGCGTATCGCCCGGCTGTGGAGCGACGCGCCGGAGGACGCCGAGCACCGTCGGACGGTCCACGCCCTCATGGCGGCCCAGTCGCAGGAGTTCCACGAGCATGACGTGGAGTACGGCTACACGCATCGCTCGGCCGCCGTGGTCGACGACGGCAGCCCCGAGCCGCCCGACCGCGACTTCCGCATGTTCTTCCCCTCGACGCGGCCGGGCTGCCCGCTCCCGCATGCCTGGCTGGAGGACCACGACTTCGTCCGCCGCTCCACGCTGGACGTCGTGGGCGTCGACCGGTTCGTCCTCATCGCCGGGGAGCGTGGCCAGGCGTGGAAGGAAGCTGCGCTCAAGGTGGGGGCCGAGCTCGGGGTCGAGCTCGACGCGTGGTGTGTCGGGCACGCCGGCGGCGACCTACGTGACCCGCGCCTGCGCTTCGAGCGGGTCCGGGAATTCGGCCCGGAGGGCGCCATCCTGGTCCGAGCCCGACCGCTCATCGCCTTCCGCTGCCCCTCGGCGCGGTCGGAGGCCCGCAGGCGGCGCTGCGGTGGCGCGCGCTGCTCCAGGTGCTGGCGAGGACATCGTGACCAGTCGCTGGTCGACGTCCACCACCGTCTCCTGCCGCGCCCCTGGTCGCGGTCATCGACGCTACCGGCATGGTCGAGGTGGCCAGGCAGCGCGACCGCCCGAGTCGAGGCCGCCGGCTGTCGCTGGAGGTCATCGACCACCAGGGCATCGACGCCACCTACTACTCGGTGTCGGCCACCGGGGTGCACTTCGGTGACGACGCCGAGGCCGTCGAGCTCGCGCGGTCCTGCAACGGTCGCGCCAGCTTGCTCGCCGACCACGCCGGACGGTTCGGCTACTTCGCCTCGCTACCCCTGCCCGACCTCGACGGCTCCCTCGCCAAGGTGGGGCCGCCCTCGACGTGCTCGCGCCGCGGGGTTCGTCCTGCGGCTCGACGCCGACAATTCCTACGTGGGTGACGCGGTTCGATCCGCTCCTGGCCGAGCTCGACCGCCGGGCGGCTGTCGGTCGTGCATCGGCGATCCCCGCACGCCGATGCCCACGTCCATCCCCACGTTCGCCATCGAGTCCCCTTCGACACGACGCGGACTGCGTCCAACCTGGCTCCTGCGAGCGCTCGAGCGGTACCCGCACGTCACCTGATCCTGAGCCATGCGGGCGGCACGGTGCCGTACCTGGTCGAGCCGCTTCTCGCTCCTGTCGATCGTCGATGCCGGCTGGCGGGCGGGCCCGAGGGAGCGGTCGCTTACCTCGCCCGCTGCTTCTACGGCCCGCGTCTCAGCCAACCCCCACACGTGTCATCCTTGGCCGAGCTCGTCGGCTCGGACCACGTCGTCTTCGGGAGCGACTCCCGTTCGCGCCGACTGGCGTCGCTGCTGTCCATCGCCAGCCTCGAGGGAGACGGCCACTTCGACGCCGAGAGTCTCGACTCGTTCGGGGGAGGCAGCTCGGGCTGCTCGCCGGGGCCAGCGGTCACTTCGCCCACGGCCCGGCCTAGGCTCCAGTCGTCAGGTGCGGAGCGGGGGGATCGTCGCCCGCGATCAGCTCATCGCCACCAGCGCCTCATGCCGCCGCTGATACGGGGCGACCGCCTCGTGCAGAGTGGTCGCGGAGGGTCGAGGATAGCCACGGCGTCGATCACGGCGCTCTGACCAGGCGACGGCGCTCTCGCGGCTCACCGGGTCGCCGCGGATCTTCGTCCTCGTCGTCGACCCGTCTCGGCGGAGGGAGGGCGGATCGGCGGGAATTCGTCCGCCTCTGCGGGATGGGCATCGCCCCGCTGTCGGTCCGGCCCCGGGAGGCATCGCTACGGTGGCTCGGCGGCGGTGGACAGAGGCGCCGAGGTGGTCGGGATGGCTGGCGGCGACGGGTCCCAGGCGGCGTGGCGCCTGTTGCCGCCGAGCACGACCTGCCCGCTGCTGCGTCCAGCCGGACCACGCAACCGTTCGCCGCTGACCTCGGGGTTGACCGGAGCGACGTCACCGGAGCACTCGACGCTTCGGATGGGCACCGAGCACCGTGTCGACCTCGCCAGGGTGAACGGCCGGGTGTTTGTGAACAACGCCTCCATGGGCTTCTACGGGAAGCTGGTCCAGTCGCAGGCCTACCGGGTGCGAAGCCCGGACGCCATCGAAGTGCTGCCCCAGCTCGTCGGGCAGGAGGCCGACCTTCGACCTCCGCTTCACCGGCCCTGATGGCTCGACTTTTCCGGACGCCCGCTTCTGCTCGTGTCCAACGACCCCTGCGAGATCGATCGGCCTGCCACCCCGGGCACGGCGGGGAGATGAACCGGGGACAGCTCGGCGTCGTCGTCGTGCGAATGAGCCCGCCGCTGCCACGGTGGAGGGATGGTCGACGCCGACGTTTCGTGTCGACTCTACGGAGCCGGTCAGCTCGGGCTGGACGGTAGGCGATCATCATCGGCCCACCTCTGCTCTTCGAGTCCTCGCCCTCTGCGCTCCGGTCCACGTCTTCCTCGGGGTCCTCGGTCTCCCTGGCCCGCGCCAGCACCTTCCCCGCCTCCGCGATCAGGGCAAGCTAGCCCTTCGATCTGGAGCGTTCGGTGGACCACGGTTCCGTCCCGTCCGCCGCCTCCGCCGATGAGGGCGGACAGCCTCGGATCGAGCTTTCGCCTGGAGCCACGGTTCCGTCTTCCGTGTCCCTCGGGTCTAGCTCCCTCGTCCCGGCCGAGGCGCTCCGGGGAGCTCGGGCCCCCCTCGCCCTTGACAGCGACGAGTGATTCCATTCATAGGTGCTGTGATCAGTCGTCGGTTGTGTCGGGGGCCGGCCCACAGTCACCGCTCTCCAGCGGCCTCTACCACCTCGCGGAAAGGCACGACTGTCATGCTCGGCTCACTCAGCGGCCCCCTCGTCCTCCGCGGCCTGCTCGCCGTGGCCGTCGGGGTCGTCGCCCTCGCCTGGCGGTTCACCGTCCTCGCCCTCGTCGTCGTTTCGCCGTGTACGCCTTCATCGGGGCCGGCCTCCAGGCGGTCCCGGCGTTCAGCAGCCGCACCGGCCGGGCCTGCTCGGCGGGCCACCTGCTCCTCGGGCTCCGTCGACGTCGCCGCCGGTATTGCTCGCTCTGCCCTGGCCCGGGCCGACCACCCTGGTTCTCGTGTTGGTGGTCGTGCTGGGCCATCGTTACGGGCGCCCTCGGAGAGCTCGGTGCCGCCTTCAGAACCCAGCGAGGAGGCCG
>CAWITA010000014.1:0-308004 GCA_963838835.1 uncultured Acidimicrobiaceae bacterium
AAGTGTCGCAAACGTCGCCGAGCTTTCATAGGTCGAACCACCTATCCCCTCGTCGTCAACTCGAGTCAGCAGCATCACAACGTGCCAAACTGTGTCGGCGCAAGGCACCAAGAACACGTTCTCGAAAGATTTGCTCGCCGGTATACCAGTCCAAGAGTGCGTTCGCTAAATGGCCGCCCGTAGTACGCAGCCGGCCACCTGTGCCGCCACTATTCTCGCCACCTGCCGTCGTGATCTCGCACATCGCTCAAAGACATGTTGCTCCGATGCGTTTGCACAATGTCCGAGAATGTTGGAATAACTGATCGTGATGTACCGCCACGCAGGGACGTTGATACCGCCGCCACCCGGGCAAGTGGTCGGGTTCGGGATTCACCCCTTTGGGTCGGCGAGTTTGGGGGTGGGGGAATAACTGGGGTCGCCGTCGACCAAGGACTCCTCTTTGCTGACTCCGCTGACGGATAGCCCTATGTCTTCGGGGCGAATCGGCCGCGGAGCGCCCAGTTGCATCCGCTGTGGAAGGGCGAGGTCACTTCGGCGTCCGACGCCCATGCAAGGAGCATCGTTGTCGCTGGGGGAATCGTCTATGCCGGGAACCAGAACTAAACGCGAGGGCGTTCCGTATTACAGGTTGTGGGGAAGCGAAGCGTTATGTCAGCCACCATGGAGATTCAACACTGGCGATATTGGCGGGTCGAAGATCGCTGTCGACTACGAAACTCTGAGCCAAGTTCATTGAAGGAACCTGAGTACGACCACGTCTTTCGGTTAGTCCAACATTGAGAGGGCAGGATGAGCTATGTGTCGACAGTGGGCAACGGTTTGTCCTTCCGTTGTTGGTGTTTCATCCGACCAACGTCTGCTTTACCCGGCAACAAGGCGAGTGCTACGGTCCGGTCCGCGTGTTCGTCGGAGACCCATCCGATCAGCGCATCCGGAAGTTCCGGCAGAGGGGGCAAGCATGCGACGGTTCTTTCTGATCGCTGTGGCGACGGTGACGCCGGTAACGGTGTCGGTGCTTGCCTCGAGCGCCGGGGCCCTTGCGGGCGGACTCGCCGTCCAGGTCACTCTTCCGCCGGTGTCCACCTATACGTGGCCGGAGTTCGGCGATAGCCCGAATCTGGCCGGTCTGAGCGCCGATCCGACGATTTCGACCACCAACGCATCGACCCTCGGCGTCACCTGGATGGGATCCCCTAGGGCCGGCGCTCGACTCCCCGATGGCCGCCTACGATTCCACGACCTCGGGGGTGCTGGCCTACGTGGGCGGCTTCAACGGCTTCTTCGAAGCGGTCAACGTCAGCACGGGCACGGTTCTCTGGTCCGACGTGTTCGGCCACCCGATTACCAGCAGCGCACTCGTCGAGAACGGGAGCGTGTGGATCGCGCCCTCGGGGGCGAACCGGATCTACAAGCTGAATGGCACAACCGGCGCTGTGGAATGCACAGGTTCGATCACGGGAACCGTTCTCTCGACCCCCACCATCGGCACGCCGCCCGGCGGGAAGAAGTCGGTCTATTTCGCCGCTCTCGATTCTCACGGCAACACCGGTCCGGTCGAGGCAGTGAGCGAGAGTAACTGCTCAATGGAGTGGACGTGGACGAGATCTGTGCGGACGTCGAGCGTGGGTATCTGGGATCCCCTCAGCTATGCCGTCGACGCCCACGGCACGGGGCTCGTGTTGCTCGGCACTGCCGACCCCGACTCGACCGTGTACGCCGTCAATGCGATCACCGGCAAGACGGTGTGGGACGACGAGACCTACACCTCGGGGGACAGAGGACTGGGACGTCGGCGCAGGTGTCGATGATGCGTGCCCGGCGTGAACGGTTTCGGCGGGAAGGGGCCGCGTACGTCTGAGGGCAAGGATGGGTACCTCTACGCCCTCGACCTCACCACCGGTGCACTGCTCTGGCAGTTCAACTTTGGGGGCAACGGACCGGGGCTACCAGCCCATACCACCAACGCCCTCGCGGCCCCCGGCCCTCGCAGGGAACCTCCTGGTGTTCGGCGACAACCAGGGCGTCTACGGCGTCGACGCCACGACCGGCACGCAGAAGTGGTTCGTGGGCAACAAGGGGGTCATCGATGCGTCGGCGACCATCGTCGGTCCCATTGGGAAGCGGGTCGCCGTCTTCGGCGACCTGAACGGCGTGTTCCATGTCATCGCTGTGAGCACGGGCAAGTCCCTCTACACCTACCAGACGGGCAACGTCATCACATCGTCGGCGGCCGACGTGGACGGCCATCTCGTGGTGGCCTCCGACGACGGGTTCCTCTACGACTTCGGTCTGGCAGGGGGCACGGCTCCCGCGCCCAGCGGCTCCATCACGTCGCCTGGCGCCGGCGCGACGCTGGCCAACCCGGACGGCGCGGACATCACCATCACGGGGACGGCCTCCAGCCCCGACGGCGTCGGGGCCGTCGACGTCGAATTGCAGATGAACGGCTCCGTTGGTCCTTGGTACCAGCCTGCGAGTGGCAACTTCGGTCCGGGACTCATGTTCGGTCAAGCCACGCTGGCCGACCCGGGCGCCACCACCACCACGTGGCAGTACGCGGTGCCGGTGCCGGAGTACGCCGCCACCTACACCGCACTGGCCTTCGCCGTGGGGACCAACGGCATCGCCGACGCCACCGCGTATTCGAGCGCGAGCAATGCCGACGCGGTGGCCTTCAACGTGCAGTCCGTCCCTAATACTCCGGTCGTGACCGTGACACCGGCCCGGGTCCCCCCGGGCGACCCGGTGTCCCTTCGTTCGACTGGGTTCACTGCAGGTGAGACCGTCGCCTTCTCCTTGAACACTTCGACAGGAACCGTCACGTTGGCCAGCACCACGGCGAGCGGATCGGGGACGGTCGGCCCGGTGGACGCTGCCATCCCCACGACGGCACCCTTCGGAACCGATGCCGTCTACGCAACCGGTGCCACGTCGGGAGATCTCACGAGCGGGTCGGTGTACGTGTCCAACGACGATCCGCAGTTCGGGTACGGCCCCTTGCACCAGGGCTTCGAGACAAACGACAACGTCATCGCCCAATACCAAGGTGTCGCCACCAAGCTCTCCCAGGGTTGGTCTTTCGCGGGTCAGGGTGCGTTCGACACCACCCCCGCTATCGATCAGGGTCTCATCTACTGCGGCGACAAGGACGGCAACTTCTATGCCGTCGACGAGGCGTCCGGAGCGTTGGTCTGGAGGGTCAACACCGTCAACGCAATCGAGTCCGATCCCGCAGTAGACGATGGGCTCGTCTTCTATGGCGGCGACGGTGGCGACCTCCATGCCGACAACGCCACCACCGGGACCAGCGTCTGGAGGACGAACATCGGCGGCGAGGTGTCGTCCCCGACGGTGGCCGGCGGTGTCGTCTACGTCGGGACCTCCCAGGGGAACCTGGTGGCCATGAACGAGTTGACCGGCAAGGTTGAGTGGCCCGATGCCATCGGAGGGATTATCACGAGCGCGCCCGCCGTGGACACGACTGCCGGCCTGGTTGTCGTGACCAGCAGCAGCGGGGTGGTCGAGGCCGTAAGTGCGTCGACGGGGAAGCCCAAGTGGACCGACTCGCTCGGGTCGGCAGTGACCGGGCCCATGATCGATGCGGGCGGGGTCTACGTGGCCACCGCCGGCGGAGGGGTGTTCGGATTGGACGAGACGAGCGGCGCGACATTGTGGCCCAAGACCGTGACCGTCAACAACGCCGTCACGGCCGCTCCCATCCTCGCCTTCGGTCGAGTGGCCGTCGGAGACTCTGGTGGAGACGTCAGCTACTTCGACCCCTCGACCGGCAAGCTGGAGAGCACCGAGACTCAGTTCGGATACGCCATCACCGGTCTCTCGTTCACCGGATCGGACATCATGCTGACATCGAGCACGGGCAACCTCGGGATGATTCAGGGTGAGTCGTACACGCTCATGAGCTGGAAGCACAGTGCAACCGCGGGGTATGCCTCACCTGCGGTCATGCTCAACGGGGACATGTTCGTTCTCGGCGAGGACGGCTCCCTCCGTGCCTTCACCACTCCTAACCGCCCGATCGAATGAAACACACGTCTGTCGAGGCTGTCCCTGCGCCCACCCAAGACCCGTGTAGCCCTCCATCCAGTAAAATCCGAACGCGTCGTCCCGGAACCTCCGAGGTGAGGGTTCACCAGCGTCGTCGGCGAACAAGACGCCTCGGGGAGAGAGAGACTGCAAAGAAGTGGGCCTTGCTTGCGGGACGTATGCCTTCTGTGACACCGATTCAATGGCCATCGTCGCCACAGCCGGAGGCGGGTTTGTGCCCTGCCCTGGTGGAACGATCGAAGGGCCCGATGGCCGGAACGTCCGGGCGCTTTCGTTTGCCCAGGTGGACGAGATTCGTCAGCGCATCAACACTCTTAACCCCTACGACCCCGGCGTCGTCCCCGACATCTTGAAGCTCGAAGCACAGAGCTGGTGCTGCTCGATCTCGGCCAAGCGCTACGCCCTCTTCCGGTTCGAAGACGATGGTTAAACCGCTCCTCCTCGACGGCGACAAGGCCCCGTCCGAGCACGGCCTCGGCCAGTACCTCGACCCGAGTGGCCCGGTCTCGGAATCGAAGGCGTGGATCGCCGAGCTGTGGATGACGATCCTCCGGCGAGCCCTCGGCCTTTTCAGCGAGGAGCCCACCTGGTTCCAGCGGCCCACGATGCTGCGGAGCACCGTGACGTCGGTTGCCGAACTCCGGGTCTTCGAGACCCACAACGCCGGGCGGGACTACCAACAGCGGATCTCCCCGTTCAACTTCTTCATCTCGGCCGCCGGGGCAAAGCCCCCTGCCGGAATGGAACTGCATGGATCTTTCCGCCTGATCGCTCCGTGGGAACCCGACGCTTCCAGGTGGCACGGTCTCGACTTCTCTGACGCCCACCATCCGTCGCTCGGCCCCTTCCGAATCTCTATTCGCCCCGACCGACCTGGATTGGCCAAGGTCGAGACCTTTTCGGACATGGCGGCGAAGTACGGAACGCATCCCGAGTTCAAGAGCTGCGATGCCAAAGGGCAGCCATGCAGCCGGGCGACCGTTGGACTGCTCCAACGACGACGGGTCACCGTGGGGCGCATTGTCCTGATCGGCAAGGAGTCAAACCAGTTGGAAGAGCGGGAGGCCGGCAAGCTGAGTCGACAGGACGCTGATCAGTGGCTCACGACGTACGAAGACCATGACGAGTGGTACCGGGTTGTGTTGCCGGCCCTAAAGTTGAAGGATATTGCAGTCGTCGCCCTCGCTGCGGGCCTTAGCGAGCGCCGGGTCAGGGACATTCTCACCGGTCGTGTCTTGCCTCACCGGTCCAATCGCGAGCCATTGCGAGCACTCGTGGTCGAGCAGTCCTAGACCGCCCCCTATCCGCCGGCGTTCTGGGACATCCCATCCCCTATTCACAGCAGGCGGTACGCCACATACTTGAACAATGGCAACTGAACACGGCAATGACCGACGGCGGGTCAAACTTCGAGAGGAACGCGAAGGTCCCGACTCACGATTCCTCGAGGCGTACGTGGACGACCAGGGGAACTTGCACATCGACGGACAGGATCTGGGGCCGAAGACCGCTCCTGTCAGTGACGACGGTGAGTACAAGTGGTTCAAGACCGTCAGGGCCGAGGACGTGCCCAAAGTGGTGACTCTGCTGGGAGGTCGCACTGAGGACGACGTGCTTGATCTGTTGGAGGCCCGCTACTGCGGTGCGGCGTCATACGAACTAGAGAAGAGGTTGCGGGAGAGCGACATCGAGGTCAAGACGTTTACTTGGGGCGGCTGAGACTGCAGCAGGGGCTGTCGTGTTCCGCGGGACCGCTCCTTTAGGTCATCCCACTCCCGGCGGTAGGGGCTAGTCGTCAGGTGGCGGAAGCGGGATTTTGGAGCCTTGTGCATAGCGTTCAGCTTCGCCGTCTCGACCTGTGACGAAGGGTGCGTAGCCAGGTTCAACGTCCTCGATGCTGATGTCAGAGAAGACCAACCGAATCTCGTGAGCGTTGGCCTCAATCTGGACCTCCCAGAACGGGATCCCGACCTGCTCTTGCCAGTACTTGGCCCGTTCAGAATCTCGGACGATCGTCCCACCGGGGTACACCTCCTGCCCCCGAACGCCCCAGACGTAGCGTGCGGAATCCCAGGTAACGCTGGCCTCCTCAACCAGGTCGTCGGATAGCGACCGAGACCACACATCGGGACGAACGTGGGACCGCACGGTGGCCTCGGTGCAGAACCGAAAGCGGAACCGTCGGTGACGTGGATTCAGACCGGAGGCCGGATCGACTGACTCGTAGATGATGAGGTCGTAGTCCCGCATGAACGACGTGTAGCCGTGGAAGACCAGTTGACAGTCGAAAAGCTCGCCCAGGATGGCGTTCAACTCGGCTTCGGTCACGAGCTGACTTTACGAGATGGCCGTTAGAACGCCCGATATTGCATGGAGAGTGGGTGTCCCCAAGGTGCAGGGTGGCACCCCTACCCGGCAGCGAGGATCGTACTGGGATACCCGAACCTCCGTCGGTATCGGCATGTACAGCGCGGCCTTGGTCACTCTGGCCGGTTTCTAGGCACTCGGAGAAACCTGGCCTGGATTGCGACTACACGGTTGTCGTCGGTCGGCAGGCTGGTGCCCACCATGTGCGACGCCATGGGCTTGGTCAAACCTTTCCAGTCAATAGCTGCCCAGCCGGGGTAGTTGCCATCGGTACTGACGGAGATGGGCCTTTCTCACTTAAATCTCAGGGTAGTTCCAGCCATATCACAGTTGGTGAGGGACCGTTTGGCCTCAATGTTGTTGGTCCGTTGCGTTGGTCCGCAATCCGTGTTAGGAGAGAAGCCTCGTCTTGTTGGTGGGGGTGTGGCTGAAAAGAGCAGCCTGGGCTTGCGCCCGATAAACACGAAAGAACAGAGATGAGACATGGGGTGGTCAGCAAAATTGGGCAGCGCGTCGCGGTCGCCGGTGTTGGCGTGAACCGGCGTGGTACACGGTCCTACACAGGGGAGAGACGCGCCATGAAGATCCGCATTGCCAAGATCTCACTCGCCTCAGTGCTGTTGGCGTCGATCCTAGGCATGGTCGGCACTGAATCTGCAGGTGCCACGACCGTCGTGCGCTACGCTGCGTACCCCTACAATCTGAGCGGCTACGTCTACCCCGAAGTACCGCAGTTCACTTGCCGGGATTACAACGGATTGCCAGTGTCCGGGGTGAATTCGTTCTACGTGTACGCCCCTTCGGGTCTCGGAGTGGTGGTCCCGGCGATCACCGTCGAAACCTATTTCTGGAATGGTGTTTACTTAGCTGGCGAAAACTCCAACAGCGCGAACGCAATCGGGATAAACGAAATTGATATGCACCCCGGGAGTGGATGGAGACAGACCTCCTCGGGGTCTTGGTACGTAACGATTCCGGGCCACAATATTTCGCCGGGGCACGGCTGGTATTTTGTGCGAATCCAGGTCCAGTGGTGGTCCGCACCCGACGGCGTGGGTTGGAGCCCTCAGAGCAAAGTTCTCGACGTGGATTACATCGAACCGACGGCGGCGACCGACTACGCCGATTCCGCCCCCTACACCTACTCCCACTACGTTATTGACGGCCATCAGGTGTGCTACATGTGACGGCTCTCGACCTGCCATGCCAACGCGAGGTAGGCAGCTGGCTGCTGAAATGCGGTAGTTGGCGGGCTTCTCATTCGACCCCCAGGGTCTTTTCAGTGCTCAGCTGAGAGGGGGCCGTTTAGCCTCATTCTGGTTGGCAGGTTGTCTGATTACCTCGCTCGTGTTAGGAGGGAGAAGTGTTGGGGGTGTTGATTGCAGGAGGGGCCGGGCTGATCGCCCGATAGAGACGAAGGAGCCAATGCGATGTTATTTCGGTCCAGGGGCCGAGCCGTCTTGCTTTCCCTACTTCTCGGTTCGATAGGCGTTCTCGCGGCTCCGTCCAGCGCAGCACTCGCGGCCGGCGCCTCTACGGGTACGACCCCCTTCGGCGTCATCACCCCAAACCCGTGTAACGGAACGAGTGTGAAGCTCGCGGGCACGCTTCACTCCGTGAGCCACTTCGTTACGTCAGGTTTGGGGTTCCACGTGGACGAGCAGCTGTCAGCTCATCTGTCGGGTGTGGGTAGTGATGGAACCGCCTACTCCTCGTCGGCCTTCGAGCGTTTTGGTCTGAACGCAACCAAGGGCGGCGAGATCTCGAGTCCTCTTTCGGAGCTAATAATCAGTCACGGAAAGTCCCCGAATTTCAGACTTCATGAGGTCGTGCACCTCACAATCAACGCTAACGGGGTCCTGACGGCAGTGGTCGCCAACTTCACAGCCACCTGCTCACCGTAGATATCGGGCGCCCTGGCGCCAACGAATAACTCCACTCCAAAAGGTCCAGTCTGCCCCTGGCCCGTCTGCTAGGAGGGGTTCACCCCATTCCGGTGGCACCCAGCGTGTCGTCGCAACGGCTTCGAGCATTTGTGGCGTAGCCCGAACGTGACGAAGTGGGCTGCCCCCCTAGCGATCGGCTACAACCGCTGGCCACGGTGGGGGCCAGGTCCATAGTCGAGAGCCCGCCCAGGGTGGACGTTTCGGGCAGCCCTATCACCTATCCCCTCGGGGTGCCGCGGCATGCTGAGCCTCACCCTGACGGACGAGCACAGGAGGACAACCCATGTCGCCTATTCGGAGCTTCGATCACGTCGGCATCACGGTCGCGGACATCGACACGGTGACCGGCTTCTTCGCCGGACTGGGTTTCGAAACTGAGTGCCGGAGGACGCTTGACTGCGAGTTCTTGGACACCGTCATTGGCATGCCCAATTCCCTCACCGAGCTCGTCATGCTGCGGCCGCCGGACGGAGGAACCGGTCTAGAACTGGCGAGCTTCATCCGCCCCAACCATGAAGCCGGATCGCCTGACGCCATGGCCAACGAGCTGGGGCTGCGCAGCGTGGCGTTCGAAGTGGACGACCTTGAGGGGGTCCTCGACCGACTCGCGGCGGGACGGCTACCACCCCGTCGGCGGCGTAGGTCAGCACGAAGGCGTCTGGCGCATGGCGTCTGTGCGCGGACCCGAGGGGATCATCGTGTCCTTGGCCCAACGAATCGACTGATCCTCGCCCATAGAAGGCGCCCGTAAGTTCCGGTTCGGCGGCCCTTATCAGGAAGGAAGGTGTCGCTTATGTGGCATGACTAACCGTGCGACCGATATTCCCGAGATCGCTAGACGTCAGCGAGCAGAGGTGGCCATTAGCCAAGGCGGAATACGTGCCATAAGGGCACGGTCGCTTACGTCAGACTGTGCCGGCCAGTTGTCGGATCCCCTCGCTGAACGGGGGCGCGACGTACACGATGAGTCGATCAATATCTAGATCGACCCACTGGCGAGTCCGCTTGGGTACCGATCCGAGCGTGGCGACGAGCAAGAACTGGCCGGGGTCGCGCCCCGCTTCCGAATGCGCCTCCCGAGCAACTGCCACGAGCTCAGGAAGCCGAGCGTTGGCCTGGACGCAGATGCCGTCACCGATTCTGCCAGCCATTTCAGCCATCTTCGGACCGAGTGCCGCGATCAGGATCGGCGGTAACGGGCTCGGACGCAAAAACCCGCCTTTCCCTGTCTTTCCGCCGGACCACACTTGTCGCATCGTCTCCACTGTCCGCTCGACGGCCCGCCGGCGCTCGGGGTCGCTAGCCACAGTGCGCCCCAGCGCCTCCTGCTCGAGCCCATACGGAGTGCCAGATCGGCCTCCGGCGCCAATCCCCAGCATGAGACGGCCACCGCTTACCTCCTGCAATGTCGCGGCCATCACCGCCAAGGTGCCCGCATCGCGATTAGCAACGTTGAGCACGAGAGGCCCGAGCACCACCCGGGGGACCGTGGCGGCCAGGGCCGAGAGGACCGTCCAACACTCAAGCACGTGCGGTGCCCCCTGGACTAGTCCGTTCAGATGGTCGTTCAGCCACACACCATCGAGACCCCCTGCTTCGACGGCTTGGGCGGCGTCAAGTACGTCAACCCATCGCGTTCCGAAACCGTCCAGGAGCACGTCGACGTCCATGTCCGACCCTAGCCAGGTTCTGGCTATTCGGAAAGCGATGGACAGGGGGCGCGGGGGTGCGGTAGTACGTCAATCAGGAGACAGCTAGTTCTTCGAGGGCGGTGCGAATCGGTGCCAAGCTGGTGCGCCGGTTCGTTCAGCAAGACGCCGCGCGTGAGACTCCCGAACAAGCAAAGAAGGTCGCACCGAACTGGTGCGTCCTCAGGCGAAGCGGGACAGGTCGGAGGGGAGAGTGTTGGCCGAGTGAGCATCGCACTGGTGTAAACGAGTGTTGACAGACGGTTGCGATTCGTTCAGTGTTGTGACGATGAAACCCTCGGAGTCGTTCTGGGCAGCATGGGAGCGCATCAGGACAAGTGCAGATCCCGACCCCCTGGAAGTCCTTCGGGTCGCGGCTGCATTTAGTCGTTACTTCGATGCGGCCCAGAAGGAGGCGATCTCGTTTGCGCGCTCGGCTGGGCTGTCGTGGGAGCAGATCGCCGAATCCCTCGGCCAGAGCCGACAAGCCTTGTGGCAGCGTGCGAGCAGAGACGCGTCACTACAAGCGCTGTTGGCAGCATCAGGAAAGCGACGGTGGGAGGCGGTCCGGCGTGACCCCGCCTCCTGGTACGGAAAAACGAAGACATTCCCCGCTTAATCTCGGGCCGGGATACTGCACAGACCGTCCCGTGAACAGGGGCAGTCGTCTGTGGAGAACCTGCCCACTTTGGCTTAGCTCCAGACGACCCTGGCCCGCTGAGCGGCAGCACGGACGTCAGATCCGTCCACGAGCGTTCGGTATTCACTGTTGGCGGGGGGAGGAAGTGCCACAAAAATCTCTAGCGGTCCGTCAGGCGGCAACGGAAACACCCAGGCGCCGAATCTCCAACCTCCCGAGCCGCCACCTCCTCCGGCGAACCCCACGTAGGGCTCGGTCGGAACGCCCTGCTCGTCCTTGGCAAGATCGGTTCTGCCGCGAGCAAGGCCTTGTCCACCAGTTCGGCCATCTGCAAAGCGGACCCCAACGCGCACCATGCCCATCCGAGGGCGGTGGATCATCGCTTGGATCTCATGGGCACGACGAGGATTGACGAGGATCTGGACATTGATGCGAAACCCATTGGGGTAGACGTCCAAGGAGGGGATAGCAACGACGGCGTCCTCTTCCTGGCCGAGCACGGTATTGACGGCCAGGATGGCGGGCAACGTGCCCTCCGATGGCCGATCCCAAGCTGGCGGCGCCCATTGACGCTCCGAAGGGTCCGGCGGACGGGGCAATGGTTCGAAAAAGCTCACCGAGGAACCACACTAGGTGGGCTCTGGGATAGTGCTGCCGATCCGCGTACTAGGCGACCCTCACTCATCGATGAAGGTCGGTATTCCGGGGACATATTGAATGACGTTACGGGGGGCTACGTCCTCGACACCACACGTCATCGGCGCCGTTGCGCACTCCTTCGATCCACCGGGCCGACGACCAGAACCCCAGCGAGCGAACTCTTATCGCTTGCTGGCCCGGGCAGCCCATCCGAACGGGTTCGTCTTGACCTCCACGGTGGTGAACCCGGATGCCTCCAGGCGGCCAGCTAGACCTTCGGGGTCGATCGGGTTGTAGGTGTCGCCCTCGTGGTGAGCCTCAAGTTCAGGGTTCGCCAGGCTGTCCCCGACCACGAACACACCGCCGGGCCGCAAGACCCGGCCGACCTCAGCGAAGAGGAGGTCCTGAAGCGCCGCGGTCGGTACGTGGTGCAGCATGGTGAACGACGCTGCGCCACTGAAGCGGCCATCGGGGAACTCAAGGGCCGTCGCATCTCCTGTCACGATCGATACCGAGCCGTTTTCGGCAAACCGACCCCTCAACATCGCCGCGAGGTCGGGGTCAATCTCTACGGCAGTTAGCTTCGCCACCAACTCCCCAAGAACGTCGGTCGTGGCTCCGTATCCCGGGCCAACTTCAAGGACGTCGTCGCCCAGGTCCAGGACCCCGAGCGCCCAAGGGAGAATGGAGCCGCGAACCACTGCTCGCCATTCGTCACTGCCACACAGCTTGTGGTATTCGTTCATCTCCTTACTCTTGCTCACCCAAGGCAACCACGCGCCAGTCGCTCTGTCACAGGCCACCAAGACGTGAGATGTGCTTCTTGGCCATGGTGAAGCCTCCGAACAGGCTCGACCGAAGATACTTCGCACTGACGGCGGAGGAATGATTATCCCTGCCGGATACCAGGCAGCTCGACCTCGCCTCTATCCGGTGGGTTGAAGGCACGATTGGCGACTCGTCGGTTGTCAACCCTCTCAGGTGAGCCGGGGAATGGCAAGATCGGCGGCATGATTGGTCGCCTTCACCATGTGGTCATCGACTGCCCAGACCCAGCCGTGCTCGCTCAGTTCTATTCTGATCTCTTGGGCTTGCCAGTGACCTACTTGAGTGATGATTGGTTCGTTGTATCGGCGGACGAAGCTACGTCCGGACTCGCATTCCAATTGGCACCTAGTCATCGGGCGCCACGGTGGCCTGACCCCGACTGGCCTCAACAGTCTCACCTCGATGTGATGGTGGATGACCAAGCCGAAGCTGCCCGCAGAGTGCTCCAATTGGGCGCCCACCGGCTTGCGAGTGGCGATCACGTATTCGCCGATCCTGCTGGTCACCCGTTCTGCCTTATCCGCCGGCCCTCGTGGGCGGCCTGCAATCGCTGAGTAATCAGGCTGCAAAAATGGCTCGGACTACTCCCCGCGAACGGGGGCATGTAGCGGCTCTCTGACCGCATGAGCGATCTGGGATCGTGTCGGGCCACCCCGGAGTTCCTACGCTGTCAGACATGCCGAGGAATCGAATGCCTCCAATCCACGCCGTGGTCTTTGATGTAGGTGGTGTCCTCATCGATTGGAATCCTCGATACCTCTACCGCAAGATCATTCCCGAAGAGGAAGAGATGGAGCGTTTTCTGAGCGAGGTGTGCACGCCCGAATGGCACGCTCAGCATGACCTCGGCATCTCGTACGAGGACACGATTCCTCCACTCGTTGTTGCTCATCCAGAATGGGCAGACGAGATCATGGCGTGGAGCGACCGCTTTGTCGAGATGTATGGCGGCGTCTTCGCTGGCACGGTTGACCTCCTGCGAGAGCTGCATCGACGGCGGGTACCGCTCGTGGCCTCGACGAACTGGGGCGCTGAAAGTTGGGTGACGGCCAAGGCCCGATACGAGTTTCTCGAATGCTTCGACGGGGCGCTCGTCTCGGGAGAGATCGGAATCGCCAAGCCTGATGCAGCCTTCTTCGAGTTGCTCATCGAGAGCTTTCGTCTCGTTGCCGAGCAGACTCTCTATGTTGAAGACAACATCGCCAACCTCCAAGCCGCCGCGGCCAAGGGATTCGTTGCCCACCACTTCGTGTCATCGGCGGCATTGGAGATGGACCTTCGTCGTCATTGCCTGATTGGAGCATGACGCAGTAGGGGCCAAGAGACACTTGTGGGATGCCGTGTCGCCTGAGGCCCTTGAAACGACTGGCTCCTGCGGGACCATATCTACCCACTTGACCATCCCCCCGTTGGCCGGACACCTCGAATAGGAGGTAGTCATGCCAACGGTGACAGAGAAGCAACCCGAGTCGGCCAAGCGCCGGGGTAGGTATCCAAAGGAGTTCCGTCGAGACGCGGCGTCCCTGGTCATCGACCAGCACCGCACGATCGCGGACGTGGCCCGAGAGCTGGGCGTCGTCGAGCAGACGCTCGGCAACTGGGTGCGCCAGGAACGCATCGACCGCGGCGAGCGCGAGGGGACGACGACCGAGATCCGCGAGGAGAACGCCAGGCTGCGCCGGGAGGTCAAGCGCCTGACCATCGAGCGGGACCTGCTGAAAAAAGCAACGGCCTTTTGGGTGAGGGAGTCGGACCGGTGAGCCGCTACCGCTGGATCGATGCCCGGAAGGCCGAGCTCTTCCCTGTCGCAACTGCCTGTGCGGTGGCCGGAGTCTCGGCGTCGGCCTATTACGACTGGACCGAGCGCTCGGCCGGGCCGACCGAGGCTGACTGGGACGAGGCCACCTTGGTCAACGAGATCTACGAGATCCACGACGGCCACGACGACACCTACGGCAGCCCACGCATGACCGACGAGCTGGCCCGTCGGGGGTTCTGCGTCAACCACAAGCGCGTCGAGCGCTTGATGGCCCTCTACGGCCTCTACGCCCAAGACGGCCGGCGGAAGAAGTGTCGCACCACCATCCCCGACGTCAGCGCCCCGCCGCTGCCCGACCTGGTCAAGCGGGACTTCTCCGTCGGTGCACCGGGCCAGCGGTCCTGCGGGGACATCACCTATGTCCCGACCGATGAAGGCTGGCTCTACGTGGCCGACGTGGAGGACATCGGCTCTCGTCGCATCGTCGGCTTCGCCATGGCCGAGCACATGCGCACCGAGCTGGTGGCCTCGGCCATGGACATGGCCATCGCGGTCCGGGGCGGCGACGTCGAGGGCATGATCTTCCACCACGACCGCGGGGCCCAGGCCAGTACATGTCGCGTGAGTTCCGCGAACTCTGCGAACGCCACGGCATCGAACAATCGACCGGGCGAACCGGGTCGAGCCTGGACAACGCGGTCGCCGAGAGCCTGTGGGCCTCCCTCAAACGAGAGCTGGTGAGCCGTTGTCGCTTCGCCTCGAGGGCGGAGGCCCGCCGGGCCATCATCGCCTGGATCAACCACTACAACGCCGTGCGTCTGCACAGCTCCCTCGGCGGTGTCCCGCCCATCGAGTGGGAGTTACGGCACCACCGCTCGACGACAGCCGCAAAGGCCGAAGCTGCGTGAAACCGTCCACTCAGATCGCTCCTGCGGCTCTCAAATGCACCGGTGGGGACCAACCACCGGACCGATCGCAACCATCAGCACGTACCATCAGCCCAACATCAACCTGTCCGGCTGGCGGGGGGAAGGCCACACCGCTCAGAACCGGTTAGGGGCTAGCCCTCCAATGCGGGACTTCGATCAAACTCTGCTTGACCCTTAAAAGCCGAGGCCGCTCCGATCAGCCTCCCACCGCGTAGAGCCGACATGCCCCCGGCACACCCTTGAGTTCATGTTCGCCTCGGTCTTCGAACTTGATGCCGGATCCAGTAACCAACATGGGCACAGCCTGCGACACGAGGAGATCACCCGGAGAGCGGCATGCAGGACCCGGGCAGCGATGTGGACGCCAATCCCCGCGATGTCCGTCTCTCGCACTTCCACTTCCCCGGTATGCAGGCCAGCCCGGATCTCGACTCCGAGGGCCGTAGAGATTCGCCGAGCGCGAGAGCGCAGCGGATCGCCTGACCGAACAGGCCTGCCGTCGTTCCCCCGACGAGTTCACCCAGAAGGACAGCGCTCTGCGAACCGACTGCGTCGAGCACGGTCCGGGCCTCGTCCGCCCACACCTCCCAGCTGGTGGAACCCTCATCTGTAACGTCGTCCGAGGCCTGTACCCCTCTGATCGAACTTGATCACCCGAGACCCTTTAGCGTCTCCGTAACAAGGCGGCGTAGGCAGGCCAATACCAACAGGTGTCGATTCCGTCGCCAAAGGTGCTCACCATCTGTAGATTGGAATCTCCCTCGCCGAAGCCCTGATACGCGATGCGGTCGTCACCCAGAGCGGTAAACCGTGTCTCTGGGATCACGTCCTCGTCTGGCACGAGCACCAGTGTTGCCTGCGTTTCGAAGCCACGCTTGCTTTGTGCCCATAATCGGTGGTCGGCGCGTCCTTTCGTCTCTACCCGTTTCAGGAGAAGGCCCGCTCGATGCAACAGAACGGCATCTATAGCCATCGGGCTAGTGCAGCCTCACATCTGCGATCTCAGCACGGCGAACTCGCAGCCTGGCGAGGACGGGTCGAAGCCGTGCTCGATCAGCCAGCGGACGTTAAGCAGGCACCGCAATGACCACCACGCGTGGATGAGATCGCGGTCGACGTCGGTGCCGTAGCCGGCGACGACGTCGCCAAGGTGCTCCTCGTGTCCGAGCGTGAGGGTGGCGAGGTCGTACAGAGCGTCGCCCTGGGACGCCTCGGACCAGTCGACGACGCCGGTGACCTCGTCACCGGCGACGAAGACGTGGTCAACCTGCAGGTCGCCGTGGATGAACACCGGTGTCCACGGCCGGAGCGCATCCTCGGCAATCCGGCGGTTGCGCGTGACCACGTCGGTGGGAAGGACACCGTTCGTGACGAGCCACTCGCATTGGCCGTCGAGGCGCGAAGCGATCTCGTCGCGGCTCTGACCGGGCCGTGGCGGCAGCGGCGCGTCGTGCAGCATCCGGACGGCGGCACCCGCCGCAGCCCACGCCGCCGACGACGCGGTCGAGGGCTCGCCGAGGCAGCCGAGTGCTGTCCCTGAGAGGGCGGCGAGCGCGAGCACAGGCGGCTTCCGCCACAGGACCTTCGGAGTCGGGATCGGCGCCATAGCCATCGCCTCGACCTCGACGTCGGTGCGCGTCTGATCAGCGTCGATCTTCAGGAAAACGTCGCCGACACGCAGGGTGGCGCGCTCACTATGGGCGACGACGACTTCAACCTCTACCTCTTCCATATCAGCCATTGTTGCGGATGACCACCGTCGTGGCGTGGTCCGGCCGCATTCGTCGCCGCTCCGATTGAGAGCGCTATTCGGCCTTGTGGCGGCCCACGCTCAGACGAGCCTCCACACTCAGTAGGCGACGGCGGCGTCCACCACAAAATGCTGCCCAAAATCCCATTTCCTCGCCCCCGAGAGCGTTATCCGAGGAGGTCAATCCTTCGGTGAGCTGACGTCGTAGTTATCAATGGGCATCCAGTGTCGGTCCTGGTCGGCGCCACAGCGGACGGGTGCCCCTCAGCGGCTGGAGCGACCTCGGACGCGCGTGTCAGTCCGGGGTCGCCGGCCGCGTCCACCCCGCTCGGCAGCTGCTCTGGTTGAGCTGCTCTCTTTCGGCGATTAGGTCACCAGCGTGATGCCCCTCCCAGCCGTCTGTGGCGTATCGTCAGCGGCGGAGTAGATCGATGTCGAGATCGGGGGGAATGCATGAAAGCGAGCGTCCTACGACTCGGTGCGATCGGGATGGCCTTGGCGACAACACTCTTAACGGTGGGCATGCACGCTGCGGCGGGATCGGCAACAAGTAGACCGCCCGTGTCCGGTCTCATCGCCGTCGAGGGTCCGATGACAGGGACGCAGGCTTCCACGGGCATCGACATGGCGGACGGCGCGCAGCTCGCCATCGACCAGATCAACTCCACGGGCGGTATCGGCGGTGTGCGGCTCACCCTCCTGAAGGTGGACGACGCGGCAACCGCTGCCGGCGGCGTGACGGCCGCACACAAGGTGATCAATGCCCACACGTTCGCCGTCGTAGGGCCCTTCAACTCCTCGGTCGGCGTGGCGAACCTCCCGCTGTACAAGCGAGCCGGTCTGCCGATCGTGCGCCTGACCTCGAGCGTCAAGACGGAAGGCTTTGGCGTGACGACGCAACCGATGGACTCGCAGGTAGCCCCAGTCGAGATTAAAGAGATCACAAAGGTGCTCGACGCAAAGAGGCCGGCCATCATCTACGACACCTCCACCTACACTGCCGGGATCGCCAACCAGGTCAAGGCGGGACTCGCCAAGGCCGGTACCCCTGTCGTTGCCATGGTGCCGGTGAAGAGCATGCAGACGAACTTCGCTGCTGCCGTCGATAAAGTAGCTGCGGCGCGACCTGACTTGACCTACATCGCTGCCTATGGCGCGGAGGCTGGCGACATCGCGAAGGTGGCGTCGACGAGGGCGACCGGCAAGTGCTTCGTCGACCTAGCTGCGCAGGGTCCTGACTTCGTCACGGCGGCGACGCAACCGGTGGCGTCCGCCTGCCTGTCGAGCGGCGTTCCCAGTGCCCAGCAGTTCGCCGGTGCGAGTCAGTACGTGACCAATTACGAATCGATGTTCCACTCCAGTCCTGGAACGTGGGGGACCTTCACCTACGACTCAGTCGAGATATTGGCCAATGCCGTGAAGCAGGTCGGCTGGCACCAGAAGGCAGTGGCCACCGCCATGGACCACACGAATAACTACCAGGGGATCACGGGGCCGATCACGATCGCGGGATCGACGGGTAACCGGGTACAAAGCACCGTAGTCATCCTCGACGTGAACAGCTCCGGCAGCTACGTGATCGATTCCCAGTGGGCGACGGCCTCGGGGTTCCCGCTCCCTTCCGGAGGCTGACGGCATGCCGTCCGCGGCTGATCGGGTATGGAGTGCCACACGCGGCTACCGTTTGACCTTGCTGGAGTCAACGCCTTCGTTTCGTCGTGACAGAACGCCCGCACAACGTCAGAAGGTCTCGGTGGTCGATTTTTTGATCTAGCCCGATATCTGCCGGTAGGTGACACCCCAGACCCGTTGGCGGCTGTCTCGGCCGAGGACAGAATGCCCCGTGCAGCCTCTCAGGGCTGGGGCGCAGACCAGCTCGACATTTCGCACAACCGCGACGTGGTGCTCGGCATGGAACCGCACGTCATCGCCGTGATCGATCTTCACCGAGGACGCTCACTTGGTACCCCACTCGTGCCGAACTGTCCCACCAACCGGCCGACGGGGATGCCTCCGTCCACAAGCGGACCCCACCTTCGCCGCCTCACCCACCAAGATCCCTCACCAAGTACACCAGCTCACCTTTGTCATCCGCGGTCACTCTGTCGCGGTGAAAGCTCAGATTCTCCAGGACCCGGAATGAGGCGGTATTCCAGCTCCCCACCGTCGCCCACAGGCGCCGGCGCCCGGTCCGGGTGGCCGCCTCCACTACGGCCTCGCATGCCTCGGTTGCGTATCCCAGACCTCGATAATGTGTCGGCAGCAGCTCGTAGGCGATTTCAGGCTCATCCAAGCCGGTCCGACCCACGATAAGACCGCAATAACCGATTGGCACGCCCTCCCCTCTTAACTCGATGGCCAATAACCCGATGCCGCGATCAACAGATTCGGTCCGCCGGTGGGATGTCTAGGCGAAGCCGTTCCTCCTGGACGGTCCGTTCCCGCCGCCCGCTGTGCTCTTCGAGCAAGTCCAGGTTCCAAGACGCATCTTCAGGTCCCATCAGCCGCAGCGTCAGTCGTTCGGTGGCGAGCCGGAGGTCCATCGGTCTATAAGCGCTGTGGGTCACGGGTTCCGATTCTCCCCGTTACCACCATGACCCGCGATCCGCGCTCGATATGACCTGACAGGTCCTAAGTACACCTAGGGACAGAGGGCGACCGAATACGGTCCAATCGTGAGCCTCTGCCTGGCCTGCGCTTCTGTGGCGGGCCTGTCTCCCGCCTGCCAGACTGACCGCCGGCACGCCGGGGTCTTCGCAAGGCCGCGGGGGCGCGGGATTTACTCCCGTACCCACCGCCCGCGTGCCCGTAGCGAGGTGACCCCGGCCCGCGTGATCGGGCCGGGGTCGCTTCGTCTTTCGGCAATCCATCCTCTGGGGTTGAGGGTTCGACCTTCGCCTACCGCGTGGACCCGATGCCGTTTGCCCGGCGACCGCTGGTGGCTCCTTTTTCGACTGGGGCTATAACCCCGCCGACCAGCTAGGAGATGGTGATCCAACGAGGAGAGCGGTTGCTGATCGGTTCACGTCACCTGCCTTCCCAGGTCCAGCAGGTCTCGATGGGCGGCAGCAGCGCTTACAACGGCCAGACGGTGGCCATCTTGGAGAACGGATCCGTCTGGACCTGGGGATCGGACCGCTACGGCCAGCTCGGCAACGGAGAGGTGTCCGCCGATTCTGCTCCGACCAGGGTCTCGGTTCCGGCGGGCATCTCGTTCGCACTGGTGGACTCCGGCGGAGCCACCGAATACGGCATCGACACCCAGGGTGCCGTGTGGTCGTGGGGCCAGAACAACCAAGGTGAGCTCGGGACAAAACACCATGGGCCATCGGACGTACCGGCCCAGACCGGCTTGGTCTTGAGCTGCGTGTCTTCCACGGCGGCGAACGTCGCAGACTGGCTCGACCAGCAACACGCGACGATCGGCTGCGACGCCCGGAAAGGCGGTAGTCAGTTTCGCGTAACTCATCCGGTGTGCAATGGCACCCAACGCATCGTGGCTCGAGACCATCAGAGGGTTTTCGGTACGACTGCGTGAACGAACCGAATTAGCACTGCCCCGTAACGCCGGTCCGAGATAGCGACACATTCCGTAGTGCCTACTTGAGGTTGCAAGCGGGCGGCCCAGGGATTTCGCCCTAGGCCCTGTTCGCGTTCTCCTTCTATCTGAGCTGAGCTTTCGCTTTAGGGAAAGTTGGACTCGGAGTACCGGGGCATTCGCACCGCCTCCCGTCCTCGATCCCAAACTAAGAGCGGCCCGGCGTCAACCTTCAATGCCGAGGCAGCGACGTGCGAGTGGCCGTTCCCGCCACCAGGTCGTATACCAATCTCAGTCGGAACCCAGCCGATCTCTAGTTTGAGTAAGACGGCCGCTGCTACGGGAGCCGTGGTCGCCCACGTCGACCCAGCGGCGGCGGTGCGGTCGCTGGCGCTCTAGGGGCAACGACGGCCCCTAGCGTTCCGGGCCGCCCTTCGGGGCGGTCGTTTCGCGTTCCGACGCCGTATCAACGCCTGTCGCTAGTGCCTCTCCTCTAGCGGGTCTCGCGTCATCAGCCTGACCCATCGCGCATGGGGGGAATGAGCGAGCGCTGCGGCCGGTCCCAGCAGAGACCGGTCGCTTCGCGTCACGGCTCAAGTTGCTCCCGCAGGCCGGCGAGCCCCACTCCTCTTGTCGACCTTGTGCCCTGGGAACTTGGCTTGGAGCACGCGGGCCTTCGCACCGCCTCCCGTCCTACATCCCGAACCAATAGCGGCCCTGGCTCAACATCCATGGCCGGGGCCGCTACGCGTCACGGCCCAGCTGCGCGAACGTCGTTCCCGGTGGTCAATCTGTTCGCTGAGAATCGACACCGAGGAGTTCTACCGGGGCCTCCTGGGGGTGGTGATCGACTCGAACGAGCTCTTCAACGAGAAGCTCAAGGAGTGGCAGGACTTCTACAACTACGCTCGCCCCCACGGCTCCCTGGGCGGACAGACACCCTATGAAGCGGGGGCTCGCTTACGACGACCGCCGCGTCGGCACCGACCACTGCACCGCCTCTGAAACTTCCCAGGGGCGATCGACGAAATTCCCCAGTTGTCTGACCGTGAGACCATCGCGCCCACGGCGTTCTTCAGTTGTTCGGGTTCGGCACCCTTTGATTCTCTTTTAGCCGTTGTGGCAGCAGCCGCTTGTGCAACCTGCAAACAGTCCCGCTGTCAAAACGATCCCAATGCAGAACTTCCAATGTACAGTTTCACCAACCATCTCCTAAACGATCCAGACGCTCGACCGAGCACGTTCTCGCATGGCTCAAAGGCGTGGTTGCGCTGCAGAGCGTCGAGGCACGGTCTACCGTTGTTACCTATGGACGACGAGCAGCGGGTTCAGATTGTCGATCTACTCCATACGGCCAACGATGCGCTGGTGGAGCTAGCCCGAGGGCTTGACTGGGACGATGACGAGGTAAACGCACTAGGTGCCTTCAACAGGGCATCAGCTGCCATTCAGTCAGCGATTGCCATCCTTGAGCCGAACAGATAGGTCACATTGGCTCAGTGTCTCGGTTCGACCACCGCAGGTGATACAGCCTGTCGTGTTCGTCCCGCTGCTCACGGACGTTCTGAAGATTGGCCTTCCTCGCAACCCAACTCTTCAGGAGTGCGTCGCCGGTGGTTCAACTTCACACCGCAGTACGCACAACACAGTGACTAGCTGTCGCCAATCTCATACACCCGTGCGTAGTGAGGCTGCGGGCGCTCCTTCGTCACGGCTCAATGGTGACATACGAGCGCAGCCGCCAGCGCAGATCGTATCGTGACCCGATGCTGTGCAAGGCAGCCGCCCTGGCCCTGGTGATTCCCGCCCTCACCCTTGCGGCGTGCTCATCACACCCGGTGTCTATTCAGACCACCACGTCAACGACGAACGTAGCGAACTTGATGGCCCAGTTCACGAGCGACCTGAACACCGAAGTCGCCGCCGATCACTCATACATGGGCCGTGTGAACCTGATCAATGCAGCCGTCACGAAGCAGACGGCGTTGACGGCGAGCAACACCACATCGTCATCGCTGTCGCTGCTAATCGGCCCACCGAGGATGACGATGCCTCGATCAACGAGACCGTCAGCGAATGCAGCGTTTCTTCCCAGGCTTGCTGCTCGGTAATGCCACGGGCGTGATCCCAGTTCGGCCGCTTCGCCCTAGTGACTGTGAACGTTGCCATTGCGCCTCCCCGGGGGTTGCTAACCACTGGGTACGGTGGGTGGCAAGCCGAAAAGGGCGAGCAGGCTTCTGTCTCCAAATCGGGTTATCGCTGAAATCTGCCCTGCAGACACGGTCAATACCAGGATCCCGCTGGCCCGATGGACGTTTGCGTTCGGGTCCTGGAGGTAATAGCCGAACGCCTGCTGGTTGTTGGCTCTGGTCGGTACGAGCTTGAGGTCTTGACCCCAGACGCCCCGACTGTGGAGGTACTCGGCGATGACCCGCGGGCCTCGCAACTCGAATGGCTCCGGTGGCATCGTGAACCTGGCGTCATCGCTCAGCAGGGCGATCACTCCTTCGAGATCGCCCTGCTGGACTGAGTCGACGAACCGGTCCACGGCCTTTGCCTCATATTCAGATCGCACTCGAGGAACATGGTCCGGAACTCCTCCCAGATGTTCGACCCTGGCTCGCGCCCGCTGCAGGGCGCTGTTCACCGACGCTGGAGTGGACTCAAGCATCTCAGCGACCTCGGACGCTGAGAACCCGAGCACATCGCGCAGGACCAAAGCAGCGCGCTCGCTGGGTGGGCAGTCGTTGCAGGCCGGCGACGAAGGACAACGCGATGGACTCACGCGCGTCATAGCGGGCTTCGGGGCCGAGGTCGACGTCATCCATCAAGGCGTCCGGGTAGGGCTCGAGCCACCACGGTTCGTCAGACGGTATCGCCTCGGCGAAGGGGGACCTCGATTCGGGCATGGGCGCAACCTTTGGTCGGCGGGCGTTGTCACGGAGGTAGTTGAGGCAGCGGTTCGTGGCGATGCGGTAGAGCCACGCTCGAAGCGATCGGCCGTCGAAGCGATCAAGTGCTTGCCACGCCGACAACAGAGTCTCTTGGCTTGAGTCCTCGGCGTCTTGGAACGACCCGAGGATCCGGTAGCAGTGCACATGGAGTTCGCGGCGATACGGGTCCGTTAGTTCCCGGAAGGCGTCGCTGTCGCCTGCCCGGGCCAGGGCAAGGGCATCGGTCATGTTCCTCCCATCTCTTCGGATTGAAGCCTCCTGCATGTTGCAACACCAGCGGCTCCGCAAAATCATCGCTGAATCGTCGAGTCAATCGGTGTTTGAACTTCCGTAGCCCCCGCCCTGCGACGTTAGGAGGCATGACATGACCCAGCTCAGCATTCAGAAGGAACTCGTCGACGACCGACGGCGCGATCTGGCGGCCCACCGCCATGGATCCGCATCGCCGGTGCGGTTTGAGGCCCAAAGGCCCGCCCAGACCGAGCCCCGTCGCTGGCGGACGTTCTCCCTGCTGAGGTTGATGAGGCGAAAGCGCACGGGTTCGATCCGACCGACTATGTGAGCCCGACCGACGTCGGCGCGTTGCTCGGCCAGGGCCGGCACGTTGTCCTCGACGAGCGGCGACCACGTGACGTGACTGCCGGGGCCGGCGCCCATCACAAACATGACGTGGTGTTGCTGGCGCGACGCCTTGGCTAGGAACTCCGCAGCGCCGGAGGTTTCCCGAAGGTCGCACGAAGACCTTTCTGGGCTCGCCCTGACAGGACGGCTCGCTCCGCGACCGAAGGTCTGAGCCGGGTCAACAGGGGCTAAATGCCCCAGAAGATCGGTGAACACAGGCCAATGACGTGTCACCTATCGCCGTCAGCATGAGGTCATGCCGGCCGCTGCTCGTCGACCTAGCGTTGGGGCCATGGCCCGCGAGGCTGGCCCTAGCGACGAGGACTACGGCAGTGCCGCCCGCCTCGGGCTGCTCGGTCTGATACCGGACCAGGACGCGGACTCCATCATGGAGCAACTGGCCGCCCTGCATCCTCGCAACAACACCTTCCCGGCTGAGGTCCTGCTCGAGCTGGCGGCCGAGGCTATCGAGGAGTCCCGAGCCTCAGCGATCGACCCGATCCGAATACGAGGGGATGCGCGATCGCCATCTCCCGGAGTACCGGTTCCGTGGCAAGTCCGAGTGGCACAAGAGTCACTACGCCCTCATGGCCGCGGCCATGATCAGGGCCGGCGTCTACCCCGATCTCCTCGACGAGGCTGACGGGTGGGGTATCGACGACATGTGGGAGTACGCCTTTTACGCCGTGGTGCTCTGCGGCCGGGTGGCGGCCGAACGGACCGGACGACCACTCGAGCAAGTCGCATCCGCACTGGCCGAGCGGCGGGGCATCGACCTGAGGGACTCCTAACCGCCAGCCACGAGGCCACCACGACGTAGGCGGCATGGCGGTCGAAGTTCTCCCGCCGGCATTCATAGATGGTGGTCCTCCTCGGATCGGCATGCCGTGCTGCGATCTGGACGTCACGCAGCGGCACCCCCGCGTCGAGCGCCGCCATGATGAAAGCGGCACAGAGCATGTGGGGGTGGACGATCCCGAGGCCGGCCCGCTTGCCGATGGAGCGGATCCAGCGGTGCGCCGTGCGTCGGTCGAGCCGCTGACCGTCGTGGCGATGCAGGATCGGTCCCTCGCATCGCTCGCCGAGGGCAAGGTCGATCGTCCGGGCCACCCGGGGGACCAGGGGAATCACGGCCGGCTTGTTGCCCTTCCCGATGATGCGCAGCGTCCGATGCCCCCGCCGAAGGCGAGGTCCTCGGCATCGGTGGCACAGGCCTCGCTCACCCGCAGACCGTTCAGGCCCAGCAAAGCGGCCAGGGCGGCGTGGTCGGAGTCGTAGCGCTCGGCGGTGAACAGGAACCGGCCGAGCTCGCCCCGGTCGAGGCCACGCCCTTCACTCGGGTAGACCTTGGGCCGGCGGGCGAACTGCGCTGGGTTCGATGGAATCCGGCCGTCGATGTGCGCGAAGCGGTAGAAGCCATTGATGGTCGACAGCCGCCGGTCGATGGTGGAAGCGGCCAGTCCCCGTTCCTCCATGGTGCTGCGCCACAACTCGA
Source organism: uncultured Acidimicrobiaceae bacterium (assembly GCA_963838835.1). Lineage (GTDB taxonomy): Bacteria > Actinomycetota > Acidimicrobiia > Acidimicrobiales > RAAP-2 > Bog-473. The sequence goes on from CAWITA010000014.1 coordinate 25,223, forward strand.
TGTGCGCCCGCTTGGCCTCAAGAACGTCGAGACCGACGTCGGTGCACCACTGGAAGAACGTGCGCAGGTCGTAGCGATAGGTCTCGAGGGTTCGACTGCTGTAGCGGGCCAGGTACGCGGCAGCGGCCATCTGGGCCTGGGCGAACGGATCGGCGTCGCGAGCGCTCACCAGCGCTACGGAATTGGGCAAAGGGGTGGGCACGACTTCCTCCTTATGTCTAGGAGGACAGCGGACACCTCAGCGGCCGTCAATGCCCGGGGCGCCCGTAGCCGGCAGCGATCGATCTGGGATGGCTGAAGGGGTCAGTCAACCGTCCTCGTTCCTACGACTCGATAAAGCTGCCAGGATCCGGGGAGACCCTTGAGCTCGTACCTGTCGTGCTCTGCGAACGCGATACCGAAGCCTGTTACAGCAGTCTTTACGCCTTCGCTAACCAGCACCTCCGCCGGACCCGCCAAGTCACACACTCGGCTGGCGATGTTGACGTGAAGACCAGCGAGGTCCCCACCGCGTTTTTCCACGTCGCCTGTGTCCAATCCAGCGCGCAGAATGAGACCCATAGCCCTTGCGCGGTTGACAATCTCGATAGCGCAGCGGATGGCACTTCCATTGGCATCGAAGGTCGCCAGAACACCGTCACCAGTACCCTTGACATGACGGCCACGGTGGCGGGCGAGTACATCGCTGACCATCACGTCATGGTCGTCTGTTAACCGTGACCATTCTCGAGCACTTAGTCGGGCCTGCTGCTCCGTTGAGCCGACTATGTCGGTGAAGAGAACCGTCGTATTGAAGACATTCGCCTCACCAGTTGAAGAACCGGTCAGGAACTCCTCGATCTGGTCCACCAACGCATCGCAGTCGCCGACGAAGTAGAGATGATCTTCTCCCGGAAGAACAACGAACTTCGCGCCTGGGACGTGCTCAGCGAGGTAGCGACCGGCTCCGAGGTGGATGAAACGATCGTCCTCGCGGTGAAGCACGAGAGTGCGAGCAGTGATCGAGGAAAGGAGATGGCACGCGTCTAGTTCGCAGAGCTGTCGTAGATTCTCGGAGTACTCGGAGGGGTCGACTTGAGCCCAGCCTTCCTGTAGGGACCGCACGGGGTCACAGTCCTGGCGTTCTGGTGATGGCTTGTCCTGCAATTTCGTGGGTCTCGTCTTCGAGCATGATGCGGAGGAGGAGCGCGACCCACGTGCGGTAGGGTTTCCAGACCTCGCTGATCTCGGCGATGTCGGCGGCGCTGAGCGGTGCCTTCATGTCGTAGGCGATCGCCATCGCTCGAGCGAGGCGTGGCTCGGCGGTGGGCATGAAGTCCGGATCACCTGCGCCGCGGAGAAGAATCAGTTCGGCCGAGAACGGGCCGATTCCGGTAATGGCGATCAACTCCTCGAGGGCTTGGGAACGAGGGAGTGACCTCAGCCGGGCGGCGCCAAGGGTCCCACCGAGAGCGGCCTCGGCGATACCTTGAAGGCGCTGAAGTTTGGTCTCGCTCAGCCCATTGATCGTGGACAGCTGGGCCAGCTTGGTTGGGTTCGGGAAGGCGCGGACCATTCGACCGCCAACGTCGATGGTCTCACCGTGCTCAGCGGTGATGCCAGCCTTGATCGCGGCTGCCTGCACGATTCGGGTTCGCTGTCCGATCACCGACCACGCTGCCGCTTCGTAGGGCGACCAGAAGCATACGGGGCGGAGGCCGGGATACCTCGACTGGAGTTGAGCGACTACTGGGTCGTGACGAGCGATGTCCGGAAAGCCTCGACCGTCGATGTCGAGCGAAAGGATCCGCTCGACCTGCTCGACTGCCGCCGCGACTACCGCTGGGGCAAGCGTGTCGCCCCCGTGAACCGTGCCGTGAACCGCACCGGTCTCCTGGTGGACGCGCACTGCCACTGGGTCCCAGTAGCCGTCGACGCAAAAGGCCATCTCCAAGCTCGCGGTTGACTCGCTGTCGTAGGCGGCTGGAGCGAATCCCTCGAGGTACCGAATCGATGCCGCCAACGAAAACGGGCCCTTCGGGGAGAAAACAAAGCTTGTGGCGGGAGTCATCTCAGCCATGAATAGTCACGGCGTAGCCGTCGGGATCGGCGAAGGTGAAGGTGAGACCGAAAGGTCCATCGAAAGGTGCGACCAGGATCGGGACTCCGGCGAGAACCATTGCATCGTGCAGCTCCTGCGGATCGTCCGCCTTCAGCCAGATGGCCACACCCCACCCGAGGTGCTCGACAGCCTCAAGATCGACGAGTGGCTCCCGCACGGCGAACGCGATGGGCTCCGTGGCGAATACCACCGCGTGGTCAGGACTCACCTGAGCACGGGCGAGGCCAAGGTGCTCGGTGTAGAAGGCTGCGGAAGCCTCCAGATCGCGAACCTGGAGAGCGATGAAGTCAGGGCCGAGTGCGGTCATTGGGTGTCCATTTCTGTGAGTGGATCAGGTACCGTGTATCAGGTAGACTGAGATTGTATCAGGTAAACTGATAGTGAGGTGAGCGTGGACCAGGTCACGATGGCCAGGGTGGGCTACTTGATAAAGAGGGCGCAGATGGTCCTGCACGACGCGATGGCCGATGCTCTCGGGTCTCACGATCTCACGGTGACCCAGTTTGCCGTCCTCACCGGTTTAGATGAAGAGCCCGGGCTCTCGAATGCCGACCTCGCTCGTCGGGCATTCGTGACGCCTCAGAGCATGCACGCCGTGCTACAAGAACTGGAAAGACTCCAGTTCGTTGTGAGGCGTCCTCATCCGCAGCACCAACGCGTCCTCCAAGCTGAACTAACTGAGGCTGGTCGGCGCACTCTGAAATCTGCTAACAATTCAGTCAACGCTGTGGAGGAGCAGATGCTCCGCAAGCTCTCGAACCCGGCGAGATCGAGACTTGCGAGCGCGCTCTCGTCTTGCATCGATTCGCTGGCCGAAGCTTCAGCATCTTCCGGCGCTCGTCGACTCCGGTGATACAAGGGAAACCGCCAGAAGTGCGGATAGACGTCCCTGTGGTATTAGGCAGGCCGTCCCAGAAGTGCCTGACGGACGGGGGCATTCCACCTACCGCGGCCGAACCCGAACTGCCGCAGCCCGGTCAGTCCCTCGAGGTGGTCGGGACAGGCCCAGACGATCCACCAGCGATCCCGCGGGGCGAGTGCCAGCGACCGGTCCAAGTCGGCGCCTATCGACGCCGATAACCAGCGGCCCTGGGAAACGGTGAAGTGTCGAGCGGAAGTCCGAGGAGGTCGTAGTAGTGATGACGACCGGGACAACATAACCCGTTCCGAGCGAAGGGGACCGAACCAGTTCCCTACTTCACCAGTCTCCGCCCTGGCTCGTCCCGGACGGGGCCTGACTCCCGACGTCGGCGTCTACGGTGGCTGAACGATCCGCATGAAAGCAAACCTACGTTCCCAGTAGTCGGTCTGAGAGGTTCGTCATGAAAATATCCGTCATTGGTGCTGGCTTCATCGGCTCAACCCTTGGGCGAGCTCTATCAGGCGCGGGACATCAGGTCACTTACGGATCCCGACACGCAGATGATGAAGTCGCGGCAGGAACAACTGCCAACGTCTTACCGGTTGATGAGGCGTTGCTTGACGTAGATGTGATCGTTCTTGCCATACCAGGCGCCGCCGTTTCGGATCTCACGGCCGAGCAAGGGAAGGTAATGGCCGGCAAGCTGGTGATCGATGCCACCAATCAAATGGGGGCAGATGTGGCCAACGCCAAAGCTTCACTCCCATCATCTGTCCGATATGCCCGGGCATTCAACACGCTCGGCGGGGAGAACATGGCTGATCCGGTGTTCGCCGACGGAAGAGCCGACATGTTCTTTTCCTCTCCAGAAGGCGACCGGCCCACGGTTGAAAAAGTGATCGAAGGCGTCGGCTTACGGCCGGTCTACGTAGGAGAGGACCAAGAGGCACTTGTCGATGCCCTCTTCCAGTTGTGGATTGCGCTCGCGATTAAACAAGGGCGAGGCAGACGGCTTGCCTTTCGGTTACTCGAAGGCTGAAGCCCGCCACAATCCTGATGCGAACTGGGGCAGTCGGGCCTGACTCCTGTTGGCGCACGTCGACGGAGACAGTCAGGCCACGGAAAAGAGACGCCACGAACCGGGCACACCCTTGAGTCGGTGTTCCCCGGAGTCGAGAAAGCTGATTCCCGAACCAGCGACGAGATCCTTGACGGTCGAGGACACCAGCACCTGTCCCGCGGTCGCCAGTCCCGAAACCCGAGCCCCGATATGCACGGCAATGCCTCCAATGTCCTGGCCCCGCAACTCCACTTCGCCGCAATGAAGGCCGGATCGAACCTCAATGCCAAGCGAACGGACCTCGTCGCGGATTGCGCTGGCACACCGAATGGCACGTCCGGGGCCATCAAAAACTGCCAAGACACCGTCTCCAGTTGACTTGACCTGCCGTCCTCGGAAGTGGGAGATCTGATGCTCGGCCAGGTGGTCGTGGGCGTCCAACAGGGCTCGCCAACGTCGATCACCGAGCGCCGTCGCTGCCTCGGTCGAACCAACGATGTCGGTGAAGAGAACAGTGGCGAGAACCCGCTCCCGTTCGGGTGCTGGGCGCACGCCGGTCAAGAACTCCTCGATCTCGTCGACGATCGAATCGGCATCACCTAGGAAGGGGATGTGGTCCCGACCGGGCAACTCTACGAACTTGGCGCCTGGGATCTGCCCAGCGACAGCCCGACCCTGGGCGACGTCGACGATGAGATCGCCCGACCGATGGAGCACGAGCGTGGGAGCCTGGATGTTCGGCAGAACCTGGCGCACGTCGATCTGGCCCAAAATCCCGGCCAGCTCCCGCCATGCGCCGGGGGAGGCCCCCAACCGCTCAAAGCGTGCCCACCACCGCTGGAATCGATCGTCGCCGCTCGGACCCTGCAGGTCGAGATTCTTACCCGTTCCCATCTCGGCGATGAAGCGTTCGTAGAAGATCCTCTGTTCCTCTTCGGTTCGTCCGAATGGCCAGTCGGGAGAACGAACCGTCCTGGCGGTAGGCGCATACAGAATGAGCGCCTCCGTGCGGTCCGGGTGACTGGCGGCAAACAGCATGGTCATTGCCCCGCCCCGCGCACCCCCGAACACGACTGCACTCCGCGAGCCAACGGCGTTCATGACAGCGACCAGGTCGTCGGTCTGGAGTTCCAAGATCGGGGGTTCCGAACCTCGATCCGATATCCCAACGCCGCGCATGTCGAAGACGATCAAGCGACTGAAGGCTGCCAAACGGTTGAGGTAGTGCGCCCATTCGGGCCATTCCCACATGATCTCCAGGTTCGACCAGATTCCCGGCACGTAGACGAGATCGACCGGCCCCTCACCGACTACTTGGTACGCAATGTGCACGTCCCCGCTTTTGGCATATCTAGGCTCCGGAAGCTCGGGCACGCCAGCAAGGGTACCGGGACCACTGAACACCAGCAGGTAGTAATCCTCACTATGGCCGGACCACCGGATGGATCCCCATCCTTTGACCACTGCCTCAGTTGTGCCTTATAAGACCTGCCCCACCGTCCCCGCGGTAGGGGACGCCTCAACTGGACTCCTCTTCGGGTGGCTCACGAACGCCGAGCCTGTCCGGGCGTTGTCGGTCATTCCTAGACCCGGTGCATGAACACCTTCGTCTTCCGGCTCAAGGCGCCCCGCCCGACGTTCGCCATCTACATGACCGACGAAGAGCGGGAGATCATGGGTCGCCATGCTGCCTATGGGCAGCCGCTCATCGACTCAGGTCGCATGGTCGTATTCGGTCCCGTGCTCGACGGTTCCGGCTCGTGGGGTCTCGGCGTGGTCGAATCCGACGACGAAGCAGAACTCCGCATGTTCGCTTCCGGTGATCCTGTGGTCACAACGGGCACAGCTGAAATCGAGGTCGGAAGGATGCTCGCCGGGTTTGTTCGACCCCGATGACCCACTGATGCGTCCCCAGTTCCTGCGAAGTGGGGTACTTCCGCATCAACTGCGACGTGCTGCACCGCCGTCAGACGGGGTCAGATCCCGCGCTATGAAACTATGGTGATGAGGCTCAGTATCGCTCTCGGAATCGGGGGCGTTTGGGACGGTCGAGGTTGAAATGTTTGTCGATGTACTGATTCTCCTCGGAGTGGTAATCGCTGTCGGTATCCCGCTCTGAGCAATCATCGATGCCGCTCGCCGTCCCATGAGCTCATTTCAACAAATCGGGAGCGACAAGACCAGATGGATCGTGATCATCGCGGTTCTCTCCGTGTTTATCAACCTTGGCGGCGTGGAGGCAAGCATCGTGTATCTGGCTTCTGCGAGCCCCGACTGCAGAATAAGGCAACCTTCACACCACTCGACATCGGCGGTGAGCCTCCCGGCCTGCACAATGGCGAAGGCTCGAACATCCTCGCTTCGGATGAAGACCGAGAACGAGTCACGCAGGAATTGCGCCATCACTTTGAGGCCGGCCGACTGACGTTGGACGACTTCAATGGTCGATTAGACGCCACGTTCAACGCCAGGACTGTTGGAGAGTTATTCGAGGTCACTCGGGACCTGTCCAGAATCAGCTGACAGTCTGGTGTGCCCCCGTGGTGCGGTAGGTGGCAGCCCCTTCCAATGTATTGGGCTAGGCACCGACGGAGGGAGAATCAAGTTCCCGTCAGAGCCGCTCTCGGCACCTCCTCGAAGTAGCCGATATAAAGGACGGCACCACTTGGATGCCGTTAAGCGTTGTCAGTGTCGACGATCAGAACGTCGCAGTGGCAGCTATGAGCAACCGTGTTGGGGACGCTTCCTCGAACGAAACGCTTCGCACCGCTCATGCCTCTGTTACCGACTACGACGAGATCCGCAGAGACGTTCTCTGCCGTGCCAAGAAGCGCCTTCGCTGCATCCCCGCCTGGATTGTGGACCTTGATAGAAACCCCCTCGGCTTCGGCGTCGGCGAGCAGTTGTGACCGGATCTTCTCCGCGTCCTCCCGCATGGTGTTCACCTGATCTTGTTGCGCTCGCGAGTCAGCGAAACCGACCGTGACGGCCGGGTGAACCACATTGACGGCGTGCAGTTCAGCCCCCGACACCTTGGCCAAAGCCATGGCTTCCCTTACGGCGATACCCGCTCGATCCGAACCGTCTGTACCTACCACGATGACCTTGTACATGGGCGACACCCCAATTTCGTCGGCAATCTGCTATTCCGAACACTAGATCCACCTGAGCAGATGCGCTCGTGTCCGCGTGACGTTGCGTGGGAAGCGGCGCCTACAGAACGGAGAGACGTTGTGTCGGGGGTCTCAGGCCATTAGAGCCGGGAACGATGCTCCTGAAGGGAGAATCCTCGTTTTATCGGAGCGATTGAGGACCAGCTGTCGCCGTAGCCCCGTATCCCCGTTTTGTGTGCCGATAGGTGGCAGTCCTGCCCCGCGTCGGCGCGGGGACCGATCGACTCGGTCCCGAGTCACTCCTCCCGCCACCTGCCGCTGGTGCTCTTCTTCACGATCATCCGATCGGTTGGTTCACTGACCATTCGATTGGCCACTAGGCATGATCCGAGTCGTCAGTGCCAACGGTTAGTGATGCACCTTGTGACACCGCCCTGCCACTATGCCGACTCCTTCGACGCCTTTACGGGCAAAACAGCGGCCTCTGACGGGCGACCTGTGGTCTCATGCGACCGCCGCGTCCACGGGCGCAAGTGCGACCCTGCCATGGCGCGCTGCGAGGTGCCCCGAATCAGATTCCACGACCTTCGACACCCACGTCGCCCACCTGATCGCAACAGGGGAGCAGCCGCTCCTAATCGCCCGGCGGCTGGGGCACGCATCTGCAAGCTTCACGCCGGACCGTTACGGCCACCTTTTCGAGGAGGCTGGGTCCGAGGCGGCGTCGGCGGTCGCGGCGGTGGTGGACGGGTCGGCATGAGCACGCATGAGCACGCATGGCACGCGGACTTAGACGTCCTTGTGACCAATCTGTGACCATTTGACCGATTCTCGGCAGCGCTCACTGCGGTTACCTGCGAAAACGTCTGTGCCCGGAGCGGGACTCGAACCCGCACGCCCTTTCGGACAGCGGCTTTTGAGGCCGCCGCGTCTGCCGTTCCGCCATCCGGGCGGGAACGCCCGATCGTACAAGCTGCCATCTACGGTGGCGGCGTGGGAGCCTCCGTCCCGTGAAGCTCAGCGGCATCGAGTTGGTCCGCGTCGACGTCCCGTTCCGGCGGAGCATCGGCACCAGCGCCGGCGTGCACGCCCAGCGCCCACTGCTTTTCGTGCGCGTCGTGGCCGAGGAGGGGGAGGGATGGGGCGAGTGCGCCGCCCTCGCCGCGGGCACCGCGGTCGATCCCCCCCTCGACGAGGTGGAGCGGGCGGCCGTCGTCCGCGGTGTGCCCCGCCTGGCGAACGCCACCCGGGCGCGGGGAGGCCGGTTGCCCGGCGCCGCCGAGGTGCCCCAGCTCTTCGGCACCGCGCCGACGGACCGGATGCTGGCCGCCGCCTTCGAGATGGCGGTGTGGGACGCCGAGCTACGCGCCGAGGGGCGCTCCATGGCCGACGCGCTCGGCATCGGGGCGGGGTTCGAGGCCATGGCCGTCGGCGCCGTCGTCGGCATCCCCGCGGGCCACGACCTGGGCGCGTTGCGGGCCGAGGTGGACACCGCGGTGCGGGCCGGGGCGGCCCACGTGCGGTTGAAGATCGAGCCCGGTTGGGAGGTCGAGCCGGTGCGCGCCGTGCGGGGCGACCATCCCGACCTCGTGCTCCAAGTCGACGCCAACGGCTCCTATCGAGCCGGGGAGGCGGACGTCGCCGTGTTGGGCCGCCTGGCCGAGTTCGGCGTGCTGTGCATCGAGCAGCCGCTGCCGCCGGCGGACCTCGTCGCCCACGCACAACTGGCCCGCGTGTTACCCGTGCCGATCTGCCTCGACGAGTCACTCTCCACGCCACGTCGGGTCGCCGACGCCCTGCGGAACGGCGCCTGCGCCATGGCCTGCCTCAAGCCCGCCCGGCTCGGGGGCGTGCACGCGACGCGGGCGGCTCACGCCGCGTGCGCCGCGGCCGGGGTCCCCGTCTTCGTCGGCGGCTTCTTCGAGGCCGGACTCGGCCGCTCTTCCAACCTCGCGCTCGCCGCTCGTCTCGGCCAGGACGCGACGGGCCTGGTCAGTGACGTCGGCGCCCCGGCCGACTACCTCTCGGTGGACCCCTGTGGCTACCCACCCGTGGTCGGCGGCTGGGTCCGGGTTCCGAGGCACCCGGGGGTCGGCAACCGTCCCGATGACGCGGTCCTGGCGCGGCTCGACGCTCGGCGTCGCTGGCTCCCCGCCACCTACACTTGATGCCTCATGCATCGCGTCCTTTTGGAACGGCGGATCAGGGACGTCCACGCCCGACTGGTACGGGCGCGGGAGGAACTGGCCGTGCTCAGCGAGCAGTTGGTCGTCGTCCAGGAGTCGGCGGACGAGGCGAGGGTGCGCGCCCTCGTGTCGGAGACCCCGCTGGCGACCCAGGAGCACAATGAAGCGACGCGCCACGCCGACGCCATGGTCAAGGCGCGCGACGCGCTGCGTAAGACGGTCGCGGACCTCGAGCGGCGCCAGGACGAGCTCCTGGCCGCCGTGGCGACGGGGAAGCAATGACGGTCTCGACCGACGGGACCGGGGCGGCGTCCGGTGCCGACGGGTCGAGCCCGGCCCGTGTCGTCATCGCCGAGGACGAGGCCATCGTGCGTCTCGACCTGAAGGAGATTTTGGTGTCGGCCGGCTACGACGTCGTGGGGGAGACGGGCCGCGGGGACGAGGCGGTGACCCTGGTCGAGGAGTACCAACCCGACCTCGCCATCCTCGACATCAAGATGCCTGGGATGGACGGCCTGCGGGCCGCCCGCGAGATCACCTCACGCCACCAGGTGGCGGTGCTCTTGCTCACGGCCTTCAGCCAGCGCGACCTCATCGAGGAGGCCAGGGACGCAGGAGTCTCGGCCTATCTCATCAAGCCGTTCCAGCCCCGCGAGCTCCTGCCTGCCATCGCGGACGTCCTGGCCCGGGCGCGTCAGGACTGGGCCATCGACGCCGAGGACCTGGGCGACGGTGCCGAGGACAAGATCGCCACGCGCCGGATGGTCGACGAGGCCAAGCAGATCCTCATGGACCGGGACGACCTCCCCGAGACGGAGGCGTTCAGCTTCATCCAGCGCACGGCCATGCGGACGCGGGCCCGGATGCGCGACGTCGCCCAGCAGGTCGTCGACGGCACGCTGACCCCCTAATGTCGACGTAATGGCCACGAAGCAGGACCAGGAGCGACCGGGCCCGCTGCTGCTGCTCGATGGCATGTCGCTCGCCTTCCGGGCGTACTTCGCGCTGCCCGACACGCTGGCCACCACCACCGGGGTCGTCACCAACGCCGTGCACGGCTTCACCTCGATGCTGGTGTACCTGATCCGTGAGCACCGGCCCTCGGCGTTGGCGGTGGCCTTCGACGCGCCGGGGGCCACGTTCCGCGACGAGATGAACGAGGACTACAAGGCCGGCCGGGCCGAGACTCCCTGGCTGCTCCCGCCCCAGTTCGACATGATCCGCGCGGTCATGGCGGCCCTGGCCGTCCCGGTGGTCGAGGCGCCCGGGTTCGAGGCGGACGACGTCATCGCCACCCTGGCCACCGAGGCGGCCGCGCGCGGCTGCGAGGCGGTGATCGTGACGGGGGACCGTGACAGCTTCCAGCTCGTGCAGGACCCCTACGTCCGGGTGCTCTACAACAAACGGGGCGTCAGCGACTACACGCTCTACGACGAGGCCGGCATCCTCGAGCGCACCGGGGTGCCCCCGTCGCAGTACGTGCTGCTCGCTGCGCTGCGGGGTGACCCCTCCGACAACCTCCCGGGCGTTCCCGGCGTGGGGGAGAAGACCGCGGCCAAGCTGCTGAGCAAGTACGGCGACCTCGACGGCGTGTTCGGACACCTCGACGAGCAGACGCCCAAGCTCCGCGAGAACCTCGCGGCGAACGAGGAGCTGGCCCGCTCCAACGCCCGCATCATCCCCCTCGTGCGCGACGTTCCGCTCGCGGTGGACGTGGACCATCTGACCCTGGGCGGGTGGGACCGCGCCACGGCCAAGGAGACCTTCGATCGCTACGAGATGAAGACCGTGTGGCAACGCATGGAGGAGCTCCTCGACGCCGGCGCGCTGGGCGAGCCGGTCGAAGGCAGTGCGGGCCGCGCCGCCCCGGTCGCGACTTCCACCGCGCCGGCGGACCCCGCTGCCCCCGCCTTCGAGTTCCGCGACATGGCGCTGCCCACGACGGCGGCCGAGATCACGAAACACCTCACCGAGCTCGGCACGGGCCGGCTCGCAGTGGCCGCCCGTTGGAACGGCATGCCCGGGCGCAGCGACCTCGTCGCGCTCGTGCTGGTGGCGACCAAGGGCGAGGAGGCCGGCCTCGGCGTGCTGGTGCCGGGCGACCAGCTCGCAGCCGCCGGAGTGGTCGAGGCGCTCAACGGCTTGCTCGCGCAACCGGTCATCGGGCACAACGTCAAGGAGATCATGCGGTCCCTGCTGCCGCTCGGCATCGACCTGACCGGCCTCGAGATGGACACCGCGGTGGCGGCCTACCTGCTCGATGCGTCGACCGGCGAGTACGAGCTGGCGCAGCTGCGCGAGCAGACCGGCCAACTCAGTCTCGACATCGTCGAACCCGGCGAGACGGCGCGGGACATGGCCCAGGAGGCGGCAGGCGAGGCGGGCGACGTCTCCGCGATGGCGACGGGTTTCCGCCGCCGCCTGCAGTCCGAGGACATGGTCATGCTCCACGACGACATCGAGACGCCGTTGGTGCGGGTCCTGGCCAAGATGGAAGTGGCCGGCATCCGCGTGGACCGGGCCGAGCTGCAGGCCATCGCCGACTCCCTCAAGGCCTCGGCCGCCATCCTCCAGGCCGAGGTGCACGAGTGTGCCGGCCACGAGTTCAACGTCAACTCCACGCCGCAGTTGCGCACCGTGCTCTACGAGGAGCTCGGACTGACGCCCGGCAAGAAGACCAAGACCGGCTTCTCCACCGACGCGCAGACCCTCGAGACACTGCGGGGGGTCCATCCCATCATCGAGGCGCTGCTCTCCTACCGCGAGGTGGAGAAGTTGCGCTCCACCTATGGGGAGAGCCTGCTGGCCGAGGTGCAAGCCGACGACCGGATCCACGCCTCGTTCGGCCAGACCGTGGCGCGGACCGGGCGCATCTCCTCGGACCGCCCCAACCTGCACAACATCCCGGTGCGCACCGAGCAGGGCAAGCTGTTCCGCCGGGCCTTCGTGCCGGCCGAGGGCGCCACCTTCCTCGTGGCCGACTACGACCAAGTGGAGCTCCGTTGCATCGCGCACCTCTCGGAGGACCCGGGGCTGATCGACGCGTTGACGAGCGGCTCCGACGTGCACCGGATGGTGGCCGCCGCCGTGTACGGCATCCCGCCCGAGGAGGTGACCCACACCCAGCGCGAGTACTGCAAGATGGTCTCCTACGGCCTCGCCTATGGCATGGAGGCCTACGGCCTGAGCCAGCGTCTCGGCGTCTCGGTGGAGGAGGCGTCCGCCATCATCGAGAGCTACTTCGGAGCGTTCCCCCGGGTGAGGGAGTACATGGACCAGACGGTGGCCGACGCCAAGATCCGGGGCGCCACCCGCACGCAGTTCGGCCGGATCCGGCCGCTGCCCGACCTGCACGCGGCGAACTACCGGGTGCGCCTGGCGGCCGAGCGCCAGGCCATGAACGCCGGCATCCAGGGGCTGGCTGCCGACATCTTCAAGCTCGCGCTGGTGCGGCTCGACCGCGACCTCGAGGAGCACGCACTGACCAGCCGCCTCGTGCTGCAGGTCCACGACGAGGTGATCGTCGAGGTCGCGGCGGGGGAGGAGGACGGGGTGCGCCGCCTCACCGAGTCCGCCCTCACCGGGGCGGCGGCCCTCAAGGTCCCCCTGACCATCTCCGTGGCGACCGGACCGAGCTGGGCGGCCGCCAAGGGCTGACGGTTCGGGGCTCAGCCGTCGCTGGCCCAGGGGCCGGGAGGTCCCGTTCTCGTCACTGCGTCGAATGGACGGTCCCGCCCGTGCCCTTGCAGGCGCAAGAGTGATCTACCTCGGAACGAAATAACTTGCCTCGGAAGTAAAACGCTCGTAGGTTGCGGGGCGTGCCGGAGCCGTATCGCCGCAAGGTCTCCCGGGACGATCGGCCGTCGGTGGCGGCCCGCGGCGTGGTCAAGGTGGACCCCGACTTCGCAACCGAATATCCGGACGGGGATGCCGGCAGCACGGAGGCCTTCGCCACGCTCGCCCGGACCGGCGCGGCGTGCTCGCAAGAGCTGGAGCGCTTCGTCGGTGCCAACTTCGACATGCCGATGGCGGCGGCGACCGTGCTCGCGGTCCTCGACGGCGCCACTGCGCCCCTCACTCCTTCGGAGATGGGCGACCGAACCGGTATCGCCTCGGCCACCATGACAGCCACCCTGGATCTGCTCGAACGCCGCGAGTGGGTCCGGCGCAGCCCAAACCCGGGCGACCGGCGCAGCACGCTCGTCGAGATCACCGCCGCCGGTCGTGGCAATGCCGACGTCCTCCTGCCGAGCCTCCGCCAAGTCGAACGAAGCGCCCTGCACACGCTGACCCCCGGCGAACGAGGGCAACTCGTGGAACTGCTCGCCAAGGTCCTCGAACGGCTCGCCGACATCGCGGCCGAGCCTCCCCAAGAGGTTGGCGGCACCCGCGTCCGACCAGCGGGGAAAAGAGCGGAGCCCAGGCCGTGAGGGTCCCGGCGAGCGGAGGCCGGCCTCCGCCGCGCGAGGCGGTGCCGGCCCGGCCGTGCTGCGGAAACCGTGTCGACGACGCCTGGTAGTCTGAGCGATCCTGCCCGCCGGCACCGGAGGCGGCGCAGCCCTTATCGGACGAACCGACCCCGGCGCGGTCCTGCGGGTGCAGATCGCACTCGCCGCAAGGAGCTTCACCATGGCTGACACCGCGACTGACGCACCCACCGCTTCCGCCCGGACCTCGCTGCTCTCCCCCGAGCAGATGGGCACCTTCGACGCCGAGGGGAACTACCACCCCCGCCCCATCGTCGACGACGACCTGGGAGACGCCGACCTCGAGAAGGCGATGGGCGACTCCATCATCGAGTTCGACGACGGGGACGTCATCGAGGGCACCGTGGTCAAGATCGACCGCGACGAGGTCCTGCTCGACATCGGCTTCAAGTCCGAGGGCGTGATCCCGGCCCGCGAGCTCTCCATTCGCAACGACGTCGACCCCACCGAGATCGTGAAGCTCGGCGAGCACGTCGAGGCGCTGGTGCTCCAGAAGGAGGACAAGGAGGGCCGGCTCGTCCTGTCCAAGAAGCGGGCCCAGTACGAGCGCGCCTGGACGACGATCGAGGAGAAGAAGAACAAGGGTGAGATGGTCTCGGGCCCCGTGATCGAGGTGGTCAAGGGCGGCCTCATCGTCGACATCGGGCTGCGCGGCTTCCTGCCCGCCTCCCTGGTCGAGCTGCGTCGCGTGCGCGAGCTGCAGCCCTACGTGGGCAAGGAGATCGAGGCCAAGATCATCGAGCTCGACCGCAACCGCAACAACGTTGTGCTCTCGCGGCGCGCCTGGCTCGAGGAGGCGCAAAAGGAGCAGCGGGGGGACTTCCTGCAGAACCTCAAGCCGGGGGAGCGGCGCAAGGGTGTCGTGTCCTCGGTGGTCAATTTCGGCGCCTTCGTGGACCTTGGCGGCATGGACGGCCTGGTGCACGTGTCCGAGCTGAGCTGGAAGCACGTCGACCACCCCTCCTCGGTGGTGCAGGTGGGCGACGAGATCGAGGTCGAGGTCCTCGACGTCGATCTCGACAAGGAGCGCATCAGCCTCTCCTTGAAGGCCACCCAGTCCGACCCCTGGCAGGAGTTCGCCGACAGCCACGCGGTGGGCCAGCTCGTCTACGGGCGCATCACCAAGCTCGTCCCCTTCGGCGCCTTCGTGCAGGTGGGCGACGGGATCGAGGGCTTGGTGCACATCTCGGAGATGGCCGTGCACCACGTCGACCTGCCCGAGCAGGTGGTCACCCCGGGCGAGGAGCTGTGGGTCAAGATCATCGACATCGACCTGCAGCGCCGGCGCATCAGCCTCTCCATCAAGCAGGCCGCCGAGGGCGGCGAGGTCTCCGAGGAGTACCGCGAGGCTTTCGGTGAGCACGCCTACGACGAGGAGGGCAACTACATCGGCTTCGACTACGCCGAGGGCGAGTTCACCCCCGAGACCGAGGCGCAGGCGGCCTGGGCCGACTTCGCCGAGGAGATCGGGACTCCGGTCGTGGCGCCCGACGCCGCGGCCGAGGGCGGCGCCACCGCGGACGCCACGCCGGCTCCGGCCGACACGGCGGAGGCGGCTCCTGCCCCCGAGGCGGGGGGCGCCGAGTAGCACGCCGTCCGCGTCGCCCGCCCGGCGGACATCACCCCCGCCGCGGTCAGGACGGAGCGGCCCGGTCGCGCAGCACCGTGGCGAAGCGCTGCGCCCCTTCGGGGTGCGTGACGAAGAACAGCATCGGGTCGAGGAGCTCGAGCTCGAGGAGGGCCGCGGCGCCGTCGGTCCGCTCCACCACGTCGACCCGCGCGTAGGCGGTGCCGCCGTGCTGGCGCTCGGCGGCCGCCACGGCGCGCCGCGCCACGGCGAGTTGCCCGGCCGTCGGGGTCGCCGCGGTCACGACCTGGTTCGCAATGAGGCTCTCGCCGGCGGCGACGCCGCGGCGGATCATCGGGTCCTTGTGGATGGCGTGGCTGAAAGCACCGCCGAGGAAGACGAGGCCGACCTCGCCCTCGGCGTCGACGGCGGGCTGGTAGGGCTGGACCATCGCCGTCCGTCCCGCGGCGAGGAGCGCGGCCAGGTGCGCGCGCGCCGCGTCGTGCTCGTGGGCCTCGTAGCGCGCCGTTTGGTAACCGCCGCCCGACACCGCGGGTTTGACCACGATCTCGCCCTCCGGCAGGCGCCCGGGCGGCTCAACCCCGCCCCCGTTCTCGGACCGCTCCACCCAGAAGGTCGGCACCGTCGGGACGCCGGCGGCCTCGAGGTCGCGCAGATAGCGCTTGTCCAGGTTCCAGCGCAGGAGGGCCGGGGCGTTGACGACCGGCACGCCGGCCGCGGCCAGGCCGTCCACCCAGGCCACGAACTCTTCGACCCGGTGGATGTGGTCCCAGGCGCCGTTCGCCACGACCAGGTCGAAGGCGCTCCAGTCGATGCCCGGGTCGTTCCAGACCGCGGTCCGGCCGGCGACGCCGGCTCCGTCGAGTGCCGCGAGGACCAACGGCCCCTCGTCGAGCTGGTCGGGATAGGCGGCGCACGAGGCGAGGGCCACCCGCGGTCGGGCCCGTCCCGCCCACGGCGGAGCCATTCAGCCCGGGCCGGGAGGGCCGCTCAACTCCCGATGGGGAAGTGGCAGGCCACTTGGTGGCCCGATGCGATCGGCCGCATCTCGGGGACCTCCTCGGCGCAGCGGGTCTCGGCGCGCGGGCAGCGGGTGCGAAAACGGCACCCCGACGGCGGGTTGATCGGGCTGGGCGGCTCGCCGACGAGGGGCACCGTCGTCTGGATCACCTCGGGGTCGGGCTCGACGGCCGAGGCGAGCAGCGCCGCCGTGTAATGGTGGGCCGGCGCTTCGTAGAGGATGTCGGACGGCGCGATCTCGCACAGACGACCCAGGTACATGACGGCCACCCGGTCGCTGACGTTCTTGACCACGGCCAGGTCGTGCGCAATGAACAAGATGGTGAGGTGGTACTCCTGCTTCAGGTCCTCGAGCAGGTTGAGGATCTGGGCCTGGACCGACACGTCGAGGGCGGAGACGATCTCGTCGCACACCAGGAGCTTGGGTTGGAGGACCAGGGCGCGGGCGATGCTGATGCGCTGGCACTGGCCGCCCGAGAATTCCCGCGGCCGCCGGTTCCCGTTGAGGTACGGGTCGATGCCGACGCGATCGAGCATGGCGCTGACCGTCTGGCGGCGCTCCTCCTTGGTCCCGATCTTCCAGATGGTGAGCGGCTCCGCCACGATGTCGGTGACCTTGCGCCGCGGGTTGAGCGACGAGATGGGGTCCTGGAAGATCATCTGGATCTGCGTGCGCAGCGTGCGCAGGTCGCTGCGGCTGAGTGCGGTCAGCTCCGTGTCGCCGAAGCGGATCCGCCCCGACGTGGGCCTCTCCACCTGGACGATCGCCCGTCCGGTGGTGGACTTGCCGCAGCCGGACTCGCCGACGAGGCCGAGGGTCTCCCCCTGGCGCATGGTGAAGGAGATGCCGGCCACGGCCTGGACCGTGGTGCTGCCCTTGTGGAACAGGACGTGGAGGTCCTCGACCGCCAGCAGCGGCTCGGTCCCGACGGCGGGTGTCTCGACCGCGGTCTCGGTCACGCCGTCACGATCTCGGGTTCTTCGGGGCGCACGGGGCGGTTGGCGTCGGTCAGGGGGTACCAGCAGGCGTAGCTGTGCCCGGGTGCCGCCTCGATCAGGGGGGGCTTTTCCCGGTGGCACTTCTCCTGGGCGTAGGGGCAGCGGGGGGAGAAGGGACAACCGGGCGGGGGGTGGATCAGGTCCGGCGGGCGGCCCTCGATCGCGATCAGGCGCGAATGACTGGGGTCGGCGAGACGAGGGATCGACTTGAGCAGTGCCTCGGTGTAGGGCATGGCCATGCTCTTGAAGAGCACGGGGGTCGGCGCGCGCTCGACCACGTTGCCGGCGTACATGACGATGATCTCGTCGGTGCGGGTGGCCACGACGCCGAGGTCGTGCGTGACCAGGATCATGGCCATGTCGCGGTCGCGCTGGAGATGAGAGAGCAGATCCAGGATCTGGGCCTGCACGGTGACGTCGAGGCCCGTGGTGGGCTCGTCCGCCAGCAGGAGGCGCGGGCGCAGGCGAGTGCGATGGCGATCATGACGCGCTGGCGCATGCCGCCGGACAGCTGGGCCGGGTAGGCCTCGTAGCGTTCGACGGGGGAGGGGATGCCCACCTGCATGAGCAGGGAGAGGGCCGTCTCCTTGGCTTCGCCCCGGGAGAGCTTGAGGTGGACCCGGAGCGGCTCGGTGATCTGGTGGCCGATGCGCTGGACGGGGTTGAGGGACGTCATCGGGTCCTGGAACACCATCGCGATGTGGGTGCTCCAGAGCTTGCGGAGCTGGTCGTTGGGGGCGTTGAGGATCTCGGTGCCGTTGTAGCGGACGGACCCCGTCTGGACCGCCGAGAGCTTGGGGAGGAGCCCCATGATGGCCCGGGAGAGGACGGTCTTGCCGGAGCCGGACTCGCCGACGACACCGAGGGTCTTGCCCTGCTCCAGGGTGAGCGAGACCCCCTGGACGGCGCGGACCGTGCCGCGACTGGTGGTGAAGGAGACGTGGAGATCCTCTACTTCGAGCAGCGCGGATGCCGTCACAGCTTGATTTCGGACACGTCGAAGTAGGACCGCAGCTTGTCGGCGATCACGTTCAGGCTGATGAGGAGGAGGAACATCGCGCTCGCCGGAAAGATGAGCAGCCAGGTATTGGTCTGCCCCTTGGCACCCGAGAGGAGCGAGGACCCCTCATAGAGCATGTTGCCCCAGCTCGGGGTCGGTGGCTGCACGGAGAGGCCGAGGAAGGCCAGGGTCCCCTCGAGGACGATGATGGTGGCCACCGCGATCAGGCTGAACGAGACGATGGTGGGCGCGATGTTGGGCAGCAGCTCACGGGCCAGGATGCGGGTGTCGCTGGCGCCGAGCGACTTGGCGGCCAGGACGAAGTCGCGCGTGGCGTACGAGAGCGTCGAGGCCCGCACGACCCGGAAGATGAGCGGCGCGCCGAAGATGCCGATGACCAAGGTGATCTTCCACAGGCTGTGGCCCCAGAAGGACACGATGGCGATGACGGCCACCAGGGCCGGGAAGGCGAGGACGATGTAGGAGCCGGTGTTGAGCGCCGTGTCGACCCGGCCGCGTCGGTAGGCCGAGATCATGGCCGGTATGCCCCCCAGGACGATGCCGATTGCCGCGCCGAAGAAGCCCACGACGAGCGAGACGCGGGAGCCGTAGATGAGCCGGCTCAGGATGTCGCGGTAGAGGTCGTCCGTGCCGAGGAGATGGCCCCAGCCGGGACCGGCGTTCTGCGGCCCGTTGTAGTTCCCCAGGTCGGGGTTGGGCAGCGGCAGCAGGTTGGCGGTCAGTGCGAGCAGGATGTTGAGGGCGATCCAGCCGACGCAGATCCAGAAGAAGACGCCCAGCTTCTTGCGGGCCGGATCGGCCTCGATCTCGGCCTCGATCTCGGCCTCGATGTCGCTGAAGGCGTGCATGTCAGTCAGTTCACTCACGGGCGATCCTCGGGTCGACGATGGTGAAGAGGAAGTCGAAGATGAAGTTGATCAGGACGATGGCGACCGCCACGAAGAGGGTGATCCCCTGCACGACGGTGTAGTCGTCCTGGTTCACGCTCGAGATGAGCTGGTAGCCCAGACCCGGCATCTGGAGGAGGAGCTCCACGACGAAGGTCCCGGCGATGAGGCTTCCGATGGTGACGCCCGCCGAGGCCAGGAGCGAGATGGAAGACGGCCGCAGCGCGTGGCGCCACATGATGCGCCGGTCCGACAGGCCTTTCGACCGGGCCATGGTGATGAAGTCTTCCTGCAAGGTGGAGATCAGGTCGTTCCGCAGCAGGCGGAAATAGACGACGATGGACCCCAGGGCGAGCACGATGGAGGGCAGCAACATCGTGTGGATGTTCGACCAGAAGTTCTGTGTCAGCGGCACGTAGGAGGCCGGTCCCGGGAAGACGTGCCAGTGCACCGCGAAGATCAGCACGAGGATTGGCGCGATCACGAACGGCGGCAGGGCGAGCATGGCGAACGTCGTGCTGTTGGACGCCTGGTCGAACAATCGATTGGGCCGCCGCGACGCGTGCATCGCCATCGGGAAGGCGATGGCGAAGGCGATGATCTGGGAGAAGATGATCAGCTCGAGGTCGATGGGGAAGGCCTGGGAGATGATGCTGGTCGTCGTCTGGTGGGTCGTGTACGACTGACCCAGGTTGCCCTGGAAGACGTGGCCGATCCAGATGAAGTACTGCTCCCACAGAGGTCGGTTGAGGCCCAGCTGGCGATCGACCGTGGCGACGTTCTGCGGCGTGGAGTTGGGACCGAGGATGGTGGCCGTCGGGTTGCCCGGGAGCAGGTGGACGAGGAAGAACGAGGCC
This sequence comes from uncultured Acidimicrobiaceae bacterium, assembly GCA_963838835.1. Classification (GTDB taxonomy): domain Bacteria; phylum Actinomycetota; class Acidimicrobiia; order Acidimicrobiales; family RAAP-2; genus Bog-473. Next base: position 45,404 of record CAWITA010000014.1, read on the forward strand.
AGGGAGACGAAGAGGATGATGACCACGAGGAGCACCAGCCGCTTGATGATGTAACGGACCACGTCCGGCTCTTACCCCCTTCGAATGCCTCGATTCCTTCGCTTCTTGCCGACCCCCTCCGGCGGCCGATGATCCTAGACCGCGAGCAGGTTGTCCTACCATGCGGCCATGCCCGAGGAGGTTCCCACTCTCACCGGTCGCACGCGCATTGTGGTCGGCGTCGGGGTGGGGCTGGTCGTTGCGGCCGGGCTCCTCCTGCGCTTTTGGACCCGGTCGGGCCTCTGGCTCGACGAGGCGCTCACGGTCGACATCGCCCGACTCCCGTTGCACGAGATCCCGAACGCGCTGAAGCACGACGGAGCGCCGCCGCTGTACTACTACCTTCTCCACTTCTGGATCTCTCTGTTCGGGCAATCCAACGACGCCGTGCGCTCCCTCTCCGGCGTGATCGCGGTGATCACCCTCCCGGTCGGTTGGCTGTGTGGCCGGCGACTGGGCGGCCGAGCGTTGGCGTGGACGATGCTGGTGCTGCTGGCGAGCGCGCCTTTCGCCGTGTACTACGGGACCGAGGCTCGCATGTACGCGCTGGTCATCTTCTTGACGGGCTGCGGCTTCCTCGCGCTGCGGCGGGCGGTCAGTGCGCCTCGCCCCGGCAACCTCATCGCGACGGCGGTGGTGACCGCAGCGCTGCTCTACTCCCAGTACTGGTCCCTCTATCTCGTCGGCATGGTCGCCATCTGGCTCGTCGTGTCCATCGGGCGCAGCCGCCGTCACGGTCACCCCGAAGCGGCTCCCTGGGCGGCGTTGCTCGCGGTCGTGGCCGGGTGCGCGTTGTTCGTGCCCTGGGTCCCGACCTTCCTCTACCAGACCAAGCACACCGGGACCCCGTGGGCCGCACCCCCGAACTTCTCCGCGGTGATCAATGCGCTCACCGGCTTCACGGACAACCAGGGCTCGACGCTGCAGACGGCGACCAACCAGGGGCGCCTCCTCGCGGTGATCTATTTCGCCATGCTGGCGCTGGCGGTGTTCGGTGTCGGGCTGACCGGGCGCGTCATCGAGCTCGACCTGCGCACCCGGCCGCGCGCCCGAGCCCTCGGCTTCGTCGTGCTGGGCACGTTGTTCGCCGCCATCGCCGGCGGGATCATCACGGCCAGCGCCTTCTCGTCTCGTTACGCGGCGGTGGTGTTCCTGCCTTTCCTCCTCCTCGTCGCGTTGGGGACGACGACGTTGCTCAACCCGAAGGCTCGTGTCATTCTCGTCGGGCTGGCGGTGGTGGCCGGGCTCATCTCGTCGGCCCAGAACGTGACGACGCAGCGCACCCAGGCGAGCGAGGTGGCGGCGGTGCTGAACACGATGGCCAAGCCGGGGGACATCGTCGCCTTCTGCCCCGACCAGCTCGGGCCCTCGGTCTACCGCCAGGTGCGCGACCCGTCGCAGTACGACATGATCACCTTCCCCCGGCGCACGGGGCCGGCGATCGTCGACTGGGTCGACTACGCCGATGCGGTGCACGCCGCCGACCCCAACTCCTTCGCCGACGCGCTGTACCAAAAGGCGGGGACCGACCGCCACATCTGGCTGGTCTGGCAGCCGATGTACCAGACCTACGGGGTCAAGTGCGAGACGATCGCCACCGACCTCTTGAACGCATCGACCAAGGCCGGGGGTGGAGGGCGTAACTTCGTCATCAGTCACGACGCCCTCTACTACGAACCGATGAATCTCACCGAGTACGTCCCTTCCGGACCCTGACCGATGGCCCAGGTGACCGAGCCGGCCGCGCTGGGGGGCACGGGCACGACGGCTGACCGCACCGGTGCCGCCGGCGACCGGGGGGCGCTGCGCCGGTGGTGGGGGCGGCTGCCGCCATCGCTGCGGGAGGCCCTGCTCCCCTACGCCGTGGCCCGGGTCGTCGTCGCCGGCACGCTCGGTCTGGCCCACTTCGTCGTCGACCGGACCCATCCCTCGACCCCCGGGGTGGCGGCCCGGGTCCACTCGGGGCTGCTCGGTTGGGATGCCGGCTGGTACGAGACGATCGCCCGCGAGGGCTACGCGCCGCTCGGGAGCCAGTCCCTGCGCTTCTTCCCGGCTGTCCCATTGCTGACCCACGGGCTGGCCTGGGTTCCCGGGCTCGACGACGGCTCTGCTCTGGTCCTGCTCGCCAACGTGGCGGCCCTGGCCGCCACCGCCATGCTGTACGTCCTGGTGCGTCGGGAGACCGGCGACGCCGCGGTGGCCCGGCGCTCGCTGTGGATCCTGAGTCTGCTGCCCGCCGCCTTCGTCCTCGTGATGGGCTATGCGGAGTCCGTCCTGCTGGTGCTGGCCATCGGGTGCTTTCTCGCCCTGCGGCCGCCGGCGGGGGAGGGCACCGGCGCTCGTCCGCACTTCGCCGTGGCCGGGATGCTCGCCTTTGCGGCGGCCCTCACCCGTCCGATCGGGGTGCTGCTGGCCCTCGCCGTTGCGGCGGAGCTGGTGCGTTGGTGGCCACGGCTCGGGCGCGGCGAGCGTGCGGCCGGCCTCGGCGCCACCGCAGCCCCCTTCGTCGGCGTGCTCGCCTTCTTGGCCTGGTCGAAGCACACCGTCCACGATTGGTGGGCCCCGCTGCGGGTCCAGCTCCAGGGTTCGCACCACGGTGGGCTGTCGGACCCCGTGGCGACGCTCTACGACGACGCCAAGGGCCTGCTGCACCACCACGTCGGGACGGCCCTGCACGTGCCCTGGGTGCTCCTGGCGATCGCCATGCTCATCGTCTGCTGGCGCCGCCTCCCCGCCCCCTACACCTTGTTCGCCGCCGCGGTGCTGGCCGTTGCGGTTTCCGGTTCCAACCTCGATTCGTTCGAGCGCTACGCCCTGAGTGCCTTCCCGTTGTCGGTCGCGGCTGCGCTCGTGCTCACCGAGACCCAAGTCGAGCGGGCCGTCCTGGCGCTGCTGGGCGCCGGGCTGGCGGGCTACGCCCTGCTGGCCTTCCTCAACATCTCGGTGCCCTGACCTGGTCCACGAGGACCCGATGAGGGTCCACTAACCTGCCTTGCTCGTGGCCGTGCCCGAGGAAGCACCCGTCGTCATCGTCGGCGCCGGCCCCGGCGGCCTCACGGCGGCCTACCTGCTGACCGAGCGAGGGGAGCACCCACTGGTGCTCGAGGCCGACGACGTCGTGGGCGGCATCAGCCGCACGGTCGAGCGCGACGGCTGGCGTTTCGACCTGGGCGGCCACCGCTTCTTCACCAAGGTGCCCGAGGTCGAGGCGCTCTGGCACGAGATCCTGCCCGAGGGCGACTTCATGCTGCGCCCCCGCATGAGCCGGATCTACTACAAGGGCAAGTTCCTCGACTACCCGCTCAAGGCGCTCAACGTGCTGCGCAACATCGCCCTCTGGGAGGGGATCCTCATCGGCCTGTCCTACCTGTGGTCCCGCGTCCACCCACCCAAGGACGAGGCCAACTACGAGAACTGGCTCGTCAAACGCTTCGGCTGGCGCCTCTACCGGACCTTCTTCAAGACCTACACCGAGAAGGTGTGGGGCGTGCCGGTCTCCGACATGCCCGCCGACTGGGCGGCGCAGCGGGTCAAGAACCTCGACCTGCGCAAGGCCGTCATCAACGCCATCTTGCCCAAGCGGGGGCAGACCGAGATCACCACCCTCATCGAGGAGTTCCAGTACCCCAAGTACGGGCCCGGCATGATGTGGGAGGTCTGCACGGAGAAGGTGCAGGCCGCCGGGGGGACGGTGGAGCTGGGAGCGCGGCTGACCGGCATCACGGTCGAAGACGGCCGTGCGGTGGCCGCGACGTACCTGCAGCACGGGACGCGGCACACGGTGGCCGCCTCCCACGTCGTCTCGACCATGCCGCTGCGCGAGCTCGTGCACACCATCAGCCCGCCCCCGCCGCCCGAGGTGGTGGCGGCGGCCGACGACCTGCACTACCGCGACTACCTCACCGTGGCCTTGGTCGTCCCCGAGTCGCGGAGCTTCCCCGACAACTGGATCTACATCCACTCGACGAACGTCGAGGTCGGCCGCATCCAGAACTACGGCTCGTGGTCGCCCTACCTGGTCAAGGACGGGCGCACCTGCCTCGGGCTGGAGTACTTCGTCTTCGAGGGTGACGACATGTGGAACACGCCCGACGACGAGCTCATCGCGCTGGGCACCGAGGAGCTGATCAAGCTGGGCCTGGCCGCCGAGGGTGATGTCGAGCGGGGCTACGTGGTGCGCGTCCCCAAGGCCTACCCGTACTACGACTTCAGCTACAAGGCGAACGTCGAGACGATCCGCAAATGGCTCGAGGCCGAGGCGCCGAACATCCATCCGGTCGGGCGCAACGGGATGCACAAGTACAACAACCAAGACCACTCCATGTACACCGCCATGCTCACGGTCGAGAACATGTACGGGGCGACGCACGACCTCTGGTCGGTCAACGTGGAGGAGGAGTACCACGAAGCCGGGTCGACCGGACGCGACGCCCCCGTGCTGCCGCGGCGCACCGCCGCCACGGCGAGCACGTTCGATCCTGGCTGAGCGCGCGCTCGTGCGAGAGCTGCGGTGGCAGTCGTGGATGACGCTGGCCGCCGCTGGGCTGGTGTACCTGGCCCTCGGCTTCGCGCTCTGGGTGCACGCCTGGGCCGACGGCGCGTCGACGCACACGCTGTGCGGATGCGGTGATCCCGCGCTGTTCTTGTGGTTCTTCCAGTGGCCGGCGACTGCGCTGGCGCACGGGCACAACCCCTTTTACTCGACCGCCCTCTTTCACCCGACGGGCATCAACCTCCTGGCGCAGACCTCGGTCACCGGGTTGACCCTCCCGCTGGTGCCCGTCACGTGGATCTGGGGGCCGGTGGCGTCGCTCAACGTCGCCTCCACCGTCACGCCCGCCCTCACCGCCTTCACGGCCTTCGTGGTCATCCGGCGCTGGGCACCCTGGACACCGGCCGCCTTCGTCGGCGGGTTGCTCTACGGCTTCTCGCCCTTCGTGCTCACCAGTCTCGAGTTCGCCCATCTGATGACGGCGGCCCTGATGCTGCTGCCACTCATCCTGGCCGTCCTCGACGAGATCCTGATCCGCCAGCGCCACGGCGCCCTCGGCGCCGGGGCGCTCCTCGGCCTGTTGGTCTTCGCCCAGTTCTTCCTCTCCACCGAGCTGTTGGCCATCACGGTGATGGTCCTGGTCGTCTCGCTGGTCGTCCTGGTCGCGACCGCGCTCGTCGCCGACCCGGGTGCGCTGCGCCGGCTGGCCCCGCACGCTGCCACCGGGTTGGGCGTGGGCCTCGGTGTCGGTGCCGTGCTCTTGGTGTGGCCCGCGTGGTTCGCGCTCGAGGGCCCGGCCCACCTGTCGGGCCTCGTGTGGCCCAACGTCGGGATCATCGGTGGCTTCATCCCGTCGAGCTTCGTGACGGCGGCCTACCCGAGCCCGCACGTGGTCTTCCTGGCGCTGGGCGGGTACGAGGGGGCGCCCCTGGGCTCGGCGGACTATCTCGGCTGGAGCTTCCTGGCCGTCATGGCGGTCGGACTGGTGGCCTTCCGGCGGGACCGCCGCCTCTGGTTCTTCGGGTTCCTCCTCGTGCTGTGTGCCCTGTGCTCCCTCGGCATCCGGCGAGGGCAGTGGGAGCCGGCGCGGCTCTTCGACCACATCCCGGTGCTGCAGAACGTGATCCAGCAGCGCTTCATGGCGATCGGGTTCTTGGCCGCGGCCGTGGTGCTGAGCGTGATCCTCGACCGCGTCCACGCGCTGGCGCCCGACTGGCGGGGGGCGGTCGGTGCCCTGGCCGCCGCCGTCGTCGCGCTGGCGCCGGTGACGGCGGTCTTCGTCGCGCGGCTTCCCTTCGCCATGCGGCCGGTGATGCTGCCCCGCTGGTACTCCGAGGTGGCCCCGTCCCTGCCCCCGGGTCGGGTGCTGCTCTCGTTCCCACCGCCCTTCTCGGGCATTCAGTCCGCCATGGCCTGGCAGGCGGTGAACCGCATGCACTACAGCCAGGCCGGCGGCGGTGGACCCGAAGGGGTGGCGCGGCGGGCAGGCTCGGCCGCCGCCGGTTTCCACGTGCTCACCCGGCTCGGGTTCGGGGTGAACCCCGCGGTGCCGATCGGGACCCCGGCCCAGATCGCCGCCGTACGCCATGCGCTCACCGTCTGGCAGGTCAACACGGTGGTGATCGCCAACAATCCCGCCACTTCGTCCCTGCCCGGGGGCCGCGACCCGACCTACGCCGCCGCGTTCATGACCGTCGCCCTGGGCCGCCCGCCCACCATCGAGGCCGGGGCCTGGGTGTGGAACCACGTGCAAGTGGGGCGCGCGCCCGCGTTCTCCGTCCCCGCGGGCACCCTCGGGTCGTGCGTGCGGGAGTCCGAGGGCCCATCGGGCCGCATCGTGGCCAGTCTGGCGGTGGCGAGCTGCGTCGTCCGATCGGCGGGGGGCGCCGCCTGACCAGGGACGATGCGATCCTCAAGCCCCGCCCGGGAACGTCCGATTCTGAAGAGTGCGACGGCGGGGGGAGGGAGCCGCTGACGGCGTGGAGGGGGTGCGGGCGTGACGCGACCAGGTGTGCGAGGCCTGCTGGGCGTCGCCTGCGTGGTGGCGTGCCTCGGGCTGCCCGCCCTGACGCCGGCGGGTGCGGCGACGGTGGCGCGGGCGGATGCGGCCGCGGGGAGCCGGCTGGCGCTCCCGCTCCCGCTCCCGCTGCCGCTCCGGCTCCCGCTCCCGCCCGGCCTGACGCCGTCCGAGCACGCCGCGCTGGAGCAGGCCGGGGCGTACCGCGGCCAGCCGGTGCGCGTCCTCATCTTGGGCGACTCCATCGCCATGACCCTGGGCGAGGGCCTGTCGGTCTCCGCCGCCGCCTACGGCGTCTCGGTCGCCGATGACGCCACCTTGGGCTGCGACCTCGACCCCCAGCTCGAGGTGCTGACGGAGGGCAAGCCGGGGCCGGCCACGCCGGGGTGCGAGAACTGGCAAGCCCTGTGGCCCTTCCTGGTGGCGCGGGAGCGGCCACAGGTGGTGGCCCTCGGACTGGGCCGCTGGGAGGTGACGGACCACCTGCTCGACGGGCAATGGATCCACATCGGCGAGCCGGCCTGGGACGACCACCTGACGGCGGACCTGCAAGCGGCGATCACCATCTTCCATACTTTTGGTGCCAAAGTGGTGTTGTTCACCATGCCCTACGTCGACCCCACTGACCGCCAGCCCGATGGCCTCCCGTGGTCGGAGAACTCGCCGGCCCGCGTGCAGGCCTACAACCAGCTGGTGCGCCAGGTGGCGAGCGAGGACCCGCAGGAGGTCAGCGTGATCGACCTGAACCGGATGCTCAGCCCCGGCGGGGTGTACACCGCGACACTGGACGGATTGGACGTCCGCTACGACGGCATCCACATCAGCCCCGCCGGCGGGCAACTGTTGCAGCCACAGATCCTGCCCCAAATCGGTCGGATCGGCCTGGAGGACGAGGCGGCCGCAAGGGCCCACGTGTGAGGGACGCCGAAGCCGGCGCCGGCGCCGGCGCCGGCGGCCGAGGTCGTGGTCGAGTCCGTGCCGGCGGCGATGGCGTTGGCACCCAACGCCATCGGTCCCAACCTCGGTGCGGAGCTCGGGCGCGACGCCGAGGCGCGGCCTGGCGTCGAATCGATGCGGACCGGCCTGGTGCAGGCGGGGCCGCTGGCCGCCGCGGGCGTGCTGGCCAACGGCGCCAGTGTCGTTCTCACCGTCGCCCTGGCCCGCCTCCTGGCGCCCCACGGCTACGGGGTGCTGAACCAGCTGACGGGGCTGTACCTCATTCTCTCCATGCCGGGGTCGGCGGTCGTGGTGGCCGTCGTGCGGCGGGTGACCATGTGGCACGAGGACGGCAGCGGCCACCTGGTGCGGCGCTGGGCGGGACGCGTGCACCGGCAGGGCACCATGCTGGTGTTGGCGTGGGCGGCGATCGTCTTCGCCAGCCGCCACGGGGTCGCCGTGCTGCTCAACCAGCAGAGCGGCATCGGCATCGCCGCCATCCTGACCGCCGCCGCGTTCTTCGTGCTCCTCTCGCTCGACCGCGGCCTCCTGCAGGCCCACCGCAGCTACCAGCCGCTGGCGGTCAATCTCGTGGTGGAGGCGAGCGTGCGCGTGGCCGCGGTGCTGATCCTGGTGGGGGCCGGCTTCGGTCCCTCCGGTGCTGCGGTGGGCGTCCTCTTGGGCGAGATCGCCGCAACGGCACACGCCCGCTACGCGGCGGTGCGGGCGTGGTCGGGCGGGAAGGGCCCGCGCGGCACGCCCGGCCGGAGGCTGGGCGGCGGCCGTGCGTCCCGATCCGGTGCTGGCCGGCGGCGCGACGGAGCGACGCACGGTGGCGCTCGACCTGGTCGTGGCCTCCGTGTCGTTGTCCATGGTGGCGGTGCTGCAGAACGTCGACGTCCTGCTGGTCGGGCGGGACAATCCGAGCCACAGCGGTGCGTACGCCGCGGTGTCGGTGACGAGCAAGGCGATCGTGTTCGGCGCCATCGTCCTGGGCGGCTACCTGCTGCCCGAGGCGGCCATCCGCTGGCGCCAGGGCGGCCACGCGCTGCGCCAGCTGGCCGTGGTGCTCGTCTTGCTGGCGGTCCCCTCCGTGCTCCTCTTGGGTCTCGCACTGGCGGCGCCGAAGGAGCTGCTCGAGCTGCTGTTCCATCACGAGTACACCTCCGCGGCCGACGCCCTCGCCCCGCTGGTGATGGCCATGATCTTGTTGAGCGTGTCGGTCGTCCTGACCATGTACCTCCTCGCCATCGGCCGGCGCTGGGTGGCCGGGGCGCTGGTCGCGGGGGCGGCCGCGCTGACGGCAGCCCTGGTCCAGGTCCACGGCGCGCCGCGGGCGACCGCGCTCGTCGACCTGGCGGTCCAGGCCGCTGTGCTCCTGGTGATCGTCATCGGCTTCACGTTGGTCCACCGGGTCCACCGGGTCCACCGGGTCGGGAGCGGGCCGCAGGGCTAACCTGACTTCATGGGTGACGAACCGGGGCCCGTCGTCGCCCCGCCCGGTGCCGGGCGCCAGCCGGACGACGTGCCCTCCGACGTGCGCGTGCTGACCTCGATCGCCGACGCGGCGGGTATCCGGCGCATCCACTTCGTCGCCTGGCGGGACCTGGACGACCCCGAGGCGGGCGGGTCCGAGCTCCACGCCCACATGATCGCCTCCCTGTGGGCCGAAGCGGGCCTCGATGTCACCTTCCGCACCTCCGGCCGTGCCCGGCGCGCCCGCCGTGTTGACCCGCGACGGGTACCGGGTGTTCCGACGTTCGGGGCGCTACGCCGTCTTTCCCGGGGCGGCCTGGGAGGGGCTCCGCATGGGCTACCGGCCGGGCGACGCCCTGGTCGAGATCTGGAATGGTATGCCGTTCTTCTCGCCGCTGTGGTACCGGGGCCCGCGCGTCGTCTTCCTACATCACGTCCACACCGAGATGTGGGGCATGGTGCTGCCGTCCACCCTGGCCCGCGTGGGCGATCTGGTGGAGCGCCGCATCGCGCCGCGGTTCTACCGCTCGAGCCGCATCGTCACGTTGTCCGAGTCGTCGCGGGCGGAGATCGTGGAGATGCTGGCCCTTCCCTCGAGTCGGGTGACGGTGGCCCCGCCGGGGATCGACGCGCGCTACACGCCTGGCGGGGTGCGGTCGCCCACCCCCCTGGTGGTGGCAGTGGGGCGGCTGGTGCCGGTGAAGCGCTTCGACGCGTTGCTTCGGGCGCTGAGCAAGGTGAAAGTGGACCAGCCCGACCTTCGGGCAGTCATCATCGGAGAGGGGTACGAGCGCCCCGCCCTCGAAGCGCGGCGCGACGAGCTGGGGGCGACCGACTGGGTGAGCCTGCCGGGGCGCGTCAGTGACGAGGAGCTGGTCTCTTGGTACCGGCGGGCCTGGGTGGTGGCGAGTAGCTCGCAGCGGGAGGGCTGGGGCATGACGCTGACCGAGGCGGCGGCCTGCGGCACTCCCAGCGTGGCCACCGCCATCGCGGGCCACACCGACGCCGTGATCGACGGTGAATCTGGCTTGCTGGTGGACGAGGTGGATGAGCTGCCCGCCGCGCTCGGGCGTGTGCTGGGTGACGAAGTGCTGCGGAGCCGCCTCGCCAAGGGTGCGCTGGCCCGGTCCCGCTGGTTCACCTGGGGTGCCACCGCGCGGCGCGCCTTGGAGGCCCTGGCGGAGGAGGCGAAACCGGGGTCCTGAGCGGCCGGCCGGGAACCCGCCCGCGGGTCGTCCTCGGCGGCGGGCGTGTCCCCGAGATCATCGACGGGGTCGGGAGAGATCACCGACGGGGCGTTATTGGTCCGCCAGAACGGGCGGCGGGTCGGTCCGAGGTCGTCCGTCCGCGACTGGCGCGGCCGGCCCGGCCGGCGGAATCGCTCCCTGTGTCGCCTCGGCCCGCATGGCGCGCCGACCGAGCGGCTTCTTGACCCGCAGGCCGAGGCCGGAGATGACGGCGTCGGCGAGCAGGAGCGCGACGCCGACCCAGATGAGGTTGCCGGCGTGGATGAACGACCCCGCCCAGTTGGACCCGGGCAGGTAGTGGTGCACGTTCTGCCCCTGCACCACGTTGACGCACCCCGCCACGACGAACCCGATCCCTCCCACGGTGGCGAGGGCACGCGCCCACGGGACGAGGAGCCCCACGAGCACCACCCCGGCCACGACGAGCGCGGCGAGCGGCGGGACGACCAGGGCCGTGACGCCCCCGGTCAGGGCGCCGATGAGCAACGCCCTCGGGAAACGCAGCCAGCCGCGTTGGCGTTCGTCCCTGGGCGGCGGTGCCCCGGGAAACGCCAGGGTGGCGGCGTCGAAGGGCGATCCGGGTCGTTCCGGCGCGTCGGGTCCGGACGCCCCGCGCAGGCGGCGCGGCAGACGGGCCCGCACGCCGCGTCGCCACCGCGCGGGCAGGAAGCCGACGACGAGACAGAAGAGCAACGTGGCCCCCGACACGGCCAACGCGGCCCAGACCTCGCGCTGGGGGGTCCAGGTGAGCTCGACGGTGAACCCGGGTCCGCCCAGCGCGTGGAGGTCGGGGGCCGTGACGTGCCACCCGTTGGCGAAGGCGTCCACCAGCTGGGGTGGCCCGAGGTTCACCGGATGCGATCCCGCCGACGCGTCGGGTCCGGGCTCGGCCACCGCCTGCCAGCCCTTGTTGATGCTCTGACCGAGGACGAGCTCGAAGGGCTCGGTCGCGCCGGTGACGTCCACGCCGTGGCTGTCGATGTGCGAGGAGGTCGCCGTGACGGTCGGGGCCGGGCCGGGTTGCGTCGCGGCGACCTGGGGCGTCCCCGCCGTCGTCGGGAACACAGCGGGTCCCGCGCCACCCCCGGCCGCGGAGTCCAGGACGAGCTGGTCGATGTTCCAGCCGGTGCAGGTGGTCGGGGCGCTGGCGCACGGCGGATTGTGCCCCACCGCCGTCTGCACGACGTGGGGGCCGGCGCTCAACGTGATCCCCTTGGCGTCGGGCCCGCACGGGATCAGCTGCGCCTCACCGTTGTCGAGCGCATGCTCGCTGGATCCGACGACAGCGACGTCGATCGGCCGGCCGTCGATCGAGAGGAGGTTCGAGACGCACGTCCCGGGTAGGTCGGCCGGCGTCGGTGCCGACCGGACACCGGGGATGCCCACCTCGGCGACGCCGATGGGCAGCGCCAGCGGACCCGCCGAGTAGTAGTTCGCCGCGTACTCCGGCCGGATGGCCGTGAAGGTGAGGACGAAGTGCGAGCCGGTCACGGGCGCGAAGGAGACGGGCACCGTGGTCACTGCGCCGGGGACCGTGCTGTCGGCGATGGGCGGCAGCGCCACCGTGCGCACCTGGGTGCCCGAGGTGACGGTCATGGCGGTGGGCACCGAATGGCGGCCGTCGGCGATCACCTGCAGCGTGAGCCCGTGCAGCGACTGCGGCTTGGTCAGGTCGTAAGTGAGGGTGGAGCCGATCTGGGCGTTGGTCCCGAGGCCCGGCTGCCACGCCGTCGCGTCGTCCCCGTCGAGCGTGGCCGACGCGGTGGCCTGCAGGTCGCCGGGGAGCCGCCCCGAGGAGTAGGCGGCGACGAGCCCGGTGGACGCCGCCGGGGTGCGTCCGACGAGCCGGTCGATCTCGTCGTCGGGAATGAGGGCCGAGAGGCTGGCCGCGCCCGACAGGGTGAAGGTGCGGGCGGTGGGCAGGGTGAACGCGCGCGTGATCGTCGTCTCGGGGTCGCTGCGCGGCGGGAACTGGGAGGTCCGCTCGCGCGTCATCACGACGCTGAGGCGGTCGGCGGCGGACGCACTGCCGAGCGTCGTCAGCATCTGCGTCGGCATCTGGATGACCTGGCGCACCTGCTGACCCGGAATCTCGATCTCGGCGAAGCCGACGGCGGAGGCCGACGTGGGCGACGCCGTGTTGTCGGTGGTGCCGTCGAGGGTCACCCGCAGCGTGTGGAACGTGCGCGACGGGAAGGTCAGGGTCTGGCCACTGGTGAGGTGGGAGGCGGGCGTCAACCGTTCGCGCACGGGGTCCTTGCCGTCGAAGGTGAGGGTGACCGCCGACACCCAGCGGGCGCGATCGCCCCGCTGGGGCTGGACCAGGGTGATGTGATCGGTGGTGACCGGGTTGGAGAACTGGGCCTGCCACCACTGGCCCGCCGGGTCGGGCACGAACGTGCCGGTGATCCACGCCGTGTCGAAGTTGTCGTCGATCGCGCTGTAGGCCTGGTCCTCGGGCGTGTAGGAGACGGAGTTGCCGTAGCTGCTCGCGCGTGACGTTGACCGCGCCGACGTAGGTTGCGTACGTCTTGCTCGAGATGCCCGTACCCGGGAAGAGCTCGATCGGGCTGTCGCTGAGGTCGGTCTTGGCCGGGTTCTCGTTCGGTGTCTCGGTGTAACCGGCGTTGGCGGTGAGCGTGTCCCAGCGGAACGCCTGCTTGCGATTGGTGTCGGTGAGCACGAGCTGCGCACCCTGCGAGGCCAGGGTGCGCAGGCGGGATGGGTCCTTGGCCAGGGTGCCGGCGTAGTAGACGGCGCTGTCGGTGTTCAACAGTCCGAGACCGGCGAGGTTGTTGAGGCCGGTGGCGTCGCCCTCCATGACGACGGCCCCGGTGTCCGACTCGCCCCGGAGCATGGGCCGCGGGTTGGGCACGGTGTAGGTGACGATGGGGGAGGGCCAGCCGACGTTGCCCGGCTCCGAGAGGTCTTGTTCGTTCAAGGTCGAGTCGATCGACACGTTGGGCCGCGGGGTGCCGAACGACAACGGGTCGGTCAGGCCGAGTGGCGTCTGTTGGAGCTGCAGGGCGAGCAGCTGCGGTTGCGGCACCCCGTAGCGCTCGTACTGCTGGTCGTATTCCACCATCAGGTCCCCCGCACCCATCAGGCGGGCCATGGGTGCCAGGGCGTTCATGTTGGCCGTGCCGTCTTGGAGCGGCCCGTCGGTCGCGTAGAGCGTGTCGGCGGTGGCGATGGAGCCCATGATCTGCTGCTCCCGGGTCACGAAGTCCCGGTTGAGCAGCGCCGGCTGGGGCGTGTCCACCGTGTCGCCCCACCGGTACGCGGCGAAGTCGTTGCCCGGGATGGCGAAGACCCGGGTGCCGGGGTGGGTCGCGTTGAGGTGGTTGATCGCCGCCACCTCGTAGGAGGGCAGTGCAGCGGGCTGGGTGAAGTTGTTGGCGATGGTGTCGCCGAGGAAGAGGGAGGGGTTGTTGGCCACGACGAGCCCCGCCACGAGCACGGCGGTGACGAGACCGGTGACGGAGATGCGGTTCCACAAGGCGGTGAGGCCGCTGGCGAGCAGCATGGCGAGCGCGAGCAGCACGAGTGGGGTGGCCCGATCGGTGGAGCGAAGGGCGAGGCCGGCCGTCGTGTCGGTCATGAAGGCCTTGAGCTGGCGGCCGATCACCGTCGGGTTGGAGTAGGGAAAAGGCCCCACCGAGAGCACCAGCCCCACGAAGAGGAGGACCAGGAAATAGGCGCGCTCGCGCCAGCGCACGAACGCCGCCGCCACCAGCGCGACCACCGGCACGGCGTACGAGGTCGCCAGCAGGGCGATGTCCTGGGTGTAGCGGATGGCCGCGTTGGTCCAGGGGCCGGTGTGGTCGGTGCCGTAGAAGTACCAGTAGCCGAGCCCGCGGAGGATGTCGGCGGGGTTGGAGGTGGCCGAGGTCGAGGGAACGGTCTCGGTGAACTTGAGGACGTTGACGCCGTAGGCCGCCTCCACCTCGAGGCCCGCGATCCACCAGAGGCAGGCCCCCAAGGTCAAGACGCCGATGCGCAGCCCCGTCCCGAGCGCCCGCCGCCAGGTCGCCTCGCGCAGCACGACCACGGCGTAGAGGAGCCACAGGACGGGGGCCACGCCGACGTAGATGATGGAGCTGGCGTTGATCCCGCTCACGAGCGCCACGACGACCGCGAAGAGAGCCGGTTCGCGCCAGCCGCCCCGGCGCAGCGCGACGATGGTGAGTCCCAGCATGACGGGCAGGCCGGCCCAGGGCAGCAGGATGACCGAGATCCGGCCGGCGTACTGGAGGAAATAGGGCGAGAGCATGTACGCCAGGGCGGCCGCCGCCGGTCCCGGGCCCCGCAGCCCGAGGATGCGCGAGAGGTAGAGGATGCCGAGCCCGGCGGCGAAGAGGATGGAGCCGAGCCACAGGCGCTGCGCCACCCAGACCGGCACGCCGACCAGGTGGAAGACGGCGAAGAAGGGACCCATGGGCAGCAGGTAGCCGATGTACTGGTGGTTGATCGTCCCGAGACCCACCGAGGGGTTCCACATGAACGCGACCTGGCTGAGGAACCGGGTCGGATCGAGATACAGGTAGGTCTTCGTGTCCGGGGTGACGACGCCGGGCCGCACCGCCAGCAGCGGGACGTAGGCGAAGCCGGCCACCACGGCCGCCCCCCCGATCCACCACCAGCGCCCCCCGGTCCCGAGGAGCGGCTTCCGTCGTTGCCGGGTGGCATGCCGCCCTTGCCTGGTGGCATGCCGCCCCCGGGGGGCGGTGACGGTGAGGGTGGTGGTCATGAAGGGGTCAGAAGGTCGCCGGGTAGTGTAAGCAGGCAGCGCCACGCCGGCGTGTCATGCGAAGGGAGGCGCCCGTGGCCACCAGCACCGAGAGCCGCCTGGAGGCCGCCGGCTGATGCTGGCCGTCGGCCTGACCGGCGGCATCGGCTCGGGGAAGTCGGCCGTCGCCGACCTGCTCGTCGAACGAGGCGCCGTCCTCATCGACGCCGACCGGGTGGCCCGCGAGGTGGTCGCACCGGGTGGCCCCGCCTACGGGCCGCTCGTCGAGCGCTTCGGCCCGGGCATCCTCGCACCGGACGGGACCATCGACCGCAAGGCGCTGGCGGCGGTGGCGTTCGCCGACGAGGACACCCGGCTGGAGCTGAACGCCATCACCCACCCGGCGATCGGTGTCGCCATGATCGAGGCGCGGCGCGCGCTCGAGGACACCGACCACATCGTCATCCTGGCCATCCCGCTGCTGACCGCCGCGCACCGCGACACGGTGGGGCTGGACAAGGTGGTCGTGGTGGACTGCCCGACGGACATCGCGCTCGAGCGCCTGGTGTCCCAGCGCGGCTTCGACCGGGCCGACGCCGAGGCCCGCATCCGGTCCCAGGTCTCTCGCGAGGAGCGGCTCAAAGAGGCGGACTACGTCGTCGACAACTCGGGTGACCGGTCCATGCTGCAGACCGAGGTGGCCAAGCTGTGGGACTGGCTCGGCGACGAAGCGCCGCCGCGCCGGGCGCAGGCCTGAACGGTCGCACCCCCCGGGTAGCCTCGAAGGGTCATGCCCGAATTCGAGGTCATTTCCCCGTTCAAGCCCTCGGGGGACCAGCCCGGGGCCATCACCGCGCTCGCGGAGGGTGTCCGACGGGGCGACCGCTACCAGACGCTGCAGGGGATCACCGGTTCGGGGAAGACCGCCACGATCGCCTGGATGATCGAACGGGTGCAACGGCCGACGCTCATCATCGAGCCCAACAAGTCGCTGGCCGCCCAGCTGTCCTCGGAGCTGCGCGAGCTCTTCCCGAAGAACCGCGTCGAGTTCTTCGTGTCCTACTACGACTACTACCAGCCCGAGGCGTACCTGCCCACGACCGACACCTACATCGAGAAGGACTCGTCCATCAACGACGAGATCGACCGCTTGCGCCATGCCACCACGTCGTCCCTGCTCATGCGGCGAGACGTGATCGTGGTGGCCTCGGTCTCTTGCATCTACGGCCTGGGTTCACCCGACGAGTACCGCGACCGGATCCTCGGGATCGCGGTCGGCGAACAGCTCGATCAGCGGGTCATGTTGCGGCGCTTGGTGGACCTCCAGTACGCCCGCAACGACGTGAACCTGGTGCGCGGCACCTTCCGGGCCCGGGGCGACACGGTGGAGGTCCATCCCGCCTACGAGGAGCAGGCGCTCCGGGTCGAGATGTTCGGCGACACCATCGAGCGCATCGTGCCCTTCGACGTGCTGACCGGGGAGATGGGCGAGGAGATGGAGGACGTGGCGGTCTACGCCGCCACCCACTACGTCACCGGCGACGACATCATCCAGCGCGCGGTCGGCACCATCGAGGTGGAGCTACGCGAGCGATTGGCGGAGTTCGAGCGGGAGGGGAAGCTGCTCGAGGCACAGCGCCTGCGCGTCCGCACCGAGCACGACCTCGAGATGCTGGCGGAGACGGGCGTGTGCTCCGGGGTCGAGAATTACAGCCGGCATCTCGACGGGCGAGCACCGGGGGAGACCCCCTACACCCTGCTCGATTTCTTCCCCAAGGACTACCTGTGCGTGATCGACGAGAGCCACGTGGCCGTCCCCCAACTGCACGGTCAGTACGCCGGCGACCGCTCCCGCAAGGACGTCCTCGTCGAGCACGGCTTTCGCCTCCCCTCCGCCAAGGACAACCGCCCGCTGCGCTTCGACGAGTTCGTCGACCGGGTGCCCCAAGCCGTCTTCGTGTCGGCGACACCGAGTTCGTTCGAGCTCGAGCACTCGGCCCAGATCGTCGAGCAGGTGATCCGGCCCACGGGCCTGGTCGACCCCGAGGTGACGGTCATGCCCACCAAGGGCCAGGTGGACGACCTGCTGGCCCGCATCGCCCGGACGGTGGGGGCGGGCGGGCGCGTCCTGGTGACGACGCTGACCAAGAAGATGGCCGAGGACTTGACCGACTACCTGGCCGACGCCGGGGTCCGGGTCCAGTACCTGCACTCGGACGTCGACACCATCACGCGGATCGAGATCCTGCGCGAGTTGCGACTGGGGACGATCGACGTCCTGGTCGGCATCAACCTCCTGCGCGAGGGTCTCGACCTGCCCGAGGTGGCGCTGGTCGCCATCTTGGACGCCGACAAGGAGGGGTTTCTGCGCTCCGCCTCCTCGCTCATCCAAACCATGGGACGGGCCGCCAGAAACGTCGACGGCATGGTCGTCCTGTACGCCGACACGGTGACCGACTCCATGCGGGAGGCCGTCTCGGTGACCCAGCGCCGCCGCGAGCTCCAGGTGGCTTACAACCGCGAGCACGGGATCGACCCCCAGACCATCCGCAAGTCGGTGACCGACATCTTGGAGCGCCTGCGCGGCACCAGCGGCGGGGTCGTCAAGGCGGGACGCAGCCGAGCCGAGGTGCGCAAGAACGCGGCCGTCCGGGGGAACCGCCGCGCCCCGCTCTTGGCCGAGGGGGACGCCTCGACGCCCGCCGCGGCGATGGAGCTGATGACGCAGCTCGAGTCCGAGATGCGGGCGGCGGCCGCCGAGCTGCGTTACGAGGAGGCGGCACTCTTGCGAGACGAGATCGCTGAGCTGCGCTCCTCCATTCCCGGTTGAACGATCCCCGAGGAACGGCGCCCGACGGGTAACGTCGCCGCCATGCCCACCACCGACCAGCTGCGAGAGGTCACCGAGCGCTACGCCACCGTCGCGAGCTCCAAGGACGCCGACGCCTACGCCGCCCTCTTCACGCCCGACGCGGTGCAGGTCGACCCCTACCCGACGGCGCCCAACGTCGGGCGTGACGCCATCCGGGCCTTCATCCAGCGGTCCTTCGACGCCTGCGAGACGATGACCTTCGCGCTCACCGACGTCCACCCGGTGGCGGACAAGGCCGCCGCCACCTTCCACATCACGGTGACGCTCGACGGCGGCTCGACCATGCACATCCGGGGCGTCGAGATCTTCACGGTCACCGACGAGGGGCTGATCGCAGCCGTCGAGGCCTACTGGGGCGACGAGGACGTGACCTTTGCCTAGGTGGCGCCGGCGGGAGGCGTCGAGCCGGCCCGTGACCGGCCGGGCTTGAGACACCGCGCCGGTATCCTCGACGGATGGCCGACCGTCTGGTCGTTCGCGGGGCCCGCGAGCACAATCTCCGAGACATCTCCCTTGACCTGCCCCGGGACCGCCTGATCGTCTTCACCGGGTTGTCGGGCTCGGGGAAGTCCTCCCTGGCCTTCGACACCATCTACGCCGAGGGCCAGCGCCGGTACGTCGAGTCGCTCTCGGCCTACGCCCGCCAGTTCCTGGGCCAGATGGACAAGCCCGACGTGGACTTCATCGAGGGTCTCTCGCCGGCCATCTCCATCGACCAGAAGTCGGCCTCCCGCAACCCGCGCTCGACCGTGGGGACCATCACCGAGGTCTACGACTACCTGCGCCTCCTCTACGCCCGCATCGGCCATCCGCACTGCCCCACCTGCGGGCGGCCCGTGGCGCGCCAGACCCCACAGCAGATCGTCGACCGGGTGCTCGAGCTCCCCGAGGGGACGAGGTTCCAGGTCCTGGCCCCGGTCGTGCGCGGCCGCAAGGGAGAGTACGCCACGTTGCTCGACGACCTGGCCAAGCAGGGCTTCGCCCGGGTCAGGGTCGACGGCGTCCCCCTGGAACTGAGCGACCGGTCCGAGGTGGCCCTCGCCCGCTACGAGATGCACACGATCGAGGTCGTCGTCGACCGCCTCATCCGGCGGGCCAACGTCCGCCAGCGCCTGACCGAGTCGATCGAGACGGCACTCGAGCTCACCGGGGGGACGGCCGAGGTGCTGGTCATGAACGAGAGCGGCGACGCCGCCAGCGACGAGGCCATCACCTTCTCCCAGCACCTGGCCTGCGTCCACTGCGGCATCAGCTTCGAGGAGCCCGCCCCGCGCAGTTTCTCCTTCAACTCGCCGTACGGTGCCTGCCCGGCCTGTCTGGGCCTGGGCACCAAGTACGAGGTCGACCCCGAGCTGGTGGTGCCCGACGACACCTTGTCCTTGGCCGACGGAGCACTGGCGCCGTGGGCGGGCGCCCGCAGCGAGTACTTCACCGGGCTGCAGCAGGGAGTCGCCGCGTTGGGTGGGTTCTCCTACACCGCCCCGTGGAAGAGGCTCAAGGCGAAGGACAAGAAGCTGGTGCTCTACGGCACGGGCAACCGGACCGTCCACGTCACCTACAAGAACCGCTTCAACCGCACCCGCTCCTACGAGGCCCACTACGAGGGGATCATCCCGTGGTTGCAGCGGCGGCACGGCGAGGCGGAGTCGGACTGGTCCCGCGAGCAGATCGAGCTCTACATGCGCGAGGTGGACTGCCCCGAGTGCAACGGGGCCCGCCTCAAGCCCGAGTCCTTGGCGGTGACCGTCGGGGGCCGGAACATCTACGAGTTGTGCAGCCTCTCCATCGCCGGCGCCGTTGAGGCCATGGCAGACCTCGAGCTGACCGAGCGCGAGCACATGATCGCCGATCGCGTCTTCAAGGAAGTGCGCGAGCGCATGCAGTTCCTGCTCGACGTCGGGCTGGACTATCTCTCGCTGGCCCGCTCGGCGGGCACGCTCTCGGGCGGCGAGGCGCAGCGCATCCGCCTGGCGAGCCAGATCGGCAGCGGCCTCGTCGGGGTGCTCTACGTCCTCGACGAACCCTCCATCGGTCTGCACCAGCGCGACAACCAGCGCCTGATCGGCACCCTCGAGCGGCTGCGCAACCTCGGCAACACGGTCATCGTGGTGGAGCACGACGAGGAGACGATCCGCTCGGCGGACTATGTGGTCGACATCGGCCCGGGCGCGGGCGAGCACGGCGGTACCGTGGTGCACGCCGGCCCCGTGACGGGTCGCGGCGGGCTCTTGACCAACAAGGCGTCCATCACCGGTCAGTACCTCTCGGGCAAGAAATCGATTCCGATCCCGGCCCGCCGCCGCCCGGGCACGGGCGAGGTCGTGACGGTGCGCGGGGCGCGCGAGCACAACCTGCGCGACATCGACGTCTCGTTCCCCCTCGGCTGTTTCATCGCCGTGACGGGGGTGTCGGGTTCGGGCAAGTCGACGCTGGTGAACGACATCCTGCTGCGTTCTTTGGCGCAGCACCTGCACCGGGCCAAGGCGCTGCCGGGGCGACACCGCAAGGTCGAGGGCATCGCCCATCTCGACAAGGTGGTCGACGTTGACCAGGCCCCCATCGGGCGCACGCCGCGCTCGAACCCGGCCACCTACACGGGCGTCTTCGACCACATCCGCAAGCTCTTTGCGCAGACGGCCGAGGCCAAGGTGCGCGGGTACCAACCGGGCCGCTTCTCCTTCAACGTGCGCGGCGGGCGCTGCGAAGCCTGCGCCGGTGACGGGACGATCAAGATCGAGATGCACTTCCTGCCCGACGTCTACGTGCCGTGTGAGATCTGTCACGGGGCGCGCTACAACCGCGACACCCTCGAGATCACGTTCCGCGGCAAGACCATCGCCGACGTGCTCGACATGTCGTGCGAGGAGGCGCTCAGCTTCTTCGAGCGCCAGCCACCCATCGCCCGCCACATGCAGACGCTGGTCGACGTGGGCCTGGGCTACGTGCGCCTGGGCCAGCCGGCGCCCACGCTCTCGGGTGGCGAGGCGCAGCGGGTGAAGCTGGCCAGTGAGTTGAGCCGGCGCCCGACCGGGCACACCCTCTACATCCTCGACGAGCCCACGACGGGGCTCCACTTCGACGATACGCGCCGGCTGCTCGAGGTCCTGGGGCGGCTGGTCGACCAGGGCAACACGGTGGTCGTGATCGAGCACAACCTCGACGTGGTCAAGACGGCCGACTGGATCATCGACCTCGGCCCCGAGGGCGGGAACAAGGGCGGCACCATCGTGGCGGAAGGCACGCCCGAGCAGGTGGCCAAGACGGCGGGCAGCCACACGGGCGAGGTGCTGAAGCCGGTCTTGGGCCGGGCGAAATAGCTCCGCCCCGTTCGTCCGGAAGCTACGAGCGGTGTCTCTGGGGCGGCTCGAGCTTGACGCCGTCGAGGAAGAGGTCGACCTTTTCGTTGTAAAAGGCGACGAGGCCCGCGATGGTGAGCACCTCGCGCAAGGGGAATTCGTAGGACCAGGCGACGTCGGGATGGACCCGGCCGTCGATGCGCGCCGACCAGTACTCACTCGTGGTGCCCTTGTAGGGGCAGGAGGTGACCGTCTCCGAGGGGACGAGGTACGTGAAGTCGAGGTCGGTCTGGTTCACGTAGTACCGGGTCGGGAGGCCCGTTTCGAACAACATGACGGGCGAGGAGGACTCGGCCAGCACGATGCCCTTGGACTCCACGCGGAGGCGCCGGGTCGAACGGAGCGTGTCGACCCGCGTGTACGGGTTCCGCGGGTGGACGAAGATGCGTTCGTCCTCTTCGAACCAGGCGTCCAAGGCGGACCACTCGAGGCGGACGGTGTCGTCGAGGCCCTCGACCTTCGCCGCGGCGAGCACCTGTGCGGCGTGCGGTCGCCGGACGTCGGCTGCCACCAGACCGAAGTGGCGTACCTCGCCCCGGGGCGTCTCTTCGGTGGTGCCCTCGTCGACGAGCGCGTCGGCGGTCACGTCGGCCAAGGGGACGTAGTACTGCGGGTAGTAGGGGTGCTCCCAGACGTAGCGGGCTGCCGTCGTGTCGACAACGGTGCGCCCGGCCAACACGGCCCGGACTCGCCGTGGTGCGGGCTCGACGTGGTTGACGGAAGCCAAGTTCTGGGGAAAGTCGCGCACGGACGGCTCCTCTGCGGGTTCTGGAACGGTCCGAACCTAATGGTGACTCCGCCGGCGCCACGCACCGAGTCGCGGCCGGAGTCGCCGGGGACTACGTGATGGCCAGCATCCGCTCGAGCGCGACCCGGGCCCACGTCGCGGTGTGACGATCGACCACGATCTGGTTCCGCACCTCCCCGCCGACGAGACCCTCGAGCACCCAGGCCAGGTGCGGCGGATCGATGCGCGACATGGTCGAGCACGGGCACACGATCGGGTCGAGGCAGACCACGGTCTTGTCGGGTGACTCGTTGTGCAACCGGTTGACGAGGTGAATCTCGGTCGCGACACCGATCACCGAGCCGGACGGCGCCGCGGCCACGGCCCGGATGATGGCATCGGTCGACCCCGTGACGTCGCCGAGCTCCACGACCTCGTGGGCGCACTCGGGGTGGATCATGACGATCCCCTCGGGGTGCTCGGCGCGGAAGGCCTCGACATGCTCGGGCCGGAAGCGCTGGTGGACCGAGCAGTGGCCCTTCCACAACAAGAGCGTGGACTCCTTGACCTCTCGGTCCGTCAGCCCGCCCAGGGCCAGCCGAGGGTTCCAGACCGCCATGTCGTCGGCGCCGTAGCCCAATTCGAAACCGGTATTGCGACCGAGGTGCTGGTCGGGGAAGAAGAGCACGCGCTCGCCCTGCTGCAGCGCCCAGGTCACCACGGCCCGTGCGTTGGAGGAGGTGCAGACGGCCCCACCGTGACGACCGACGAAGGCCTTCAAGGCGGCGGCGGAGTTCATGTAGGTCACCGGGACGAGGCGCGCCACATCGATGACGCAGGCCAGGTCCGCCCACGCCTCTTCCACCTGGTCGATGTCGGCCATGTCGGCCATGGAGCAGCCGGCGTTCAGATCGGGGAGCACCACCTTCTGGTGGTCGCCGGTCAGCACGTCGGCGGACTCGGCCATGAAGTGGACACCGCAGAACACGATGTACTCGGCCTCGGTTTGGCCGGCGGCCAGCCGGGACAGTCCGAACGAGTCACCCCGGGCGTCCGCCCACCGCATGACGTCGTCCCGTTGGTAATGGTGGCCGAGGACGAACAGCCGGGAACCAAGCTCGGTCTTGGCGGCGTCGATCATGGCCGCCAGCCGATCGTCGGTCGCGGCGCTGTAGCGCTCTGGAAGAGGCGCTTGGAGCCTGAGCATCTTGTCTGCCCCCTTTGAGGGAGAGCATCGATCTGGCCGGCGGGGACAGCCTGGTCGCCCATCCGCGGGTGTGTCGGCCTCGATGCGAGGTTGTCTGCCGGATACCAGGCCGGCACCGACAGTGTAACGCTCCCCACCGGTGGCTGCGCGAGAGTGGGACCGATGCAGTATCGGCCGCCCACCGGCTCCATTCCGGACGCCCCGGGCTCCTACCAGTTCTTCGACGCCGAAGGCCGCGTCCTCTACGTGGGCAAGGCCAAGTCGCTCCGGCACCGCCTGCCCAACTACTGGCAGGACTCGGCCAAGCTCCCACCGCGGACGGCGCAGATGGTGGCCCAGGCCGACCATGTCGAATGGGTGGTGGTGGACAGCGAGGTCGACGCCCTGATCTTGGAGCATTCGCTGATTCAAGCGCACCTGCCCCGGTACAACGTGCGCCTGAAGGACGACAAGAGCTACCCCTGGCTGGCCGTCACGCTGAACGAGGAATGGCCGCGTCCCGCCGTCGTGCGGGGGCGCAAGCGAAAGGGCGTGCGCTACTTCGGCCCGTACGGGAACGCGGGTGCCATCAGGTCCACCCTCGACCTCTTGGTGCGGAGCTTCCCGGTGCGGACGTGCTCGGACACCAAGTTCAAGCGGCACGAACGCCTGGGTCGGCCGTGCCTCCTCTACGACATCGAGCGCTGCTCCGGGCCGTGCGTCGGCGCCGTCGACCACGCCGCGTACGACGGGTACGTCAACGACCTCATGGGGTTCCTCTCGGGCGACACCGAGCCGGTGCTGGCCCGTTTGGGGGCGGAGATGGTGGCGGCGAGCGAGGAACTGCAATTCGAGCGGGCGGCACGATTGCGCGACCGGATCGTGGCCGTCCACAAGGCGGCCGAGACCCAGCAGATGGTCTCGGACCGGGCCGAGGACTTCGACGTGGTGGGCCTGGCCGAGGACCCGCTCGAGGCGTCGCTGCAGATCTTCCGCGTGCGCCGGGGCCGGGTCGTGGGGCACCGCGGCTTCGTGGCGGAGAAGGTCGAGGACCTTTCGGGCCCCGAGTTCATGGCGCTCATCGTCTCGCAGGTCTACGGGGCGGACGGGGCCGAGGTGCCCCGGCGGGTGCTGCTCCCCGAGGAGCCGGCCGACCGGGAGCTGCTCGAGAGCTGGCTTCGCGGTGTGCGGGGCGGCCCCGTCGACATTGCCGTCCCGCGGCGCGGCGTCAAGCGCGCGCTGCAGGAGACCGTGACGCGGTCGGCCGGCGAGGACCTGGCCCGCCACCGGCTCCGCCGGGCCGCCGATCACAACGCCCGGTCGAAGGCGCTCACGGAGTTGCAGACGGCGCTCTCGCTGCGCCAGGCGCCGCTGCGCATCGAGTGCTACGACATGAGCCACCTGCAGGGCACCGACTACGTGGGCTCCATGGTGGTCTTCGAGGACGGCGTGGCCAAACGTTCGGATTATCGGCGGTTCAAGGTCAAGTCCGTCCCGGGCAATGACGACTATGCCGCCATGGAAGAAGTCCTGACGCGCCGGCTCACCGCCCTCACCCAGGAGCTCGAGACGCCGGCGGGGGCTCGGCCGCGGCGCTTCGCCTACCGTCCCAACCTGATCGTGGTCGACGGCGGCAAGGGGCAGCTGGGCGTGGCGGAGCGGGTGGTGCGAGCCCTCGGTCTCGCCGACGAGATCGAACTGGCGGCACTGGCGAAGCAGTTCGAGGAGGTGTTCCGCCCGGGGTCGCCCGACCCGGTGCGCTTGCGGCGCGGCTCCGACGCGCTCTACCTCCTGCAGCGACTGCGAGACGAGGCGCACCGCTTCGCCATCACCTTCCATCGAGAACGGCGCGGCAAGCGAATGACGCGCAGCATCCTCGACGACATCCCCGGACTCGGGCCGGCTCGCAAGGCTCGCCTCGTCAAGGAGCTGGGCGGCGTCAACGCGGTGCGGGCGGCGTCGCTCGAGCGGCTCCAGGCCCTCTCGTGGCTGCCCGACGGCGTCGGTCTCGCCGTCTACGACGCGGTGCGCGAGTCCGGTGGCCAAAGGACGGTGCGGCCGTGAGCGAGTTCGTGGTGGTGACCGGGATGTCCGGCGCGGGCCGCTCGACCGCGGCGGCGGCGCTGGAGGACGTCGGGTGGTTCGTCATCGACAACCTGCCGGCGGTCCTCATCATGAAGATGGTCGAGATGGTGGACCGCCCCGGGTCCGGCATCGAGCGGGTCGCCCTCGTCATCGGACGCGGCGGCAGCAACACGGGTGCCGAGTACTTCGACGATCTGTCCGACGTGCTCGACGAACTGCGGGCGAGCCGCAAGCGGGTGCGCGTCGTCTTCCTCGATGCGCCCGACGACGTGCTGGTGCGCCGCTACGAGGGCACCCGGCGGCGGCACCCGTTGGCCGCCCGCGGCGTGGAAGAGTCGATCGCCGACGAGCGCCGGCTCCTCGAACAAGTGCGGGAACGGGCGGACCTGCTGGTCGACACCGGCGACCTGAATTCGAATCAGTTGCGGCTGCGCATCCTCGAGGCGTTCGGCGACGACGAGGCCCCGTACATGCAGACGTCGGTTATCTCGTTCGGGTACAAGCACGGCATCCCCCTCGACGTCGACGTCGTCTTCGACTGCCGTTTCCTGCCCAACCCGTTCTGGGTGGAAGAGCTGCGGCCCTACAGCGGGATGGACCAGCCGGTGCGCGACTACGTGTTGGGCCAGCCCGAGGCGCAGGCCTTCCTCGAGAAGGTGGACGACCTGCTGACCAGCATCCATCCGGCCTTCATCCGGGAGGGCAAGTCCTACCTCACGATCGCCATGGGTTGTACGGGTGGACGGCACCGTTCGGTCGCCCTGGCGCACGCCCTGGCGGAGCGGCTGAGCGACCACGGTCAGGCCGTCTCGGTCTTTCACCGGGACATCGACCGGTGAGCCGCCGCGCCAAGCCTTCGGTGGTGGCCATCGGCGGCGGCCACGGCACGGCCGTCACGTTGAAGGCGGCACGGCGCTACGCCGGCACCGTCACGGGCGTCGTCTCGGTGGCGGACGACGGGGGCAGCAGCGGGCGGCTGCGCGAGCTGCTCAACGTCGTCGCGCTCGGCGACATCCGCAAGTGCCTCGTGGCGCTGGCCGACGAGGACTCGGCGCTGGCCGCCGCCTTCGAACGACGCTTCGACGAAGGCGAATTGGCCGGCCACGCGCTGGGCAACCTCATCCTCACGGGGTTGATCGACGCCACCGGCGACCTCGTGCTCGGCGTGCGGGAGGCGGCCCAGCTGCTCGGCGACCACGGGGACGTCCTGCCCGCCACGACCGAGCGCGTCGTCCTGAAGGCCGAGTCGGCCCAGGGCACGGTGGCGGGACAGGTCGCCGTCATGGGCACCCGCGACATCCGCACGGTCTCCCTGGTGCCCGGGGACGCCCAGCCGCCACCGCTCGCCGTCGAGCGGATCGCGCAAGCCGACCAGATCGTGATCGGCCCCGGTTCCTTGTTCACCAGCGTGTTGGCCGCCGTGGCGGTGAAGGGCATCGCCGAGGCGGTGGCCTCGTCCCAGGCCACGGTCGTCTACGTCTGCAACCTGCGGCCACAGGTGCCCGAGACGCGGAATTACGACGTCGCCGCCCATGTCGCGGCCCTGACCAGGCACAATGTCACCGTGGACGTCGTGCTGTGTGACACCATCCAGGGCATGGGCATCGGTGCGACGGACGTCACCGTGCACGACGTTCCCTTGACGGGGGAGAACACCCTGGTGCACAGCCCGGCCAAACTGGCGCAGGCGTTGTCGGGTCTGCTGGCATAGGTCGCCCGGGACCCCGAGAGGAAGGTACGAGATGACGGTGCGGGTCGGTATCAACGGCTTCGGGCGCATTGGCCGCAACTTCCTGCGCGCCGTCCTGGCGACCGGCGCAGACGTCGAGGTCGTCGGGGTGAACGACTTGACGTCGCCCGAGACGCTGGCGCACCTGTTGCGGTATGACTCGACACAGGGGCGCCTCCCGGTGCCCGTCGACGTCGAGGGCAGCGACCTCCTAGTGGGCGAGCAGCGCATCCGGGTCATGGCCGAGCGTGAGCCGGAGCAACTGCCCTGGGGCCAGCTCGGCGCCGTGGTGGTGATCGAGTCGACGGGGCGCTTCACCAGCCGGGCCGACGCCGCCGGCCACCTGCACGGCTCGGTGAAGCGGGTGGTGATCTCGGCGCCGTCGGAGGACGCGGACGCCACCTTCGTGATCGGCGTCAACGACGAGGACTTCGACCCCGACAAAGACGTCGTGGTCTCGAACGCATCGTGCACCACCAACTGCTTCGTACCCATGGTCAAGGTGGTGGACGACGGGTTCGACATCGTGAGCGGCTTGATGACGACGGTGCACGCCTACACGAACGACCAGAACCTCCTCGACCTGACCCACAAGGACCTGCGGCGGGCGCGCGCCGGCGCGGTGAACATCGTGCCCACCTCGTCGGGCGCGGCCACGGCTACCGGCCTCGTCATGCCGTCCATGGAGGGGCGCCTCGACGGCATGTCGCTGCGGGTGCCGTTGCCGGCGGGTTCCATCACCGACTTCACCACGGTGGTACGGGGCAATCCGTCCGTCGCGGAGGTCAATGCCGCCTTCGCCGAGGCGTCGGCCAAGCCGCCCCTCGACCGGGTCATGGACTACACCGAGGACCCGATCGTCTCGAGCGACATCGTCGGGTCACCCGCCTCGTGCACCTTCGACGCCGGACTCACCATGGTCATGCCGATCAACGGCGAGCTGTCACTGGTCAAGGTCTTCGGCTGGTACGACAACGAGTGGGGATACTCGAACCGCCTGCTCGATCTGGCCGTCCTGGTCGGCAGCTGAGCCGATGGACCCGCTGCGCGGCATCCCGCTGCTCGAGGACCTGCCCGACCTCAACGAGAAGCGCGTGCTGGTGCGGGTCGATTTCAACGTCCCGCTGCACATCGGCGTACGCGGCAAGGCCACGGTGGCCGACGACTTCCGGATCACGGCCGCCGTGCCGACGCTGCGGCGCTTGCAGGACGAGGGGGCGGAGGTGGTGGCGGCCTCGCATCTGGGTCGACCGCCGGGCGCCGCCGATCCCCGCTGGGAGATGGACCCGGTGCGGGAGCGGCTGCAGGTCTTGTGCCCGGGCATCGGGCTGACCGAGAACCTGCGCTTCGACCCGGGCGAGAAGGCCAACGACCCGGCCTTCGTGCGCCGGCTGATCAAGGGGTTCGATGCCTACGTGGACGAGGCCTTCGGCGCCGCCCACCGCGCCCACGCCTCGATCGTGGGGCCGCCCCGGTTCCTGCCCAGCGCGGCGGGGCTGCGCTTCGCCGAGGAAGTCGAGGTGCTCGGTGGCCTGCTCGAGAACCCGCGACGACCCTTCGTGGCGGTGGTGGGCGGAGCCAAGGTGGCCGACAAGCTCGGGGTGCTCACGGTGCTGGCCACCAAGGTCGACACGCTGGTGGTGGGCGGCGGCATGGCCTTCACCTTCCTGGCCGCCCGCGGGCAGCACGTCGGGAGCTCCCTCTTCGACGAGACCCACCTGCAGGAATGCCGAGAGCTCTTGGACTCGGGGGCGCACATCCTGCTCCCGACCGACACCCGGGCTCTGGAGCCGGGGGGGACCTTCGGGCCGCTCTCGGAGGGGCACGGCCCGCGGGGGAGCGTCAAGGTGATCGAGGGCGACCTCCCGGACGGCTGGACCGGCCTGGACATCGGCCCGGATACGGCGGCGACCTTCGCCGAGGTCGTCGCAGCCGCCGGCACGGTGCTGTGGAACGGGCCGCTCGGCGCATTCGAGGACAAGCGTTTCGCCGGCGGCACCCGCATCGTGGCCGAGGCGGTGGCGCATTGCCCCGGCTTCTCGGTCGTGGGCGGGGGCGACAGCGCCAGCGCCCTCGAGGAACTGGGCCTCTCGGACAAGATCGACTTCCTCTCGACCGGGGGCGGGGCGTCGCTCTGCTTCATCGAGACGGAGGGGCATCTGCCGGGGATCGACGCCCTTCGCCAGGCTCCCAACGCACCACGGGGGTGACGGACCGCCGCCCGCTGGTCAGCGGGAACTGGAAGATGCACCACGACCACATCGAGGCGCTGCACACCGTGCGGGACCTCGGCCTGCGCCTGAAGCCCGAGGACGTCGCACGCGTCGACGTCTCGATCCATCCCCCCTTCACGGACCTGCGCACGGTGCAGACGCTGGTCGAGAAGGAGCACATCCCGGTCGCGCTCGGCGCGCAGCACTGCTCCGACGAGGACGCCGGGCGCGCGGACCGGCGAGGTGAGCCCGCGCTTCTTGGCCCGGCTGGCGACCGCGTACGTGATCGTGGGGCACTCGGAACGGCGGATGCTCTTCGGGATGGACGACGCCACGGTGGCGGCGACCCTCCGGGCCGTCCTGCGGCACGGGATGACGCCGATCCTGTGCGTGGGGGAGACCGAAGCGCAGCGCGAGCGGGGGCAGAACGAGAGCGTCCTGGAGGAGCAGGTGCTGGCGGCGCTCGCCGGCCTGGACGCCGAGGTCGTGGCGGGCCTGGTGATCGCCTACGAACCGATCTGGGCCATCGGCACCGGGAAGGCGGCCACGGCGGTCGACGCCGAGGATGCGTGCGTGTTCATCCGTTCGCTCGTGGTCAAACTGGGGGGAGAGGAGGCCGGCGCGAGCGTGCGGATCCAGTACGGGGGCTCGGTGAACGCGGAGAACGCGGCCGACCTGATGGCGGAGCCGGACGTGGACGGTCTCCTGGTGGGTGGGGCCAGCCTGGAGGCGGCCGGGTTCACCGACCTCATTCGGGCCACCGCGGCCTGCTACCGTTCCTAGGCCGAACAGGGCGCATTTCGCCGCGAGTTGGAGGCTCTTCCGTTGTTGGCCACGCTGGACGCAGTCACCTGGGTGTACATCGTCATCGAAGTGATCGCCGCGCTCGGACTGATCTTCCTCATCCTGATGCACAGCGGGAAGGGGGGTGGCCTCTCTGACATGTTCGGCGGAAGCGTGGGAGCCGCCGCCCAGGGCTCGACGGTGGTGGAACGCAACCTCGACCGCATCACGGTCACCGTGGCCATCGTCTTCGCCTTGACGACGGTCACCCTGGATCTACGGCTGCAGTGAGGGGCCGGGGCCTACGCCCCCGGCGGTGGCAAAGCCTGGTCGGGATGGTCGGAGGCCTTGCCGTGCTCGCTTCGGCGTGCGGGGGCGGGGGCGCGGGGACGACGACGGTCACCTACATCGGCGTCGCCGGTGGCGCCATCTCGTTCGGCATGACGCAGAGCGTGACCGGGTGCAATCCCAACACACCCGCCGGCGACGTGCCGGGCACCCTGACCGTGCTCGGCGCCGTGCTGCCCAGTCCCTTCGTCGTCAACAACCTCGGTGCACCGACGGCGAACTCGGACCTGATCGTCTCGTCGGAGCTGGTGAACACCAAACCCGAGACCATCGTGTACACGCTGAACCCGAAGGCGGTGTGGTCCGACGGGGTGCCGATCACGGCGAGCGACTTCAAGTACGCGTGGGAGTTGCAGCGCGGTGAGCCGTCGGGCTCCTCGTCCGACATCACGAGCATCGCGGGATACCGCGACATCGACTCGGTCACCGGGTCCAACGGCGGGCACACGGTCACCGTGAAGTTCAAGACCACGTTCGCCGACTGGCAGATGCTCTTCAGCAACCTCGTGCCGGCCCATGTGATGGAGAAGGTGGGGTGGAACCCGAATTGTGCGACGGTGAGCCCGACCATCGACCTCTCGGGCGGGCCGTTCAAGATCGGGAGTGTGTCGGCCCAGACGATTCAGCTGGTGCAGAACCCGAAGTGGTGGGGCACCCCGGCGAACGCCCGATCCATCACGGTCCACCTCGCGTCATCGACGGAGCAGCTGGCCCAGTGGATGGCGTCAGGGTACGTCCAAGTCGCAGAGCCGGCCACGGTCACGCCCGGATTCCTGACCCAGATGACGGGGCTGCCGGGCGCGCAGAGCGAGGTGGACACGTCGGCGACGCTGTTGCAGCTCGACATGGCGAGCTCTTTGAATTCACCATTGTCGCCCGACCTGCGCGCGGCGGTCGGGCTGACGATCAACCGTCAGGACCTGGTGAACCAACAGGTGAGCTGGGCGGCTCCGGGGCTCACGGTGGCGGACAGCCATGCGTACGTGCAGGGGCAACCAAACTACAAGCCGACGGCACCAGCCTCTCCGACCACGACGATCCCGCCCCCGACGTCGTCGACGTCGACCACGGTGATCGGGTCGGGTGGCAGCGTGAACTTCCCGGTGTCGCCGGTACCGGCTCAGGCGGCGGCCTTGATCGAGGCGTCGGGGCTGATCCGCACGCCGGGTGACCCGTACTACCACTCCGCCTTCGGCACGCCGTTCGCACTGCACATGGTGTACGACGACACCGACCCGTGGGCAGTGGCGGCCGGTCCCGTGATCCGGGACGAACTCGAGGCAGCGGGCTTCGACACCACGCTGCTCCCGGTCGACGGTGCCACCATGACCGGGCAGGTGCTGGCGGCAGGGTTTGCCGACCTCGCGCTGCTGCCAGTGAACTTCAGCCCGTATCTGAGCCAGATGCTCTCGTGGTACACGACGCTGCTCGGGCCGGCGGGCAAGAACGGGTCGCAGGACTGGACCGGCTACTCGAGCAACCAGTTCGACCAGCTGGTGGAAACGGCCTCGCAGCAGCTCAACCCCAACACGGCCGCCGGCTACTACGCGCAGGCCGACACGCTGCTCTGGGACGACATGGTCTCGCTGCCGCTCTTCGCCGAACCGACGGCCCTCGCGTGGAGCAGGCGGGTCGGAGGGGTGACGCCGATGCCCCGCAGCGACAGCCTCCTGTGGTTCGCCCAACTGTGGGCTCTGCGGGTCCCGGAGTCGACCAGCAACACGACGCCTTCGCTGCCGGGCCAGTAGCCCCGGGGCCTCGCCCCATCGATGGTCCCGGTTCGCTCAAGTGGGCTGGGACTGACGCGCTACGATCTCCGGACGCTGCATTCCAGTTGCAATCCGGTCGGAGTGGCGGAATAGGCAGACGCGCCAGCTTGAGGGGCTGGTGCCCGCAAGGGCGTGGGGGTTCAAGTCCCCCCTCCGACACGCAGTTTGACCTGGATGAATGCGCTCGAGTGCCACCACGCTGGCACAGGTAGGCGACGTCCGTTGAACCTACGTTGAATAGCGGGATTGAATAGCGGGATTCAACGAGGCGAGATTTCGATCACGTCGGCGCCAGGTTCGTCCGTCACGGCCTCATCCACCCGCAATAGTGCGCCGAGGCGGTCAGCAACCTCTCGGTGACGCTCGGCGGTGGCGTGCTGGTATCGCAGCGCCGCCGTATGAGTGCGGTGTTCAAGCCTGTACATCAGCTCAGGGAGTGTGGCGCCCGCCACCGCAGCCCACGTCGCACCGGAGCCCACGCAAGTCGTGGAAATGCAGACCTGTCACACCGGCCTTCTCGCATGCATCGGCCCACCTCGGCCGGAACTTGGTCCGGCGCAGAGGGTGGTTCTGCGGACTGGTGAACAGCAAGGCGTCAGCCTCGGGACCGACGTATTGGGCCAGGTGTTCCTCAATGATTGGGACGAGTTCGGCTGGGATATCGACAGTCCGGTCACTGTTCGCCTTGGGCAACTTAAAGACTGTCTTGCCTCCGGCCAATTCCACCAACTGCTCGACGACGTGAATCTTCCGGTGGAGAGGATCGACCCGGGACCGCCGCAGCCGGGCCAACCCCCCGAACCGAAGTGAGCACCAGGCGGCCAAGATGACGAGGGCTCGGTAGTGGCCGTCGATGGTGTCAGCGATTGCCAACACTTGGTGCGGCATCGCCACCGGCCGCTCTGGTGCGCTTTCCTTGCCAGCGCCCTTGATCCGGCACGGATTGGCAGGGATTCTCTCGTCGTCAACCGCCACGTTGAGGATGGTCCGCAGCAGTCGGTACGCCTTCGCTGGTTGGGTGCTCGTTGGGTGCTTCGCCCTGGTCTCGGCGAGCCATGTCCGCACCATCTCGACGGAGACGTCACCGAGCGCTACATCATCAAAGGTCGGCTCGATCCACCAGGTCCACAACAGGTCATACAGCTCCTTCGTTGTGGGGGAGAGCGGGTTGCCGTTGCGCCCGACACCGAGTGCCAGCCACCGCTTGGCGTGGGCACCCACGGTCTCCCGGCTTGGCTCAGGTGGCCGCCAGTTCCCCTTCACGATGTCAGCGGAGACAGTCGACAGCCAGGCGTCTGCATCGGCAACCGTTGCGAAAGTTGTTTCGCCAGCCCGACGCTTGCCGTCCGGTGCGAGGTACGACGCCCGGTAGCGTCCTGACGGCAACTGCCAGACGTTCCCGAAGGTACGACGCCCTTTGCGTCTCCGATTACGGGTTATGTCACTCACGTTCATCATCCTGCTCATCGAGGAGGCCACGACGTCTCGCCTCAGCGATCCATCTGCTCGCCGTTCTGTCGGACATATGAAGAGTCGCAGCCACCTCCTTTCTCGGGTCGTACGGGTTCCTCTTCACGATTTTCGCCACCTGAGCGAGGAGGTCGTCCGAGAATGGCTGTCGCTTTCTCGCTAACGCCTTGGCCTGATCGGCTGCGTGCAGCCACGCTTCTTTGTCCCGTAAGGGATTCTTCAATCCAATGGCCATGAATCCCGCCTGCTCGACGGCGGTGTCAAAGATCTTGCTGAAGTTGAGATGGTGCAACATCGTCGGAGTAAGCCCCACGATGTTGAGGTGCTCGTACAGATATATGGCGACCTCAGTGATAATCGGGCGCCCAGCACTCACCGCAAGGGACACCTTCACCACCGTCGTCGAATCATCCTCCTTGACGACCACGTTCAGGTCTACGGATTCTGGAAACAAGGTGCCATCGGCCAAGGGAACGAACGTCGTGTCGGGGCGTCCAGTGGCGTAGTACTCAGGTTTGCCGGATGAGGGGGGCGTCCGGTGGCGTAGTACTCAGGTTCATTGCCGGATGAGGGGGACGCACCACGTCATCAACCTCTCTGGTTTCGCCCTGGTGGACACTGCGTGGCAGGGGCTTGAAGGCATCGACGGTGTGGAAGTCATCCGGTCCCAAGTGTTTGCCGGCCCGTTCAAGGACGGCACGCTGCTAGTCGAGGCGCTCATTAGGCTTCCGGAAGGCGCTGACGGTGGTGAAGTCGAGGTTCACCAGAATCTCCCTGCCAAAGTGGCGTTCGACAAGTCAGAAGTGGCCGACGGTCTCTTGGTGGTAGAGACGCTGAGAGAGATTCTCAAATACGTCCGGAGTGAAGTGTTGCCTTTGCTAGAGCCATTCGGTGCGGCTCCGTGAACGAGACCGTTGACCAGCAAGGTTTCACTGAATGGCTTGAAGTGTCCGGCGAACACACTCCTCGCACCAGCACGATTCGCCGTTTGGTGTGGGTGTCGCCAAGGCGGTAGCGGCGGCAGACAGACGAGTACCGCAACCGGAGCAATGGCGGGATTCCATCGTGCTTTCAGACCGAGATTACGCACCGGGGTGCGACGCACGATTCCTGGCTCGACACAGAACGGGACGGGGCGTGTCGTTGACCGGCAGAGGTTCACCCGTGGACCCCTGCCCACAAACGGCTCTGCACGATTGGGATAGACCCGGGTTCGATCCGGTGTGAACTTTGGGGACGTGTGCGATGACAAAACGTCGCCCTGGTAACCAGGCCAAACGGCGTAGGGTTGACGAAGGTACAAAAAGGAGGGATTCGGCATGGCACCCATCGATCTGGATGCCAATCGGGACCTCGCAGAGCAGCTCTTGGGCAAGACCCTCGGGCCGGCCAGGGTCATTGAAGCGAGAGGGTCACGAGGTACGAGCGCAGACGGCACCGACGTGTACAACCTGGAGCTGGAGCTGGAGCTGAGGCCCCCGTTCCCCGTAAATCTGAAGCTTCTTAAGGAATGTCAGGCGTGGTACCAGATCCATTCAGGCGTCAAGGTGTTGATGCGAACGCATTCCAGGCCGGCACCTTCCGAAGATTGAACTTGCTCGCCTGTCAACGACCGTCGTGTGGCTCGAAAAGCTCTAGAGGGCCGGACCCCGCTCAAATCCGAATCGCCACTTGTCCCCGCATGTGGATGCCCCCATGTGCGCCGTAGACCATCTTGTCCATGGGTGCCCACTTCGCCGGGACGGTGGAACACTTCGGCACGTCGGTGGCAGGGAGGGACAGTTCAGTGCCGCAACCGGAGCAAGGGCGAGATTCCACGGTGATCGACACCGAGGCTATGCAGACGCCTTCTGGCGCACGATTTCAGGCTCGACCCAGCGGCGGACCTGATAGAGGGGCGCTCTGGCGTGGGCTCTTTTGTTGGACCGATGATGTGCTGAGATACCGCAGCGCCAACAACCTCTTGAGGAGGTGACGATTGAAACGGGCTCTGAGGAGAGCGATCCCATGGGCGGCACTAGCCCTCGTAACGGCAATGGCCGCTGGCGGAGCCGTATTTGGCATTGTGGAAGCGCCTTCGGGCACGCCGAGCGCCACTTCTCGACAATCGCTTTCTTCACATCCGCCGACGCCCACGACCCGTCCGCCGGTCGCCCCGGCGTCGGTAACTCCACCTGGTCCCCCTGACCCTCCTCCACCGGGACCTCTCACCGTCAATGGCCCTGCGTGGGCGGGCCATGGGGATCTGGCCTTCGTCTCCTCCGGCCAGCTTGAAGTGCTCTCGAACGCAGGAAGCCTGATCACCATCACCGGACCGAGCGGCGACGGATTCGACAGCAATCCAGCCTGGTCCCCAGACGAACAGTGGCTTGCGTTCTTGCACACCGGACCCGCCAACGGATTCGAGCTACCGGCTCCCACCCTCTGGCTGGTCGAGGCCGGATCTTCCCAAGCCGAGGAAGTCGCCGCCGCCGGGGTCGGCATGTTTGCCTGGTCCCCGGTTGCCTCGGTGCTGGCCTATACCGTGGCACCCGGTAACAACCCGGTCTTCGGCCCTGAGGACGTGTGGATCGACGATCCGGGCTCACCCCCTTCGAGTGTGCCTGTCGGTATGGGCGACGGCGTGGGCTCCATCGTGTGGTCGCCCGACGGCAGCGAACTGGCTTTTGACGATTCCGTCTTCGGGCGCCCTGCGACAGGGACCTCTCCGGCGACCCAACCGTTGGGGCGGGTCGGCACCATCTCGGTCAACGGTGGCTCGCCGGTCAACGTCTATCAGTTGAGCGGAACGGGGATCGATCTGGCTGGCTGGTGGCCCGAGGGGGGTGGGCTCTTGTTCTGGGAGGACACAGTGTTCTCCGCCTCGATTGAAGAGGATGGCCTCACGCTCTACAGCCTCGAGTTTGGCAGCGAGCAACCGGTGGCACTCACGACCTCGCTGGTGGGCTCTACCTGGTTGGCACCCCAACCCGGTGGAAGCACAGTCGCCGTCGTCTCAGGCGGAGGCCGAACCATTTGGAGCACAGGGCGAGACGTCGACCTGTGCAGTTTCCCTACGGCCACCTGCCGATCGGAGCCCATCCCCGCCGGCACGGTGGGACTGGCCCCCAGTTGGTCATCATCTGGTGCGCTCATTTTCTCTGTGGCCTCCGCCGCCGGCCCCTTTAACACGACCGGTACTGCCGACTTTTCACCGGGTTGGATGGCCCAATGGAATGCGACGAGTGCTCTGTGGGCGATGGTCCCCGGCCAAGCACCGAGTCCCATGACCTCAACACCTGCTGGATCGTTGCTGGCGGTTCCGAACGCTCACGGGAGCACGATGGTCGTGGTCGCAGACGACGATTTGTGGTTGACCAACACAAGTGGTGCCCCGGCGGTACGGGTGGCCGGACCGCTCTACTCAACGATTGGTCCCAGCGGCTTCTACGGCGAGGTTGATTGGGCGAGCACATTCGCTTGGTCAACTGCCGCAGGTCTTCGGCAAGGATCAACGCTGCTCGACGAGATACCGTCACTTTCAGATGAGGAGTTGCCGTAACCCCTGGTCCACCCAGGGTATGGGTGGACCCATAAGCAGCCTGCTTACGGGTCCACCGGACTGCGCCACGTCGCCGGGTCGATAGGACAACTACGGTGCATCGAGGGCAAGTTCTCGCTTTCTCGGACTATGTCCCCCTGGTCAATCCCGACTCCAACGTCCGCCTAAGTTCAGCTCCGCATAGGTGGCTGTCTGCGAACGCTGCCTCGGAGCACAGCAACACGCCTGGTTGCGGAATGTTCGACCAGACCCCATCGACCGCTAGGACGATCACGCCAGCAGGTACCCGTTTAGCGCCGACCTGGTACTCATCCATGATGGCTTCAGCGATGTCCTTCATTGACAGCCAATCGAAGGAATCGTGGAGTGTTCGACGCCTGTGCTGTCTGTTATCTCGCCACCACGCAAGTGCGTGCTGACAAGACCGTCGGGCCGCCTCTTGCAGCGGAGGGCAACGAGCAAGATGATCGAAGTCACGGGGGCTGAGCAGCTGGTCCATCTGCGCCCGCTCGCCTAGCTGGTTCAAACCCTTTTCTTGGACGTAGCGGTGCCACCATTCGGTCCATCCCTCAGATGCTTCTACCAGTTCACTTGCACTGAGTCCGAGGTCGATGAGTTCGACGCCACCGGCAAGCTTGGGAGGCACCTCAGGACCTGATGGAGCTAGTTGGCAGGCATCCCGCACGTAGAGAAGTGCGTGCGCCGTTTGACCCCCTCCCACCGCCACACGCCATGATTCTGATCCGGCTAACCGCATGGGTCGATCCTAAATCTGGCGGGCCGGAACCTGCCCCGGACGCCGGACCGGGTACGTCAAGCGCCGCAATCAGCGTAGGTTTCGTGTCGAGTGCCTTCGGCCCGACCTGGGGGTGGTGTAGCGATTACGGCGTTCCGAAAGGCACAATCCTCTTGGAGATTTCGGAAGACTCCATCCTGGTGGACTGTTACGACCCCAGGCGAAGGGCAGTAGTACTCAGTTGCTGTAAGTAGCGGGGGTGCCCCTTTGCGGGGGAGGACACTGATTGAGAACGCATTGAGTGCTTCTGCACAGTCCGGCAAAGAGGACGTGGCGGATAGGCCCGCCAGCGCACGCCGGATCGCTGCCGCCTTCCGACCTCCCATTTCGACAACCACAGGTCCCTCCGATCCAATGGGAGCAATTGGTTGTAGCCGGTCACCTGCACCAGGCTTCCCTTAGACACCCCACCCCAGCACTGGCTATCTGAAGTACCAGTGCAGTGGCCATAACGACCGTGACAAATCCGACTGCGCTGACGAAGTGAACGACCAACCTCATGAACCAACTATGACGCAGACTGCGCAAGATCGGTTCGGATACAGGCGGAGGAGTGTTCTCGTCGCCGGTCCGGGACTAGCGGATGATCTTAGGAGCGTGGTCCCGCTCAACCTCAGTCGTCTGTGCACCCGGAAGGTCCTTGCAGCAACACTCTGGATCGGCACAACGCTCGACCACCTGCTCGGCATCCACGAGACATCCGCACTCTGCACAGCGCATCTCCATCATTGACCTACCGGACGGTCGTCGTAGCTACGTTGCGACTGGGGATCAGCGACCATTGGTCGCCGTTGAAGTCTTCAGTCGTGGTCAAGTAGTTCGAGGTTCCACCGTAGTGGCTTCCCACCGCCACGCACGAGTGCGCTGAGGCACACGACAAAGCGGCGAGGCCGGGCTGTGAACTCTGCGGTACAGCGGCGCTTGGGGCAGAACTCCACGCATTTCCTTTCATCGTGTACACAAGACTTGCTCCATCGAATCCGGGAAAGCTCACCCCGACGGTCACGCAGGTGTTCGACGTTGCACACGAGATGCCGTTGAGTTGGCCTCCACCAGGAGCCGTCGCCACGCTATCGAGTGTCCAGCCCGTGCCCGAATACGACTCGGCAAGGGGAGTCTCTCCTGCGGACTTGGAGACGTAGGTGTACCCAACGGCGTGACAGGAAACCGCACTGGCACATGAAACACCGCTAAGGAGATCGTAGAAGGTTGTGGCTTGGTTTGGACTAGGTACTACCGACCAGGACTTGCCTTTGAAGACCTCTAGCAAAGTTGCAGTACCCGATGAACCGACCGCCACGCAGTACCGTGGGCCAGCACACGACACACCTTGGAGGCCACCGCCCCCGGGGACGGTCGGGCTGCGGACCGCCGTCCACTTCGAGTGTTGATAGGTCTCGATGAGCGGTTGTCCACGTGGGTAGTCAGCCACACTCATAGCCTGACCTACGGCCACGCACATCGAGCGAGTGGCGCACGATACGCCGGTCAGCCGATCGGCACCATCGGGCGGTGGCTGGACCGTCTCACATTTGAGGGCGGTGGGCGAAGCGCACGGCGTGACCGTCTTGGTGCTGACGCCCGGGCTGGGGCTGGGTGCAACCGACCAAGATCTGCCGTTATAGGTCTCGATAAGCGTTCGCTGCGCCACCTGGGTGTTGGCCACCTTCCCGATGGATTCGTATCCGACTGCGGCACAGAACGTGCGACTCGGGCAAGAGATGCCAAACAGACCAGACCACGTACCCACCGTCGGACTGGGCGGTATCGACCACGACTGACCTCCGAAGACCTCGACCAGTGTCCTCATGGTCCCCCCGTATTCATCTGGCGAACTGGTTCCGACTGCGACGCAGAATCGAGCCGCCGGGCAAGAGACATCCTGAAACTCTGAGGATGCGTGGATCAGAGCCGCCCCAGAAGGAGCGGTCCCGGAGAGGGTGCACGAGCCGAGGGCGAAGCCGATGAAGACTGCACCAACGGCGACCGACCGACGGGACCGTCTCCAACGAAGCAGGGGAATCCTCATGCACACCTCACGTGTCTGCGCCTGCGTTGGTGGACGTGATCCTCGAAAGCTGCATTTCGCCTGGCTGGGGCCTCAAACTTACGTTCGTAGCAAGAGACCCTCAACCGTACGCCCAGGTTCGCCCAGGGGTGCTCCCGTCCGCCGGGGACGGTGGGGCAGTTCGGCACGACGGTGTCATCCCAACAGGCGACGAACTCGAGCTACCCCTTCGTCAGGGCGGGAAGGAAGGTCGCCCCGCTTGGCGCACCACCGTATGCGCTCACGGTGACCGCCGGCCGAGGGAATCAGCCTGATACCAGGGTTAACCGTCGTCACCTTTGGAGCCGAACTTCTGGTTTGCGATCCCGAATGGAGTCCGCCGACATCGGGCACAAGATGCGGAACGACGCTGGGCTGGGCCACTTCTTGGGATGGCCCCCGAAGCACCAAGGCGACCACCAAGGCACCTGCGATGAGGGCAGCGGCTGCGGCACCTACAAGGAGCCTCCGAGTCAGCGGCTGACGAGCCATACTCAGATTCTCGCACCAAGGCACGGGTACGACAGCCCTCCAATCAGCACCAGACTGCCCCGTACATCGGGACCGTGGGGCACTTCGGCAACCTCGTCGCAGTGAGGCAACCAGCCCCAGATCTCACCTATGGCTGTCGTGGCACTTGGATCACGAGCGAAATTTGCCTTTCCCAACTCGTGGCACTTCGGGGTCGTGATAGTGATTCCGGCGTCATTTTCGGCCAGGATGACGTCGAGCGATGCCAACCGGTACTTCTAGGCCGCATCCCTATGCCCCGCAGTTGATGTGCGCTGCCTCTTGTTGAGACAGTGACAGAGCGGTACTCGGTCCGCAGAATCCTGAGCGCCCAAATGGGCTCGAAGTTGTTGCAACTGCGGGTGTGACATAGAGAAGATCGCTCTTGGTAACGGTCAAGGTGGCATCTCCATCGGGAAGTACGGAAGGCTCCGTTGATGCCGAAATCACTGCTCGTGCTCGTTCGCCGGTCACCGATGCAAGGCGGATTACTGCACGACCACCGTCATGGATCTCGTCCACGGGGCTGGCAACACCAGAGACCAGTACTGTTTTCGGAGTCACCGTGTCGCAAGGTGCCCCAGGGGTGACGTGGGGACTTCCGCAGTCCACGTGAATGGGCCACAGCGCCGATCCTTGGCCATTGGTCCGGATATGCACGTAGTAGGTATGCACATGCCACGTGCCGGCAAATTGCCCTGCCGCCACCCCAGGAGGGGGTGTCTGGTTTCGGCTGGGTTGCTGGTACTTGCCACCGGCGACTGAAATCTCGCTGTAAGTCAGAAGACCAGCCAAAGCAACCACAATGACGGCAGCGCCGAGCCACGCCAACCGGCGTCGCCTCTCACGCTGCTTCGCCTCCCTGAAGAGAAGGTCCGCATCGGTCGGATCAGGCTCAGCCGAAGCCCCGCTCGTCGGTGTCGGACGCTGGACAACAGCCATAACGCTACTATCATTGGCGTTATGGCCTCTGTCAAGGCAGCACGGGAAAGTGACTCCGATGCGTTGATCCTTACTGAAGTTGACCGGTCCGACTCGATGCTTCTCCACGATCAGGTCGCCGCTGAGATCCGACGAGCTATCGCCGAGGGCGAGGCTGACCCCGGGGACCGCATTCCCCAAGCCAAGGATCTCGCTGCCGTGCTCGGGGTGAACACCAATACCGTTCTGCGGGCGCTGCGTGTCCTCCGAGACGAGGGACTCTTGGAACTTGGCCGAGGCCGGGCCATCGTCGTGGCTGGTACACCCGAGCGCAGCGCCGTCGTTGCCCGTATGAAGGAGTTCCTCGACTTCGCACGGACACAGGGCTACCGGCGTGATGAGGTGCTCACCATGATGGAGTCCCTTCCCTAGACCGTTTCCCGGACAATGAGCAAGCCACGCCGTAATTCCGCAGTGATGGGTCAGATACGCTCGATTTCAACCGGCAGTAAAACCCCAGTCCCAGGCATATCGTTCACGGTGTGAAGCGTGAAGCCCAGTGGTATCTGGTGGAGACTCTTGCTAGCGCCAGAGGCTAGCTCGGGATACGTGACGACTACGAGGCCAAGCAAACCCAGCTAAGCCACTTCGCAGGCATCTTGGCCGGGTTCCGCTACCTCGGAGCGGTTACTGAAGAAGAGGAGCAGGACTGGAATCGCAGGATGCTTGTTGCGCTCGGCTATGAGGTACCCGATCCTGCACCACCTGGCATCGGCCAGGCCATTGACGTCGGCGATCCTGCCAAGCGCCCCCCTCGACCTCAGCCCCGAAGCGTTCCCGTTTTCATCCGCTCGCAACCAGGACCCGACGAGGAGTTCGAGATCCATGGCGGCAAGCTCCGAGTTATCGCTATCGAGTTTTACGACTCGACGGTAGCGATTAGATGGCGAGTCTCGCCCCAGCCTGACATCGCATCTGCCTTTCCCGATGAGGCTGCTGCTCTTGAGCAAGACCTCATGGGTCCCGAAGAGTGGGCTGCCGAGGAACTGCGGCAGAAAGCGCATCAGAAGCTGGCAATGATGCGGCTCTACAGGTTCGGACTGAGAGATGATGCGGGCACGTCTTATGTCCCGATGGGTTCACGCCATGGTGGTGGCCCCGGCGGGATGACCGGAGAAGCTGAGTTCCACGCACCCCCGCCCGAGGCTTCAGTGCTTGTGTTCTCGTGGCTCGGACTTGAGGTGCCGATCCCCATCTGTTGAGGTGTCACGCAGGGCATCCCTAACTGCCCCAGCACGGTTATGCGGCCGATGGTCAATGTGCGAATGTTGCACTTGCCGCTGGTTCGACGGGCGAGATGTCGATAATTGAGCCTGGGTCGGCTGGTCCACAGTAGGCCATCACCGAACTGTCGATCTGATCGAATCGGAGTTCGAGCGAGGACGTGGTGTTCGGTGGGATGAAGCGGAGGATCGCTGCTGTGTCCTTGTCTCCCAAATCACATCGGTACTGGTTGATCAGCACGTATGCAGCGGAGCGAGGGGGAAGATTCACGTTTTTGGGAGCACTCGACGTCACCATCTGGTCGCCTCCATGTCGATAAGCCAACGGTAGGGCAGCCGCGGCAGAATCGATGAGTGAGATACCTGGATACCCGATCAAATGACATGTCACATTCGAGGAGTTCGTCAGAAC
This sequence comes from uncultured Acidimicrobiaceae bacterium, assembly GCA_963838835.1. Classification (GTDB taxonomy): domain Bacteria; phylum Actinomycetota; class Acidimicrobiia; order Acidimicrobiales; family RAAP-2; genus Bog-473. The sequence continues at coordinate 88,388 of CAWITA010000014.1, forward strand.
AAGCCCTAGGGAGTGCTGACCAGTCGCCTCAGAAACCTGACCGCCCCAAGCCAGTGCGAGATCACCTGGCGCACAAGCGGCTCCGATTGGCGAACCAAAAAATCCTGCCGGACTGGATGGTGTTGCCCCGAAGATCGGCGGAGCCGGCGTCTCCGTCGTGGTTGTAAGGCTAAACGAGGTCGATGGGGCACCGGTCGGGGACGGTGACAACTGCGTGTGCGCCGGGGATGTGCCACAGGCGGACAGGCTGCAGGCGGCAATGAGGCACCCCATCAAAATCAGGGACCGCACGTAGCCCATTAGCCCTCCCTCCGAAGGGACCAACGAGCAGAGCATACCTATAGGCGGCAATCGTCGATGAGGCGATCCGGACGGGGTAGCCCGGTTCGTCAGTGTCGTTCTGATGTTCCATAGCCTTCAGGTGAAGTGGGTCACCTGCTCGATTCGCCGTTCCCGCTAGTGCAGCCAACCACGGACGGCGAGTCCGAGCTCCCCTTCAAGTCGATCGGCGCTCACCTTGGCCAGCCCTTTAGGCCATTGCCGGTCGTAGCGGGTGTAGAGAGGTCGGGCCCGGGTGACCACCAACAGTTCGGCCAGGGCGAGGCCGAAGGACAGCACGCCGTCTCGGGTGGCCGATACCGGAGGCAGTGTGGCGACGGCGTCCCGCTGTTCGACGCTGAAGGATCGGTTCCATTGCTTGGCTAGAGGCGGGGAGCCGGTCTCGGCGAGGAAGACCGTGGTGAGAAGTCCGAGGATGTGAGGGACGCCAGTCAAGTGGCGCATGTGCTCGTCCCGTTGGATGAGGGCAATGAAAGGTCCAGCCAAGCCACGGAGCTGCTCCTCGACGGCGTACTCGAGGGCATCGCCAAGGTCCTCGAACTGTCGGGACGAGAGCAGACCGACGGTATAGCGGGCGGGGCCGGTGTACTCCGGGGGTGCCTCACCCGAATAGACAGCCATGTCCAATGTCAGGCCCTCGGTCGTCAGCGTGTTGATGATGAACGGTGCGATGGGCCGGCGAGCGAAGACCGTCGGCGTGATCCTTGCGACCCAGACCTTCCAGTCGGTCAAGAATGACTCGAATCCCTCCGGCGTGGTGATGATCTTGAGGTCCAGATCGCTCCACTGGTCAGCCGTCCCACGGGCCACCGAACCGGACAGCTCCAATGCCTTCACCCTGGGATCAGCACCGAGCACCTGCTGAGTGCGGCGATAGAGGTCGCCGTACCGATGATCGACAACCTCGAGCCCGCCTGGCGAAGATCGCTCGTTCGTACCCACGTCGATCCAGGCTTGGGCCCAGGACTTTCCCGTGTCAATTCGGAATCTGCGAAGACCGAGGATCGAGAACACCCAGCGGCCAGTCCCAGTACGCCAGACTCGGTGGAACACTCGGCAGTAGTCCGAAGTGGGCCAAATGCCAACGCAACTGACCCCCCATCATTAACGGTCGTAATCGACGTGGGGCCCCAGCCAGGCGCCGTTCATGAATGAATGCTCCGTCAGAGGGATAACCCACTTGACTCCAGTAATCAGGAGGGTGCCGTATGGCGCCTACACCGTCAGATCGCCGGCCGTTCAAAGCGCTCGAATTCAAAGCGCTCGAAGCAGGCGGTCGTGGCCAGGCCGCAGCCCGGGCATATCTCAGGATCAACCTTGTGCAACTGACCGAACTCGGGATGCCAGCACATTGTGCAGTCGCGGCAGAAGTAATTGCGCTGCTGCCGACGATCGATGGCCACCACTAGATTTGTGCCGGCGCAATTCGGGCAGGATTCCGGCATCGACAGATTGAGGGCCCGACCGAAGATTCCGCCAATCGTATCGAATCCGAATGTGGCCTCCCGTCCGGCACAGGCGAACTCGTCTCTGATATCGGCGTCATCATCGGGTGGGACCAGCCCATCAACGCCAAGCTGTTCAATCATCACCCACCTCCTCTCGGTGGCTGACTCCCCTCTTATTGCTCGCTTAGCCCTACACCGACAAATCGCATAGGGCCGAATTACCCTTTGCCACCGGGAAGAAGATCGGCGGTGAGTGCCCTGCCACGTCTACGCCAGGAAGTCTTCCCGCTGGTATGTGAGGCATCGACGTAGTGCAGGAGCGATCCTCCGGAAGATCGCACGACGGGCCTCGGTTCGGGTCGTGAACTTCTCAGGGTCGTAGTGGATCACCAGCAAAACGGGGTACCGCCATAGCCGCCGCCGTCCTGCAGTGCGTGTTGGCCCGAATGAGGCGGTTGTCGGCAAAATGCTTATACGCTGCCCGCCTGGTTGCTGGAGTTGCCCTCGTCCCAGACACCCAGCAACGTCGTGAGCACCTCCTCGGCCGCGTCGAACCCGCCGAGATGGCTCTCGCCCGGTCGCACGTAGAGCTCGGCGTCGGGGATGAGCGACACCATGTGCTGGCCGTGGGCCAGCGGCACGAAGGGGTCGGCGTCGCCGTGCCACCAGCGCACGGGCACAGTGATGTCGCGAACGGAGAAGCCCCACGGCCTGGCGAAGAGGAGGAAGTCGAGGATAGGGGCGGCGAGGCCCCTGCGGCTCCCGGCGAACAGGTCGTCGAGGAACATGGCCTTGATCTCGGGATGGGCGAACACCCGGCGGTCGCCTTCCGGGGAGATGCGGGCGTAGAGATCGAACGCAAGCGACCCCGCCGGGCGCAGCGCCCACACGCCTGCGGTCAGCCCCAACGACAAGGGCACCCAGGAGATCGTGGCCAAGGGCCTGAGGGGCGCCAACCGTCCGACGAGGCCCCCGGGCAGGGCATCGTCACCCCGAGCCGGCGCGACGCCGCCGAGCACGCCGCCCACCGTCACCCGGTCGGGCAGCGAGTAGCACGACGCGAGCACGTACGGGCCGCCTCCGGACAACCCGATGATCCCGAAGCGTTCGAACCCGAGGTGATCGCAAACCTTGGCCAAATCGGCCACGAAGTCAAGGAGAGAGCCGTAGCGGTGTGGCGTGGACCAACCGACCCCAGGGCGGTCGATACCGACGATGCGTACGCCAAGCTCCTCAGCGGCGACCCGGGCTGACTCTGGTATCTGCCGTCGTGCTCCGGGCGTGCCGTGCAGCCACACGAAGGGACGGCCGTCGACCGGGCCGAACTCGGCGAACCCGACCCGTCGGACGTGGGGCCCGACCCTCACCGTCCCCTCGACCCGCGGCGGTGTGATCACTTGGTCAGCTCTAGCAGCTTGACGCGGTGCCTTGTGAACCAGGGAGCTGGGAGGATGCGCATTCCTTACGCTGCGCGCCTACCCCGCGTTCCCAGAGCGAATCTAATGGCGACGAGCTGGGCGCTGCGGCAGTCCGGCGGATCCGGCGCCAAGGCGGGCGCTCACCGTGACGGGCGTTCCCGCACGTACGGCGGTTGGCGGTACGGGATCGCTGAGCGGGGCGGTTTCGAGTTCCGGGCGGGTCGCCGACATGGGTGACCAAGGTGGTGAACATCACCGACACCTGGGTAGTCCCGTGCTCGACGCCGGCCGGGCCCTGCACCGAGACCGGCTCGGCGGCGATCAGGGGGCGGTCGGGCAACTCGCCGAGCCCTAGGCGCTAGGCGGCGACCGCCCATCTGGCCTCCCAGGCTGGTGTGTCAAGGTTAAAGTCCCCCTCCGACACCTACTGAACTCCCTGTTCAGGTGGTAGCTTCCCGTTGGGGTGCCGATTTCTACCGCTATTTTCTACCGCAGGCGCAATCACGGCTCGCCGAGTTCCTCGTCGCCAGGGACGGTTTTCTCGACGCGAAAGAGGTTCTTATCAGTAATTCCCTATTCCTCGAACCTGTGGAATCGGATAAATCCGCAGTTTTTGCATGCAAATGCCACTGCGAAGAGGACGGAGCTTTCAAGGCCGAGTTCATCCGGGCCGTGGCGCAGCAGCTCATCCGGAACGCTATCGGGAACAGTGTCGGAGGGAACGTACTGAAGGTGTACAAGTGCGTAGGTAGATAGACCTAGCCAATCTTCATCTGTGTTTCCACAAAATGGGCAGTTGCGGTTTATGACCCTGTAGTCGGCCTCACGTAGGGCTCGCTCAAGCGTCTGTGCATTTATCGTCACCGTGCCTCCCAGGCTCGACAGTCGGAGTGTCCACTCCCCAAACAACGGTAATGTCTCAGATTGCGGAGCAACGTAAGACGCGCATGTGCGACGAAAGGGGGGAAACGGTGTTGATCCCTCCTGGCACAGCCCCTCAGCAGTAGGTCATGTAGTCGGGGGACCACATGACCGCGGCCACGGCGTCATCTATGGCGTCGTCGCCTCCGGGGATGGCGCCGGCGTCGCTGGCACAGAGCTCACGGGCGACCGCCACCGCGATGCGGCGCGAGATCCGACGCAGGTCGCCCAACGCGGGGTACAGGGCACCCTGTTCGAGGCGGTGGTCGGGGACGAGGGCGGCCAGCGTGCGCGCCGCCACCAAGAAGACCTCGTCGGGGATCCGACGGGCCCGGGCAGCGATAGCGCCAAGTCCGACGCCGGGGAAGATGAACATGTTATTGGCCTGGCCGACCACGCGGAGGCGCCCGTCGCGCTCGATCGGTGCGAACGGGCTACCCGTCGCCACGAGCGCCCGGCCCTCGGTCCAGTCAAAGACGTCGCCTGGGGTGGCTTCGCAGCTGGACGTCGGGTTCGAGAGCGGGAAGACGATCGGTGCCGCGGTGGCCGCTGCCATCGTGCGCAGAGCCGTCTCAGTGAAGGCGCCGGCCACGCCGCTCGTGCCGAGCAAGATGGTGGGTGCCACCTTGCTCACGACATCGTCAAGGCCAAAGTACGTCCCGGACCGGGGTGGGCCACTACCAGTGGGCACAAAGCCGTAATGGCAGAGGCCCTCGGCGCTCATCGCGAAGCGCTCCTTGTCGGGGTCGACGTGGGTGCGGCCAGAAAAGACCAGGCCGCCCGAATCGAGCATCACGATGGAGTGGCCGAGCGCCTCGGGTCGGGACCCTTCAGCAACCATGGCGGCGTGGACGAGTCGGGCAATCCCCTGACTGGCTGCCCCCGCCCCCAAGAAGACGAGACGTTGGGTACTGACGCGCTCGCCCCGGAGCCGCAGCGCGGCGAGGATGCCGGCCACGACGACCGCCGCGGTCCCTTGGATGTCGTCGTTGAAGCTCGGGAGGCGCTCGCGGTAGAGGTCCAAAAGGCGCAGGGCGTTGTGCTGCTTGAAATCCTCCCATTGCAAGAGTGCGTCGGGGAAGGTCTCGGTCACCGCGGTGACAAAGGCCTCGATGAAGGCGTCATAGGCGGGGCCCCGCAAGCGCGGGGACCGGTAGCCGAGGTAGAGCGGGTCATTCAAGAGTCCTTGGTTGTCCGTCCCGCAGTCGAGGGAGACCGCCAGGGTCAGCCGGGGGTGGATGCCCGCCCCGGCGGTGTAGAGGGCGAGCTTGCCGATGGGGATCCCCATACCACCCGCCCCTTGGTCGCCCAGCCCGAGGATCCGCTCGTTGTCGGTGGCCACGATGAGCCGGACCCCCGGAGTGGCCGCGTTGGCCAGCAGTTCGGGGATCCGGTCGATGTCGTCGGGGGTGATCCAGCAGCCTCGAGTGCGCCGCACCACATGGCTGAACTCCCGGCAGGCATGGCCGACAGTCGGGGTATAGATGATGGGTGCGAGCTCTTCGAGGTGGTCGACGAGCAGGCGGTAGAAGAGCGTCTCGTTGCGGTCCTGCAAAGAGGTGAGGCCGATGTAGCGCTCGACGTCATCGGTCTTGCGCCGCAGGTGTTCGAGTTCGAGGCCAACTTGTTCGTCCATGGTGAGCACCCGCGAGGGCAAAAGCCCCGAGAGCCCGAGGGCGGAGCGCTCGACCTGGGAAAAGGCGGAGTCCTTGTTGAGACCGGGGTGGGCGAGGAGAGCCTTGCCGCGGGGAGTCTCCGGAGGCGGAAGGGCACCGGCCGTCGGGGGACCGGCTTGCCCAGCAGAGTCGGGGGGAGGAACGGACAGGGAGTTCGCCATAGTCGGCCACCCCTAGTGTGCCCGTTCCTTGGGTGTGCCCGGTCCAGGAGGCCGCACCGCCCCCGAACCGTCCTCCCTCCGCCACCTTTGTCCGAGAAATCGGTCGTTTGCAGGAGCCCGCCCTGGGCTGGTCTCCTGCCATTCCGGGACTAGGCCGAGAGCGCCGGTCATCGCCGGGGAGACGAGCGCCTGATCGAACTCGCCCCGCGCTTGAGGATCCTTGAGCGAGGCCGTCGCGTACCCACCACGTGGGGGACCTTCGGCATTGGGCGGAACCGATCTCAACCGCCACAGTGAGAGGGGAGGCGAATGAGATGACTGGTGTCGCCGGATCCACCTCAGCCATGCCCCCCCCGGACTGTCGGCCAGGGTCTGGCGAGTCCTCCGGCCGAAATCGCTCCCGGTGTGTTCCACAGCGCACTCAGCGGATCCAACTTCTATTTCGTGCGGTCCGGGTCGTCGTGGGTGTTGATCGACACCTCGTGCCCAAACCGCGGCCCGTTGTGAAGGGCCAAGAGGCGAAAGTCACAGTTCGTTCCACCGAGTTACGCGTCGGTACGGGGTGCCCCCGTCCGAATCCCCTTTGAGTCAAGACTCCAAGTTTTTCAGGCTGTTAAGGGGACGGCGGGCGCAACCTGACAGCCGCAGGCTGCGGGACGTTGGACCCTTTCTTCGAGCACCCGATCGCCATAGGATCGAGTGAGGGTCGCATGACTGATCCATTTTGGAGGGCCGTTTCGTGTCGCTCAAGTCGTCCTTTCAAGGCCACGTCCCAACGGGGGACGGCTCTGCTTCTGGGGTCTTGGAGGCACCGTCGGGCAATCTGCGCTTCGCCGACTGGCTCTTCCGCTCCAAAGCTGCCAGCCTCATCTGGCTCGTGGCACGCTTGTGGCTCGGCTACGAATGGCTGAACGCCGGCTACCAGAAGATCTGGGGCTCCGAGAACGCCGTCTTCTGGAACCACGGTGGGATCGCCGTCAAGGGGTACGCCGCGGCGTCGGTGGCCGCCTCGTCCACCGGGAAAGGTGGCGCCTCCTACGGCTGGTGGGCGGCGTTCCTCCACAACTTCGTGATCCCCAATGCCGGGTGGATCGCCAAGTTCATCTCCATCGCCGAGTTCCTCATCGGCATCCTGCTCATCGTGGGGCTCTTCACGGGGCTGGCCGCAGTCGGCGGGGTGATCTTGAACCTCGTCTACATGCTCTCGGGCACGGCGGGGGTGAACCCGGTCTATGCCTTCGTCGGAGTCTTCTTGATCCTGGCCTGGCGCAACGCCGGGTACCTGGGTCTTGACCGGTTCGCTCTTCCGGCCTTGCGCAACCTGGTCCATGGCCACGACAAGGGAGAGACAACTCAGGTCCCGAGCGGTGCGATGCCGGTGCACTGAAGAGGTCCTGCGCTCCGATCCGCCGCCAACAGGTGTTACGACAAAAGGTCTCAGGACGCCTGCCGAGTTGTAGGTGCTTGTGCAACATCCGCTCGTATCCGCCAAGTTCACGGTCGAACGCATACGTTCGTCGGTACACTCCGCTACATCGGATGAGTGATTGCCCCCGCTGGGTCGCCGGGCTGGGGAGCAGCCGTCCAGCATTTCGGCTGCTTGATCCTCATGGCGTCATGGGTCCGCTGGCGACCACTCGGACTGTTCAAGGATGCTGTCTACAAGGGTGCGGCGGCCATCCGGCCAATGAATGTGCCATGTCCACATGTACGTGTGATCCCCGGGATTTGGTCCAGAGACGTCTTCGGGCCGGATGGCCACGAGCCGTTCTATGAGGTCAAGGCACGCCTCATCAGGAGTGCTTCCGCCGCCAATCGGCACTCGGACTTCGCCCCACCAATCCCTGGCCGTGCTGTCGTCCTCAAACGGCTCTGTGGGCACTTCCCAGGGTTCACAGGGAAATGCGAGCCAGGCGCCTCTTCTTGAAAACGTTCCGCTGTAGCGATCAGGGACGATGCTCATCGGTAAAACAAGCCCCATGCGCCGCGGGCTATCCCAGGCCATCACAGGGGGCCGATCTTACGAGAGGCAATTCTGGCAGGCCTGCCAAAGGCGGCCAGCGACGGGCGGCCGAACGGCTGCCAGCCGCCGATGTCGAGATCAACGCCACACCTCGCCATGCAAACGGCCAGACCGCACTCGATATTGCAGTTCACCCTGATTCGCCGGGAGCATCTAGCTACATGGTTGGGAGAACACGATGCCAGTCCCGGCGGAGGCGGGGTAAGGCAGTCCGGGAGGCGGTACCCGGCACGTGCCAACAGCTCGGTGAGGGCAGAGGCCCTCGCCGCCTGGGGCAACCAAAGAGTTGTCGCGGAGCGGCGGCGGCAGAGTGGCACGTCCCAATTGGCGGCGCTGAGATCGATGAGGAGGTTCGAGACCTGGCTCCGACGCGGTCCCGAGCCAACGACGAGGAACTCGTCTCCAGTTCGGCCGCGTCGCGGGCCACCTCGACGCCCGGACCACGCTGGCGCTGGCTCTTTCGGTCCTGATCCGGCTCTTCGCCCCCTCGCTCCCCTTCGTGACCGAGGAGGTGTGGAGCTGGTGGCAGGAGGGCTCGGTCCACGGTGCCCTGTGGCCCGACGTCGCCGAGATCGGCGCACACGCGGACGCGGATCAGGACGTGCTCACCGTCGCGGCCGAGGTGCTCGGCGCGGTGCGACGTGAGAAGACGTCCCACAAACGGTCCGTGCGGGCACGGGTCGCGCTGCTAAGGGTGACGGGTCCGCCCGCCACGCTCGCCGCGGTGGAGGCGGCCCGACGCGACATCACCGACGCGGGCGGGGTGGACGAGTTGATGGTGGCGGCGGGCGACGCGCTCTCGGTCGAGGCCCGGCTCACCGACGAGGCCTGACCCGGACGGGTCAGAGATAGGCCGCCGCGGCCGCGTCGGCCATCTCCTCGGGCGTGCCCTGATGGGCGATGCGCCCGTGCAGCATGATCGCCGCCCGGTCGGCCACGCCGAGGGCCGTCTCCGCGAACTGCTCGACGAGGACCACGGTCACGCCGCCGGCGGCGATGACCGTCACGAGCTCGTAGAGGTGGGCCACGATGATCGGCGCCAGTCCCATGGAGATCTCGTCGAGCAGGAGCACCCTGGTCTCTCCCGCCAGAGCGCGGGAGATGGCGAGCATCTGCTGCTCGCCCCCCGAGAGCGTGCCGGCGAGCTGCTTGCGGCGCTCCTTCAGGCGGGGGAATTGCTCGTAGGCGCGCGACTCGACCTCTGCGGTACTGATGCCGCCGCGGTAGGTCCACATACGCAGGTTGTCGCGCACCGTCAGATTGGGGAACACGCCGCGCCCCTCGGGGATGGCGATGACGCCGGCGCGCGCCAGGACCTCGGGCGTCCACCGCCGTGTCGACAGGCCGTCGATGACGATCGTTCCGACCGTCGGATGCAGGCGGCCACCGACCACCTTGAGCAGCGTGCTCTTCCCCGCCCCGTTGGGCCCGAGGAGTGCGAAGACGGTGCCGCCGGGGACGGTGAGGTCCACGCCGTGGAGCACCTCGATACGCCCGTAGGCCGCGTGGACGTTCTGGACCGTCAGGCCCCCTCCGGCGGCGGTGGTCATGGTCATGCGTCCTCGGCCTCGGCTCCGGCCGCTTCCTCGACGTCGTTGGCGTGGCCGAGGTAGGCCTCCTGCACGTCCGCGTTGTTGCGTATCTCGTCGGGCGCGCCCGTCGCGATGACCTGGCCGAAGTCGAGCACGTGCACGGTCCCGCACACTCGCAGCACGAGGTTGGTGTCGTGCTCCACCACGACGACGGCCCGGCCCTCTGCGGCGAGGGACGTGAACAACCGGCCCAGCGCGTCCGTCTCGCGTTTGTCGAGCCCCGAGGACGGCTCGTCGAGGAGGAGGACCTTTGGGTCGGTCGACAGGGCCCGGGCCAGCTCGACGAGGCGGGCTGACCCGGTCGGGAGGGACGACACGGGTGACGCGGCCTCGTCCCCGACGCCGACGCGCTCGAGCAGGCCGACGGCGGTCGACGCCGCCGCCCGGCCGGAGGCCTCGAGGCCGACGCGCACATTGTCCGTCGCGCTGAGCGTCGAGAAGAGCTCGAGGCGCTGGAACGTGCGGGCCAGACCGAGGCGAGCCCGGCGGTGGGCGCTCATGTGGGTGATGTCCGTGCCGTCCAGGCGCACCGAGCCCTGGTCCGGGCGCTGCAGCCCGGTAATGACGTTGAACAGCGTGGTCTTGCCGGCGCCGTTGGGGCCGATCAGGCCCGTCACCGCCCCCGCCTCGGCGCGCAGCGACACGTCGGAGAGCGCGGCGACGCCGCCGAAGTGGACGCTCACGTGGTTGACCTCGAGGGCGGGCGGTGTACCCGCGGCGGCGGACCCGGTCTCGTTCTCAGGCGGCACGGGCCACCTCGTGGTCCAGGACGAGCTCGCCCGCCGCCGCCGCTTCGTCGCCGAAGGGGAGGCGCACCCGGCTCGTCAACCACGCCATGCCGAGGATCCCGTCCGGGCTGCGGGCGAGCAGCACGATCCCGATGCCGGCGGCCAGGCCCGTGAGGTCGGCCAGCGACGTCGGCAGGTGCGTCTGGAGCACAGGGAGCGCCGCCGCCGTCATGCCGCCGAGAAGCGCGCCCGTGACGGTGCGGATCCCCCAGATGGCGACGAAGAGGAGCAGGGTGAGGCTCCCGATGAATTGCACGTCGTTGGCGCCGATGCCGCCCTGCTGACCCGCGTAGAAGACGCCGCCGAGACCGGCCATGGCCGCCGAGAGGGTGAACACGACCATCTTGGTGCGCACCGAGCTCAGACCGACCGTGGCGAAGGCCGCTGGCGAGTCGCTCATGGCCACCAGACGCCGGCCGAACGCACTGCGCCGCACCAGGCCGACGAGCAGGACACACAGCGCGGCCACGACCGCCACCTCAATGAGCTCGGCCTGGTCACCAACGGAGTGCATAAAGGGCAGCCGCAACCGCCCGACGGCGATGGACGTCCCGTCGGAGATCACGCTCGAATTGCCGAAGAACGCGGAGTACATGACCTCACCGAAGGCGAAGGTCGCCAGCGCGAGGTACAGGCCGCGCAGGCGGAGCGCGGGCAGCGCCACCAGGGCGCCGACGGCGCCCGACACCACGACGGCCAGGAGCAAGCCCCACCACGAGTCGCCGCCGAGCGTCTTCCCCATGGTGAACGCCCCGATGCCCATGAACGTGAGCTGGCACAGCGACACCTGGCCGGCGTAGCCGACGAGGAGCACCAGTGACAGCCCGACGATGCCGAAGGCCAGGCCCTCCGAGAGCGTGGCGAGCGCGGTCTCTCCCACCATGACGCCCAGGACAATCATGCCGGCCACAAGCAGTGCCGCACCGGCGACGGACTGGCGCGCGGTGACGACCCTGGGGGCGGGCCGGACGGCCAGCCGTCCCGCCGGGGCGAGCCGTGCCGCCGGGATCACGAGCAGCACGACGAAGAGGAAGAGCACCGGAACGACCTCGGTCAGCACCGAGGCCAGGCCTGGGTTGATGTGCCCGGGCAGGTAGCCGACGCAGTACTGGGTGATGAGCCCCAGCATGAGGGCGCCGACGAACGTCATGGGCAGGTTGCGCAGTCGGCCGACCACTGCGGCGGCGAAGCCGTTCAGCGCCAGCAGGGTCAGTTGGGTGGACGTGAGCCCCGTCTGCCCCACGAGTGGCGCGATCAGCACTCCCGCCAGGGCGGCCAGCATGAAGCCGAGGCCCCAGCCCATCTGCGACATGCGGTGGGGCTTGGCACCGGCCATGGCCACCAGCTCGGGATCGTCGACTACGGCACGCATGGCCACGCCGAGGCGGACGCGGCGCAGGAAGACGCCGAGGAGGACGGCGACGGCGGCCGCCACCGCGACGATCATGATCTGCTGGTCCTCGAGCGTCACCCCGTTGGCCCCGAAGAGGTGCACCGACGCCACCGTGCCGTCGGCCGCTGTGAAGTAGGCCGGCACTGAGCGGACGACGTCGGGGCTGCTCCAGAAGATGGTGGCGATGCCGAGCAGGATCACCAGCAGGCCGAGCGTCACCATGAGCGACCGTTCAACCGTCGCGCCGTGGATGCGCCGCATCAGCACGAACTCGACGACGATGGCGAGCAACGGCGCCTCAACGAAGACGATAAACGCGATGGCGAGGAGGAACGGCCAGTGCCAGTCCTGCCAGAGCTGCCAGTAGGAGAAGGCCGCCACCATCCCCACCGCCCCCTGGGCGAAGTTGAAGACGCCGGTGGTGTTGTAGGTCACCACTAGGCCGGTGGCCAGGATGCCGTAGACGGAACCCGCCACGATCCCGAGGACCGTGAAGGAGAGGAAGACGCTCACGCCCTCACTCCGTGCCCACCCCCGACAACCCCGACCATGATGCGGGCCTTAGCCCGAAACCCCGGACGCGTCGTACACCTTGGCGTTGCAGTCGAACCCGCTGCCCGTCGGCAACTCGCGGACGAAGTTGCCGTTCTTGATGCCTGCCATCAGGAAGCACGGCGACAACGTCTTCGCCACCGGGTCCGAGGTGGCCATGAGGCCGTTCGCCCCGAAGCTGGTGATCTTCTTGAGCTGCGCGATGACGGCGCCCCGGGTGGGGTGCGGTCCCGCTGCCTTGAGGGCCTGCACGAACAGCTCGGCCGATCCCCACCCGTAGAGCGTGTAGAGGTCGGGGACCCACTGCGGGTTGACCTTCTTCACGTAGGTGAGGAACTGCTTCACGGCCGGCACGGTCTTGGTGTCCTGGCCCAGGTAGAGGGCAAAAACCTGGCCGATCTGGATCCCGTTGACCGCTGACGGGCCCCCGGCGTGCGAGATGAACTGGTCGGCGTAGACCGGCCCGCCGGAGAAGATGAGGCCCGGGTGCCAGTCCTGGGTGGCGGCGTTCTGCACGAAGATGGCCGCATCTTGCCAGTCGACGCCGGTCAGGGAAACCGCGTTCACACCGCTGTTCCTCATGTCGATGACGTCGGTCGTGAAGTCGGACTGCAGGGGGTTGACGTAGTCGACGTAGGCGATCTTGTAGCCCAAGCTCTTCATGCCGGCGAATTGCTGGGCCATCTGGGTCTTGGCCGATGCCACGTCCGAGACGATGGCCCCGACCGTCATGTCCTTGGGGTAGTGCTTCTTGTAGTACTCGTCCGGCCCGAGGGTCTCCTCGCCCGACAGCGGCTGGACGCTGAAGTCGTTGGGCAGCGCGTTGGTGCCGGCGTCGAGGGTGACCGAGACGTCAGGGACGGCGGTGTCGGTGGCCAGGGCCGCGCAGCCGTAGCCGTCGAAGAGCGAGAAGCTGCCCACGAGGGCGAAGTCGCTGTTGATCGCCTCCTGGGTCTCGGTCATGTTCAGCTGGCCGCTGAACGCGTCGTCCTTGGAGTCGACCAGCAGTTTGCGGCCGTCGACGCCACCCTCGGCGTTGATCATTCCGAAGTAGGCCTTCACCCCGATCGGCGCGCCCTCGAACAGCCCGGGGATCGGGCCCGTGACGATTGACACGTTGCCCACGGTGATCGACGACGGCGTGATGCCGGTCGTGGAGGCGTCCTGGGCGGGTGTGGGCGCCAGGGCCGGCGTGCAGGTGCCCGACGCGGTCGACGCGGCGCCCGCGGGCCCCGGTCCGTCCAGCGCGGCTGTCCCGGTGGCGAGCGTGCCAGCCAACAGCGACCCGCCGAGCAGGCTCCGCAGGCCCCAGCCGGCCTGCCGGTGGCGACGGCCTGGCTCGCGCGGCATCGACCCGGACGTGTGCGTGCTCCCCACTGCCAGCCCTTCTCGTACTCCCTCGTCCTCCCCCGGGGCAGGTCCCGGAGGGGGCGGTCAGGTCATGAACCGGTTTCTGACTCTACGTCGGAAAGCATTCGCCGGGGCAGCGCGCCAGACCCCCCACCTGAGGTTGCGACGGCGCGTGCACCTCCAGGAGGTCGGCCACGGCGGACGTCGTCGCTGGCCAGGGGTTCCGGGCCGAGCATATCCATCGATCGGACGGATGGTTCACCTCCATGGAGTGGCAGGCAGGTCAAGTGAGCGAGGCTCCGCCGCCGAGGTCCGGACCCGCATCCTTTTTGGGCCTACCGGCATTTTGACTGTCATCCACCATTCCGTGGGGCACTTCTCCTTGGGCTCGAGCAGTCAATGCCGAAGCCAGAGGATGGCCGCATGTCGTGCTCGACACCGACGAGATCAGAACTCCAGACGTTTGGGGACCTTCGGCACTAGCCGGAAGCCTGACGCCGGAGCACGATCGTTCTGGGTGTTTGGGGGTGACAGATGCAGCGGCTCAGTGGTGCGGACGCCAGTTTCGTCTACGGTGAAACACCGAATTGGCACCTGCACTTGGGCACACTGGCCGTAATCGACCCTTCGACCGCCCCAGGCGGCTTCGATGTAAATCGGTTGCGCGCGCTGGTCGAGGCCAGGGCGGGCCTGCTTGGCCCGTTCTTGCGCCGCCTGGTTGAGGTTCCCTTTGGCCTCGACCGCCCCGCTTGGGTGGACGACCTGCACCTCGATCTCGACCACCAGATCCGCCCCGTCGGCGTCCCAGCCCCGGGCGGCCCCCGTGAGCTCGGTGCGTTGGTCGGCGATTTGTTGGCCTACAAGCTCGAACGGGGTCGCCCCCTGTGGGAGATCTGGTTCATCGAGGGCCTCGAGGATGGCCGCGCTGCTCTGCTCACGAAGATGCACCACTGCCTGGCGGACGGAGTTCGGGGCGCCCGCTTGTACGAGGTGTTTTACGACCTCGACCCCGGCGCCCCGTTGGTCCGGCCAGATACACCCGTGCTTCAGGGCGAGCGAATCCCGCCTGGGTGGGAGATGGCCCTGCGGGCGCTGCCCAGGCTGGCGGGCACCCCGCTGCGGGCCGCCCGTACCTCTGTCCACCTCAGTCGCTCGGCGCTGATGATGCTACGGCTTCGCGCCTCCCCGGAATGGCTGGCGGTCACGTTGCCCTTCCAGGCGCCGCGTACGTCGCTCAACCGGTCCATCACCGCACATCGCGGGTTCGCCTACTGCTCGGTCCCTCTCTCCGGGGTGAAGGCGATCAAGAACGCCTTCTCGGTGACGGTGAACGACGTGGTGCTCGGCATCTGCACCGGGGCGCTACGTCGTTATCTGGCCGATCGCGGCGAGCTACCCGGCAAGCCGCTGGTCGCGCAGATACCTGTGGCGGTGCATGTCAACGACGAAGGCGATGCTTCCGGGGGCGCGTGGGGTAATGCCACCGCGGTGATGGGCGCCGCCCTGCCCACCCAACTCGATGATCCGGTCGAGCGGCTTCGGGCGATCCATGCCTCGACGCACAGCGCAAAGCTGATGCAGCACGCGCTCGGCGACGACCTCATCCTCGACCTGGCCGATATCGCTCCACCCGGACTCCTCGCCGCTGGAGTCCGGACTTACAGCCGGCTCCGTCTCGCCGACCATCACCCGCCGATCTTCAACCTGATCGTCTCGAACGTCCAAGGCCCGCCGCTCCCGCTGTACATCGGTGGGGCACGGCTCGTGGCCAACTACCCGATTGGCCCCTTGCTCGATGGTGGCGGGCTGAACGTCACCGTGCTCAGCTACCTCGACCACATCGACTTCGGCTTCGTCGTATGCCCAGAGATCGTGGAAGACCCTTGGAAGCTTGCCGACGCCACGTCAGCGGCGTTCACCGAGCTCGAGAAGGCGGCCGGTTGACAAGCGCACGGGGCCGATGTTCGGAGGATATGTCCATGAGGGGCATTTGAGCGCCAGTCGCCAACGCGAGTCTTCGAGCTTGTTACCGGTTCTCGCATCGGGTGCCATGGCCGCAATTAAGATTAGTCTTCGCGCCGGTCACCACTTCCGAATGAGCGGATGGCTGCCGGAGCACCGTTGGGGACCACTGCGAACGTTGGCAACACTGGCGGTATGAGTGTGTACGGCTTGTTCATCGCCGGTCTCGGGTCGACTTGACCGCGGTTGGGCCACATCGCCATCGCCCGCTCGGCTTGTGCAGTGATGGTCAAGGCGGGATTGACGCCGATGTTGGCGGTCACTGCCGACCCATCGACCACGTGCAGTCCCGGATGCCCATAGAGGCGGTGGTAGGGATCGATGACACCGGTCTCGGGGCCGTCACCAATGGTGCAGCCACCCAGGAAGTGAGCGGTCATCGGGACATCGATGATCTCGCCGATGCTGCCGAACGGATGGCCGCCGATGTTCTTCGCCAGTCGGCGCATGGTGTCGTTCGCTACGGGGATCCAGGTCGGGTTCGGCAGGCCATGGCCCTTGCGGGATGTCAGTCGGTAACGTCCCAACCGGCGCGGCTTCGGACGGACGGTCAGAGAGTTGTCGTTGGTCTGCATGACCAGGCCGATGATGGCGAGCTCCGACCAGTGATTGAGGCCGAACACCAGGGACGCCAGGTGGCCGGGGTGCCGTAAGACCTGACCGATCCAGCGGAGCCATCGGGGGACGCGTCCGCCGCCGTCGGTCATGACCGTCGCGAGGAGGCCCATGGCGTTAGAGCCCTTGCCGTAGCGAACCGGTTCGATGTGGGTCCGCTCGTCGGGATGGATCGACGACGTGATCGCCACACCTATGGTGAAGTCGGGCCTGTCCTTGTTCCATGGGCTGGTCATGGCGCCGCAAAGGGCCTCAGAGTTGGTCCGGGTGAGGACGCCGAGCCGCTCAGAGATCCTCGGTAGGATCCCTTCGGCCCTGAGGCGGTGCAGGAGCTGCTGGGTGCCCCAGGTTCCCGCGGCGAAGACGACCTGCTCGGCGGTAATGGTTGCTCGGGTGCGTCGGGGTATCCAGGAGCCAGTGCTCATGGTGCTGACGTCGTAGCCACCGTCTGCGCGCGGGCGCACCTTCTCGACAGTGGTGAGGGGGAGGATCTCAGCGCCGGCTTGCTCGGCCAGGTACAGGTAGTTCTTGACAAGGGTGTTCTTGGCGTTGTTCCTGCAGCCGGTCATGCACTGGCCGCACTCGATGCAGCCGCGTCGGAGCGGCCCGGCGCCACCGAAGAAGGGGTCGGGGGCCTCTTCGCCTGGCTCCTTGCGCCCGTCCCGGCCGAAGAACACGCCGACGGGGGCCATGGCGAAGGAGGAAGCGACGCCCATCTCCTCAGCGACGGTGCGCAGGGCGACATCTGAAGGCGTCATCGTCGGATTGGTGACGACCCCGAGCATGCGCTTGGCGAGGTCGTAGAACGGAGCGAGCTCGCTGCGCCAGTCGGTGATGTGCGCCCACTGTGGGTCGCGGTAGAACGCATCGGATTGTGGCTCGTAGAGCGTGTTGGCGTAGACGAGCGAGCCCCCGCCGACACCGGCCCCCGCCAGGACAATGACGTCCTTCAACAGGTGGATGCGTTGGATGCCGAAGCACTTGAGCATGGGTGCCCAGAAGAACCGCCGTACGTCCCATGAGGTCTCGGCGAATTCGTCGTCTGCGAAGCGCCGGCCAGCTTCGACGACGCAGACGCGATAGCCCTTCTCGGTCAATCGCAGCGCAGCGACGGATCCCCCGAATCCCGACCCGACGACGAGGACATCGAAGTCCATGTGGCCTGCTGACTCGGTGGGGGCGTTCAAGGTCTCAGTCTCGAGTATCGGTGCTCAAGTCAGTTCTAGCTCCTCTGTGTGGCGGACCGACAACCGTCCATCCCCGCTCTCATGTTCGCGACCCGGCATCTCAACGTGGGAGATCACGTGAATGTGCAGTGCACCGTAAGTAACTCTCAATGGCAACAGTGGCGAACCCTGCAATAAAGGTCATTCCGACGTGGGTCGGTTACGACCGTAGACCTCATGACTTGACACCCACTCACCGGCCATGATCGCCGAAGCGAGTGACAGCTCACCGCAGAGCACGGTCGCCACCACAATTTCGGCAAACGCGTGCACACGTTCTTGGCCATAGCAGCCGAGTACCTCGAGGCATTCGCGTTGTGTCGGTAGGCCGGTCCCGCCACCAATGGTGGCGACTACCAGAGAAGGGATCGTGACGGAGACGTAGTAGCTGCCGTCGGGGCGCACCTCGCTAAAGCTGAAGCCAGCCGAGGACTCGGCCACGTTAGCGACGTCCTGGCCGCAGGCGACGAATATGGCTGCGATTCCATTCGCGTACTGGGCACCGTTGCTGATCGAACCGGCGAGCAGGGTGCCCATGTTCGAAAGCTGGCGCAGCCGATAGAGGTCCTTGGGGCTCGTGTGCATCACCTCTTCGAGCAGCGAAGCCGGCAACGTCGCTTCAGCCACAACCCGTTTGCCGCGGGTATGGAGGTTGTTCAAACTCGAATGCTTCTTGTCAGTATCCAGGTTGGCGGCGAGCGCGAAGTCCGTGAGCCCGCGGGGTTGCTGATTGATCATCCACTTGCACACCTCATGGACCGACTTCGTCACCATATTCTGGCCGGCCGCGTCGCCAGTAGTGAAGTTGAAGCGGAGCCAGCGCATCGGGCCCAGCGCGTATTGCTCGATGTCGCGAAGGCTTCCAAACCGGGAGGATTCGTCGGCCTTGGTCTTGATGATGGCGAAGCTCTGTTCAACCCATTGGCCGAAGTCGCGAGCAGCTCGGGCGTCTTCGAATACGAACACCGGTGCCCGCTGCATGGCGTCGTCAATGACCGTAGCTGTGACACCACCCGCCGCGCGAGTGAGACGCATCCCCCGTCCGTAGCTGGCGACCAGAGTTCCCTCGGTGGTTGCAAGAGGCACGAAATACTCCCCCGATGCGTGCTCGCCATGGATGAGGAGTGGACCGGCGAAGCCGAGCGGCACCTGCGCCACACCGCTGAAGCCCTCCATGTTCCCGGGTAGGACACCGGGATCGAATGAGAAGGCGGCGACGTGATGGAGGCTTGCGCCCGTCTCCGCACTCACCACCCGGCGCCGCGCCGCAGCCGCAACGTGGGTGTAGTCATCACGGTCGTCACGTGGGAGCTGGCGCACTGGCCCCCTCCCTGCAGCGCCTCCATGAATTGCTTCGATTTCGACCATCGACGAGGGGATACGACCGCCGGTTCACACCGGCGCCGTCGGAATGTCGGATTGAGCGAGGTGAGCCAGCTCCTCCTGGATCAACTGCTCGTAGCGCTCTTCGTCCTGCTTGGCTTTGCGCGGGCTCCATCGCCCCTTGATCAAGAAGATCGTCGGCAGGAACACGACCATGCCGCCCACGCACACCCAGTACCAACGCTGCCACTGCTTGGGTGTCTCGTTCACGGCGTTCTGCAGCGCGGTCAGCTGCGCCGAGTGCGCGGAGAGGTAGTCGAGCTGTGCGGTATAGGGGACGACCAGAGTATCGAGTTTCTTCTCGTTGGCTACCAGCTGAGCGAAGTTCGCCGCGCCGATCGCCTTGATGGTCGCTGCGATGTTGGCCGCCGTCGGGTTCTTCGCCACCGCGTTCACGACCGCCTGGTGCTCCTTGATCACGGTTAAGAGCGCGGCGTGGCTGGTGGCGAAGGCCACGGACTCCGGGTGTTCCTTCAAGAAGGCCTGTATCTGCGGCGTGGCGTAGGGCTGGTTGTCGATGATCGGATTCACCGTGTTGATCACGAGCGGCAGGAAGATGAACGAGATGGCGACGACGAGGCGCAGGAGCCAACCCCACAGAGCGAGCCCGGTGGCCACGAGCGCGGGGTTCTTCGCCTCGACCGTCTCGGTGTAGGCGGCCATCCAAGGGGCGTAACAGATCGACAGGCACACGGCAAGACAGACGCCCAGTAAGACCAACGTTGAGTACCCGGTGTAAGGGTGGGTCGCCCGGAGCAAGAAGAGGATCAGGAAGATGATCGCCCCGATGGCGCCGACCACCATGAAGGGCTTGCGCACCTTGAGCCTGTCCGAGACGAATCCCACCACGATGAGGGTCACGATTTCGCCCCCCCAGAACCATTGATTTAAGCCATTGGCCTGGGCCACCGAGAAATTCGATCCGTCGGGGTTCTTAAACACCGTTGACCAATAGATGGTGAAGAATCCGGCTGCCGCGTAGTACACGAGGAGGAACAGCGCGATACCGAGGGCGGAACCGACGAGGTCCCACTTGAGGATCTGCGCCCAGGGCCGCTGGGTCGCCCTCAGCAACTCTTCGTCGGAAATACCCCGGGCGCGGGCTTCGAGGAGAGCTGCGTCGCTCATCGAGACCATCAGCTGGTCGCGCAGCCTCGAGGACAGGTCCTTCAAGAAGAAGAGGCACAGCGCGAACACGATGAGCGCGGTGATGCCCGAGAAGTAGAACTGGCTGTGCCAGCCGGTGGGGTTCGAGGCGCTCGTGAAATGGTCGAGCGTGTGGGCAGCCACGACGCTTACCACGAGCGAGCCGACGACCGGCCCGAGCGTCCAGAATCCCATGGCCGACGCCCGGCCGATCTGGGGGCTGAAGTCTCGCACGAGGGCTGGGGTGGCCACGAGGATGGCGCCCTCGACCAGACCCAGCAGGCAGATCACCGTGGCGAACGCCCACTCCGTGTGCGTGGCCGGGACGCCGAAGGTGACGAGGATGCCCACGATGAGCAGCCCGTAGATCACGACGTTGGAGCGTCCGAGCCGGTCGGTCTGGCTGGCTGGCAACGAAGCGAAGGCGCCGATGGCGTTCGAGATGATGACGATCCAGACATAGAAGGAGAACGACATGTGGTACGTCGCGAGGATGTTCGGGGTGACGCCGGTCTGCGTGTAGTACGTGTAGTACAAGACGATTGTGGCGATGACCGCCAAACCCAAGAGCCCGAGTCGTCGACCGGAGTCCGGGTATTCGTCGATCTGGTGGACGAAGAGGAAGCGGAATACGGGGCTGCGCCGTTTGCGGGCTACCGGCGTCGTCGGATTCGTGGTCATCGGGACCCCCCGTCTGCCACCGAGGCCGACCCTCTCGGTCGCAATCGTTGACACGAAATTAGCTCAAGTGGTCGGCTGACGACACCCCCCCTCTTTTGATAGGACATTCATATGGGAAGGTTGCTCACGCCCATGACCGAGGACACAGTGGGAGGGCGCGCGAGGCCCGATCCACGGCGTGATATCTCGAGTCCTCCGCAGTCATGCCCAGCGCTGAATCGCCGAGATGGTCCCTTATGGCTTTGCCGGGGCCAAGCCACGCGTCTTCGCTTCAACCTCTGGTGCACCGTGGGGGAATCACACCTATCATGCGATCTACAAGACCATTTCTGATTCGGAGGCACGGAATGTTCTCCACAATCGTTGTTGGCACCGACGGCTCCGATACTGCAGCAGTGGCCGTAACGATGGCCGCTCAAATTGCTCACCAGAACGCCGCGACGCTGCACCTTCTATCGGTGTCTCGGTTGGCCGCCGGCGTGGGCGGCGGAGGCCTCGCTTCGGGTGATCCGGTGGGCGGCGACGCTCTCTTGAAGCTTGCGGCGGATCGGATGCTCGGGGAGGTGGCTCGCGAGATCGAGGGCCTTGACGTGGTGACTCACACCGAATCGGGTGCTCCGGCAACAGCAATCGTTCGGTACGCGGACGAGATCGGAGCCGACCTGATCGTGGTCGGGAGCAAGGGGATGCAGGGAAAGCGAAGGATCATCGGCTCTGTACCAAATACCGTGGCTCACAATGCGGGCTGCCACGTCCTGATTGTCAAGACCACTTGATCTCTGCGTGTGGGACCCGGTGATTTCGAATGACGGGTTTCCTGCGTGCCATTCGGACGAACCCGACGGAATCCAGCCGCGATTCTTCTCGCCCTTCTCGGAGTCATTCCCCGTCAGCGCGGTACGGCCACGGGGACGGCCGTGAGTTTTAATCTTTCATGCATAGTTCGCGAAGCTGGCCAGCAGTACCCGGAGAAGGCTGCGGCGCTGCATCCGTCCGGCACTCTTACATTCCGTGAGCTCGACGAGCTGTCAGACCGATTTGCGGCTGGGCTCCGAGATGCCGGTGTCGTACCCGGCAACAGCGTCGCGCTCCAGCTCCCAAATCTTCCCGAGTTCCTCGTTGCCTATTTCGGCATCCTGAAGGCGGGCGCTGTGGTCGTTCCGATGAACGTCCTCTTGAAGGCCCCCGAGGTTGAGTTCTATCTGGCCAATTTCAGGCGCCCAAGTATTCGTTACCTTCGCGATGTTCGCCGACGAGGCCCTGAAGGGTGCTGAACAAGCCGCCGTGGACAAGGTCTATGTCGTGGGAAGCACCGACTTGACCGAGACGGTGATGCCCTTCTCTGAGCTTATGGACAGGTCATCCGGTCCTGTGTTCGAGCCCCGCTCACCGATGGACACCGCGGTCATCATCTACACCTCGGGGACTACCGGGACTCCGAAGGGCGCGGAGCTGACACATTTCCAGCTCTATATGAACTCAGACATCCCGGGGAGGATCTTCGGGGTGGAGGAAACCGACATCGTCATCGTCGCCGTCCCGCTCTTCCACGTCTTTGGACTCTCGAGCATCCTGAACATCGTCGTGCGCTTCGGGGCAACCATGGTGCTCCTTCCCCGATTCGACTCGACGGCTGTCCTCCAATCGATCATGAAGTACCGCGCTACCATCTTTGAGGGCGTTCCCACGATGTACGTCGATCTGCTGTCGCAGTCCGACTTCGATGACTACGACCTGTCTTCGTTGCGCGTTGCCATATCTGGTGGAGCCGCGATCCCCGCTGAGGTCCTCGAGGAGTTCGAACGCCGGGCAGGCGTGGTGATCCTCGAGGGCTATGGACTCTCGGAGACCGCGTCTACGGCCACGTTCAACCAGAGCGCCGCCGAACGCAAGGCCTACAGCGTCGGAAAGCCGATCTGGGGCACCGAGGCGGCGATCTGGGACAAAAACGACCAGCCACTGCCCGCCGGCAAAGACAACGTGGGTGAGATCGTCATCCGGGGCTACAACGTCATGAAGCGCTACCACGGCCGGCCCGACGCCGACGCGGACGCCTTCACCGGCGATTGGTTCCACACCGGTGACCTCGCCTACGTCGACGACGAGGGTTTCTTCTTCATTGTGGACCGCAAGAAGGAGCTGATCATTCGGGGTGGCTACAACGTCTATCCACGCGAGATCGAAGAAGTCCTCTACACCCACCCAGCGATCTTCGAGGCGGCAGTGCTTGGCATGCCGGACCCCAGGGTGGGTGAGGAGGTGATGGCCTTCGTCTCGTTGCGAAGCGGCGCCATTGCGAGTGCCTCAGAGATCATCGATTACGTCAAAGAACGCGTAGCGGCCTATAAGTATCCGCGCCGGGTCGAGATCCGCGACATCCTCCCCAAGGGGTCGACCGGCAAGATCTTGAAGACAGACCTCAAAGCCGACCTGAACGAGCCTGAGTGATCACCGTCACGATTGTGTGCTCGGATCGCCCCGGTTGCAGGACCGGCAGCCCGAAGCGATGGATTAGCGATCAGCGGCGGTCAGTCCAGAACGGGGGCATTGCGCCAGGGACAAACTGGAGCGTCGTGTGAGGGTTTGGATTCTCCAATCCCACCTCATCTAGGACGCGTCCTACAAGGGGATCAGGGCGGATCCAAGCTCGGATGCGGCAGCAGATGTGGGATCGAGCCATTCGCGCAGGGCCTCATAGACACTGGGGTGGTTGAGCAGATTGAAGTGATGGAGCCCCCCGAAGTGGCGCGTGTGCTCGACGGGGAAGGGGATGCGCCCGCCATCACGGGATTGGCCGCGGGCACTGTCAGGCTGGACGAGAAAGTCGCCCACCAATCGACCGAGCGGGTGGTCACGGCTTGCTGTCACTGTGGCGCTGATCGCGTAGTGATTGGCCCAAGGGATGAGTGGAACGTTGTTGGGAGCACGCTGCGATCCAGGGCCACCATTGCACCAGTCGTCGTCGAGCAGGTAGCCAGCACTTAGATCCTTGACGCCCGCGCTGCGGCTGTCGAGGAACGAAGCCAGCGGCCGACTCTCATCGAGCTTGGCGAACACGCCGCTGAGACGTCTCACCCACTGCTCGAGGCCGGCACCCAGATGTGGAGTGCCGAGGTAGAAGACGTGTCGGAGCATCGATACCCACGAATGGTTCCCCTGGTGCCCATAGTGGCACGCGCTGCGGGAAACCAGACCACCCATCGAATGCCCTACGAGGATCACCTCGGTTACTCGAGTGGGCCAGGCAGCGACGACATCGTCAAGGATCGAGGTGAGGTGTTGTCCGTTTTCTGAGATGTGAAGGCCGGTGTTATAGCGGAGATACACGGGGGTGTAACCATGATCTTCAGCGAGCCGGGAACCATAGGTGGACTCGGTGTCCAGGCCATGGCGATCCGCGTGCAGCCTCCACGACTCCTCGGTCTCGCCCAAGCCATGAAGGAACACTGCTACCTTGGACGTCGCCTCGGGAAAAGCGGCTTCGAGAGACTCGCGGTTGGGTACGACGTCTGCTCGATCACGTCGAACCGCCATCGGGATCGCCAGTGGACTGCCCTGGTCGGCAAGCTCATCTCCCATGATCGCATTCAGTACGGCCAACGCCAGGTTGCTCCTCGGAGTCGACCCGGCCGGAACGGCTGAACCCGCAGTAGCACCGACAACTTCGCTGGCGGCCATGCCGGCGACCAGGCCCGACCCTCGGATCAAGGTGTAGACGCCGGTGGCGATGACGTCATGGATGACTCGGGCGGGGAGGCTGACTGGGGCAGCAAATGCAAATGTTCTGCCTGCGACAGCGCGATGCACCTGCTCGACGTGCGAGACGGTGTCAGTCAGCGTCCGCGTTGCCAGTTGGCCGCTAGCCCGAATCTCGTCAGATCTCATTACCCTCCCCCGGACAGGGCTCCACTTTACCAATGTGGCCCTTGGAGACCCTGACTAACGCGGTCGGAGGCAACAGGGTCGAAGGTGCCTCCCGGGTTCCGATTGGCTGACTCGGGGTCTGCCCCACTCGTGCGGCCGGCGAGGCTCCCGTGCCGGCGATCGGGGCGCCACCGTCCGATGAGAACCTGCCAAAGGCCTCTACCGCGCGTCTCATCCTTGTGGAGAGAATCGGAGTAGCCACAAAGTGGCGAATCGAGGCCCAGGAAAAGGAGGACTCTATGGCCAACACAGAGACCGGGTCCGGCAGCGTTGATCGGATCATCGAGTCGTTTCATGGTGCCGGGAACACAGCACTTGAATCGGTGCGGAAGTTCCTTGACACGGTAAATGATGTATTTCCCGACGTGAAGGCGGACAATGGCCCGCGCCAGCAGATCATCGATTCGGCGTTCAAGATGACCGAGGAGCTCGTCGGCGCATCGACCCAGCTTGCGGAGAAGATCGTAAAGGCGAGTCGGGACGCTCTGGGCGAGGCGGACAAGGAAGGCTAAGGGCTCTCCTAGGGAGCCGAAGGGGGGTTCCTTCTTGTGAGCGATTTCTGGCGAAGTGGGGGCGTGAACGTCCAGCGCGAAATGATGGCAAAAAGGAGCGGGGTTCCGTTCGCAGTGGCGGCTCCGGTTTCGAGTTGGGCGCTACGGCTCCCACGCTTGTTCCTCCGAAGAAGCCTCTGACGCCCCGCTCGGCAGAGCGACCGCGGAAGTCGATGTCCTCGCGCTAGGCCCTCCCTCGCGCTAGGCCTTGAAGTGAGCGCAAGGAACCACGCCATATGAGGTGGGACGAGGCGGTCGAGCAAGTTCGTGGGATCCTGTGGCAGTAGACCCGCAGCAGGGTCCTAGGCGGCGACCACCCAGCTGGCCTCCCAGGCTGGTGTGCTCAAGGTTAAAGTCGCCCCTCCGACACTGCAGGGGGAAGGCGGTTTCTCTAGTCGTTGCGTCGCTCTCAATTGGCCGGGTTCCGGTCGAGCGCGCAATAAGCGTGCAATAGCGTTCTCGAAATGATGGGATCCGATGTCGCAACGTGGTGGCTGGTTGGCCTCACCGGAGCGCTCGCGGTGGATTGGCGGTCGCAACATTCCTCGCGGTGCGAGCAGGTGACCGAACCGCCGTTGACCCAGGCCCGCCCCGACCGATAGTGACAGCGACAATGTTCCCTTTCGCTCGTCACGTGTAGGTGAACCAGTCGGCTTCGTGGGCCGCGCTCTTGCCTCCGGGTGTCTCCACGAAGATATTGCGGAGGTCGGCGGACTCGGCCGGGGAGTCGACGGTGATCTCGGTCGCAGAGACCACGGTCAGGTTCGTGGCGGCGACGGTCCCGAAGAGCACCGTTGTGGCCTTGGTGAAGCTGGTGCCGGTGATGGTCACGAGTGTGCCACCGGTCGTCGGCCCCGACCGGGGCGAGACCGCCTTCACGGTCGGGGGTGCAACGGAGGTGTACAAGTCGCCTTTGACGGCCGCACTCTCGCCTGCGGGTGTCTCCACGAAGACGTTGTAGAGGTCGGCGCCCTGGGCCGGGGAGTCGACCGTGATCTTGGTCGCGGAGACCACGGTCAGGTTGGTGGCGGCGACGGTCCCGAAGAGCACCGTGGTGGCCCCGGTGAAGTTGGTGCCGGAGATGGTGACGAGCGTGCCACCGGTCGTCGGGCCCGAGCGGGGCGAGACCGCGGAGACGGTCGGGGGGTTGGGGACGGTGTAGTCGGTCACGACTCCCGCGGTGGTGATCCGCCCGATCGAGCCCCCTACTTCGTTGGTGAACCACAGGGCGCCGTCGGGACCGGTGACGATCCCTTCCGGCCAGTAGATGCTGGGATCGGTGTAGCTGTTGGTCACGACTCCCGCGGTGGTAATCCGCCCGATCGATTCGCCTTGTTCGTTGGTGAACCACAGGGCGCCGTCGGGGCCGGTGGTGATCGCCTCTGGAGCATTGATGCCGGTGCCGGTGTAGTTGGTCACGACTCCAGCCGTGGTGATACGCCCGATCGAGTTGTTGTTGTAGTTGGCGAACCACAAGGCGCCGTCGGGGCCGGTCGTGATCCGCTGCGGACCGCCGATGCTGGGGTCGGTGTAGTTGGTCACGACTCCCGCGGTGGTGATACGCCCGATCGAGTTGTTGTTGTAGTTGGCGAACCACAAGGCGCCGTCGGGGCCGGTCGTGATCCGCTGCGGACCGCCGATGCTGGGGTCGGTGTAGTTGGTCACGACTCCCGCGGTGGTGATGCGCCCGATCGAGTTATTCCCGTTGTTGGTGAACCACAGGGCGCCGTCGGGGCCGGCGGTCAGGCCGTACGCTGGTCCATTCGGATCGGTGTAGCTGGTCACGACTTCCGCGGTGGTGATGCGCCCGATCGAGTTGTTGCCTGTGTTGGTGAACCACAAGGCGCCGTCGGACCCGACGGCGATCTCCTCCGGGCCATCGATGGTGGAAGCGGTGTAGCCGGTCACGACTCCCGCGGTGGTGATGCGCCCGATCGAGTTTGTTCCCCAGTTGGTGAACCACAGCGCCCCGTCCGGACCGACGACGATCTCACGCGGAGCGGCGTTGCTCAGCACGGTACGGGCGGACGCCGACGGGACTGCCAGCGCCGTCACACCGATCATGGTGGCCAGCGCGAGCACAATCGACCCGCATCTGCGCCGCAGATTTCGCGGAACGTGCACCATTGGTACGTACCCTTTCCTCTGACTCTCTCTCATGACCCTCACTATTGACCCACGGCGCTCGGCATCAAGAGGACAAAGGTCCCAAACCCCGACAAGACATAGACCAGGCGAATACGGTCACTGCTGCATGCTCATTCTGCGACGCCACCACCAGCCGGGCCGGTATCTCGATGTCCGGTACCATCGCCTCCTCGCCAGACTGCCCATCAGACGCCATCTAACGACCACGTAACGAAGGACTTGGCTGGCCGAACTCCCGGAGTCCCGTGAGTCCCTCGAGGTGCCCCGGACACGCCCACACTCGCCACCAGCGGTCCCCTGAAGGCGAAAACCAGCGGCCCGTCCACGACGGTCGTTCGTCGCAGTGGTTCGCCTGCATGACCGAGTCGTAGGTCATCGCCCAGCACCGCATCGGTTCCACGACGAAGCCAGGGCAGCGGTCGCCGGGCTCGGGCATCGGGTCCATGGGGCGAACGCTACGCCGCTGGCGTTGCAGATCAAATGGGCGGCCCCCGGCCCTTTGGTGTTAACCGGGAAGCCGGACCGGGGGCCGCAAAGTTGGGAGTGGACCACGTTGTCCAGTGATACGAGGCGGCCGGCGGCAGGGCGGGGCGGGAGAGAGCGGTGGCGTCGTCCGCGGCTCAGCCCCAGAGACAGGACTGAGCCGGACCACCTCACCCCATCAGCCGATGACCGAGTCGGTCTCGGTGGCCCGAAGATATGACGACGCAGCGGCGGCGCCTGATACGCGCGGGTGGGGACGCGCCGCCGGCTGGCGGGCTATCAGAAGACGCTCGATGCAGGCGCCGCGCAGTCGGCCAACTTGCGCTGTGCGGCCTCGATTCGTGCGTGGTCGGCGTCCGATGCCCCGCCCGCCTCGGCCAGCGCCCGGCAGGTCTCGTCGAGGTTCGCCGGATCGAACAGAGTGGCGATCCACTCGTCGAGCTTCGGCACGATGGCCGACTCCCTGACGTACACCGTGCGTGGGTGCTCCATGCCGGGGGCGGGTGCGAAGTCCCGCGGGAACCGGCAGCGGTAGTGGTTCTCACCGTGGTTGGGGTTGCCCTGCATCCGGTGACCGCAGACGCCGCAGTGCACCCAGACCCTCAACAGGTAGGTGCGGCCGGTCGCTTTGGTCTTACCCGAGTTGGGGCGGTAGGAGCCGGCCGCCATCTGCGCCTGCGCCTGAGCGAAGGTCTCCGAGTCGATGATCGTCTTATGCGACAGGTCGGTGGACCAGATCTCTTGCCGGTTACGACCAACCCCGACCAATCCGAAGGTCCAGGTTCGTAACCCTAAGGTCGGAGGTTCGAATCGTCCCGCGCCACCTTTACTCCCGCGCCACCTTTGTCCGAGAAATCGGTCGTTTGCAGGAGGCCAGCCCTGGGTGGTCTCCTGCCATTCTGGGGCAAGGCTGAGATCGTCAGGTCATCGCCGGTGAAACGAGCCTGGTCGAACTTGTCCCGCGTCGCGCACCACGACCGGGACTCGCCCAAGCACGCCCCGGTTCCCCGAAGTAGGGATCTCGGGCCGGCGTCCCTCGCGGACCCGCCCAACGTGACCAAAGTCCCTATCGGGGGACCCGAGGGCTCGTCACCATTTGTCGTGGGCGCGTGGAACGGCAAGCCTAGAGATGAGCCAGAGGAACCCAATGGCCGAGATCCCAAGACGTGACGAGCAGCTCCACGGCGTGCTGGCCGCCTGGGCGGAAAACGACGATCAGCGTCAGGCCATAGCGGCCGCCGTCATCTCCCTCACCCGTGCGGGCGTGCTCATTGGTCGCGAACTCGCGGTTTCGCCGTTCGTGGGCGGCCTCGACGACGTGGTGGGCATCAATGCGAGCGGCGACCCCCAAAAGAAGACGGACCTGTTGGCCCGCGGACTCGTCCTCGAGTCACTCCGGGCTGGCCCGGTCGCAGCCATCGCCTCCGAGGAGGAGGAACTGCCGGCCGTGCTTGTGCCCGGGGCACCACTGGTCGTCGCGATAGACCCGCTCGACGGCTCCGGGAATCTCGCCATCAACGGTCCGGTCGGCCTCATCTTCTCGATCCGACCCAACACCGGCGATGCACCGGAGCGCGTCTTCCTGCGACCCGGCGTCGAGCAGCTCGCCGCCGGGTTCATCCTCTACGGTCCGGCGACGATTCTCGTGCTGACAACCGGCTCGGGCACGGACCTCTACGTCCTGTCACCCGACGACGGGGTGTTCGTCCGGTCGACGCGGGGCATCCGGATTCCCACCGGGACTCCCGAATACGCGGTCAACGCTTCGAATGCCCGGCACTGGCTGCCCGGGTTCCGTTCCTACGTTGCGGACCTGCAGGCCGGGGCCGAGGGTTTGCGGGGTCTGGACTTCAGCATGCGGTGGTACGGCGCGCTCGTCATCGAGGCCATGCGGATCCTGATCCGCGGTGGCATTTACCTGTACCCAGCCGATCGGCGCCCACAACACCGCTCAGGGTCGCTACGACTGGTCTATGAGGCACATCCCATCGCCATGATGATCGAGGAGGCCGGCGGGGCGGCGACCGACGGACGGGACCGGATCCTGACAAAGTCGGCCGGCGATCTCCATGAACGCACTCCGCTCGTGTTCGGTTCGGTCGACAAGGTGGCTCGAGTCGGTCGCTACCTCGATGAGTCCTACGACGCCGAGCGTGCTCCCTTGTTCGCAACTCGCGGCCTGTTCAGGGAGTAGACGAACATGTCCGCTCGCCACCCGATCATCTCGGTCACCGGCTCGTCGGGTGCAGGGACGACGACCGTCAAGCACACCTTTGATCAGATCTTCCGTCGGGAAGGAATCCGTGGCGCCTCCATAGATGGTGACGCATTCCACCGCTACGACCGGGATGAGATGGCGGCGACGATGGCCGCTGCCGAGGCGGCGGGAAACCACCATTTCAGTCACTTCGGCCCCGAGGCAAACCTGTTCGACGAGCTCGCTGCAGTGTTCGCTGAGTACGGAGAGTGTGGGACGGGCCGGACCCGACACTACGTGCACGACGAAGCCGAGGCTGAGAGATACGGCTACCCTCCGGGCACGTTCAGCGCGTGGGAAGAGTTCGAGCCGGGCTCCGATGTCTTGTTCTACGAGGGCCTGCACGGCGCCGTGGTCACCGACACGGTTGACGTCGCCCAGCATGTGGACCTCAAGATCGGTGTTGTCCCAGTCGTCAACCTCGAGTGGATCCAGAAGATTGAACGAGACCGCTCGACGCGCGGCCACTCCCTGGAGTCCGTGACCGCCACCATTTTGCGGCGCATGCCCGATTACGTCCGGTACCTCTGCCCGCAGTTCACCTCGACGGACATCAACTTTCAACGAGTGCCGATCGTCGACACCTCCAACCCTTTCGTTGCGCGCTATATCCCCACGGCTGACGAATCGCTCGTGGTGATCCGCTTCCGCGACCCTCATGGCATCGACTTCCCGTATCTCGTGTCAATGATTCACGACAGCTTCATGACGAGGGCGAACTCCATCGCCATCCCCGGAGGCAAGCTCGACCTCGCGATGCAGCTCATCCTCACCCCCATGATCCGTCGCCTCATTGAGCGCAAGCGACGTGTTGCCGCATGACACGTTCGATCATCGCCCTCGACTGATTGGAGAAACGAGCATGGCCACATACGACGCCGGCGTGAAGGACTACCGCCAGACCTACTGGGACCCAGCCTACACACCCGCGGACACCGACCTCCTGGCGTGTTTCAAGATCACACCCCAGGAGGGCGTACCCCACGAAGAGGCGGCGGCAGCGGTCGCTGCGGAGAGTTCCACAGGTACGTGGACAACCGTATGGACCGATCTCCTCACCGATCTCGATCATTACAAGGGCCGGGCCTATGGTGTCGAGGACGTACCTGGGGACCCGAGCTGCTTCTACGCCTTCGTCGCCTACCCGATCGATCTCTTCGAGGAGGGCAGTGTCGTCAATGTGCTCACGTCGCTGGTGGGCAACGTGTTCGGGTTCAAGGCGATCCGGGCGCTGCGTCTCGAGGATGTGCGCTTCCCGCTGCACTACGTGATGACCTGTGGCGGACCGCCCAACGGCATCATTGTCGAGCGCGACAAGATGGACAAGTACGGACGCCCCTTGCTCGGGTGCACGATCAAGCCCAAACTCGGCCTGTCGGGGAAGAACTACGGCCGGGCTGTCTACGAGTGCCTGCGGGGCGGACTCGACTTCACCAAGGACGACGAAAACGTCAACTCCCAGCCGTTCATGCGCTGGCGTGACCGCTTCGAGAACGTGGCCGAGGCCGTGAAGCTGGCCCAGGACGAAACCGGCGAGCGCAAGGGCCACTACCTCAACGTGACTGCCCCGACGGTGGAGGACATGTACGAGCGGTCCGAGTTCGCCAAGGCGCTCGGCATGCCGATCATCATGCACGACTTCTTGACCGCCGGATTTACGGCACACACGTCACTCGCCAACTGGTGCCGGCGCAACGGGATGCTCCTGCACGTACATCGGGCGATGCACGCAGTGATCGACAGGAATCCGTATCACGGCGTCCACTTCCGCGTGCTGGTCAAGTGCCTCCGCCTCTCGGGAGGCGACCATCTTCACTCCGGGACGGTCGTCGGCAAGCTCGAGGGGGACCGCCAAGCGACGCTCGGCTGGATCGACCTCATGCGGGAGCGCTTCGTTCCCGAGGAGCGGGCCCGGGGGATCTTCTTCGACCAGGACTTTGGTCACATGCCGGGACTGTTCCCGGTCGCCTCGGGCGGTATCCACGTGTGGCATGTGCCTGCGCTGGTGTCCATCTTCGGAGACGACTCTGTCTTCCAGTTCGGTGGGGGCACGATCGGGCATCCGTGGGGCAACGCCGCCGGGGCGACGGCCAACCGAGTCGCACTCGAGGCTTGTGTGGAGGCTCGCAACGAAGGTCGGGAAGTCGAGCGCGAGGGCGGGGAGATCCTCACCCGCGCCGCCAAGTCCAGCCCGGAGCTGGCTGCCGCCCTCGAGACGTGGCGGGAGATCCGATTCGAGTTCGACGTCGTCGACAAGCTCGACGAGACGATTAAATGAGCGCACCAGAGCGAGGAACGATGGAGACGAACATCCGCGATTACCCGTCACGGCTCGGCGACGCGGCGTCGAAACGGCTAGGGACCTTCTCCTACCTCCCTCACTTTGACACGCCGGCCGTGGAGGCGCAGATCGAATACCTTGTCGGTAAGGACCTGACGGCGATGATCGAGCACGTCGAACCGAATCGGGCCACTTCCCGGTACTGGTACATGTGGAAGCTTCCACTCTTCGGCGAGCGGGAACCCGAGGTGATACGGAGCGAAGTCGAGACGTGTATCCATGCAAACCCGACCCACCATGTGCGTCTGATCGGCTTCGACCCTCGGCGCCAGACCCAGGTCGTCGCCTTCGTCGTCAGCCGGGGCGTCCCAAGCGACTGATTCTCGGACCACCCATGCCCTCTGCCCGCTAAGTAGGACGTCCCTGACGGTGACCTGGTTCTCGTGTACCCGGGCAGCGACCGAGAGGCGTGTCGGCCGTGGACCGAGTGCCACAAGGTCGACCTGGGTGACCATCGGGGGTTCGTTCGCCTGGCACTCCTACCGGGGTACCCGTGGTGCCGGTGGTGGCATATCGCTCACTCGACGCGATCGTCATCGTCTGGGCGGCGAGCGCCTAGAGCGAAAGCCCTCGGCTTGCGGCGCCTCCGGATCCAGGTATTCCCCATCCTGCTCGCCCCCTACGGCCTGACCACTATCCTCACACCGCCAATTCCGATGCCCTCGGCGATCATCGTCGAATTCCTGCCTCCACTCGACAGGACGAGCTACGGCCCGAATGCAGCAGACGATGCGGAAATTGTGGCTGCATGCCAGCTGCCATGCAGGCGGCAGTGGACCGCCTGCTTACACTGCACCCCCATCCAGTGATCCGGGGCTGGTGCAACCTCCTGCGGCCGGGCGGAAGCGCCTAGAGGTCCCCGCATGACGCGAGGCTGGATCGTCGGGCAGCAGGCTTCTATGCGGCGACCGCCCAGCTGGTCTCCCAGGCTGGTGTGCTCAAGGTTAAAGTCCCCCCCTCCGACACCCCGTATGACCTGGATGATCTGTCTTTGATGAGCCCCGGCAAGGCCACTGGAAACAGGGTCAGCCGTTCACGGAGGATCTGTTAGAGGGACCGTAATCAGGGCCCCCCATCATTAACGGTCCTAATCGATTTGGGGGTGGCGTCTCACGAGTGGTGTAAACGATCCGGGACGCAGGCTCCTGGTTGGTGATGTTATGCGGCGGTTGTGACGTCGTCTCGGTCAGCCTTCTTGTTGGTACGGGATCGCAGTTCTCGCGGTGGCTCGAGGAGCTGGCGCCGGAGGTCTTGGAGCAGTCGGATGCTCTCCGAGGTCTGTGTGACGCCGCGCCAGCCGCGACTGGCGCGGTCAAGGACAGCCCACACCAAGGAGAGGCAGCTGGCCTCACCGGGCAAGCGGCCGATGACCTTGACGCGCCGGCGTGTCTCGCCGAAGGTGCGCTCGATAAAGTTCGAATGCCGGATCCGCTTCCAGTGCTGGCGCGGGGAAGCGCAGGTGCACGGTCAGCGAGGCGAGGTCGTCTTCGAGGCAGGCCACCGCGGCGGGGTACACCTTGGCGTAACGCGTGGCGAAGAGCCCAGCGCGTCGGGTGGCCTCTTTGACGGCGGGGTCGCCGGGTTCCTCGTCGATGTCGTCGAAGATCGCCCAGAAGCCGGCCTTGACCTCGGCCTCGGCTCCCTTGGGCACTTTGGCCACGATGTTGCGGCAGCGATGGATGAGGCAGCGCTGGCGCAGGCTCTGGCGGAAGGTGGTCTCGAGGGCGGCGATGAGCCCTGGGGCGCCGTCGGAGATCCCGAGCAGCGGCGGGCGCAGGCCCCGCTCGACGAGGTCGCTCAAGAAGCCGACCCAGGCGTCGGTGGACTCAGCGCCCGCAGGGGCGAGCCCGATGAAGACGGGCTTGCCGTCGGTGTCAATGCCCCACGCCCGCGAGCACCGGCTCGGCCGGGGCGTTCGGGTGCATCTTGAAGTTCGAGGCGTCCAAGTACAGATAGTCCAAGGTGACGTCGTCGAGGCGCCGCGAGCTCCAGGCGGCGAACTCGTCGCGGATGGCCTGGCAGGCGAATCCGGCTGACGGTCGAGCGGGACAGCGCGGCCTCGGCGCCGAGCGCCTCTCCGAGGGCCGCTTCGATGTCACGATCGGACAGGCCTCGCACCCAGCCCGAGATGACCAGGGCCTCCAAGGCGTTCGTGCGGGTCACGCCGTCGCCGAACAGTCGGGAGCAGAACCGCTCGTCGGTGTCGCGCAGCTTGGGGCGCTGCAGCTCGACCGGTCCCATGGTGCTCTTCACGGTGAACGCGGGCTGGTAGCCGTTGCGGGAGCCGGCGGGGCTGTCCTCGTCCCGGCGCTGATAGCGGCCTCGGTCCAAGAACGCCTCGACCTCGGCCTCGACGGCGGTCTGGAACACCAGGCGCACCCCGAGGCGTCCGACGTCCTCGAGGATCTCGGTCAAGGGCCGCTCCGAGGCGAAAAGCTGGTCTATGTCAGCACGGACGCGGTCGATGGGCGATACTCGTTTGGTCACGGGTGTAGGTCCTCCTTCGGTTCCTTGCAGGGTTTCGAAGGAACCTACGCCCGTCGTCATTTACACCAGCGGATGGACGCCACCGATTTGGGGCCCCAGCCAGGCTGCATTCATCACCGAGTCTTCCCTTAAGGGGATAACGACATCACCCTGAGTAATCAATTGACTCATTAACCCTGGCGCAGAGGAATGGGACACGTAGATTTCGCTCACCCGTTATGACACGAGTCGACAAGCATGTGTTTCATCCTGTCGGCGAGGCGTGTCGAAACCGGCCGTTTGTGGCAGAGATACGTCCGTAGCCCCCTGCCCACAAACAGCCGGATGCTTATGGGCGTGTGAATAAGTCCTCGCCAGTTTGTGCCTGGGTGACGGTCCAACTGGCAAGCAGCTTCAGAGCGTCCTCGCTCGTCGAACCGGCTTGGGTCGTGTAGACGATGAGTCTCAAGTCGCTGTCGGTCGAGACGTCGAAGACCTCGTACGTGAGCTCAATGTCCCCAACGGCCGGGTGCCGGACACGCTTGGTGCCCGTGAAGTGCTGCCTGACGTTGTGGGCGGCCCAACGGGTCCGAAACTCTTCACTATGGGTGGACAGTTCTCCGACGAGATCGGAGAGGGCTCTGTTGTGGGGATCTTGTCCGGCTTGGGTGCGCAGTATGGCAACGGTGTCGTCTGCGGCCTTCGACCAGTCCCGATAGAAGTCCATGGCACGTGGGTCGAGGAATACGAACCGGGCATTGTTTACGGGCCGCCGTGATGACGAGACGAACATCTCAGAGAACAGTGCACGGGCGAGGGTGTTCGCTGCCACCATGTCACCACGGCCGTTGTTGATCACTGCAGGCGCTGTGGCGATGGCATCGAGGGTGGCCTGCAGACTGTGGCGGACGGCCTCGGGCTGAGCCCGCTTCCGGAGGGCTGGTCTCGAAGAAGCAGCTCGGGCGAGGTCGTGCAGGTGAGCCCGCTCCGCCTCGTCCAACTCAAGCGCACGGGAGAGGGATTCGAGAACCTCTTCGGAGACGCCAGCCAGGTTCCCACGTTCGAGACGGGAGTAGTACTCGACGCTCATCCCGGCGAGCGAGGCGACCTCGCTGCGCCGCAGTCCGGGGACTCGGCGGTTGCGCCCAATGGGGAGGCCAGCCTGCTGGGGTGTGATCTTTGCTCGGCGGGACGTGAGGAACTCCCTCACGTCGCTGCGGAGCTCAGGCGTGTCCACAATGATCACCGTACTGGCCGCCGCTCTGATGTGAGGTGCCCTGCCATTACACCTTTCATCAGGGACTTCTCCGAGCGCCCAATCGGGAGTTCTATGGGATGCACCACACCAACGACAAGTTTGGAGCTATCCGTGAAGCACATCTCTTTGGGAGCACTCGACGTCTCCCGCATCGGCCTCGGCGCCATGACCATGGCCGGCACCTACACATCTGGTGGAGGGCTCGACGACGACGAGTCGATCCGCACCATCCACCGTGCGCTCGAGCTGGGTGTCACCCACATCGACACTGCCGAGGTCTACGGCCCATTCCACAGCGAGGAGCTGGTTGGGCGGGCGATCAAGGGCCGACGAGACGGGGTCGTGGTGGCGACCAAGTTCGGCATCATCTCCCACTCGGGACGAGAGTCCGGTGTCCCCGACAGCAGCCCAGAGAGCGTCCGCATCGCAGTCGAGGGATCTCTCCGACGTCTTGGGACCGACTACATCGACCTCTACTACCAACACCGGGTGGACCCGAGTACTCCGATCGAGGAAACCGTTGGCGTTCTGGCTGAGCTGGTCACCGAGGGCAAGGTCCGCTACATCGGTTTGTCCGAGGCTGGCCCGGACACGATCCGGCGTGCTCACGGCGTGAACCCGGTCGCCGCTCTTCAGACCGAGTACTCCTTGTGGACCAGAGATCCCGAAGCCGAACTGTTGCCCCTACTGCGGGAACTCGGCATCGGCTTTGTTCCCTACTCTCCCTTGGGCCACGGATTCCTCACCGGCCAGATCCGAACGGTGGACGACATTCCCGACGACGACTGGCGCAAGACCAATCCTCGGTTCGTGGGCGAGAACTTCGAGCGCAATCTGCGCATCGTTGAAGAAGTCGAGGCAGTGGCCACCGAGGCCGGAGCCACCCCGGCTCAGGTGGCATTGGCCTGGCTCCTCGCTCAGGGGGACGACATTGCTCCCATCCCGGGCACTCGGCGAGTTGCACGTGTCGAGGAGAATACGGCTGCCGATGGGGTCGAGCTCGGGGAGGAGCAGATCGACAGGTTGAACAACCTCACGCCTGCCGCTGGCAACCGACACGACGAGGCAAACATGGCCAGAATCGAAGGCTGAGGTCCGACTCCTACCTGTCCCAATAACGCATCAGGACCGGGTGCCACCCTTCACCTCGGGGACACCCCGACGTGAAGTGGAACAGCGCAACGTGGGGTGGTACGACGGAGCCCGTGCGTGCAGCCTGGTATGAGCGACAAGGATCTGCCGCTGACGTTTTACATGTCGGCGAGCTGAACGCACCTGACCCAGGAGCCGGTGAAGTCCGTATCCAGATCACCTGCTCGGGAGTCAATCCCGGGGACACCAAGAAGCGTCGGGGCTGGCTCGGATCCACCATGCCATTTCCTCGGGTCATCCCCCACAGTGACGGTTCCGGAGTTGTAGAGGCGGTTGGTGAAGGTGTTGATGAAGGTCGGGTGGGGCAGCGGGTGTGGGTGTTCGGTGCTCAGTCCTATCGACCGTTCGGGACTGCCGCAGAGTTCACTGTGGTTCCCTCCTGGCAAGCGGTCGAACTTCCAGATGGAGTGAGTGACGAGGTCGGTGCGTGCCTCGGCATTCCTGGGATCACCGCACATCGGGCCGTATTCGGCGATGGCCCCGTTGCGGGCCAGTCGGTCCTGGTACAAGGAGTGCTGGGCGGAGTCGGGTCGCTCGCAGCGCAGCTTGCAGTGTGGGGGGGTGCAAGAGTCATCGGGACCGTGCGTCACGGGGCTGATCTGGAGCGGGTTCCCACTAGGGAAGTGCACGCCGTTGCCTTGGACCGACGCGAACCGGCTGCCGCTATCCGAAATCTTGAGCCCGACGGCGTAGACAGAATCATCGAGGTCGCCTTCTCCGACAACGTCGATTTCGACGCTGCCGTAGCCAAGAATCAGACCGTCATTGCTGCCTATGCCACCCGTCAGGAGCGACCCGACTTCTCGTTCTGGCCGATGCTCTTCGATAACGTGACCATCCGGCTACTGGGAAGCGACGACTTCCCGGTCGAAGCGAAGCGGCAGGCTGCAGCCGATCTCACCGCTGCGGCAAGTGATGGTGCACTATCGATCGGAATCGAACCTCTACTGCCACTCGAGAGAATCGCCGAGGCTCACGAGCAGGTGGATGCCGGTTCACCTAACCGTGTCCTACTCGGTCTCCGGATCTGAGTCCACTGGTGGGCTAGGGCACGCCCTATCGCATCAGGACGGTGGGACACCTTCGGCGGTTGGTCCGCAGCGGGTCAAATAGGACCGATATTGGCCGAGCGATCCTGGACGCGCCCTGCCCACAAACGGCACATCGGAGGCATGCCTCGCTTGGAAATGGGCCACGCGGTAGGGGACATTTCCAGAGCCCCGAATGGAGGCCTGCGGGCCGATCCTTCCGCGGGCGCTTCCGAGTCAACCTTCGACAGGGTCCTTACCTCTCAGGGCAGCTCGTTGGGGCTATCGTTGGAGCGGGTCGTTACTGGCGTCTGGGTGGAGTACCACCGGGGACCGACCCGCCGGCAGCCTGCCGGACATAGCCGTGCGCCTGGGCGAAGACTCGATGTCGTCCGAAGGAGCGCGTGGTGCCCGAACCAGTCGTAGCGAGTGCCTATCGATCGGCGTTGGAGGTGATCTCTGCCGCCGAACCAGATGTGGCAGCGGCCATCTTCGGTGAGCTGGAGTCGCAACGGCGTCAACTGAAGCTCATCGCTTCAGAGAACTACGCCTCACCGGCCGTGCTGCTGGCCATGGGCAACTGGCTGTCGGACAAGTATGCCGAGGGCACTCCGGGCCATCGCTTCTATGCCGGATGCGAGATGGTTGACCGGATCGAGACATTGGCTACCGACCACGCCAAAGGACTGTTCGGCGCCGATCACGCCTATGTCCAACCTCATTCGGGGATTGACGCCAACCTGGTTGCTTACTGGGCCATCCTTGCCCACGGAGTCGAGCAGCCATTCCTCAACGAGGCTGGGGCGGCTCACGTGAACGACCTTGACTCCGTGAGCTGGGATCAACTGCGCAACGAACTGCACTCCCAGCGCATGATGGGCATGGCTCTCGACGCCGGTGGGCACCTCACCCATGGGTTCCGACCCAATATTTCCGGGAAGCTCTTTGACCAGGCTAGCTACGGGGTCGATTCCGCTTCCGGACTCCTCGACTACGGCGCCATAGCGGCCCAGGTGAGAGAGTTCCGTCCGCTGGTGCTCGTGGCGGGGTACTCGGCCTACCCCCGGAACCCCAATTTCGCCATCTTGGCTGAGATCGCCCACGACGTCGGGGCTACTTTCATGGTCGACATGGCCCACTTCGCTGGGCTGGTGGCCGGGAAAGTGCTGGTCGGTGACCTCGATCCGGTGCCCCACGCCGATGTCGTGACCTCCACCACCCACAAATCACTGCGCGGACCTCGGGTTGGACTAGCCCCAGCCATTCACGGGAATTTTGAGGACAGGCCTCGAGTCATTTTCCGGGCTGCCTGAACGTCGGTCTCGGTGATTTGTCGTCGGCGGAATGGGTGGGGCCGCCATATGGCCGATTTGGAGGGTCAAAGATGACCCGGCGAGGACTTCGGGGCGCGCACCGTCAACGTGGTGCCGGCTGGCGGGAAGCGAGTTCGTTCAGCTGATAGAGCGCGATGCGGCGATAGGCACCGAGCAGCGCGTCAGTGCCGGGCCAGCCGTCGATGATGCGCACGACGCGCTGTCGGGAGCGATGGATCAGACGACCCGGCGCGTGCAAGATGCCCCAGCGAAGCGCCTTGGGTCGGGCGCCCACCCAGGGACCGTCGAGGCAGAGCAGCTGGAACCAGCGCAACGAGGTCGGCCGCCATGGCGACGGCCATCATCCAGTTGGCGTTGGCCTCGAAGCTGGTGAAGGGGAAGCGCAAGAGCCCCGAGTCCTTCAGGCGAGCGATGTGCTGTTCGACGTGGGCGTGGGCGCGCATGGTGGCGTCGAGGGCGACGGGGTCGCCGTCGCGGTCGGTGTAGAAGCCCCAGTAGCGATAGTCGAGGGCGGGGAACAGGCTGCGCTGGGCGCCGGGATGCAGCGGCTCGCGGCGGATGATGCAGCGGGTGCCTTCGGGGAGCTTGGGGTCGCTGATGAGCGAGGTCACCTCGCACACCGCGGCGCCCTGCGCGCGGCTCGCCGTCTTGGGTGACGGCCGGCGCCCAGACATCCTCGAGGCCGGCGGCGGCCAAGATGGCCCCGGTGACCTGGGCATTGGAGCGCACGGTGACGAAGAAGCCGATGTTGCGCTCCCGAGCACGCAGCGAGGAAGCCGGCGGTGCACCCGGCCGAGTCGGCCCGCACGACCACCTCTCGTTTGCACGAGAGCCGGGTCGTCGCCGCGGCGGTGACCGAGGGCGATCTCGTCGGGCAACTGGACGACCGCGTCGTCGAGGACGCCGACGTGGTCGGCCACGGTGTTGGCGCCGGCGTTGCCCGGCCGCAACAGCGAGGCGAGCGCCTCGCCGGTGGCATCGGCGAAGCAGAACATCGGGTGGAAGCCATAGCCGCCCTTGAAGGTCGGGGCAGCCGACATCTTGTGCTCGGAGTGGATCTCGACCAACGAGGCGTCGATGTCCAAGAGCACCGGGGCGCTCCCGGTGGTCGGCGGCGCTGCGACGCCAGACCTCGCGCGCACCTCGGCCATGGCGCAGGCGATCCCGCTCCTCGTCGAGGGCGTGATCTCGTGGAAGGTGCGAAAGACGGTGGTGTCAGAGGGCACCGAGCCGAAGAGGTCCTCTTGGAGCCGCAGGTGCTCGATGTCCGCGCAGCTCTCGCCGCCGCCGGCGAGCATCAAGCGAGGTCTGGACGAGGACCTTGCCCCGGTCGTGCAGCGGGAGGCGTTCGCCGGCTGGCGGGATGCGAGCCGAGAGCGAATCACCGAGTCCCAACCGGTCGGCAAAAGCCCCAAGAGCGTGCAGTCCGACGTGGGCCACGACACCGGCCCCGCCGGGTTCCACAACGACGCGACGCGTGCTGGTACCGTTCACTTTGGAAGTGCCCTCCTGGTTCGGGATCTCTGTTGCGTAGACAACAACAGTTTCCCCTACATGGAGGGCTTTTCCGCGGACGCGGCCAGGTCAGCTCACGCGGCTCCGTGAATAGCCGGGGCTAGTCCTCTGCGCCGAGGAATACGCACCCTACGTAGACAAAGGATGCCCGATGGTCCTCGGTGGACCGCTGCCCCACATGATGGCCGCCAAGGCCGTTGCCTTGTCTGAAGCTCGCCAGCCCTCGTTCGCTGCCTATGCCGTCCACATCGTAGAGAATGCACGCGCTCTGGCGGAAGGTCTGATACGGCGGGGTGCACGGCTCATCACTGGGGGGACTGACAACCACCTTGTGCTCTTGGACGTGGCTTCCAGCTTCGGACTCACCGGCCGTCAAGCTGAGGCTGCCCTGATTGACGCAGGCGTGGTCACCAATCGCAACTTATTGCCAGGTGACGCCAACGGCGCCTGGTACACCTCGGGAATTCGACTTGGCACACCGGCGCTGACCACGCTGGGATTTAGGCCACACGAGATCGACGAAGTCGCCGACGTCATAGTCACTGCCTTGAGAGCCACGACACCGGCGACATCCACAGCCAAAGCGAAGTACGAGATCGATCCCCACATCGCCCAAGGCTGCGAAGACCGGTGTTTCAGTTTGCTCGACCGCCACCGCCTCTATGCGGACATCGAGCTGTAAATGACTTGCTCGGAGAGTACGGGCAATGCAGTGAGTTTCTCGAATCAAGAAGGCGTTACTGCACTATTAGATTCAACCGGGACAGAGGGTCTCTCCGAACAGCGAGCAGCACATCGCCCAGGGGTGTCCCCGAACGCACCGGGACTGTGACAACCAGTGAGTCAGAATGTGGAGGATGCTCGACTCCTCCTCCATCTCTGTCGTTCTCCAGACATATCGGCC
Organism: uncultured Acidimicrobiaceae bacterium; assembly: GCA_963838835.1. Classification (GTDB taxonomy): domain Bacteria; phylum Actinomycetota; class Acidimicrobiia; order Acidimicrobiales; family RAAP-2; genus Bog-473. The sequence continues at coordinate 130,483 of CAWITA010000014.1, forward strand.
CGAGCGTGACGCCCTTCTGGAACTCTTAGCCGGGCTCTCGGCAGACGATTGGACCCAGTCGACCGAATGTCCCGTCTACACGGTGAAGGGCATCGCCACCCACGTTTTGGGCGACGACCTTTCTCTGCTCAGCCGTCAGCGGGATGGCGCCGTCCAGGGCTTGGTGTACATGGCCGAGGAGCTTCCCGGAGCCGACTTCCGAACGCTTCTTGACGCCTTCAACGACAAATGGGTGGCAACAGGCCAGTTCATGAGCCCTATCCTCCTGATCGAACTGCTCCGTCTCACTGGTGAATGGACCGCGGCCTACTACGAGTCCGTCGACCCGGATTCGCCTGGTGAACCCGTTGGGCTGTTCGGGGCGAGCCGCAACTCGAGCTCCCCGTTCTGGCAAGCGATCGCCCGGGAGTACCTCGAGCGCTGGATCCACCATTCGCAGATCCGCAGGGGACTCGGTCTGGGCTCACTGGCGGACCGGCAGTTCCTGCGCAGTGGGATCGAGGTGGCCGCCGCAATGGCCCAAATGGAGCCAGTCGTTCCAACGGCTTCCGAGGGCGCCTGGGGTTTCGGCCCGATCGTGCTTGGTCCGGCGCAGCAGGCCTCCGACATCCTGACCCGAGCCCACACCAGCGAGTCGATCCGCCAACTCGCGAGTGGGCCTGCTGAGATGATCGACCTCATCTCTGCGGTGGCGGGCAGATAATGAGGCGGGTCGTGGTTCGGCGTCAGGAAGGGCGAACTCGTCCTGAGCGGGTGTCCCCGCTCGCCGGTACGGGCTGCGTGGCAGTGACACTGAATCCCGCTCATGGTGCCATGTCATGATGGCGGCGATGACGGATCGACCTGCTGTGCGCAGGTGGGTGGAGGGGTACGAGCGTGCGTGGCGAGCGCCCGGCACGGCTGAGATTTCGGCGCTATTCACGACCGATGCCGCCTATCTGCACTCTCCGTACGAAAAGCCCGTGGTGGGCGTCGAGGCCATTGGTCGAATGTGGGAAGAAGACCGGGAGGGGCCAAACGAGGCGTTTACGCTCTCCACCGAGGTTGTAGCGGTCGACGATCAGACGGCGGTCGTTCGAGCTGAGGTGCGATACGGGCAACCCGTCCGCCAGGAATATCGGGACTTGTGGATCCTTCAGCTCGAAGCCGACGGCCGATGTTCATGGTTCGAAGAGTGGCCCTATTGGCCTGGTCGTTCGTACTCCGCTCGGGAGGGGTAGCAAGCTAACGGGCGCCGAAGCTAAGTCGCTTCGAGACCACACACGCTCTCAGTTTCTACATGAGGCTGGCACTGTCCCATCAACACCGGGTCGGTGGGTCGCTTCGGCGGGCGATCCGGAGCGTGTCGAATACGAACGTTTTCGGCAAGCGTCCACCAGTGCGATCTCCTGCCCACAAACGGCACCATGGGGATCGTTCTGGGAGCCAAGGAAGTCCCGCTCGGTCGCCCGGCAATCCCGAGTGGTCGGTCAACGTCCGCCGCCTCGTAAGCGGCCTACGCTCTATCGCTCGATCAGACGCACCGGCATTGAAGTTGATCCTCGGAGCAACAAGCCGCCGGTTGGCACCGGTGATGCTGTGAGTTCCACGCTGGCCACTCGCTGGCTGAGTATCTCCAGTGCGATGCGGGCTTCGAGACGGGCGAGGGGCGCCCCGAGGCAGAGATGGATGCCGCTGCCGAAGCCGAGATGGTCGGTTGGGTTGCGCTGAACGTCGAACCGGTCAGGATCCGGGAAATGGCGCTCGTCCCGGTTTGCCGCCCCCATGTAGGCAAGCACGATTGCGTCTGCGGGGATCGTGGTCCCGTCGACCTGAATCGGAGCACTCGTCCCCCTCGGGATTGACTGCACCGGAGCGTCGTAGCGGAGCACCTCCTCCACCGTTCCCGGGATGAGCGTCGGGTCCTCGAACAGACAACCGAGGACGGTGGGATCGGAGGCGAACACTTTGAGAGCGTTCGACAGCAGGTTGGTCGTCGTCTCGTTTCCCGCAACCAAGAGCAGAACGCAGAACCAGACCAGTTCCTCGGCGGTGAGCGGCTCCTCGTCGTCCTCCGCCTTGTGAGTGAGCACGCTAATGAGGTCGTCGCCGGGATCCGAGCGGCGTCGAGCGACGGTCTCGTCAAAGAACCCGAGCATCTCAGTGAGGCTGGCCAGGCGGTCGTCGCCGACCTCGGGTCCACCAACGAAGATTCCAATCAGAGCATCCGACCAGCGCTTGAAGTCGTTGCGCATGGAGGCCGGGATCCCCAGGAGTTCTCCGATCACCAACACAGGGAAGGGCCAGGTGAAGTCCTTCACCCAGTCGGCACCACCGCTGGCATTCATGGCAAGAAGTTCGCCGAAGCGCTCTTCGCACAGGGGCCGGATCCAGTCCTCGTGCAAGCCGATCTCTCGGGGGGTGAACGGACGACTGAGCAGGCGTCGCAACCGCACGTGGTCGGGTGGATCGGTGGCGATGAGGACCCGGAGGTCCTCCATGCCCTCCAACCCCTCGTCAGAACCCGAGCGCTGCCAGACCCCGCCGAAGGCCATTCGCATCCCCAGCTTCGACGAGAAGGTCGTTGGGTCACGGAGGACCTCGGTGCAATGGTCATAGCGGGTCACCACCCACAGATCTGGTTCATCGAGGTGGTGGACCGGCGCTTCGTCCCGAAGCCACCGATAGAGAGGATAAGGATCGACCTGCTCGTAGAGAGTGAAGGGATCGAAAGCGACCACAGCATCCATGGCGGTCCTTGTCATCGTGACGGTTCGACCGATTCAAGCACGAATGGGAGACCGATCACCTCAGCTTCTCTCAAGCTCCGGTCTACAGCTTGCCCACCAATCGCAAAAGTGCGTTTGCGCTCGGTCTGCCCGATGACGGTCGAATCGTATGACGGAGTGATATCGGGCGGCGAGCGGCGCTACCACGTTGTCCGATGCGAGCCGGGACCGGGCGGAGCGAACCCGACGAGGCAAGACGCACCGAGCCCGGCGGCGGCGTGATGTATCCACAGGTTCCGGTTATGACTCCTGAATAATGAGGCATGGCAGTGATACCTACACCAGTGCAATGAAGCCTGTGAATGATGAGCACGCCGCCCACTGTTCCGAGTGCTGAACGATGAGTAAGGTTCTCGTCTTCGTGGGAGGCTTCGCTGCTCCCGGTAATGAATGGCCGCTCACCCCGATTCGGCGCAGCGCTCGTGAACAGGGCTGGCGGACCAAGTATTTCGACGAGCGGTTGGCTTTCGGGCCACTCGCTACCTCAGCGGAGCGCCTCGTCAAGCTGATCGACGAACTGGATCAGACCCACGACACCATCGTGGTGATCGGACATTCGATGGGAGGTCTGGTCGCAGAGCACGCCGCAGCGCTCGGAGCACCGATCGATGGACTCGTAACTATTGGCACACCGCACCAGGGCCACAGTCTTTCACGCTTCGGCCCATTACCGGTCATGAGGGAGATGGGGACGAACAGCGCCTATCTAAGGGGTGTGGCAGCTATCTCTGGCGAGCGCCCCCCAATCCTGGTGATCACAGCGGCGAAAGACAGGTTTGTACCGAAGAGTGCCACTCGACCGAACAGGCCGCACACTCTCCTAGAGGTGCCGAACGTCGGGCATCTGCGCGTGATCTTCGATCAGAGCACAGCCGATACCATCATGCAGTGGGCCGATGCTCTCACGGACGAGATAGCTGAAAGGCACCAAGATCTCGATCGGGCCACTCGATCCGAACGTGGACCCAACTCCCCTGCAACGTCGTAACCTCCCGGTGGCTCACCCAGTGCTGCGGCCCAACGGTCGCTGCTCGCCGGGCTCCTGAAGCCGACTCCTTTGGTCACTGGCAACGCCCCCGGCGGCGGCCCCTTCGCCTGGTTTGGGTGTAGCCGTGATCGGCGTACGGGGACGGGTCAAATACGACGGTATTTGACCCCCCCATCGTTAACGCATCGAATCCACGTGGGGCCCAGCCAGGCGCCGTTCATTACTGAGTGCTCCGTCAGAGGGATAACCCACTTGACTCCAGTAATCAGCCGGGTGCCGTAGTCAGACGAGGGCCGGTGGGGGAGGGAGGCAATGTTCTGGTTCGAGAACGCCCGTTGAATGAGCGTTGAACAGCGACATGGGAAACGGTGTCGGCCCGTGTCGCATGGTGACGTCCTGAGCAGGGGTTACGTGAAATCCACGCCCCTCACCAGGGGCCAAATCCGACTTAGGGGCTGGTGCCCGCAAGGGCGTGGGGGTTCAAGTCCCCCCTCCGACACCACCAATAGACGACTCCTTTAGCCCTACCTCCTCCAGTGTGACGTTGAGCGCCGGAGCACCGGAGATCGTCACTTCGAGATGGTCAGGAAAGATGCTCACGCCACTGACTAACTCTTCGATCAGAACCCGGCGCTCGTCGTCCGTGGCCTCGGCCCAGACCTCAGACATATCAAGACTCCTGAGGGATTCCACGACATCATCAAAGCGAAGCGCTAGATCGTCACGTACGGCCCGCTGAGAGGCATCCTTGGCGGCTTCCGTCCGGACAGCCTCTATCTGATCAGCCATCCGACGCTCCTCCTCAGCGAAGGCTTCAGCGCTGATCTTGTCCTGGTAGTACAGATCGAGAAGCTTTCTCCGGTTCGCTGACAAGAGCGCAAGCGTCTTCGCCGGGGTTCGCCGGGAGTGCCGGCGGGCATCGTGGCCGAGCCTCGTCCGGCCCTTCCCGGCGAGTTCCCGTCGGATGGCCGATTGCAGCCTCTCGTCCTGCGACAGGAGAGAGATTCCCAGAACAGCCGCCCGGATGAGGCCAACGTTGGTCCGACGAGGCTGATGGCATCCTGCGCCCCTATGGCGACAGCGATACATCGTCCGACCATCTCCGTTGACCTCGACTGCCATACGCCGTCCACACAGGCCGCAGAACACCCTTCCCGATAGCAGATCCCGACCTCGTGGACGCCCGGGGACAAAACCCAGATGCGCTGCAGCGAATTCCTCTGGAGTCACAAGAGCCTCATGCACGCCGGGAAACCACTCTCCCCTTAGCTGGACCTCGCCGAGGTAGACCCGGGATTTCAGAATCGATCCGACAGTCGAATACTTGATTCCCGTCGCGTCTTCAATCTCCCTCTGGCTCCGACCTACAGCCCGAAGCCGGAAGATCTCCCGTACCCGGTACGCATCGTCATTCGGGACAAGAGTGCCACCAACAAGGTCGTAGCCAGTCTTAGGGCGATTGATCCACTTGCCCTCTCGAACGGCCTGATGCATCCCCATGCGCACGTTCTCAGAGAGCTGCTCCCGGTAAAACTGAGCGAATGACCCAAGGATGTTGTAAAACATCCGACCCGTCGCCGTGGACAGATCCAACTTCTCCGTGAAGGAATGCAGGGCGACATTGGACCGACCAAGCTCATCAGCGAGCAAAATGAGATCGCCCAGGTTCCTTGACAATCGATCCAGCCGCCACACGAGAACATGGGCCACGTGCCCCGCCTCGACCATGGCACGGACCTGCTGCAATCCTGGGCGCTCCATGTTCCTTCCAGAGAGCCCCGGATCCTCGACGACAGTGACGACCCCTAACCCGTGCAACTCGGCATAGGACCGAAGCCGGTCCGCCTGTGCTTCAATCGAGTGACCTTCTTCTGCCTGCTCTTCGGTCGAGACTCGGCAGTACGCCACGGTCAGCAATTTGTCCTCCCCCGGTTGGATCGAGTTGGAGCCCTAGGAGACGCAACGTCACACGGATCAGAACATCTGCCACCCTGTCGTAGTCGGCATTCTCATTCACGACAAGCCCAATGCTCGACGTCTGGCATGGACACGCTTCGTGAAGCTCAAACCCCTGGCACTACAGGACCCCTCGATCACATCAACCAGGCGCTCACAAGCCTCTTCTGCCGTGTCGATCCCGAAGAACGCTGCATACGACACCACGTAGCCAATAAGAAACGGCACGAGCTTTCCCGATTTCCCTCGCCGATAGCCGTCATAGACACGCTGTAATCCCAACCCAGAATCAGCCAGCGTCGCCCGCCGTATCCGGTCCCATTCGGGCGCCACTGGCCACCGTGACCGTGTGCTGTCAGCGGTAGGGACACGGAGGCTCAGCCATTTCTCGGTTGCGTAGCTCCACAGTGCCCCAGAAGCTTCGATCGCCTCCTCGGGTGATCGAATGTCGAACTCTGCGAGCCCCTGACGTCCGAACTCGAACTCCAGCCGCAGCACCGGCTTCTCGGGGTCAAATTTCTCTCCCCAGCGGTCCTCTAAGTAGGCAGCCCCCGTCTTTCGCATCTCCCGGGTCTTGTCATAGATACGCGCATAGATGGTCTTGTTTTTTCGATTGCCGAACGCAAATCCTGTAAGGAGATCGTCGAACTCGTACAAGACAAGATCATCTGATCGACATACGAAGTGGGAGCGATGTTCTCCTTTCAGGTCCCATCCCTGCCAGTCTGCGTGCAGATCAATGCGACTGACGGTGAATTGAATCGCATTGCACTCAGCCTCCAGCAGCTCCCTGAACCAGTCCACGACGTTCATCGCCCCTACGCCGTGGATGAACTGTGCACGAGGTTGGATCCGAAGGGCCGGAATCTTCAGAGAGGGGGAGATTCCGACAACCCCGTGTCGGTGAACGAGTTTGTAGCGATGGATTCCAAAAGCGCTGGCCTGCACACGGAACTCTGTATCTCCGACTGGGATAGGGACTTCAAGATCCCTTTCCTCCGCCTCCTCTCTCGCCCGCTCCAGCCGATCCAAAAACTCGGCAGGGACACGGCACCGGCCCGACAGGTAAGGGCATCTATCCCGGAGGCCAGCTCGACAAGCATCACAACCCCTTCCATCCGAGACCCTCGTAGTCCCGATTCCGGGATTGTAGAACTACATCAGTGGAGTTTCAAATCCGGGATTATGAGAACTTCGCTCGAATTGCGTCTTGATACTGAGCCAGGTTCGTGGTCACGCCGGCGATCTTGCACTCATCAGGGTGCTCTCCCATGATCATGCGGAAAGCCCGGATCCTGCGGTAGATGCTGGAGCGGCTCATGCCCTCGCTGAGTAGCCCCTCGAATCCACCCTCGAGGTGCCACATGAGCCAGAAGCCGTAGAGCTCCGGTGTCAGTCGGACAGCGGCGTAGCGGATCTTGGGCTTCTTCAGCGGGGGAGCGGTCTTTAGGTACGCATCGAGCCTTGCCTTGGCTCGTCCCTTCCCCTCGGGCGAGCGCATCCGATCCGAACGAAAATCCGGCTCCATTTACCCTCCAGTCTCAAATACGACACTACAGGGAAGCTGTCTCACGACGGCGGACGGTGGCGGGCGAGCGGGCAGCCATGAGCCCGGGCTCCGCCCAGCCTCATGGACCCATTCTGCCCTTGGGGCGGTCCCGGCTCGTCAAGGATCCCTCACGAGCGGCCTCCGGCCGTCCTTGACGAGCCTGGCGGGTGTCGCCGACCCCACCCGTCCGCCTACCAAACGGTTTCATGAGGATCTAGCTACGAGATGCTCCCGTAGTCCCATGCAGTTTGCGGGTGCTGTATTACAGGGAGCGCACCCGCCGGCGCCAGGGTGCCCCAATGCGGCACGAGTGGGGCAGTCGGGACGGCACTCCCAACCTCTCTCAACTGGCGCCGTCGGGAGCACCTTGCCCGAGGTTGAAGACGAAGGATTAGACGTCGAGGGCGGCGCGCACCCAGTCGTGCCGGCTGCCCGGATCGAGGCCAGCAAGGAACTGTGCCGCGAGCCATCCCAACTTTCATTTGCACGGTCGGCCAACCCTGCTGCGACCGCCTGACGCATCTTCTGGTCATCGCAACAGACCAGCACCAGGGCGGCGTTCGGACCAACATGAGCCAGGAGGGCGTGGGCGGCGTGCTCATCCGCTCCGACGCCCGACTCACGCTGGCGGACCTCGTGCGACACACCCTTGGCGCCTTGCAGCGTCGAGAAAAGGCCCGTGAACCCAATCATCACAGCGAGGGGGATGCGGATCAGGGTGTAGACAACCCCGCTGGCCGATAGCACCCGAGATTGAGTGAGCGTCAGCGAACCGTCCTTGTTGCCGCTGACCACTAGAGCCTTGGCGTGGCCCTTGCGGGCCTCCTTGCGGAACCCCCGTCTGAGCGACGCCAGCGCACGTTCGGCGGCATGACGGCTCTCGAAGCTGGCGAGGATGACTGACGACTCGGACTCTGGCCCCGCTTGATCAGTCCCAGCAGGCGGCTCGGGTTCATCCATGCTCCCCATGATGACGCACCAAGACCGTTCGATCCAACGAGCACTTGTGACTCAGAACTGCCTGGTTGGGGCTCCCAGCCTCCTCCTTTGGGCGGCATGTGGGGACGGCCGCAAACCCCTTCTTATTCAGGCCGAGATGACCTACCGTCGCTCTCGGCGAGTGTCAAGGCTTGCACGCAGGGCACCTGCACATAACGGGAGGTACGACCCATGACCGATCTGCTTGCCCACACGTCCGCTCGACAGCGACGAAGGTTCGTATTCGTTGCTGTCGTGCGCACCGTTCTCACCGTCGCCCTGGTGGTGCTCATCTACTACGTGGTTCCACTCGATCACGGCACGGGAACAGCCACGGTATTGGAGTTGACGCTGGCGGTGCTGGGGCTCTTCGTGATCGTGGCCCTGCAGGTCCGTCAGATCATTCGCTCCGACCATCCGAATGCCCGTGCGGTCGAGGCCCTCGCCTTCTCTGTCCCGCTCTACGTCGTCGTCTTCGCAGTGGCGTACTTCACCATGGCTCATGCGGTGCCGACGGCGTTCGATGGCGCCATGACCCGAACTGATTCCCTGTACTTTTCCACGACCGTCTTCACCACAGTCGGGTTCGGTGACATCACAGCGAAGAGCCAATCCGCTCGCGTGCTCGTCACACTTCAGATGTGGCTGGATCTGGTGATCCTGGGCCTCGTTGCCCGCGTCGTCGTGAATGCCGTCAAACTCAGTCAGCAGCGGCAGGGCCAACGAGCCACGACCGGTCCAGGGGGTGCCCCCTAAAGCCGGTTAGGAGCGTGGCCACGGTGCCAACCTCCAGTCGGAGTTTGGGTAAGTCCCCCCTCCGACACTAACCCTGGCCCACGCAGTTTCCGGCCGTGACTCGGCCGAATCAAGCAGCGTGCATGGTCGTAGGTGACGCTGATCCCCAGCTCGCCGTAGACCTCAGCCTTGAGCTTCGGCTCGGCGGTTGCGAGCACCGCCGCGATGTCCTTGAGGTTTGTGACGAGCGCGCGCACCTGCTCCTTGGTGATCGGACCAGCGGGCTGAACGCGACCAATCTCCTGCTCTGCCCTCAGCCGTTCACCCTGGACTTCAGCCCTCCACCCGCCACCATGGCCGGGTCAGCGCCGGCGTCCCGCGCCGCCCGGTATTTGGCGAGGCGGGTGTCACAGTCGGCGAGCTTCCGCCACGCCGCCTCGATGCGGGCGTGAACTGCATCGGTGGCACCACCGGCCATCGCCAAAGCATCACACGTCGCGTCGAGATGGGCCGGGTCGAATAACGTGGCGATCCACTGGTCGAGCTTCGGGACGATGGCCGACTCACCGACGTAGACCGACTTCGGGTGGTTCAACCCCGGCACGGTCCTCGGTCTGACGGGAACTCGCAGCAGTAGTGGTCGGCGGCGTGGTTGAAGTTGCCCTGCATCTGGTGGCCGCATAGCGCACAGAGCACTCGGCCGCTGAGGACGTAGATACGGTTCGTGTGTCGCGGCTTGAATGAGGCCGGACGGTGACTGCCAGCGCGGTCTCGCTGGGGTCGTCCTCCGATCCTTGGGCTGTCTTCACCCACAGCATGGCGGTCGAGTACGACACGTCAAGTTGGCTTTCCACTGCCCTGTATCCGTCTGCGCCACCGCCAGCATTCAGAAAGATGGGCAACGCCTCTAACAAGACTTCTGGCGATTTCGAGGTGCGTCCGCGAGGTGACTCGACGCCCACCCCCTTGACGCCGACGGTTTCGTTCATCATTGGCTCAATCGATATCGAGCCCTCGGGATGACGGGATACTTGGAATGCGCGCCTGGCTGCTGCTGCCGCCAGGTCCATTGACAATCGGACATTCCGAAGCTCAGTCGATGTGATTAGTGGGCCATCTACGCGTTGCGCGATCACAAGCTTCCGGCAGGTTGGTTTCCCGTCAATCACTTCGACTTCGATCTCGACGTCATAGGGAAGTCGTTTATCGTTGATCTTGTCGTCAAAGCGCCTTGGAAGCATCCGGTCGCGCCAAGTGACCATCCCGGTCGCTTCTCTGGTCGCGCCTCCTAGATGTTTCCCAGTTCAGCTGAGAGACATGGATGACGCCTCGGGTTCGCTCAAACAATCCTCCGAGGTACAGCCGGACATCGTCAGCCGGGCGAGGTCGGAATATGGTCAGCGCGTGAAGGTCCTGCGTGCCGTCGTGCCGGTCCTGTCTGACTCCAACTGATGGCGAGGACTTAGACGTCGATCCCTTCTACCCGAGTCCAAACGAACGTGCAGCACGGGCAGGACGGCCTCGCCTCTGCTTGGTCTCTTCAGCAGCCTGGGATCGAACCTCTACGAGCCCGAGATCGACTCAAACGCGCCGAAGGCCATGGTGAGACATTCAAGGAGAGTTTCCGGTTCAGTAATCGCCGCGGCGTCAAGCGCTATCCCCACATCGAGACGATCGTCATTTCCAAATGCACTTATATTCATTGGACAACCGAGGCGAGGACCGAGCGGATAGCTCTTTTCGATGACCGCGTCCACAATGCGTCGCTGGCCACGCAAGCCGGGAAGTGTGGTCGCGGCGAAGTCGACGGAGTTGGCTTGCGCGTGCATTGCAGGTATGAGAAGACGGGTTGGTAGACGGCTGATCGTCGAAGCCAATGCAGCGGTGACGCGAATCGCTGCCTCGCTCCGTCCCTGGGCGAGTCGTTCAGCAACCACACCGAACTGAGGACCCGGATGATCTGTCGCCGTAGGTACCGTGACCCGGATCGGCGCGAACCAGTTGCCGCCGCCTCCACCTCCATGGCGAAGACTCGTCGGAGTCACCAGCCGGAGCTCCGGACACGGTTGACCGACCCGTTCCTGGTACCGGCCGAGGCCTGCCGCCGCGGCAGCCACCAGAAGGTCGTTGCGGCTACCCCCGAGCGCGAGTGCGGACTCTCGAGCGGAAGGTACCGAAAGAGTCTCGAACCGGCTAGCCATCGAGCGCGAGGTCGGAAGCGATCCGAGTGGCCCTCCACTGATCAACACTTGTCGTGAAACAGAGTTGGCCACGTCCAGTCCTCGCTGGAGGCCGCGCACCATGACGTCCGCAGCCTCCGCGGGTGCGGTGCCAAACGAGGTTGTGACCCCCTCCTTGAGCGGGCGAAGAGCCTTGTTGAAATCGATCGTCACCGTGCCCGGTTGTCGGTCCCGATGGGAAGGTATGTCCTCTTTGGATGCCTCCTTCGCCGTGGAGTCTGGCATCGCGTCCGCCGCTCCGTCTGCGTCGTCGAGAAGAAGATCGATGAGCCACATCGCGCCGATCCCATCGGTGAGAACATGATGAGCTCGGAGGTACAGGGCGCCGCGTTGCCCCTCCATCCCGTCGATCAGCGTGACGTCCCAGGGCGATCGATCGGGGTCAAAGGGAATTGATTCGACCAGGGCGACGTAGTCGAGGAGCTGGCGATCGGTCCCAGGCGGCGGAAGTGTGACCATCCGGAGGTGATGGCCGACGTCAAAGGCAGGACCCTCAACCCAGGCGGGGCGTCTCCCCAGCCTGGTCGCGTCGTTGGGCCGCCGGCGCAGTTGGGGTTCGCGGGAGACGGCCGATTCCAACCGTTCGCCCAGCGCCGACGCCGCCGGAAGCCGTTCGAGGATCATCAGGTTGCCCACGGTCATGCGCAGGGTTGGATCGTGACTGACCCTCCACATGAATAATTCGATCGGGTTCAGGCGATCGATCATGCTCTCCAATCTGCCACCTGACGCTGCGGTGCGCCAAAGGGGGGCCGCGGATCCTCGAGAACGACATCCTTTGTGCCTCGGTGCAGGGGCGATGCAAGAATGGCCGGGTGGCTCCACCCAGACGCAGGAGACCTCCGAAGGCAACCCGGCGAAAAGTACTCGGATCGCTGGTTGAGGAAGGATCCGAACTTCTGCAGTCGGTGGCCAACGACGTAGCACCCGGGGTTGTCGAGGCAATCGACGTCAACGGTGTCGTGCAGCGGATCGATATCCAGGCAGTCGTCGAGCGTGTCGACCTCAACGCCGTCTTGGCTCAGACAGATCTCAACGATCTGCTCGCACGGCTGGACTTGAACGCGTTGCTCGACCGTGTCGACATGAACTCCATCTTAGAGCGGGTGGACATCGACGCCTTGATCGAACAGACCCACGTCGGCTCGTTGGTAACTCGCTCTGGCGGTGCGGCGGCCCGTCGGGTGGTCGATGCCATCCGTGACCATGGTGTCGATCTCGATACGTGGGTGCAGCGCCAGGTGGACCGCATTCTCCGACGGAAGGCATCGTCCCTTCCGAGCGGTCCACCCTTGCTTCTCCACGATCTGGACGAGGGTTCCATGTGACCACGCAGATTGCAATCCGCCATCCGGAAGACGAGGGTCACTACGCGGGGTTCGTCAGCCGGCTCGGTGGTTTCATTGTCGATCTCTGCATCATCATCTTGATCTTCGCCGTTGCTGGCGCCACGATCGAGTGGCTCGTCAATGCAGTCTCCGATGACCATTTCAGCTTCTCCCAAATACCGATACTCTCAATAGCTCTCCTCGTCGCGTTTTCGTTCGTCTACTGCGCCTATCCTTTGGCCATGAGCGGTCGTACGCTCGGTATGACCCTTCTCGGCTTGCGAGTCGTTCGCGATGACGGATCCGGTCTGGATGGCAAACATGCAATCGTGCGGGTCCTGGCGTTTCCCCTGAGCATTCTCACGTTGGGTATCGGGTTTCTCCTGATCCTCCTCCGCGGGGACCGTTGCGCCCTGCATGACCTGATCGCCGACACCGCCGTTGTCTACGACTGGAATTTGCGCCAACGCGGAATTCGACGGTCTCGCCGAGCACCACGCTGAGACTCAAGACCGCTCGTGGCGCGTTGAGGTCGAAACTCGACCAGGCCTGGCGCCCGATTTCGAACTCCAGGCGGTACACCCGTGCACCGGGCACGTAGCACTTGCTCCACACCGCGGGCCACCAGCCGGCATCCTTGGTGGCCATGTCGACTGTCTTGTCGTCGAGGGGGGCGAGGAACGTGTTGGTCTTGCGGCTGCCGAACTCGAAGCCGGTCAAGGTGCCGGCGACTTTGCAGGTGCGACGGGTGTCAGTCCGGCAGACGAAGCGTTGGGCGTCCTCCAATCCGAGCGTCCAGCCCCCGTCTTCGTTCACTCATCGCTCGCCTCCCGCGCCGAAATCGGCGCCCGCTCCAGTGGGTCAAAGTCCGCCTCGGGCGTGAACTCGACCTCGACCTCGAACTCGGGCCGACGGACCTGCATCCGGGCCAGGCGCTCAAAGACAGCCTTGTCGGCATCGGTGAGCGGTGGCTGGGTCATGGACCTCGGCCAGAGGCGATACCGCTTCACGACGTTGATCTCCGCGGCGAGAAGGAAGAATTGAGCCCCCAGGTAGATCCAGGCCAACAAGACGATAACGATGCCGAAGAAGCCGTACGTCTCCGTCGCGTGTCGGAGCTCGCGACCCACGTACCAGCTCCCGACGAGTTGGAGTGTCTGCCAAAACACGGTAGCCATGGCCACACCTAGGACAGCGTCACGCCAGGTGAGCTTCACGGCTGTCATCACCATGAACGCGATGAAAATGAGCCCGAAGTTCAACGCAAGAGATCCAACCAACAAAAGCAGCCTCGAAGCCCCCTGGTGTGAAGGGAGTGTGGCGAACCCCGTGAGCACGGTTGAACCAATTGTAGAGACGGCGAGCAGCACCAGGACGGCAAACCCTCGCAGATAGCGCATGGGAAGGGACGGCCAGTGAACGTAGGGGATATTCCACACCTTGTTCATCGCGCTCTGGGTGGCCAGTCCGAGGCCGATGGCACCGTATAACAGGAGCAGGCTGCCGATGACGACGGCGAAAGCGCTTCCGGTCAGGCCGTGGACGCGTGACTGCAACTGAGGACCGATGATGGGGAAGCTACCCAGTGCGCTGTCGACAAGGTCCTTGCGCACTTGATCGTTGTTGTGCAGGACGTACCCGAGGATGGTCGTAAAAAGCATCAAGAGCGGGAACAGGGCAAAGAGTCCGTAGTACGCTATGAGTGCTGCCTTGCTGCCGGCCTGGTCATTGCCGAACTTCTGCAGAACTGCGAAGGGAAATCCCAGCAGTCCGTGCCTTTGCTGAAACTTGTCCGCCCTACGAACCATCGTCTCCATCAGGCCAGGTCGACTCTTTGCTCCCCTTTCCGTGGTGGCGTCGGGGCTTTGTTCATCCGAGCGAGTCGGCGGATGTTGCGGTTCAGTCACGGCAGAGCCCAACGATAGGTCCACCTCGCGGCGTTGGGGGCGAGCGAGATCGTGGCTTCACCACGCAGGTGATCCGACCGCCTCGAATAAACGGGGCATGGAACGTTGCCCCGGCCTCGACCGATGGGCGCCCAGCCTGGAGAATGGTGCTGCTCCGAGGCATCGACCACCGAGGTCTCGTCTTCTGCACCGACCGGGAAAGCAACAAGGGGCCGGGAGCTGAGGGCAAATTCATTTGCCGCTGCCTCTTCCATTGGTGCCTCCCTGTGCACCGACAAGTCCGGGTGACTGAAGCACTGGACGAGGTGAACAACGATCAGTCGGACCCCTACTGGCGGTCACGGCCGCTAGGGTTGGCTCGTCGGAGCGCCGTCGCAAGCCACCAGAGCGAGGTGGTCGTGAGTCGAGCGGTGCTCGAACAGCGCTCGCCCCACCTGGCCGAAGCGTTCCCCGACGAAACGGGGCCACCGCGCCCTCGGCGATGGGGCGGTTACAGCATCCGGCCTGAGGTCGTCGAATTGTGGGAAGAAGGACGGGAACGCTCGCACGATCGGCTCCGCTACCGGGCTCAGTCTGGAAACTGGAGGATCGAGCGGTTGTCACCCTGACAACCTGGCCGTAGGCACACGCATCGCGTACCCCGAGCTGTCGAGCTGCGCTGAGGCGGCGGCGATCTGTGAGTTGGCGCTGTCGATGACTTTCGGGCGCGATCAGGATTGTGAGATCGCGATCAGCCAGATCGTCGACGTTGTCCACATTGTGGGTGGCGGCTCTCAGAATGAGCTGCTCTGCCGGCTCACGGCCGACGCCACCGGGCTGCCCGTGGTGGCGGGGCCTATTGAGGCCGGCGCGCTCGGCAACGTGCTCGTCAAGGCGCGTGCCCACCGGGCCGCCCCGGCCTGCCTCGAAGATCTGCGCGCCCTCGTGGCCGGGTCGTTCCACCTCAACAGGTACTGGGGCTCGTGAAGGCTTACGACATGCTCGAATCGGTGATCCGGTTCGGGCGCATCCCCGTTTCCTGCGTCATCGCTGACTTGCTCTTGAAAAGATCGAGCTACTCGGGAGCTAGAACAGCGCAATTACGGTCAGGATGATGAGCGTGCATGTGTAGATCGTGATGACAGTCACTGTCCAAATGGGCAGTCTTGAAAACGAATCCGCCTCCAACGCCTTTCGAGAGGCATTGTCGCGGAGCGAACCACCCAGGATGAAGGCGAGAGCAAGAACTCCGTACCCGACTCCTAGCGCAAGAGCTCTTTCCCTGGGGACTTGGCTTAACTTTGGTAAGACTCCTCCAACGGCCAAGGCAACGGCTGCTGCGGCAATGCCGGTGCGCCACCAGGCCAACAGCGTTCGTTCCTCTGCGAATTGCGTTCGACGTGACGGATCACTCGGTTCCCTCGATTGGCCTTCCTGCATGCGCGTGACTCAGGCACCTCGGGGGCACGGGGGCTTTTCTCGAGGTAATCGACTCAGACGACGTGATCGACTCAGCGCCGCCGGTCCCGACGACGCATTCCCGCTACCGAAACGGGCGATAGCGGACGGCCCAGGGGGTCGATGAACAGAGTGCACGCGCCTGAGGATTGCGGCACCAAACCCTCCAGCTGATCGATCGAGTACTGAATCGAATCACTGTCAACCTTCGGATCCCGAAGCACAAGAACACAGTCCTCGGGACGGTCGTCCCCAGGGTCGATGTAGGACAGGACGGCATTCGGAGGGTCAGAGGCGAAGCTGTTGTCGCCCAAGGACCACCCGTCGACGAACTGTTCGTTCGTCATGTGCCCTACGACTCGTTCCGGCCGGTCCGAAAAGTAGAGCGTCGACGGCGACACGCCCGTCAACGTCAGTACCCCATCCGAGCTCTTAGAATGCTGGGCTACTTGGACGAACATCTCTTCAATCATTTGCGGCTCAGAAGAAGTCATACGAGTCTCCTTTCGTAGGTTGGTTGTGCCAGGCGTGTGAACGGTTCGCGTGGGCCAGCCTCGCAGCTAGGCAGTCAGCTCCCGGCTGCCGTGGGCCGCCAGACCGTAAATGACCAGGAAGCAGATTCCAATGTAGGTCAGTGACCAGATTGGGTAATAGGGCATCCACCAGATGGCGCTGATCCCCAGGATGGCTGCGGCGAAGATCCCGATCCAACGAGAGAACTGCGAACTGGCCATGACCCCAAGGCCGGCCAGGATCATGACGATGCCCACTATGAGATAGACCCATCCGTACGTCTTCAGGCTGTGGCCAAAGATCGCTGCCTCGAGGTTCGAGGGCAGTGCCCCGTGGTAGCGGAAAGCCCAGATGGCGTCAAAGATCCTCATCACTCCAACTATCAACAGGGCGATCCCGGCAAAAATGAGCCAGCCCTCACCTCGCTCTTCCATGGTTCCCTCCCGCTCGAGTCAGCCCCTTTGGGGGCAGTTGGCGACTTCAATCAAGAGTGTGCCGCTGAAGCTCGAACAGATCATCACCCGACTGGGGTGATTCGTGGTCCCCCTGGTATCTGGCGCAACCGATGATCGCCGGGATCGGTCCCTATTCGCTGACGCTCTTCGCGTTAGCCGTCCCAGATCAATTGGGTTTCGGCGCGCAACAGAGGCTCACTGTGGTTCGCTCACAGTTTCAATCACGCACACCCAGTCCGTTCACGCCGTCACGTCACGATGAGATAGATGCTCTTGCCGACCAACCAGAGCCCGAGCAGCAGTGAAACCACAATGATGACCTGATCGGTGTGGGTGTCGATCCACGTTCGGATGCGGCCGAGAAATGCCTGAGCCCGCTCGGGACGGAAGCCGGCGTAGAGCTCTAGAACTATATACACGCCCGTGGAAACCAGACAGAAGAGGAAAAGTGCGACATAGCTCTCCCACGATGAGAGCTTGGCCTCGACGATCGTGGCAACACCTGCCGCAACCAGTCCCCAGGGCTGGGTGAGGGGGGCGAGGCCCATGGCGTACCAGGGCGACATGTTGTCCAAGCCCGTCTGCCACTTCGGCGGCTTCTTGGGTGGCTTGGGCTTCCCCATTCGGCGGCGTTGCCGGATTGCGATCAGCACCAGGGCGACACCGATCGCGATCTTGGCAGCTAGCGCCCCCAGAGAGGGCGCCGTGTTCGGCTGCGGTGGCTTGTTGCCCGTCACCAGAACGGTCACCGCCACAACGGCCGCCAGGGAGAGGAGCCATCCGAAGATGAACGCGGCGCCCTTACGGGTGCCGTTCTTGGACAGAAGGATGAGCAGGAAGGCGGTGAGGGGGATCGGCTCGAGGGTGATCACCAAGCCGATAAGCAGGAGATCGAGGATCACGTTGGCACCGCCGGTCTACCTTCCGTGTTCGATCTACCCGCCGGTGCTGGCGGTGAGGCGGGTGCCCAGGTCACCGGCGAACTTTCGGGCCTGGTCGAGGTGGTAGTCCTGAAGGTTCGTCGGGGGAATCTTGACCCCGTGGTAGCGCTCCTTGTACTCGCCGGTTCCCAGATAGCTCAAGAGCGAGAACAGCGAGCGAATCTGACCACCCTGATACCGAAAGCCGATGCCGTCCACATAGTCTCCTCCACGCTTGGTGCCGATTCTCCGCAGGCTCTTGAGGTTGTGCTTCCAATAGCGTCGACAGCACACGACCCCGGTGAAGGGCTTTCCTTTGAGCACCTTGGTGGCGGTATCTGACTCGAGGAACTCGCGAATGGGGACGTCGGTGGAGAGCCACCAGGTAGGCGCTCCGATGACCACGAAGTCGTACGGACGTTCCGTCACAACATCGGGAATGCCGATCTGTGCCTTTTTGTGTCCCAGCTCGGCCGGGATCATGGCCACGACCTCGAGAAACGGTTTCGGCATTGGAAACTGCTTGAATCGCTTCTCGTAGCGTGGATCGCTGAACTCGATGGCCGCAAGCGTGGTGTCGCAACCTCGCTCCCGCAGCACCTCGGCCATTATCTCCATGACCTTTTCGGTCTGGTGGGTGTAGGAGTAGTAGAGCATCAGCACAGACGGTTTCGTTGCTGACTCCATGTCGGTCCTTTCGTTGCTCAGGAAGAGAGTTGAGGGGAGTCGTCGGCCTCAGGCCAGGATCTTCGCCTTCTGTGATTCGAATTCGGCGTCGGTGATGACCCCCTGCTGCTTGAGGTCGGCCAACTTGGCCAGTTGTTCTGTCGAGTCCGCTCCGGAGCCGGCTGTCTCCTTGACGTAGGCGTCGAAGGCCTCTTGTTGCTGTGCGGCCTGCTTCGCCGCACGCTCCTGCATCTTCCCGCCCCGGGCGATCAGATAGACGAAAATGCCGAGGAACGGCAGGATGATCACGAAGATGACCCACAGTGCCTTGGCGCCCCCTCCGAGGTCGTGGCTCCGGAAGATGTCCGAGAACACGATGATGAGCAGCCAGAACCAGATGATGAGGAGGAAGAACCCCAACATCGTCCCGAAGAGGTCGGCGAGAGGATATGTGTACGCGATCATCGGAGTGTCCTTCCTGGTCAGTGCAGCTCACACCATGAGATCCGCCTTCAGGCACCCAGGGCGGTTCCATCCAGGAACATCTCAGTCGTCGAGTGCAGATCGCTTTAGGGAAATGGAACCATGGGGCGGGACCTCATGGCATCACCCTCGAGGGGTGACTTTGAGCGGCATTGACCTCGACGCAGGTTCAGGAGCGCTCGGGGGCAGTATTGCGCAGGATGCTCAGAGAATCCCGATCTTTAGGGCACGTGAGACGGCCCCATTGCGGTTGGCGACACCCAGCTTCCGGTAGATGTGGACCATATGGGTCTTGATCGTGTTCACCGATACGTAGAAGTGATCGGCGAGTTCGGTGTTGGTGAGTCGACTCGGCAGATACGACAGGATCTCGAGCTCTCGTACTGTCAATGGCTCGACAAGGTCGCTCCCCACCGATGGCGAAGCCAGTGCCTGAGCTCGCCGGAGGATCTGCCGTCGAAAGGCAGAGTGGGTATCGGGGAGGTCGGAGACCATTCGCACCGTCGTTGGACCTGCCCGAACGAACGTCTCCACCAGGGAGTGACCCTCGGCAATCGCCATCGCCTCGACGAGCTGCCTGCGGGCGATTTCGGTGGAGCCATCGATCTCGGACAGCCAGGCGGCCAGGAGGAGCCCTTCTACCGTTGCCAGCGGATGGGCTGGATCGGAGGAACGGGGGAACGCACTAACCAGTTTGCGGGCTAGGTCGGGGTCACCCAGTGTGAGTGCGGCTGCGGCCAGCTCGAACGCCACCGGGGCTGCGCGCGAGGACGCGTTCCCGAGCGAACGCTGCGCCTGTTCGGCGGATCCGCCGAGGCGGAGCAGACGGCCGTGGAGGGCGACGAGCCGTTCGGCAACAACCGGCGGCGCCGCCGCCGCCCCGAGGTCGCTCCTGGCCGAGAGAACGGTCTCCATCGCCAGTTCCCGCCTGCCGTCTGCCTCCTGAAGGAGCGCTGACTCGAGATGGCCGAACCACAAGAGCTGGCTGCGTCGATTCGCCTCCGACCTCACTATGCCCTCGTGCAGGGAGAGCGACGCGTGACCTGGTTCTCCATGCTCCAAGGCAACCAGAGTGGAGGTCAAGTAGGCCTCAGCGACACAAGGATGCGCCAACAAGCCGACTTCCTTGGCAATTGCCAACGCCTCGGCAGACAAGTCAACCGCTCGTTCGGTATTGCCACACCAGGCCTCGAGCAGCCCCAGGGACCCCAGGCCGCTGACCTTCCAGATTGGATAGGTCGCACCCCGAGTCGCGAGTCCCCGATCGAGCCAGTCCCGAGCCTGGTCGAGATGACCGGCTTGGAAATGCGCCCGACCACGGGACAGGACAGCCATCGTCTCGAGCGACGCCGGATGGCTCAGATTCATGATCGCAGGGATCTGGGCGTCGCCGACGTGCTCGACCAGGTCGAGCGCACGAATAGCCATATCAAGAGAGACGTCGGCACGGGACCGCCATTGGACCATCGTGGCGAGGAAGACCTGGGCACACACTCGCTCGCCCTCTGACGAGCCGGCGTCGTTCATCAGACGTCCCAGGATGTCCTCCGCCCCCGCCGCCAGACCTTCGACCGCCATGAGCCCGCCGAGGAGGAGACTGACGTCGTGCCGGTCTGCTCGGGCCGACTCCGGAACCTGGGAGATCCAGCGAATGACGGTAGCCATTTCGCCCTTCTCGAACACCTCGGAGCCCCGGGCCATGATGACGTCGAGGGCGTCATCCCAGTTCCCGGCTCGAAGCAAGTACTCAACTGCGGTGCTCACGTCTCCTTGCCCGAGGTGCCATAAAGCGGCCTGATTGAGCAAGCGGGCCTCAGCACCAGGCTGCTCTGCCCGGAGCTTGAAACGCAGCATGTCTCGGAAGAGATGATGGAAGCGAAACCACTGGCGTCGCGTGTCCAACGGAACGAGGAACATCGAATCCCGCTCCAACTCTTCGATGACGAGCTGGGGACTCGGCTCGTCCGTCAGATGGGCGATCAGTTCCGCACACATCGAGTCCAGCACGGAGATGTGAAGGAGAAATTCACGGCGATCGTCCGACTGCGCCTGAAGCACCTCCTCGCTGAGGTAGTCGGCGATCAGCCGGTCGTCCCCGCTGAACTGAATGATGAACTCATCCGCATCGTCGTAGAGCCTGAGCGTCATCCCCGCCAATTGGAGCCCGGCGGCCCACCCTTCCGTCCGGGCGACCAGGGCGGCCACACGGTCGGCTCCAAGAGACCGACCGGTGATGTGCTCGAGCAATAGCGCCGAGTCGATCTCGTCGAGGGCCAGATCGGACTGGCGGATCTCGGTCAGTTGGTGACTCAGTCGATGACGGCTCCAGGCAATCGGGAGATCGGTCCGGGTGGACAGCACCAAATGAACATTGGGCGCAAGAACATTGACGAGGCGACCCAGATCAGAGATGAGCGCGGCATTCGAAAGGTGGTGGAGGTCGTCGAGGACGATGACCACCTCGGGCAGCTCGGCCATCTGAGCCTCGAGAGCTTCGAGCAATGGCGTACCGAGCCCGCCCCCATGCAACGAGGTCAGGGCGGTGAGATCGACAAAGTCCGGGTTGATGGCGCCAAAACCCTCGAGGAGTCGCTGGGAGAAACGGACCGGGTCATCGTCGTCTTCAACCACCTCCACCCAGACGAAATCCAACTCAGGATGGGTCGTTGCCCACTGCGCAAGGAGTACTGACTTCCCAGCGCCGGCCGGAGCCACGAGGAGTGTCAGTGGGTGGACGAGTGCCTCGTCCAGCTGGCGTCGCAGAGCCTCACGATCGACTGCATAGGACGGGGCAATCGGTAGTGCAGGCACTCGTAGCCCCGACCCTCTTTTCTCTTGGTACTCAGGCTGCTCCCAGAAGTGTGCCACCGAACATCGTGGCAACGCCAGTGAGGTCTGTGCGGGCGCACCGCCTCGCCACCCTGGGGCACCGCAAAGAACGCCTGGTCGCCCGGTTCGCCAGGGCTTGCAAACCATCCAGCTGGTCCAAATCTTTTGGAATCATGCTTCCAGTGACGATCTGGAGCGACCAAGGTCAGACGTCCCCCTGAGACCTCGTCAACCTAGACATGGCGTTGGAGTCCTTCTCCTTAGAGGTTTCCGATGACGCCCACACGGAACCCCAGCCAGGGATAGGCGCGCTGGATGGCGAAGTCCTCCGGCGTGTAGCCGAAGGCCGAGATCTCCAACTGATACGCCGGGGCATTGGCGACGCCGCCATGGTAGTACCGCCAGTTCCGCAGGAAGTTATACCCCGGTGGTTGCGGCGCCAGCGTGTCGAGCATCTCGACCACATTGCCCCCTTGGTCGTAGGTGCCCCAAGGGGAGGGGGTCTTGTCCTGGCCGACCGTGCTCACGTTCGCCGTGTAGTTCTTCTGGAGGTCGAGTCCCTGCGGGACGTCGGGGGGGAGGTCGCCGCAGCTCGACCCGGCCTGATAGGGACACCACGTCGGGGCTGCTCCGGGCGGTGCGCCCGGGGTGTCCACGCTGGAGTTCGGGTCGTTCGGGTTGTAGGTCGCCAACGGCTGGTCGGCCGCGTTCTCTACATCCCCCGTTCCGGGATTGAGCACAGCCACGTTCGGTTGATTGAACGGACCCGTCGGGTACGCCCAGTACGAGTCGGTCCCGCCTCCCTTGGGGTCGTAGTAGGCGGCTTTGACCCATTCGTTGTTGCTCGGAAGGACGAATCCGCTCGACCGGTTTCGCGTGGTGGCCGGGTTCGCGAGCTTGTACATGCCCGTCTCGGTCCTCGTCGACAGGCGCACCGTGTAGGTGACGTACTTGAAGCCGCCCGACGACGTCGACGTTTTCGAGAGGACTTTGCCGTTGGTGAGTGCGTTCACGAACCGAGCCGCGCGACGGAAGTCGGCGAAATTGAACGGCTTGTCCGCCCACTGCGGATAGGCGACCGAGTAGTGCTGGCCCGGGGCCGACGAAGGCGTGTACCTGACCGACCCATACTGCGGCCAGTTCGTGGGGCTCATGTCGTCGTTGTAGAGGTCGTGTAGGTCTTTCCCGCGCGGATCGACCGTGTTCAGGAACGTGACGTACTGGCTGACCGTGGTGTCGAATTCACCGATCCCGTAGGTGTAGCTGACCCCTCCGACCGTCAAGCAGGAGGGTGCCGATGCCGGGGCGTCGCTGCAGCTCTCGTAGATGCCCGTGCTTCCCGTGTTCTCCGGCGGTTCCACAAAATCGGCCTTGGGCCCCCCGAACGTCTGGACGACTCCCACCGAGGGGTTTCCGGGGTCGCCGACGATCGCCATAGTGATCGTGACGACACCCGGCTTCGGGGCAACCGACGCCGCATTCGCTGCTGACTGAGCAACACCCCCGGAGACGACGGGCAGGCTGACGATGATGAGCCCGGCTAGCAGCCAGTGCCCGCGGCGGCTGCTCACCTGGGAGGCTGACTACTCACCATCTCTCCGATATCTCGGAGAGATGGTGAGTATCGATCGAAGACAAATGGAACATCGTGCAGATCATCAGGCGTAGGGCTTTGTCCTTGATTCGGCCAGCCTCGGCCGGATGGGAGAATCTACGTGACGATGACCACACGGCGGTCTCGGACGACATACGCCAGGATCAGGGCGAGTGGGAAAAACAAGAGACTCAGCAGGAAGTATCCGATAAAGCTGTGGCCCTTGCGACGAGCGACTCTGGCGGGCCAGAATGCGATGGCAATCCAGATAATCAGCCCGATAATCCCCACGCCCAACCACATTCGGTGCTCCTTTGCTGACACTGCGATTTATGCTCGCGTTGGGAACGGCCCACATGAGCAGACCTTTCTCGACCTGAGCTCGTCCTCGAGCGATCATGAGTCGTGGAGACCGCCTCGTCATCACCCATTGGGGGTGATCGTCGGTGAAGGACGCCTTGACGCCCCTGGTGAGGCATCATCGAACGACGTGGACAATTACCCGACGGCAAATGGGTCACCGGCAATCAAGGCACGTCCTTGATCCTTGATCAAGCAGCTACATCGCGAATGAAGGCACGGCACTTCGTTCATTCGACTAGGTCGAGCTGACCCTCTTCTCACTGACCGGGTTCACCGACACCAACTCGATGTTGAGGTCGCGGAGCACACGGAACAATCGATGAAGTACCTCCTGATCCGGGACAATTCCGACGAGATGCGTCAGTCCTCGATCAAAATCAGCGGCCTCAAAACCCTCAAAACCGGCGACCAGCGCAGGGCTCAGTCTTCCCCGCACGATGACTTTGTAGGTACGGCACAGCACAGCGGTTTCCCTCCGTGGGCGGCGATCGATTCGCATAGGCCCGGTCATAGATGGCCGGCGCCGGGTAGGTCTTGACACGCACTGCCTTCGGACAGCCACTCCTTTGGTGTCGGTCAAGCAGTGCAGCGGCTGGAGCGCCCGGGCCAGATGGCCACTCGCGCTCCCAGCCGCCGGCAGTATAGGAATGGCCATCGCAAGAAGGGCGTCAGCTGGCCAATCTTTACCCTGGCCTTATCGTTGACTTCGAACCAGGCGACCGTCTGTTGTGGCAGCCCAGATTCGGTCCGAGCGGCGGGGGGAGCGGGAGGCACCACGTCGTCGCACACCGTGGCAGGTCAAGATCTGCGCCAGGCCATAGAGGCAATGTCCGCATGGTCGATTCAGAGGCCTTTGGTAGTTCTCCTGCGTTCACCCTTTGTCGTTGTCCGAGACAACCACTCGGGCTGGTTCCGGTGAGCGCCTTGCTCTGAGTCCATGATCACCCTCTGGGGATGACGACATTTCTGGCGGTCCGTTCCACGATGAAAACGATGCCTGCCCGAAGTGTCTACGCGATTCGCCTGTTCCAGCAGGCACTTTCGGAGGGTGGATGGCCCGAGATTGAGATGGGTTGAGATGTCAGCCGGAGGGCGGTCCAAAAGAGGGCTCACGTCGTCCAATCGCAGAGCGTCACGACAACGGAAAGGGTCCCCTTGAATCCCGGAAGCTTTGAAATCGTGGTGAAGGGACGCTTGAGTCCGACGCTGATCGCAGCAATGGATGGATTCGAGGTCAGTCGCTGCGACCTCGGCTTGACCCACTTAGTCGGATGGATACCTGATCAGGCCCGTTTGCACAGCACGCTCGAGCTGCTCAGAGACCTCAACATCGAGTTGGTGTCCGTCAATCCGATGGAGTCCCCAGAACTTCAAACGCGTGAGGTCACAAGGAGCAGCACCCCCAAAGGAGAGAGCGATGCCTGACTCGATCAACCGTTTCGTGCTGCCCATCCACGATCGGCCCCATGTGGGTCTCACCACCTACGACGCCAAGGATCCCGAGACCGCATTCCCACCAATCGACGAGGTGCGGCCTCCTGAAGGATCGCCCAACGTCTTGATCATTCTGCTCGATGACATTGGCTTCGGCGCCGCCTCGAGCTTCGGTGGTGCGATCAACACACCCACCGCCGACCGACTCGCTGCTTCTGGCCTCAAGCTGTCCCGATTCCACACGACGGCTCTGTGCGCGCCTAGCCGCCAGGCGTTGTTGACCGGACGCAATCACCACACCGCAGGTATGGGAGCCATTCCTGAGGTGGCGACATCGGCTCCGGGCTACGACTCCATTCGCCCGAAGACGACCGCGCCACTGGCCCAGATCCTCAAACTGAACGGCTACTCGACCGCCCAGTTCGGGAAATGCCACGAGGTCCCGGTGTGGAAGAGCAGTCCCATGGGTCCGTTCGACCAATGGCCTGCTCACAGCGGATTCGACTACTTCTACGGCTTCATCGGCGGTGAGACCAACCAGTACTACCCGGCCCTGTTCGACGGCATTACACCCATCGAACCACCCAAGACTCCGGCCGAGGGCTATCACCTGACCGAGGATCTGGCCGACCGGGCGATCACCTGGGTTCGCCAGCAGCGGTCTCTCATGACGGACCGGCCGTTCTTCGCCTACTTCGCCCCCGGGGCCACCCATGCACCCCATCACGTGCCCCACGAGTGGTCGGACAAGTACAAGGGGCGCTTCGACGCCGGCTGGGATGCGCTGCGCAACGAGGTGTTCGCCCGCCAGAAGGAACTGGGGGTGGTTCCTGCCGACGCGGAGCTCACCGAGCGCCCCGCAGACATTGACGCCTGGGAGGACGTGCCCGACCTTCTGAAGCCGGTCCTGGCCCGCCAGATGGAGATCTACGCCGGCTACCTCGAGCACGTCGATCACCACGTGGGTCGGCTGATCGACACGCTGGAGGAGCTCGGTGTGCTCGACGACACGCTGATCTACTACATGATCGGAGACAACGGCGCGAGTGCCGAAGGCACGCCGAATGGCACCTTCAACGAGATGCTGTCCCTCAACGGTGCCGCCTCCTTCGAGACGCCAGAGTTCCTGGCCTCCCACATCGACGAGTTCGGGACACCGGAGGCGTACAACCACTACGCCGTGGGCTGGGCCCACGCCATGTGCACCCCGTATCAGTGGACCAAGCAGGTGGCCTCGCACTTCGGAGGAACGCGCAACGGAACCATCGTCCATTGGCCCAACGGGTATAGCCGCTAAGGGTGAGGTGCGCAATCAGTTCCACCACGTGATCGACGTGGCCGCAACCGTGCTCGATGTGATCGGTCTGCCCGAGCCCACCTTCGTCAACGGCGTCGAGCAGCTGCCGCTGCACGGGGTGTCGATGGCCTATCTGCTTCGACGACGCCGGCGCCGGCGGAGCGCCGCGAGACCCAGTACTTCGAGATGGTATGCAACCGCGGCATCTACCACAAGGGTTGGACGGCAGTCACCCGCCACAGCATCCCCTGGCTATTCGGTGCCACGCTGCCTGCTCTCGACGACGATGTGTGGGAGCTCTACGACACGACCTCCGACTGGACGCAGGCCCACGACCTGGCGGCCGAGCAACCCGAGAAGCTCGCTGAGCTCCAGAGGCTCTTTCTGATTGAAGCCGTCAAGTACAATGTCCTGCCTCTCGACGACCGGCGAATCGAGCGCTTCAACTCGGAGATTGCGGGCCGACCCGAACTCGCCAAGGGCCCGTCACAGGTGTTCTTCGGCGGCATGTCGAGGGTGACGGAGAACACGGTCCTCAACCTCAAGAACAAGTCGTACGCCGTCACCGCCGAAGTAGTCGTGCCCGAGGGGGGTGCCAACGGGGTCATCGTCGCTCAGGGAGGAGCCTTTGGCGGGTGGTCCCTGTACCTCCGCGACGGTGTTCCCATCCACTGTTACAACCTGCTCGGACTCAATCTGGTCAAGGCAGCCGGCGCCGACCCGCTGGCTGTCGGTACCCATCAGATCCGGGTCGAGTTCGCTTATGACGGTGATGGGCTCGCGAAAGGCGGTGACACCACGCTCTACGTGGACGGCACCCAGGTGGGCTCGTCACGCCAGGAGGCCAGCATCCCCATGCTGTTCTCGGGCGACGAGACCCTCGACTTGGGTGGCGACCATGCCACATCGGTGAGCGACGACTACACACCTCGAGTCCAGTCGCTTCACCGGAACGGTCAACTGGGTCCAGCTCGACCAAGGCGACGACGACAGTTCGCACCTGATCTTGCCCGAAGATCGTCTTCGGGTCGCAATGGTTCGCCAATAGTCGCAGGGAGTCGCTCCAACACGTTCACCTACGGTCCGGGAGGGCATTTGTGCTTGGCGACATTCTGGCAACGACGGACATCACCGGCGGCAGCTTCACGTGGAAGGCGGAGTTCATCAGGACCTCGGAGTGCTCGTCGCGATAGCACCCGAGGCCAGACCTGGCCTGACGAACATGTACCGACCCGCACCGCTGATACCCGCTGAGAGAGAGCACCGTTGACCCCAGCGCCGCAGACACGGAACCAGAACGTCGATCAGGTGCTAGCTCCCGTGGTTTCGGACGGGGCACCGATGTCTGTGGACGCGCCGCCGCGCCGGTCCGGTCCCGTCGATCCCCGCCTCCTGCACTACACGCGGGGAACTCGCCGTTACCTAGTGCTGACCGTTGCACTCGGTGGCGTGACCGCCGGTCTGGTGCTGGCCCAGGCGTGGTTGATCGCCAACACGATCTCCGATGTCGTCGTACACCATCACGGCGTGGCACAGGTCCGCACGCTGGTGCTGCTCCTGGCCGTGGTCATCCTCGGCCGCTCGCTGGTGGCCTGGCTCGGAGAACGCGCCGCCCAGCGTGCCTCTGCATCGGCCAAGTCGGATCTGCGGACCGCCCTGGTGGATCGGATCGTCCAACTCGGTCCCGCGGGCATCGACCGGGAGCGCTCCGGCCGCCTGGCGGTGATGGCAACCAGTGGCATCGATGCCTTGGACAGCTACTTCGCCCGGTACCTCCCGCAGCTGTTTCTGGCCGTCATCGTCCCGGTCACCGTCATCGTCGTGGTGTTGGGTGCCGACTGGATATCGGCGGTGATCATCGCGGTCACGGTGCCGCTGATCCCGTTGTTCATGGCGCTTGTCGGAGCCTCGACGAAGGTTCGGATGCGACGGCAGGCCCGGCTGCTCCAGCGACTGGCCGGCCACTTCCTCGACGTGGTGGCCGGCCTGCCGACCCTCAAGGTCTTCGGGCGGGCCAAGGCCCAGGTGGCGGCGGTGCGCGACATCACGAACCGCTATCGCACCGCGACCATGGCCACCTTGAAGGTGGCGTTTCTCTCGTCGCTCATCCTCGAGCTGCTGGCCACGTTCTCGGTCGCGCTCGTGGCCGTGGCCGTCGGCCTTCGGCTGCTCGGTGGCCACGTGAGCTTCGCCACCGCCCTGTTCGTCCTCATCTTGGCGCCCGAGGCCTACCTTCCGCTCCGCCTCCTCGGGACGAACTACCACGCCAGCGCCGAGGGGATGAAGGCGGCCGAGGACGTCTTCGAGGTCCTCGAGCGACCAGTACCGGCCCGGGGCTGCCGGCGGGATGTTCCCGACCCGTCCACCTCGTTGCTGCGGATCGACCGGCTCCAGGTCTGCTATCCGGGCCGCACGCTCCCGGCCCTCCGCGACGTCTCTCTCTCGGTCGGGCCCGGGGAGGTGGTGGCGATCGCCGGTCCCAGCGGTTGCTGGCAAGTCCAGCCTGCTCGCCGTTCTCCTCGGCCTGGTTCCCGCCTCGCGCGGCTCGGTCAGCGTCGGCGGCATCGATCTGGCCGACCTCGACCCCGATGCGTGGAGGACCCGTGTGGCCTGGGTCCCGCAGCGCCCGCACCTCTTCGCCCGCTCCATTGCCGACAACGTGCGACTCGGCCGACCCGACGCCACCGAGCACGACCTTCGGTCGGCCATCAGCGACGCCGGGCTTGACGACGTGGTGGCCGGACTTCCCGAGGGACTGGCGACCATGCTGGGCACCGAGGGAGCCGGGCTGTCGGCGGGGGAGCGCCAACGGGTTGCCCTGGCGCGGGCCTTCCTGCGGGATGCGCCACTTCTGCTCCTCGACGAGCCGACGGCAAATCTCGATGGCGCGACCGAGGAAAGCGTGTTGTCCGCCGTGCGGCGCCTGATGATCGGTCGCACCGTCGTGATGGCGGCCCACCGGCCGTCACTGCTGGCCGTGAGCGACCGCGTGGTCCGACTGGCACCGCCCGTTGCCGCTGAGGTGGCGTCGTGACCACAGACCGAGCGCGGACCGGGGCGGGGCCGACGAGCTGGCCCCGGTGGGGCGGACCTTGGCCATCGCCCGTCCGGCGTCACGGCCGGATGCTCTTGGCGACGCTCCTCGGCGCCGGCGCCATCGCCGCCGACATCGGGCTCCTCGGCACCGCGGCCTGGCTGATTTCGAAGGCGGCCCAGCACCCCAACGAGGCCACCCTGGCGGTGGCCATCGTGGCCGTCCAGTTCTTCGGGTTGTCCCGTGGATTCCTCCGCTACGAGGAGCGCCTGGTCGGCCACGATGCCGCCTTCCGACTGCTCGCCGACCTGCGGGTGAGGGTCTACCAACGGCTGGAGCGACTGGCGCCCTCGGGCCTGCCTTCGTTCCGGCGCGGCGACCTGCTGGCCCGCATCGTCCAGGACGTCGACTCGCTGCAGGACCTGGTCCTCCGGGTCGTTCCCCCGTTCGGCATCGCCCTGGTCGTGGGCGTCTCGACCGTCGTCCTGCTGTGGTGGATGCTGCCGGCCGCCGCGGTGATCCTGGCCGTGTCCCTGGTGCTGGCGGCCACCGTCGTGCCCTGGCTCACCGGGTTGCTGGCCCGGCGCCGCGAGGCGCGGTTCGCCGCCGTGCGGGGTGACCTCGGGGCGGCCATGGTCGACCTCACCGAGGGCACGGCGGAACTGATCGCCTTCGGCGCCGCCGACGTTCACGTCCGGACCATCCGGAACCAGGACGCCGAACTGACCGCCATCGCCTCGGCCTCGGCCCGGACCGCAGGCATCGGACTGGCGCTGAC
Organism: uncultured Acidimicrobiaceae bacterium; assembly: GCA_963838835.1. Classification (GTDB taxonomy): domain Bacteria; phylum Actinomycetota; class Acidimicrobiia; order Acidimicrobiales; family RAAP-2; genus Bog-473. The sequence goes on from CAWITA010000014.1 coordinate 160,735, forward strand.
GACGCTCCTGGCCGGCCTGGCCTGCTGGGGTTGCCTCATGGTCGGCGTCCCCGCCGTGCTGTCCGGCCGGCTCGGGGGCACGGAGTTGGCGGTCATCACGCTCATCCCCCTGGCCGCCTTCGAGCTGGTGGTCGGTCTTCCTGTGGCCACCCAGACCCTGCAGCGGGTGCGTCAGGCCGCGGCGCGGGTCTTCGAGGTGCTCGACGCTCCGGTGCCCATCCCCGATCCCGAGATGGCCGTCGCACTGCCCGGCCCGCCCTACGAGCTGGAGGTGCGATCGGTGTGGGCCGCGCTACCCGGGTGCTGTGTCACCCGCTCTCGGTGAGGTGGACTTCTCGCTTCCCCCGGGCGGCGCGTGGCGGTCGTGGGGCCGAGCGGCGCGGGCAAGTCGACCCTGGCCGCGATCCTGGTCGGCTTCTTGCGATGTCGGGCCGGCTCCATCACCTTGTCCGGCGTGCCGACGGAGCAGTTGTCCGGCGACGACCTCCGCACCGTGGTCGGGCCTGGTCGGCCAGGACGCCTACCTCTTCGACACCACGGTGGCCGACAATCTGCGCGTCGGGAGGCGCGACGCCACCGACGACCAGCTGCGCGACGTGCTCGAGCGGGTCGGGTTGGCCGACCTGGCTCGGCGACCTCCCCCGGGGCCTGGCGACCGAAGTCGGGACTCACGGGGCCCGCCTGTCGGGGGGTCAGCGCCAGCGGCTGGCCGTGGCCCGAGCTCTGCTGGCCGACTTCCCGGTGCTCGTGCTCGATGAGCCGGCCGAGCACCTCGAACCTGCGGCCGCCGACGCGCTGACGGCCGACCTCTTGGACGTGACCGACGGACGCTCACTCGTCCTCGTCACCCACCGTCTGGTCGGGCTCGAGTCCGTCGACGAGATCCTGGTCATGGAGTGCGGCCGGGTCGTCGAACGAGGGCACCCACGACGAGCTGCTCGGCCGGGCGGGGCGTTACTCCGACCTCTGGTGGGAGGAGATGAGGACCGAGCGCTACGCCCGATTGCCCGAAGAAACACTTCAGCATGGCCAGCCACCATCGACGACCGCCCTCTGCGAGGTCGCCCTGAACGACGGGAGCCTCATCTCATGACCACCGACCTCGCCCGGTGGCAGTTCGCTACCACCAGCATCTACCACTTCCTGTTCGTGCCGGTCACCATCGGCCTGGCCTTCCTGGTGGCGCTACTGCAGACGAGCTGGTACAGGAACGACAACCCGACCTTCAAGCGGCTCACCAAGTTCTTCGGGACCCTGCTGCTGATCAACGTGGCCGTCGGCGTCGTGACCGGGTCTGGTCCAGGAGTTCGAGTTCGGGATGAACTGGTCGAACTACTCCCGCTTCGTCGGCAACATCTTCGGCGGCCCGCTGGCCATGGAGGGTCTGGTGGCCTTCTTCCTCGAGTCCACCTTCCTGGGCATCTGGATCTTCGGGTGGGACCGTCTCTCGAAGAAGCTGCACCTGACCTGCATCTGGCTCGTGGCGGGAGCCTCCATGCTGTCGGCCCTGTTCATCATGGCGGCCAACTCGTGGATGCAGCACCCGGTCGGGCTACGTGATGAACTCCCAGCACCAGCCCCAGCTCACCGACATCTGGGCCCTGTTCACCAATCCGGTGTTCCTGTGGGCCTACCCGCACGTGATCCTGGCGTCACTGGTGACCGGTGCCATCATCATGCTGGCGTTCTCCGCCTGGCACCTGAGGCGCAAGAGCTCCGTCGACCGCCTTCCGCCGGACCGCCATCATCTCGCTGGCCGTCCTCGCCCCGGCCGTCTTCGTCAACATGTTCATCGGGAGCGAGCTCGGGTGTCGTCGAGGGCAAGTACCAGCCGATGAAGATCGCCGCCGCCGAGGCGCTGTGGACCACCTGTCCGTCGCACTGCCCCTTCTCGCTCTTCCAGATCGGGGGTGGCAACAACGACGAGACGCCCACCCAGATCTGGGAGATCCCCGACCTGCTGTCGATTCTCGCCACCAACCACGTCGACGGCGAGGTCCAGGGCCTCAACAACCTGCAGGCCCAGTACGTGAAGGAGTACGGGCCGGGCAACTACATCCCCAACGTCTTCATCCAGTACTGGGGCATGCGGGTCATGGCCTACATCGCGGCGCTGATCGCGCTGTTCGCGCTGTGGGGGCTCTGGCTCATCCGCCGCAAGACCCTCGAGCAAAGCCAAGTGGTTCCTCCTCATCGCCCCGTGGTTCGCCATCGCTCCCGTTCCTCATGAACACGGCCGGATGGCTGCTGACGGAGAGTGGCCGACAACCCTGGATCGTCCAGGGCCTGATGAAGACGTCCCAGGCCGCGTCACCCTCGGTGACGTCCACCGACATCTGGATCAGCCTGACCGTCTTCGTGCTCCTGTACCTCTCACTGGGGGTGGCCGACGTCTACCTGATGATCCACTACGGCCGTCATGGAGTTGGAACCGAGCCCGGCGGAGCGCGATGACGACGGCGGCGGCTCCGACGACGGGAGCCCAGCGGACGAGTCCGAAGACGACCGGGTCCCGGCCCTCATCTACTAGGAGACGACAATGGTCCATCTCAACAACATCTGGTTCGTGATCGTCGCCATCTTCTGGGTGGGGTTCTTCGTCCTCGAGGGGTTCGACTTCGGCGTGGGGATGCTGCACTCGTTCGTCGGGAAGAACGATGTCGAGCGTCGCATCGTCGTCAACTCCATCGGGCCCATCTGGGACGGGAACGAGGTGTGGCTGATCGTGGCCGGCGGCGGCGATCTTCGCCGCGTTCCCGTCGTGGTACGCCACGATGTTCTCCACCTTCTATCTCGTCACTGGTGATCGTCCTGCTGGCCCTGATCGTGCGCGGGGTCTCCTTCGAGTACCACCGCAAGATCGACGACCCGCGGTGGCGGTCGACCTGGAGGTGGTCGCTGACCCTCGGAAGCGCGCTCATCCCCTTCCTGCTCGGCACCGCCCTCGGCGATCTCCTCCACGGGCTGCCCATCGACTCCGTCGCACAACTACACGGGCAGCTTCTTCGGCCTGCTGGTCCCTTACGGGCTCTACACCGGCCTCACGCTGACCGTGCTCTGCCTGTTCCTCGGCGCTGCCTACCTCACGCTCAAGACCGAAGGAGCGCTGCACGATCGGGTGGCGCGTCTGTCGGGCCGACTCGGTTGGTTGGCGGCGGTGATCACCTTCGGCTGGCTGACCTGGAGTCACGTCGGCCTCGGTTCGGGCTTCGTTCCCAACCCCATCGACGCGCTGGCGCTCGTCGCGGTGCTCGGCGGCGCCTGGCTCGCCGAATCCCGCGCGGAAGGCTGGGCGTTCGCGGCCGCAGCGACCGCCATCGGCGGCATGGTGGGGTCGATCTTCTTCGAGCTCTTCCCGCGGGTGATGGTGTCCAGCACGAACGCGGCCTACAACCTCACGGTGGCCAACTCGGCCAGCCCGTCGTACACGCTCAAGGTGATGACCGTGGTGGCGGTCATCTTCTTCCCGGTGGTCCTCCTCTACCAGGGATGGAGCCTCTACGTCTTCCGCAAACGGATTAGCGGAGGGACTTCCGCTGCGGTGGCTGCTCCCGTAGGGCCTGACGTCCCACCCACCGCCCCGAAACAGCCCCGGATCGCTGCGTCCGGCGAGTAGCGATTTCCGGACCGACTCCCATCGCCACCGGAATACTCTGTCCGCATGTCCGATGCCTGCTGCGCTCCTCGTCGCGGGGGCGAACCTCGAGAGAAGGACCGGATGGGCGATGCGCCGGCGGCTGGGGGACGGGCCTGCGGCATGCTGGTAACGGTCCCCGGAGGTCGTTACCGGATGGGTGACGAATCGGAGTGGTCCTACCCCGGCGATGGGGAGGGACCCGTTCATGAGGTCGAGCTCACCACATTCCGGATCGACCGCTATGCGGTGAGCAATCGACAGTTCGCCGAGTTCGTCGACGCCACCGGGTGGCGGACTGACGCCGAGAGGTTCGAATGGTCCTTCGTCTTTGGCGGCCTGCTCCCTGACGATTTTCCTCCCACCCGGGGAGTTGAGAGCGCTCCGTGGTGGCGCCAGGTCATGGGGGCCGACTGGCGCCATCCGGAGGGACCGCGCTCGGACGTCTCGTCCCGTCCGGATCATCCCGTCGTCCACGTCTCGTGGAACGACGCTCAGGCTTATTGCGCCTGGACTGGAACGCGATTGCCGACGGAGGCCGAGTGGGAGGTCGCCGCCCGGGGCGGCCTCGAAGGGCGGCCGTTCCCCTGGGGGGGCCAACTCGAACCTGGGGGAAGCCACCAGATGAACGTCTTCCAAGGCGAGTTTCCGGGAGCGAATACCGGGGCCGACGGGTACCTCGGCACCGCCCCGGTCGATGCATTCGACCCCAACGGGTATGGCCTGCACAACGTGTGCGGCAACGTCTGGGAGTGGTGTGCCGACTGGCTGGACGTGCAGTACTACCCAACCTCTCCCGTCCAAGCACCCCCGGGGCCGTCCTCCGGCACATCGCGCGTCCAGCGCGGCGGTTCCTACCTGTGCCACTCGTCGTATTGCCGCCGTTACCGGGTGTCCGCCCGCTCCGGCAATGAGCCGGACAGCTCAAGCGCCAATGTGGGGTTCCGGGTGGCGATGGATTCATAAATCAGCTAACCGCAGGTCAGGCATCGTTCGCGAAGGAGGGACGGCGAGGGCCCTCAGCGTCGCGACCCGAGTTTGGTCCGACCAGCAGCATCTGGGCGCCACCGACGGGTGTTCACGGAACGTGAAATCGCCCTCTTCGGGTGATGGTGACGGACGAGAGCGGCGCGACGGTAGCTGTATGCCGAATCAAGGAAGCACCAATGCGAGAGGTCCCTCTATCGAACAGACGTCCGCCACCGGCCACTTGTCGACTGAGGAGCGCTTGGCTTTGGGCAAGGCATCCCGTGCCGCAGCCCCAAGGGCTACCCACGAGATATGGGAGGAGTCTTCGACACGACCTGATCCGGTGACCCTGCTCGAGAGCCAGGCGGAGTCACGGGTCCAAGAGCTGGTACCCATTCGCTACGGCCGAATGCTGGTCTCTCCATTCACCTTCTTTCGGGGTGCAGCACTGATCATGGCGTCCGATCTGGCCACGACCCCGCGCTCCGGCCTGACCGTCCAGGCCTGCGGGGACGCCCACCTGAGCAACTTCGGTGTCTTCGCCTCGGCGGAGCGGAATCTGGTCTTCGACGTGAATGACTTCGACGAGACACTTCCCGGCCCGTGGGAATGGGATGTGAAGAGGTTGGCGGCAAGTCTGGCCATTGCCGGGCGTGATCGCGGATTCTCTGACCAAGAGCGCACTGACGTGGTGCTCGATGCAGTCTCCGGCTACCGCACGGAGATGGCGAAGTTGGCCACCATGAAGGATCTCGACGTGTGGTATGCCCGTATGGATATCGAAAAGGTGCTGAGCGATCTGGGCGATGAGCTCGGACTGACCGCAAAGAAGCACGACGACCATTCCCTGTCCAAGGCCAAGGTCCGGGCCGACAAGACGCTGGCCAAGGCACGTACCCGCGACAGTATGCAGGCCTTGGACAAGCTCACCCACGTTGTCGACGGGGAGACACGGTTCGTGAGTGATCCTCCTCTGCTGGTCCCCATCGACGAGCTTCTTTCCGAGGACCAAAGCGCTCTTCTGACCGAACGGATGCACGAACTTCTGAATAGTTACCGACACACCCTCCAGAGCGACCGACGACACTTGCTCGAGCAGTTCCGGTTCGTCGGTATCGCCCGCAAGGTGGTCGGCGTCGGCAGCGTCGGGACCAGGGCCTGGGTCGTCTTGATGGTGGGGAGCGACGGACAGGATCCGTTGCTGCTCCAGGCCAAAGAGGCGCAACGGTCAGTGCTGGCAGAATTCGCCGGCGAGAGCGACTACGTAAACCAGGGCGAGCGGGTCGTGGCCGGCCAGCACCTGATGCAGGCGTCGAGCGACATTTTCCTCGGATGGGACCAGGTCGAGGGCATCGATGGCGTGCCCCGGGACTTCTACATTCGCCAGCTGCGGGATTGGAAGGGCTCGGTCGATACCGATCAGATGACTCCTCAGTCCATGGCCGTCTACGGCCGGTTGTGCGGGTGGACCCTGGCCCGAGCTCATGCCCGATCGGGCGACCGGATCGCCATTGCCGCCTACCTCGGATCCGGCAAGTCCTTCGACAACGCCATCGCCTCGTTCTCCGAGTCCTACGCCGATCAGAACCAGCGAGACTTCGAGGCGTTGCAGAAGGCCGCTGCCGATGGACGCATCGTCGTCGAGTCCGGATTGTGACCGGCGTGTCAGGTTCTCCACTGTCCGACGGGATGACGGGTCAAGCCGCTAGGACCCGTTGTGCCGCAGAGCGTCGCCAGCTCACAGGGTGAATCACCCGATGAGGATGAGGATTTCGGCGGCGGTGAGTCGTAATCTGGAAGGACACGAAAGGTGAGGACCGACAACATGACCATAGGACCAGTCGAATACATCATCGTGGGGTTCCCCGGAAACGAGTTCAACGGTGAGATCGCCCCAGAGTTGCTGGCTCTTGTCGAGACGGGCACGATCCGGATCCTCGACCTGATCTTTATCGGCAAGGATGCCGATGGCTCAGTCGTCGCCTTTGAGATCGACGAGCTGGACGCGGCGGCGGGATTCGCTGGGTTGGACGGCGACGTCGGAGGCGTCATCAGCCCCGAGGACATCGAGTACGCCGCCGCAGCACTCGAACCGAACTCATCGGCTGCGCTGTTGATCTGGGAGGATCTCTGGGCGGCACCCTTCGCCGAGGCGGTGCGCAACTCCAACGGAGTCCTGCTCGAGGGTGCCCGCATGCCGCACGAGCTCATTGCACCGCTGCTGGCGGATCTGCCGCCTGCAGTCTGAGTCATACCGAGATAGGAGATCCGACATGATGAGAAGGCGTCCCATCGCGAGGGCAGCGGTTCGAACGACTGCGGTGGTTGGAACCGCCGCCGTGGTAGGTGGGCACATGGCGAACAAGCAGGCGGCCCAGGCCCAGCAGGCTGCACCGGAGGCCCCGGCTGCTCCAGCACCGGAACCGGCCGCTGCGGCTCCCGACCCCGTCGAGCAGCTGACCCAGCTGGCCGCGCTCAAGGACTCGGGGGCACTGACCGAGGCGGAATTCGAAGCAGAGAAAGCCAAGATCCTGGGCTAGGCAAAGGTTGCCCGATCACTGAGCGGACAACTGTCTAACGCCAGCGGGTGATCACGTGCTGAGGGTGCTTACTCCAGGCGCGGGCGTGAAAGTTAAACCGGCTCGGTCTTCAGCAAGGCTGTGACGCACATGAACACCAACGGGCGAAGAAGAGCTGTCGAGGCGCTCAGGACGACGATGCGGAACCTCCCTGGCCTGCTCGCCCAGCGCTCCACGCCCGAAGTCGGACTCCATCGCCCTCCGTGCGCACCTGTTCCAATTGTCGCGGGCATCGGTAGGGAAGCGTGCCTGACGTGAACGTCAAGGACTCAGACAGCTCGCCGGACGGCCCTGTCGCAAGCGCATCTGTCTCGCCGGAAAAGCTCAGGACTGGGCCTCGCGCGCCCGGGCGCGCGGGATCACCGCCTGGGTCCTGATCGTCCTGGCGTCGCTCTTGATCCCGGTCTCGGTGATCTCCGTCTGGGCCATACGCACCGTGACCAACACCGACCAGTACGTCGCCACCATGGCCCCGCTGGCGCGCAATCCCGTCATCGTCGACCATCTCGCCGCCAAGGCCACCGACAAGCTCTTCTCGACCCACATCGTCCAGGACAAGGTCACGGCGGCGCTGCCGAAGGCTGCGAAGCCGATCGTGACACCGATCGTGAACGAAGTGCACAACTACGTGTACGGCCTCGCGCTCCAGGTCTTCCAGAGCCCCAAGTTCGGGCAACTGTGGGACACGTTGAATCGGCATACCCACGATGCGGTCATCGACGTCCTCACCGGCAAGCAAACGCCCCTCACGCAGAAGCTCGAGAAGGGCGGCGCGATCGTCGTCAACGTCACGCCGGCGCTCAACAACCTGATCGACAAGGCCAACGCGAAGGGCGTCACTCTGTTCAACCCGCTGAAGGCGATCCTGAGCCAAGGGAACAGTCTCGGCGTCACCGTGTTGTCGAAGTCGCAGGTCTCCAAATTCACTGCGGGGTTCAACCTGATCGTGACGCTGAAGTGGGCCATCCCGGTCATCGCCCTCGTGCTCGGGATCCTGGCCATCGTCATCGCGGTCGACCACCGCAAGACCCTGGTTCGGGTCGCCGTCGGGATCGCGCTCGTCACCTTGCTGCTCCTGGCCGGACTGTCCCTGGGTCGTATCACCTTCATCAACCACGCCTCGGGGCACGTCAACGGTCAGGTTGCCGCCGCAGTCTGGGACACCATGCTCCGCTTCCTTAAGACGGACCTGCGCTGGGCGCTGCTCGTCACGGTGCTCGTAGCCCTCGGAGCCTGGCTGGCCGGGCCGGGCCGCTTCGCCGTGTCGATCCGCTCGACGGTCGCCAAGGGGGGCCGTTGGGTCGCCACCCAGGCCCACGAGCTCTCCGCGGGCGCGGGGCAGGCCGCCGACGGTTCGGAGCGAGCCCGCCGTTCGGGGGGTTGGATCCTGGAGCACCTGAACGGCCTGCGCATCTTCGGCGTGGTCGTGGCGGGGCTGTTCCTCGTCCTCGGCGGGAACCTGACCGGGTGGAGCCTCCTGGTGATCGTCATCGTGCTGGCCGTGTACCTGGGCCTGCTGCAACTGGTCGCCGCCTGGGCCCGCAGGGTGTCGACGCCGGCCGCCAGCTCCGGCACGGCGTAGGCCAGAAGAATTCAGCCATCAAGATGCTGTCAAGGGCTCCGGGGACGGGGGATGATGTCGCCAACGTTTCCGATCCCGTGAGGGGATAGGCGTGACCGTGACCGGTGGTTCATCTCTGGGGGACTTCGAACGCTCTCACCTGGTGAAGACGTTCGTGCGCGCCGTGGTTAGCGCTGTGCTGCTTGTTGTCGTGTATTACGTGTTTCCAATCGAGCATCGAGCGCACCAATCGGTAGCGTTGCGCTTGAGTGCCGCGTTGGTCATATTCTCGATCGTCCTCGCCATCGAGGTCCGCCAGATCTCGAAACACGACCACCCGATGCTTCGAGCCGGCGTGGCGATGGCCACCATAATTCCGCTCTTCCTGGTCTTGTTCGCGTGGATCTACCTCACGATGTCTGTTTCGAATCCAGCGTCATTTGGAGGCACGCTTAACCGTACTGGAGCGCTCTATTTCACGGTCACGGTGTTCTCCACCGTGGGCTTTGGCGACATTACGCCGAAGACGGATCCGGCCCGGATCGTTGCCATGGTGCAGATGCTCACCGACCTTGCGGTCCTCGCCGTTGTCGTTCGCCTGATCCTCGGAGCGGCGACCCGTGGGATGGCGCGGCTGCAGACATCAGACGCGTAGGGGTGCTGACCGCCGAGCAAAGGGGGTGGGACGTTATTTCTGGGGTCGAGCGATAGTAGACCGCTCTACTACAGGGGCGGAGGCAATGGACGGGCTGGAAACTGGGTGGGTGGAGCCGCACTCCAGGAGATCTCGTAGAGCTATACGGACGAAAACCCTCACCTTGCCAAGGTGAGGATCGCGGGTTCGTATCCCGTCTTCCGCTCCATTGTGATCTGGCAAGACGTCTGGCAAGACGTCGTGGGGGGGTTTGTAGGGGTTAGGAGATAGAGGCCGCCCAAACGCCGCAAACCCGGGCCCGGTCGCCACCGACCGGAATCCGTCCTGTGGTCGGGTAGCCCCGGGGCATTGCTGCCCCAGGGCCCCCTCAGAACCCGGCGTGCGACTTTCACCGCACCGGGCTCAAGCAGGCCCAACAGGATCAGGGGCGTGCAGAAGCCGTTACCTGCGTGCCAACGGCGCTGAATAATCGCCGTCGGCAGTCGGCATGCACGAGTCGGGTTGCAACGGTTCCATCCGATGTGCCGTGTCCCTGCTCGGCGGTGATTGCATCTCTGCAAACCGCCTTGCGAGTCACCATGAGCCACTGCTCCCATTCTTCGGGACTTTGTGGTTCATGGTCGGCGAGGAGCAAGAGTGCTCCACAAAGTGGGCAGCGGCCATGCTGGGTCTTGAGCAGACGCAGGCTGACACCGTCCAGCGGTGGGGTCCTTCGCTCTCGTCGCTTGGCCCAGTACTCAACCAGGGCCGGGTCGTCCGGAGACGCCGTGCCTGGCACCAACTGGTGTCGGATGATGTTGGTCCAGGCGAACTTGAGCAGGTAGGCGCCGCTGTCACGGACACCGAAGACCCACCGGTCCTGCCTGGACTTGTTGAACGGGCCGAAGTACCGGTTCACAACCCAGTGCCTCGACTTGTTCGGGTGGCTACGTGTGGCCCACTTGTAGGTGAGCGTCCACAGATAGTTGTCCAGCTTGGCGAATGCCTCACTGGACACCACCGACCGGTAGTAGGCCGACCAGCCCCGAATGATCGGGTTCAGTCGCATGATCACCGCCTCGGCGTTGGACCCATGAAGGGCCGACATCTCGGCGGCGAGCCGTTTCCGGTGCCGTTGCATGGCCGCCTTGGATGGCTTGATCAGCAGCTTGTCCTGATAGCGGCGGACGTTGAACCCCAGAAAGTCGAAACCTTCGTCGAGGTGGACGACGTGCGTCTTGTCCTCGTTGAAGGCCAACCCTCTGGGCGCCAGCCATGCGACCAGACGTGATTTGACCTCTTCGGCCTGCTCACGGCTGACGCACAGTGCGACCAGGTCGTCTGCATAGCGCACCACCACGGGGCTGCCCTTGACCGTCTCCCTGGCATGTGAGCCAGAGCGATGGGTCAGGACCCCGGCGGCCTCTTCCATCCCGTGCAGAGCCACGTTCAACAGCAACGGGGAGACCACCCCACCTTGGGGAGTTCCCTCCTCGCTAGGAGCCAAACGACCTTTGTCGACCACCCCTGCCTTCAACCATGCTTCGACGTGGCCCTTCGCAGGGAAACTGCCGAGGGCAGAGAGGAGGTGGGCATGGTCGATCCGGTCGAACGCCGCCGTCAGGTCTGCGTCAAGCACCCAGCGCCGGTGCGTGGACGTGCCGCGCACGGTGACGAAGATGCGTTGAATCGCGTCATGACAGCCACGGCCCGGTCGAAATCCATAGGACTGCGCCTCGAACCGCGCTTCCCACTCGGGTTCGAGTGCGTTGACGACCTGGGCTTGTCTCACCCGGTCGACGATCACTGGTATCCCGAGTGGGCGCCGCTTCCCGTTGGCCTTTGCGATGTACACCCGCTTGACGGGTTTGGGCTTCCACGAGGCATCGTGGCGTTGCACCGAGTCGGCCAGCATGGCCTTTCCCGGTGCGCTCACCACAACGATGTTGTCGACGCCCGCCGTCTTGCGGCCGACATTGCGCTCGGTCACTCGCCGCACGCTCAAGAGCGCATTGGCACGAGACCGGAGCATCAGCTTCTGCAAGTTGCGGACCTTCTTGAGGTCCCCATCCCTTGATGCCGTGAAGATGCGTTGCCGCAGACGCCGTACGTCGTCTTCGACCCGCTGCCAGTCAATCGACAGCCAATCAATGTCAACGTCCTCAGGTCCGTTCACCACGACGGTGCCGTGGCGTCCAACTTGTCCTTCGGTTCTGGTGTCGTTGGTCATCGTCTACCTCACAGGCCCACCTGACCCGCGTCAGCACCCTTTGGGGTCCGGGCATGCGCCCGTATCCGGCCAGTTATGCGGGACGACCAGCGGAGGAGCTGGTCATTGGTCCCGGTTTCCTGTTGCCTTTCGGCCACCGGCGTTCGCTTCTCGGGTCATCCTTTCCCCGCTGGGGAGTTGGGCCTTCCTTGCGGTCGGCTTACCGGGCAGCGCCCGGACCCCATCGGGATTCCACGTTTCGCACGCACGAGTTGCGACCGGGGAGGGTGCCCTCTCTACCCCGAGGACGGCGGTGCTCACACGGCCGATCGCGAGTCTCCGGCCGCCACCTGCCGCATCCCAGCGGCAACGTCCCTACACCCCGGTCGAACATCCATCATCCGAGGCTCAACTTGACGAGGCATCGTCGAGGGTTCACTGCATTCACCCGTCCGGTCTTCCCCTGGCCTGTGGTCCCCGGATGGAACGGGCACCCCTTGGGCTTTCTCCTGGAGCTTCGCACCCCGCCGTTGCCAGCGACGCACGTTCGGGTGGGGACAGGACTTGAGCACTGGCCTGGGACTACGCAGTCGACGTCACTGGTCGACCCTCCTTCCTACGAGTCCACTCGTATCGTGCGACCTCGTGTCGCACCTCGCGGTAGTTGCTGCGCTCACAACGGACGCAGGACTTCGGGGATAGTCCTTGGGAGCCATAAGAAGTACCGCTCTGAAACCGGCAGTACCGGGCACACTTGGCTACGTTGGGCCGTGTGACCGGACGGTGGGTTGCTCATGGAATCGAGCTGCCTTTCGGCAATACACCCCGCAATTGGTGGGTGAACGACGCCGGGGTCGTAGGTGATATTCCGATCGATGATGCCGAGGCCCTGCCCGGCCGTTTCGTGCTCAGTGGCCTCGTCGACGCACATGCCCATCCCGCTGTACGCAACGATGTTCATACCCCGCGGGCATTGGGTGCCGACGATGCCTTCTCCGTGCTCGTCGCCTGGGCCGAGTCCGGCATCACCCTGGTCCGAGACGTCGGCTCACCCGGTGGTGTAACCCTAAGTCTCAACCTGGGACCGACCCTCCCTACCGTGCGGGCAGCCGGGCGCTTTCTAGCGCCAGCTGACCGATACTTTCCGGAGCTGCTCGTCGAACCCGTCGACAACGAGGACTTGGTGGATGCAGCCGAGGCAGAGGTACGCCGGGGCGCAAGTTGGGTAAAGGTGATTGCCGACTTTCCCAAGCTCCCAGAGTTCGGCGAAGTTGCGCGAACCTACCCATTGGGGCTCCTTACCGAGATGTGCGAGAAGGTCCATGCCCTTAGCGCCCGGGTAGCCGCGCACACCTCGCTGCCCGGGGTCGGGGAGCTGGTGACCGCCGGCGTCGACTCGGTCGAGCATGGTCCAGGACTCGACCAGGAGGCCATCTCCGAGATGGGTCGTCGCGGCGTTGCTTGGGTTCCTACCCTCTGTGCAGTGCTCGGAGCTCTTCGCGATCCCGAGAGCACTCCCGAGCAGCGCCGGCGAGCCGAAGAGACCAGCGAGCGTTTGGCCGAACTGCTACCTGCGGCCGTGCGCAGCGGGGTCCCCATCCTCACCGGAACAGATGTGGTGGGATCGATCCCGGCTGAGGTCGCCTGGTTGGCGAGGTTGGGATTAGATCCAGCGGCCGCCTTGGCCGCAGCGACGGTCTGGGGCCGTCAGTTCATCGACCCGACAGGAGGGACCTTCGATCTCGTCACCTACGACAGCGATCCGAGGGACGATCCAGCAGTGCTCGCCCAGCCGGTGTCGGTGGTCATACGCGGTCGTCGAGTGCGCTGATCGACGATTGGCCCTACGCGGACGACCGCACGGAAGCTGTGCCGTTTCTCTCGTCCCTGAGTTGGCCGATCCTCAGACCCACCGCATATCGCGGGGCCCTACGTCTCTGGCAGGGTGACCCAGAACGCCGGCCTGGGGCTATCTGTGTCCGGCGAGCCTGCCCCCGGCTTCATCACCGAGCCGGGCCGGCGCCCATTGACACATTCCAAAAGGGGCGCGAGGCTCTGCCCGGTTTCGAGAGGTACATGGCACGATCCTCTTCATGTGGCCTCGGGGGTGTCGGTCAACGGACCAATACAAGGAAGGGGCCATGAAGCTGCCCGTCCACACCTTGCGCCGCCGGCCATATGGCTTGGTGGTCATCACGTGGCTCGCCGCGATTGGAGCCTCCTTGGCGCCCGGGCTGGTCCTCAGGCCCGCTGGCGCCGCTTCCGAGCGCTCGAGTGCCACGCATTCAAAAGTCACATTCTTTCCGAATTTCAATCCCAAGCCGCCACCGGCGACTTCGGGTTGCCACGGTGCAGAAGCCTTGCCCGGGGGAGGTGAGAAGCTGCCACTGACGATCAGTAGCGGCGATGGGGGGCAGGTTGGGGCGACGGTCAATGTGTGCGTGGACGGACACGGCCCGTTCCCCTTCATCCTCGACTCTGGTGCTTTCCAGACGATCATCGATGCCGGGCTGGCCCATCGGCTCCACCTGGCCACGCTCGGCCGCGGTCAGGGCACCGGGGTCGGGGGGTGTATCGACCAGATCTCACTTGTGATGGTCGACTCGTGGTCGGTCGATGGTCTCTCGCTGGCCCCTCAGACCTTTTCGGCGGACACGGAGCCGGGCCAGGGAGGAAAGGGGGAGACGGACGGTTTGCTCGGCAACGACGTCCTGTCGCGCTTCGGAGCCGTGCGTATCGACTTCGACGCCGGGACGCTCGTGCTCCCGGGCCCCGAAGGTGCTCCATTGAACACGTCGACGTTCACCGGACCCAAGGGTCCAGTCCCCACCGAGTTGACAAAGGGCCAAGGCGTGGTCGTCCCGGCCGAAGCGATGACCGGTCCGACCGGCGACTACCTGAACGTGCCCGTCCGCTTCGGCGATCAGCCGTCGAACTGGTTCGTCGTGGACACAGGAACGTCGCGCACGCTGCTGGACCCGTGGGTCAGCAAAGAGGGGTCCCTCAGAGCCACGGACCTGGCGGACCGAGAGGAGACGGCGTGCTCGGTCATCACGTTCCCAATCGTGCAGAGTGGTTCGTGGTCCATGTCCGGCTTGGCGCTTCGCCCGCAATTGGTGGACTCAGCGAACATCGGTGATAGCTCCGTCGCCGGTATCCTCGCCGCCGACACCCTGGCGCATGAGAAATGGGTCGTACTCGACTACACCGGCGGTCTGGTCGTTCTCGGATGACGACCTCGGCTCAACCAGCGCCCTTTTTAACTGCCGACGGAATCGACACCGACCAATGAGGAGGCTTGCCCTCCACGAGGACACCGAGCGGAGACAGATCCGATACGGACGCCTTCCCAGTGGCTAAGGCCCGGATGAGCGCTTCGGACTCCATTCCAAGAGTGCTACGAGAGTCCCTGACGATGTGTCCCAGTACGACGCTATCGGGTAGGTGGGACGCACCGATCATCCCGATCTGCGTGACGACTGGATACTGATCCACGAATCAAGGAACGAGCACGGCATCGGTAGGGTGGCAGCTTCCGTTTAGGGCAGACTCAGATGTCTCGTCGTCTTGAGTTGAGGGGGGGATCATGGGTGAGGGACATTTGGTCGAGGTCGCCGACACGAAGCTCTTCGTGGAGGAGCGCGGCGCCGCTCAGGGGTTCCCGGTCCTGGTGCTGCACGGCGGCCCGGGTCTTGACCACCACATGTTCGGTGACTACCTCGATCCCGTGATCGCAGACGGCCGCTACAGGTTGGTCTTGATCGACGAACGGTCCCAGGGTCGCTCGGATCGGTCAACCGCGCCACACACGTGGACGATCGAAAGGATGGCGGCCGATATCAGTGCCCTGGCGGAGTCGCTGGATCTGTCGTCGTACGCGGTGCTCGGCCATTCATTCGGGGCGTTCCTTGCTCTGCAACACGCCGTCGACTTCCCCGGTGCTGCGAAAGCGACGATCGTCTCGGCCGGAGTTGCGTCGGCCCGCTGGCTGGCGCGCGTGGAGGACGAGCTGGCAGCCTTCGAGCCGGTCGAGTTGCGCGAGCAGGTCGCGTCCTCCTGGGTACGTGAGGCCACGGCCCAAACGGAGGATGAGACCAAGACGATCTGGCTCGACCAATTGCCGTTCCATTTCTGGGACCCCGGTGATCCTCGGATCGACGACTACGCCCTGCGCACCGCGCAGGTACGATACGCGCCCGACGTGCTCCGCCAGTTCGCGACGGGCGACTACGGCGGTATCGAGGTCGAGGACCGGCTGCCTACAGTGCCACAACCGGTGCTCGTGCTGTCGGGCCGGCACGACCGCACCTGCGGCGTTGATGCCGGCGAGGACATGGCCAAACGGCTGCCCCGCACGGAATTCGTCGTGTTCGAGGACTCAGGCCACATGTTCTTCGTCGAAGAGCAGGAGCGCTACGTGACTACGCTGGGCGACTTCCTAGCCAAACATCTGTGAACTTCCGCCGAGTCAACGTGACCGGAGGGCGGCGCATAGCGTTCAGGGCATGGATTATCGCCCCCGATTGGGAAGTGCGATAACCGAGCAGGTTCCGGGGTATCCCCGTTAACGCCGGATCAGTGAGGCACATTCCGGCCGGCAATGTGTGAGGTGCTTGTTTTCGCGAACAGCGCATCCCACTATTTCCGAAGTACCGCCGAGGATCAGAATCCGTTCTCCCCATTCCAACGCGCAGAGCCGCTCTCGTTTGCTCGGCAGCCTTCGCTGCACCATTTGCGTTGCCGTCCGGTCCCGCCAGACGCCCTTCCAGGCAGGCGGGTGACAGTGGTCGGCCTGGAGCTGCCATTGAATAGACCATTCGGAAACGCCGCCCCGGCTGGCGGGCTGAACGCAGCGATCAGATTGCCGGGCTCGGGCATCCGGTCCATTCGTCGACCGTAGACCAGGGCAGCGCGCCTACTTTGGGACTATGAAGCTCCAAACGTTGTCCTCACCTGCGACGATGCAGGTCGATCTGGAGCCGACGTTGCCCCGTTCGCTGTTGAAGTTCAGCGGTGGTCACGGCTCATTCAGGCTGCTGCCTGATCGTACTCTTCGGGTGTAACAACGGCGGGTGTGGCCCGGCGGCCAAGGGCGTCGACCAGCTTGGCCATGTCCTTGTGACCTCGTACGCGCCGGAACGAACGCTCGGCTTCGAGCATGCCTGCGGCGACCCAACGCTTCTTCATCGAACCGTCCTTCCACTTCGTGACTCGGCGGGTCGTCCGCTTGGCGATCGAGATCGTCGACTCGATGCAATTGGTGGTGGTCAGCGTCGCGGCCAATGTGCCGCCGACGCCGAGACGTCGGACGGTGAACATGTCGTCGAGCCCTTCGCGCAAGGACGCGGCCGCGTCGGGATGGTTGGCCTCGAGCTCTTTGGCCAGCCCCTTGGCGGCGGCCAGCCCCTTGGTCGCGTCGGGCTGGGCGAAGATGAGGGCCAGGCGCTTGTCGGGTGACCCCGGCCAGCTCCTTTCCCAGGTGCCCCTCGACATTGCGACGCTTGTGCAGAACGCACCTCTGGACCTGGGCGGCATCGCCGAAGACCTTTTTGATGCCCGCGGCCAGCGCTTTGGCGCCGTCGATGACGCAGAGCACGCCGGAGGAGACGTCGAGGCCCCGGGCGACGAGGTCGGCCAACAGGGCGGTGACGACCGTCTTGTTCTCGGTGTCGCCCAGCCAGAGTCCGACCGGGACCTTGGTGCCGTCGGTGGTGATGACCAGGGCAACCACGGCACACGAGCCAGCCACGTCGAGCCCGTCGATCATGAGCACGGCCACGTCGAGGTCCGAGAGGTTCCGAGCCATCAGCTCGCCCATGGCCTTGGTCGTCGCCGCCACGAAGCGCCTCGAGATGGCCGACTTGGACATGGACTTCGAGCGCTCCTCGAGCTCGGCTCCGATCGGCTCGGCCACGTCGCCGTGGCGTCGGGTGGCCACCCCGGCCAGCATGCGCTCGACGACGAGGGAGTTGAGCAGATCGGCCGAGCTGAACGCCTTCCAGGTGTCGAGCCCGATCTCCTCCCCGGCGCTGCTGCGTCCCCGCGGGCGCTCGGTCTTGACCTGGCGCCCCCCGAGCACGACCGAACCCTGCGCGTTGCCGTGCCAGTTCCCGACACGCTCTTGGGCCTCGATCTTGGCGTGCTTCTCGCCGATCGCTTGGGTCAGTTCGGCCTCCATCATCTGTCGCATCACGACGAGCCCGGTGGCCGACGCGAATGCCAGGAGACCGTCCTTGAGCGCTCCGGCCACCTCGGCCAGGGCGACAGTCGCCTCGAGCGGCAGGCCAGCGAGGCGATCTGCCTCGTCCACCCGCGCGACAGTCACGACGGGTAGTTTCTTCTTCATTGGTGGTCCCCTTTCTGGGTGGTTCTTGGATTGGTCTCCTGAACACCTACCTCACGGCAGGACTCAGGAGGGGGACCACCACCTCACTTCAAGAAACTTGGGGACACCGTCCTGGAGCCAATCGCGCCGAGTTATCCGCGCCGCATTTGGACCGTCAGGGTCGACCCCGAGGCCCTGGTCACCCCCCGCGACTAAGTCAAGTCCGGCAATGCTGTTCGGGTGACCGAGGTTGACGTCATCTTGTGGACCGGCGTGGCGGTAGGGCTGGTGGGTCTGGCGGCAACCGCCTCCAACGGCGTGGCCTTCATCCTTCAAGGTGCTGGCGAGAAGGCGGAGCCCGCTCAGCGATGGATCAAGGACCGGCTCGCGCGGATCTTCCCCTCGCTCCGCAGGGACGCCAACCCCACGCCTCCAACGGCTTTGGGCTCCGCCATCAGTTCCGGCGCCGCGGTGTTCACGACCATGACTCGGCCCAAGGTGCAACGGTTCGGGTCCAGCTCGATGCTCTGTGGAGGAACCTTGAGTCTTTTCAGAGTCGGCTACAGAGCGTCGAACAACAAACACAGTCACATCACACACGGAACTATCGGCGAGCCTCGACGCGCTTACGACCGAAGTCCGCGAGAACCAATCGAGCCTCACGGCGCGACTAGACGCAGAAGCGAGCAACTCCGCTCGCGTCGACGCCCGAGGGCTGGGGCCGGTGGCCTTCGGGTTCGTCATGGTGGCGGGGGTGATAACAAACAGATCCCTGCCGTTTAGGTACCCGAGTATTACGTCCCCCGAGGACCGCGAGAGCAAGTCTGCGTGAAGCCGCTGCGGACTCTCGCCTAGATCTGATCGGGAGACTCGCTCAACCGAACTGAACTCGGACCAGTCGAACTCTTGGGTGCCGTCAGGCGACACGAATTGGACGATTGTTGCGCCCGTCGGCGTGCTGAACGACCCGTTGTGAATCGGTACGCTCCCAATCCAACCCTCAGACGATAACTCCGACACGGGTTGTGGGGCAGCGTGCCTCGGGGTCGAAGTGGAATCCGTACCGGGATCCGGCCCTGGTGCAGCCTGTCGCGGCTGGGTACCGTCATGGCGGCGCCGGGTGATTCGGATTCACCGCGAAGCCCGTCGACGTGACTGTCTTCTTGGATGCCTCCACCGTGTGGCGGGTTAGGAGATAGAGGCCGCTCAAACGCCGCAAACGCGGTCACCTGGCCTCGCTCCTGGCCCCCCGCTCGTCCGGTTCCCCGGAGGTCGCCCACACGCCGCCAACCCGGCGGACTGCCCGGTCCAAGCCCTCCTCCGGTCCAAAGGCCGACTGATCCTCTCGGTGGCCTCCGGCTGCGCCTTGCTCGCCGTTCGCCCACGCGCAGGTTGGAAAGGGGTCGCGAAACGCCGAGCGGGAAAGGCCGCATGGTCAGGAAGGGTGATTGGCGGTGAAGGGTTGCGCTTAGGAACTGAAATTCTCACTAACCCGTCGACGGATCCGCGGCTTAACTCCGTACGCTCCGGCACTCATGGCGAGCCACGGTCAACAATCTTGTCTGTCAAAGCATCTGCAAGGCCGATGATTCGAGTCATCCGAAGTTTTGAAGCTTCATCTCGGCAAAGCTTCAGTAACTTGTGTGCGCGCTCGGCATCCCCATATCGATTGCGCCTCGCGAGAATCGTGGCGTGTTCAAGGCGCGCGACTGCGGTCCAAGGTCGGCAGCCCAAGGCTTGGTTGCGGGCTACTGCTTCGGTCAAGTGAAAATCCATATCATCCCATCTCTCCAGGGTCGCGGCCAACAGACCAAGGGGCAAATGGACGGATGTGAGGATGTCAGCTGGCATCCCCGCCGTGACCATGAGGTCCGCATACGGTGCCAACATCTCATAGAGGCGCCGGGCCCGCTCCACGTCATCAAGGAAGTTGCAAACCGTCGACAAAATGGCGATGCCAACTTTCCAGTTGGCATCCAGCGGAATATCAGTGAAATCGCTAGCTGCGAGGACTTCGAACTCGGTGCGAGCGTCTTCAATCCATCCCAGCTCTCGGTAGAGAAACGCGAGCCCGCACCGCCACGCAGGAATGAGCGGATACTCGTCAACCATTGATCGCACAATGGGTACAAGATCTTCCAAGCCCCCGAGAGCACGCCGTATCGCAAACTGGGTGACCCCGTACATCTGCAGTGCGGTAGTCAATTCGAGCTGTTGGCCGATCCGAAGACCTTCATCAGCGAGTGCAATCGCTTCTTCGAAGCGACCGTCTGCAGCGGCAGCGGCAGATCGGTGGACCGTCGATACCCAGCACGCGCTTCGGGTAGGCGGAGCAGGTCGGCAAGCAGCTGCTCTTGTTCAAGCGCCAAATCCATTCCGCCTCGATCGCCGAGTTCAGCCCTGCAATTGAACTCCCAACTTCGTCCGGCCAACTCCAACGAGCGGTTGCCCAAATCGCTCCCGATCCGCGCGATCGTTTGAGTCATTGCGAGCCGTTCACCTGGGTTCCCTGGTACCCAGGAGCCCCAAACGGCGCAGGAGGTGACGTATCCAAGGGTCTCTGGATCGGCTAGTCGCTTTGCCATGGCGAGGGCATCAACAGTGAGGGCTTGTCGCCTTTCACCACGTTGCGGATCGAAATACAGTTCGGAGGCAAGTCGAGCTCCAGCGCGGGCCCGAAGCGACGAATCCCCTGGCGGCAGATCGCGGAGACCCTCTGTGAGCAGTTCGACGAGCTTGTCGTTGACTAGTCCTGCCTCACTCCAGCCGCGATCACCTGCCATTACCAACGCCGCCTCGACGAGCAGATCGGGCCTTCGAAGCCGGCGGGAGCCGTCGACGGCGTTTTGAACTGCCTGCCTAGAGGTTTCCATCTCACCAGCTGAGCGCAGAGCGCGAGCTCGGGAGATCTCCAATTCGCATGCTGCAAGCTGGTGGGATAGATCGTCAGGATCGACAACCTGAGAACCACGTTCGTACTGGACGGCTGCCTCCTCGTAGGCGAGTCGTCCAAGGGCAGCGTCTCCCGCCGCTCTCGCCCAGCGCAACGCCGATTCGACATCACCTAGAGCGGCAGACTCGCAGGAATGATAGGCAAGCTCCTCGAGGTGACCTCCTTCCGATGAACGCTGCTCCAGAGCGCGCGCAACTGCCTTGTGAATTCGAAGGCGACGAGTCGTAGGAATCTCTTCGTAGAGTGTGGAGCGGACAAGAGCATGAGCGAAGGTTCGCCGCCCGGGATGTTCTGTAACGGGAAGGATCAACCGGGCGACTTCGCTCACTTCCAAGGCGTCAAAGACGCGATCCGGTTCGATGTCGCATGCTTCTGAGAGGAGCTGACTGTCGAATTCTCGTCCAATCACTGAAGCAACTGACAGGACTTGATTGGTGGTTTCGTCGAGCTGAGACAGGCGCATACCGATGACCTCACGTATACCCTCTGGTATGCCGATCGCACCGTGTCGGCTTACCACCCAGCGACCATGCTCTGAAACGATTGCACCGGTCTCAACCAGGTGGCGCAATATCTGACCGATGAAAAATGGATTCCCCTCGGTCTCGGCACAAACGGTTCGTGCGAGCTCCTCTCCCTCGGCATCGAGCTCATGGCCCGCCGCCGAGGCCATGAACGCCACCACGCTGGCGTTATCGAGACCGTGCAACACGATTCGCTCCACTTCCGGTTCGCGGCGTAAATCAGCCAGCATTTCCGACAACGGGTGGCCGCGGTCTAGGTCTGTGTCCCGATAGGTGGCAACAATGAGCAGCGGCAGGGGCGCTCGCTGTCGGATC
The DNA here is from genome assembly GCA_963838835.1 of uncultured Acidimicrobiaceae bacterium. Taxonomy (GTDB): domain Bacteria; phylum Actinomycetota; class Acidimicrobiia; order Acidimicrobiales; family RAAP-2; genus Bog-473. Next base: position 182,438 of record CAWITA010000014.1, read on the forward strand.
AGGTACCGCAACAACAACAGCGTCGGCTTCGCGGCCCAATGAAGGTCATCAACGATGAGGAGCACCGGTGCGCTGGTCGCGATCGCAGTAAGAAAACCCTCGACGGCTTCAAAGAGTCTGAGCCGTTCAGTTTCCGGATCCGCCCGAATGGGCTCGGGTAGTTCGCCCAGCTTGGTTGTCAAGAGGGGAACGAGTCGCACCAGATCTCCGGCGGTGGCGGTGGCGCTGGCCTGGTCGGTCAGATCTTTGGTCGGACACCCAGCCACGTATGTCTGCAACGCCTCTGAGAACGGCTGGTAAGGCACACTCAATTCAGGGTCACAACGGCCGAACAGGACGATGGCTCCGTTTTGATACAACCCGCGCGCAAGCTCAGCAGCCAGTCTTGTCTTTCCGATCCCCGGCTCTCCCGCAATGAGGACCGTCCGGCTGTTTCCGCTCGATGCCTCTTTCCAGGCGTTCTCAAGAAGCGATGTCTCGCTCACCCTGCCCACCAGGCGGACGATCTCGTGAGTTCCAAGAGCTGACGGGAGGGGCACGGCTTGAACATCCGGGGCATCCCACTCGACAACAAACGCTGTCATCTCCCCAAGCCCCTTGAGATTTACCAGTCCGAGAGCGACAAATTCATGTCCTCCTCGTGAACCCGCCAGGAGGCGTACCACCTCGCTAACCAGGATCTGGTCTGGTTCGGCCGCATCGCACAGGCGCCGTGCCTCCACAACAGGGGTACCGAAGCAGTCGTCGTCGTCAAATGCGACGTCGCCTGCGCTGATGCCCACGCGAACGGCCACCGTCCAATCTCCTGTCCGATTGAGCCGCCAGATCGCTCGTTGTATTTCCACTGCGCCAGCGACTGCCTCTCCAGCAGCTGGGAAAACCACCATCAGACCATCACCCGTGCCCTTTACTGCGGTACCGAGGTGTTCCGTCACTGCGCTCCGAATAGCTGCATCGTGCAGCCGTCGAAGTTCGTCAGCACGGTCATCGCCGAGGGTTCGACGCAGGTCGGTGGAGCCAACCAGGTCGGTGAACAAGACGGACGCTGTGGTTGATCGGCTTCGATCAGTCACGAGCGAATCGTAGTACTCATCCATTGGTTCGCTACCGTCTGAACGTCGAGACACTGACGTGCCCCAGCTCGACAGCGCTCGCTGCACCATTGCCGCTGCCTACCCACCAGGACCGTCACTGATGTTTCGGGACAGTCCGACCAGTACCCGCCGGTTCTCTTGACCCTGAGTATCCGCCATCGGCGGAGACCTCTCCCCGGGCGCGAGCCTCGTTTTCCAGAGCGCGACGAGAGCCACGGGTATAGCGTTCGCTCGGCGCCCGAAATGGTGTCCGCAACAGGAAGGAAGGGCGATGTACACACGTTTGATTACCTGGACAAATGCCACCAATATCGATGGTGGAATCGAGTACTTGCGTGGCACGGCGCTCCCGCTCATTCACCAGCAAAAGGGCTACCGAGGCCTGAGCGCCACTGTTGACCGATCGACGGGGAGGTTGCACATCCTTTCGATCTGGGAGAGCGAGGCGGACCGCGACGCTAGTGACGGCGCAATGAGCAAAGCGCGCGACGAAGCCACTGAGATCATCGGAGGGACTATTCAAGTTGAGAGGCTTGAAGAACTGGTGTCCGAGGTCGTGAAGCCGCCCGTGCCAGGGTCAGCGCTCATGGTTTCGCCATTCAGCATGGACCCGGCGACGATCGATGAAACTCTCAAGTTCTTCAAGAACGAAATCGTGCCCCAGATCAAGGCTGCTCCCGGTTTCTGCTCACTGCGCAACATGGTCAACCGCGACACGGGTGAGGGATACGTAGGAACCGTGTGGGTCGACCGGGCTGCCTTGGACAAGCAAGCCGAAGGAGCTGCCGTAGCGCGGCGCGAGGCTGCGAGTGCGCGCGGGATTACCTTCGGTGAAATCCGCTATTTGGAGTTCGTTCTGGTCGACTCTCCGTAGACGTCCGTGGCGGAGAATCAGCTCCGAGGCGCGAGAAGCGCTCGCCGAGGGCGCACAGTTTGAGCTCTAGGTGGCTGTGCAAGGACCGCGATGCGCCCAACCCCTCACACGACGAGTAGGCGACATTCCGCGAAGGGGACTGCACCAACGCGGATTCGGCCACGATCGCCGCATCAGTGACACCGGATGTCATCGCGTCGGCAACCACTGCCCCAATAACACGCCCCGGCAACTCTGACTTGCATCACCGTTGTGCCTGCGGACTGTGTCACCCTCCCTACGTACGGGGATCCTTCTGGAAATGAGACCTGGGGTTAGGGGCGCCATCTCCAAGCGGCCACCGTGAGGGGCATGACCACGCTGAGGGCGGGGTTGTCCAGGGTTTCCCCGGCCTCGGCTAGCTCAGACCATGCTCGTGCATGTGTAGTCCCGGCCATTGAGGAGGGCGCCCGAAGGGTCGTCGACACTCACGACGTCGTGCATCCACACCATGGCTTCCCGTTGCCCCTCAATAGGCTGAGGAGCTGTCACAGGCAGAGTCCACGGTTGCGCAGAACCGGTCATGCCGCCTTCCTGAGCCGCACTTTCCCCTTGAGCATGGCCGGTGTACTCAGGGGGTCAATCGGTCCTCCGACACGATCTGTACTACATGGACCTGCCGAAACGCCGATGACGCGCCGGTCGCGGATCGCCCGTGACCCGCACACCTGGTGCGGCGTAGACCTCGGCGTTCAGTTTCGGGGCAGCCGTGGCCAGCACAGAGGCGATCTACCGGAAGCTACGCGTAGACGGACAATCTCTACACCTGAAGCCGAGGTCTAACTCTCTGGTGGTAACGCCGACTCAGAGGCACAACCACCAGCTGAGCGACGGCAGATAGGGCGTCTACGATCAGAGGTCAATCTCGACCCATGTCGATGTCTGCCAACTCGCCGTCGCGCCGTCTTCGGTGCCGGACTCCATCATCAGGGCCAACCCTTCGGGATCACCAAGGAACTTGTCCATCACGCGACCGGCGTCGGTGAAGTCATCCGCTTCATGAGTGAGCACGAAGCTTCCCGATGTCTCGCCGCTCATGCTTACAATCAGCCGGACGTTCTTCGCTCCGTGCTTTTCCAAGATCGACTTTGACTTCTTGGTGGTCGCCAAGAAGTCCTCATACCGGTCCGGCTTTATGGTCAATGCCGTTACGGAAAGCACCGTCATTTCTGCACCTCTTTTCAGATTCCGCCAGGTTGGCGGATCTACGTGGTATTTCGGGAACCCTAGAAGGGTTCTTCGTCCTTGGCAATCGGTGTTTAGCTTCATCCCTGCAGTCCGGTATGGCTAGGTGCTTGGGATAGATGCTGTCTCCGAAGAGGCGTGCGGCCTCTCATTCGCAAGTATGACGCCGTAGGCAGACGGACGCCTTCGCTATGCGGCAGGGATGAGCACCGGGCTTGCGAGCGTTCTTCTAGCGCCGACCCATCGGTCCGGCGCTCAGCGCGCCAGTATCAGCGCGCTTGCCGAGAAACTCTGTCGGTATGGGCTTGAGCACTGGTGCGCGGGCTTTCACAGCACCCCCGCGACCTGTGCTCGCCCCGCCGATCGCCAGCGCGGCGTCGACCGCGGCTTGATCCCGGCCCAAGATCCGCGGTGGTGAACGGTCCGTCCTCGCCTTCCTGTAGCGCCTGAGGCCTGCTCGTCGGATGGCAGAAGGGCTCGAACCGCCCGCGAGGACTGGTGCTGACGTCGCGTCATTTCACTACGAGGTGACTCTCCTTCATGTACGGCGTTTGGGGCTACCCGCGTACACCGTGACCCCGACGGAATCGCGCTGTTCACCGGTAGGGTCAAGGGCATGCCCGACGCTACCCATGCCCTCCGTTCCTCAGTCGACCGGCTGGCCGATCTTGTGCACTCGTTCGATGACACAGTTCTCGTCCGACAGGCCTACCCGAAGGAGTGGACAATCGCCGATGTGATGTCGCATCTCGGATCCGGGGCAGTTATCGCCCGCCGAAGGCTTCAAGCTTCGCTCGACAATGTCGAGCCGCCCGACGACTTTAGCCAACGGGTCTGGGACGAATGGAACGCGAAATCGCCCCGGGCAAAAGCCAACGATGCGGTGGCGGCCGATGCCGAGATGATGTCCGCCCTTGAGACAACCCATCGAGATGACCGGGCGCGGTTCAAGATCGCTATGGGACCGCTTGAGCTGGACTGGGATGCCTTTCTTGGGATGCGATTGAACGAGCACCTCATCCACGAATGGGACATCGCCGTGACCCTGGACCCGACCGTCGCCTTGGCCGCCGACGGAACGGACGTGGTTGTGGACAATCTCGAGCTCATTGCCAGGTTCACGTCCAGGCCCAAAGGCGACCCACGCACAATCATGACGAGAACGACCCGACCGGAACGCTGGTTCGTAGTGACGATCGAACCGAGTCAGGTCGGATTCACCTCAGCGGAGCGCGAAAGTGAGCCCGATCTCTCCATGCCGGCGGAGTCGTTTATCCGCCTGGTCTATGGGCGACTCGACCCTGATCACACCCCACCATCGGTCGTGAGCGAACGCACTCTGCTTGAGCAGCTGCGAGCTGTTTTCCCCGGGCCTTAAGGCCTGGGCCATTTAGCCCGCGAGCTCAGATTATGGCAACGCACCACCTCAATGTGACTGTCGGAAGTTGATTCGTCGTCAAGGTGTCTTGAATAGCGCAGTCCCGATGCGGTCGGGTCAGCCACAGAAGGGGGGTGCGGTCGGGTTATTGAGGCAGTGGGTCGATGAGCGATATAGAGCGGTCCGTGGAGTGGTTGAGGGCTGAACTTGGTCTGCGCACATACCTTCGTAGTGGCTGGAACCGTCGGCGTTCAGGCTTCCAAGACTGCGTCGAGAGCGGCCATTGCGGCTCCGCGTGCGCCGGCCATGTCGAGCTCGGGCACGAGCACGAAACCAGCAACAGCTGCCTCCTCTTCGCGGAGGGTCGTGCTGTCGCGGACGTTTTGCAAGAACCACGTTTTGAACGCGCCCGCGGCCTCCACGACGCCACCACCGATGAAATAAGCATCGGGGTCCAAGAAGTTCGCTGCAATGGTGAAAAGCCGACCCAACGCCGCCGCCTGTTGCTCGAATATCCGGGTGGCCATTGGGTCCCCGGCCTCTCCGTAGGCCCGCACGGATCGAGCTGCCTCGGAAAGGGGTAGCGATCCAAGCTCGTGGTCCGGGTAGCGCGACAACCAGTACGGCAGAAGGTTGAGCTCGATGCCCGTCAGTGAGGCAACGCTTTCGGCATCTCCTAAGAACCCACAGTTGCACCTTGGAATGGGCTGATCAGGCTCCAGGAGCCCAGCCATCGGAATGTGCACGTGGCCAAGTTCACCTGCTGCGCCCGTCGCCCCCTTGACAACCCGACCCCGATGCACGATCCCACCGCCGAGTCCCGTACCGACGATGGCGGAGACCGACGAACGCGAGCGGCCGTGCACACCGAAATGCAGGCGGTGGGCATAGAGGGCGGCCGCGTTGCCGTCGTTGTTGTAGACGACCGGGAGACCTAGCCTGCGCTGCAGATGAGCACGGAGGTCGAACCCGTTCCAGCTCGGATGTCCGAAGTTGGTCGAACCCCGCCGGAAGATCACGCCTTCGGCACTCGCCGGGCCTGGGCTGTCGAGTCCGACGGCACGCACCCGAGCGCGCTCGATCCCGGTCAGAGCGAGGATCCGAGCGAACGACTCCTCCAGCGCATCGAGGGCTGCCTCGGTGCCCTCTTTGACCCGGCTAGGGGACTCGACCATCTCATCGACCAGGAACCGGCCCGAGTCCTCGAGAACAGTCGCGTTGTTGGACGTCGCCCCGTTGTCGATGCCCACAACGACGGATGCAGCGGGCAAAGTCACCGAGCTTCGATCTTACGAGTCGGAGTACGGGTCCAACGTGGCGCCCAACCACCCGGTATCGCTTCCGCGTCGCTTTGCTTTCGAGACCCCACCTGAACTGCACGCCGATCCGGTGAATGGGGCCAGTCACCTCCAACCCGAAATGAGCCGGCACCTTGCCGACCCAAACGGCGGCGGCGGAACCCTACTCGCGAAGTTTGAGCAGGAGCTAGGGCTACGGCATTCGGGGGAACCATTTCACATCTCGGAGGAAGCTTTTGTTGCCGAAGATCACATCAGAGCCTGGCGAATCCGGCCGCTTCCTCGTCGAAGGCGACGGCCGCTTCCTTGTGGACGCTGGGACGCGTCCGCGACACGGCGTCGGCACAGTCATCGGATGTCACCGCTGGCGCACCGCCGGCGAGCGCCCGCTCGAAGGCGAGCTGGGCGGCACGCTGGGCGGCCAGCGCGAAGTCGGCGGGCGTGAAGCCCTCCGTGCGCTCGGCGATGTCCTCGGGATCACAGTGCTCCAGGAACTCGGCCGCCAGCTCGGCACGGCCGGCACTGTCGGGCGCGCCGATCGGGATGATGAGATCGAAGCGTCCTGGTCGGAGCATGGCTGGATCGATGGAGGCGATGGAGTTTGTTGCCATCACCATGAGTCGACCCGGGCGGGACTTGAAAACTGGAATCGCCTTGAGCAGCTCGTTGACGACCGGCTGGCTCTCGGGTCGGTCGGCGCGCGCCGAGGCGATCTCGTCCGCCTCGTCAATGAAGCACACCAAGCGGTCCACGTGCGTCAGATCTTCCAGCGCCGCACGCAGAGCCGCTGCGCCCGCGGTGCCATGACCCAGGAGCGAGGGGTGCAGCTCAACGAACGCCCAGGAAAGCCGGGACGCCATCGCCCGGGCAAATGAGGTCTTGCCCGTCCCAGGTGGCCCGAAGAGCATCACCGCCGCGGGCGCTCGTAGCCCTACGCTGTCCGCAAGGTCGACATGTGCGAGTGGAGCGACGATCCGGCGCTCCAGGAGCTCCTTGGTCGTCGAGAAGCCTTTCATCTCTTCCCACAGCCCCGCCGGCGGGAAGTGGCCGGCGTAGCGCTCTACGATCTCGAGCTCCTCGGGCACCATGGAGGCAGACCTGATGTAGAAGTGGAGCCCGTCAATCCGGTCGAACCCCTGGTGCGCGAACGCGACCTCCCCGACTTGACCCGGCTCGACCAGAGCCAGCATGCGCAGAGCGCCGTGATGGATCGCCTCCTGGTCAAGTTCGCGAAGCAGCGCAGAGCCGATGCCCCGGTTCCGCCAACTCGGGTGCAGGGCGAGGGCCAGCAGATGAGCATCGCGACCGGCCATACGCGCGATGGCGACGCCAACAAGCTGACCGGAGGCGAATGCCACGGCGGCCGGCTGGTGCTCGTTGAGCGCCTGGACCACGTCGCTGCGGCTATAGGCGGCGGCCGTAGCCGTGCCGGCCACGTCGATGAGGCGCACGATGTCCTCCACGGGAGCCAAGGGGTCCCGATGGTCCACTCGCTGTACTCGCCATCCCTGCGTCACGCGTCCAGTCTTACTCGAGGAAGCCCCGCGTGGGATTACCCCGGATAGAGGTTGAGTCAAGATTCGTGAGATCCCTGACGGTAAGAGCCAAGGCACCAACCGGCCCGGCTAACCCCGAATTGCCTGCCCCACCGTCCCGGCAGCGTACGGGGGCAGTCTGGAGACCGCGCAGACCGCCCGGCCTAAGTTTGCGGCTGTGATGACGACTGTCGGAGATTCGCTTCAGGGGTGTCCCTCCGACCGCTCAGACGGACGCAGCGAGCTTGAGGATGGCCTCGATCACCACGTCGGGATTCGAGAGTATGGCAACGTGGCTGCTGGCAACCTCATACGTTGTAGCGCCCATCCGCTTCGCGACGAACCGTTCCAGTTCCGGATTCACGGTGTGGTCTTCCGTCACCACGATGTACGCGCACGCACGGCTTCGACTTCCAAGCGGTACCAGAAATCTTCTGATTGACGCCGGGTTCCGTTCAGCCAGCCAGGATCTTCGACTTCTGCGCGTCGAACTCGGCGTCGGTGATGACGCCCTGCGACTTGAGGTTGGCTAGCTTCGACAGCTGATCGGCGGCGCTGTTCCCTGGCGTCCCAGCCGCCTGTCGCACGTACTCGTCGAACGCCTTCTGCTGCTGCGCCGCATCACGACCCGCGCGCTCGTGCATCTTGCCGCCCCGGGCGATCAGGTACACAAATACGCCGAGGAACGGAAGGACGATGATGAAAATCACCCACAGCGCCTTTGCCCAGCCACCCATGTCGTGGCTGCGAAAGATGTCGATGAATACCGCGATCAACAGCCAGATCCAGATGACGAAGAGGAAGAAGTACAGCATCGTCAGGAAGAAATCGAGGATTGGATATTGGTAGCCGGCGGCAAGCATTTCTTCTCCTTTTTATCAGTGTGCGACGTGCGACGTAGGTACAACAGGGCTAGAGACGGCGTGTCGTCCGCATTCAAAAGTGATGTGATGATGCTGAGCGCTGCTCCCGCAGATCCGAGAAGCAAACCGTTGCCGGGTTGCTCTCAGTGCCTGCTCTGACGTGCTGCCACAAGCCCGAACACCGTGCCAGTATCAGATAGCTGATCGGGCCTAGGGGTTCCGCTTCGTCAGCCATCGTGTGACCCCCCTTCGGTTAGCGAACGGTCTCTAACCGAAAGGTACTCCAATGTTGTGTCAAACGCTACGGGCATTTCTCTGCCAGTTTCTCAGCTCCTTCTGACGTCTGGACTGGGTTCCCAGAAACTGTCGCTGCTCGCTCGCCGACGCATTGGGCATAGAGAACTGGTGCGCTGGGATTGACGGAAGGGCTTAGCAGCGCAGTCGAACGATCCTCAGTTCTAGTAGTGACGATGCTGGAGGACCGACTTCAGGATCACCATCGCAACACCCAGTAGCCCAGCAATGACGGTAACGATGACCCGCTGCCTTCCACGCAAGCCGGCTGCTTTCCCGGCGGTAAAGCCGTGCATAATCAGTAGCACGACGGTCACGATGAGAGCCGCTTCGGCCGCGTCCGACGATGAGGCCCCAAAAAGGACAGCGACACCGATTGACGCCACTGGCAAAAAAGACGCTGAAACCATCGGCCATGCCTCGGCTAGGGAGGAGTCCCGCCCCCACCGCTGGGCTTACAAGCGATGACTCTGATTCGACGGCTCAAACGAGATGTCTGTGACAACGAACCCAGCAAGAGGAACGTCTGGTGTCGCCAAGAGCGTCATTACTCTTTCCTCCGTCCCTCATCGCCTGGAAGATATGCGACAAGCTGGCACCGCTTGGAAGGCCATCACAACGACAATTGAGCCAGGTAAAGCTGGCAGGGACCGCCCCAGCGGGGGTGATCAGGACGCCAGGATCTTGGCCTTCTGAGCTTCGAACTCGGCGTCGCTGAGGATCCCTTGCGACTTGAGCTCTGCGAGGTCTTTGAGCTGTGCGACCGGATCCCTCGCCGGCGCCGCGGGCTGGGGCGGCGGCGCGTACTGCTGCTGAGGCTGTTGTTGCGCGTACTGCTGGTCTTCTTGTTGGGCCCAGCGGTTTTGCTGGCGACGCGAGACGCGGTTCGACACGGCGGTGGCCGTGCCGGCGATGGCTGCAGTGCGTGCGATGCCTCGGAGAAGTGGCACGGGTGGTCTCCTTTCAGCCTTCGGCCGCATCAAGCGCGGCGGCGAGGTCGTCTTGGGGGATGTAGCCGGCGGCGACGAGTTGGGCCTTGCCACGACGCAGGGCCGCGATGAACGGCGTCGCCCAGCGGTTCTCGAAGATCAAGATGGCGGCAGACGACCCGGGTGCGATCACCGGTGCGGCGTTGGCAAGGTCCTCCTGGCTCACCAGACCCGAGGACACGCCCTCGAAGACGGCGAGGTCGATCGTCCCGTCGTGATCCAGATCCGCCAGGCCAATGATGCCCAATGAGCCGTCCTCGCCCTTGGCGACGAACACGAGGTCCAAGATCCTGATCACGCCTCGCTCGACGAGGTCGACCAAGACGGGCAGGCCCTCTCCGGTCATCTTGCTGCCCGGGAACTCGACGACCAGGTAGCTGATCGGTCCCAGAGAGCCGGTGTCTTCGGCCATGTACCACTCCCTCCTCGTAGGCGCGGTCGTTCGCGCCCGTATCAGCCTGCAGCCAGAACCTTGGCCTTTTGTGACTCGAACTCGGCGTCGGTAAGGACACCTTGGGCCTTCAGGTCAGCCAATTGGGTCAGCTGCGCCGTGACATCGCTGCCCGAGCTCCCGGCGGTTTCGCGGACGTAGGAGTCGAAAGCCTGCTTCTGTTGGGCGGCGTCCTGGAGTTTGCGCTCCTGCATCTTTCCGCCCCGGGCGATCAGGTAGATGAAGACGCCGAGGAACGGGAGGATGATCACGAAGATGCTCCAGAGGGCCTTGACCCACCCGTTGAGGTCCGGGCTGCGGAAGATGTCCATGAAGACGGTAATGAGGATCCAGATCCAGATGAAGAACAAGAAGAAGTAGAGCATCGACAAGAAGACCCCGCCCAGGGGGTAGTCGTACGCAACCATAGCCGTCTCCTCCGCACCCGTAGCCACACCTCTTCTGCAAGTTCTAACCTCCCTGTTGCAGAATTGCTAGGGGCTGGAGACTCTTAACGGGTTGGCGTTCCCACGCTCGGTCCTGCGATCGGGTTCATCGGCGGGCCTACGCAAGCGATGACTGCCCCCCGTACATTGTTCGACCTCTTCCATTGCGGCTCTCTCCGGTATATACCTTGTGGCAGGGGCAGCAATTGGGGCCCGGTCGCTCGTGGGTGCTGGGCACGTTCGAGTGGGGGGTGCACCATGAACGACCGGGGCCACGGCTGGATCATCTTCGCCGCCATCGTGTTGGGGGTCGCTGGCATCATGCGCATCTTCGATGCGATCTGGGCCTTCCGCTACCATGGGGTCCTTCCCCAGAACCTCGAAGACGCTCTCTTCGGCACCAGCCTGAAGACCTACGGCTGGGTCTGGCTGGTCGTCGGCATCATCTTGATCTTGTGTGGCCTCGCGGTTATGAGGCGCTCCCAGGTCGGCCGCTGGCTCGGCATCGCTGCTGGTGCCATCGGCTCCATCAGCGCCATCTGGTGGATGCCCTACTACCCGGTCTGGTCGTTGACCTACATCGCACTCGGCGTCATCGTGATCTTCGCGCTTGCCGCCTACGGCGCCCCTGCTGAGGCGACCCTTAGTCCACAGGAGATGAGCCGCATCTAAACCTGAAGGATATCCGGCTCTGATCCGCACTCAAACCTGGAGGAGCACCGACATGCCCATCGACACCCTCTTCGTGTATAGCGGCGTCTACGGCGATGCCGCGGACGCACTGGCAGACTACGAGCTCGTCAAGGAGCTCCACACCGAGGCCAACCTAATCGACGCCTACGACGCCGCTGTCATCGAGCGCGACGAAAAGGGCAAGGTCAAGATCGTCAAAAAGCACGAAACCCCGACGCGCGTCGGTGGCGTGCTGGGCGGTGGAGTCGGCCTGGCCACAGGTCTGGTGATCGTCCTCTTCCCGGCCGCCGCCATCGGGGGAGGTCTCCTGCTCGGAACGACTGGCGCGGGCGCGGTTCTCGGCGCGCTGGCCGGGCACGCCGCGGCGGGCATGAGTCGGGGCGACCTCAAAGACCTGGGCGAGTCCCTTGACGAGGGTGAGGCCGGCCTGGTCGTCGTCGCCGTCTCCGACATGGAGGCTAAGGTCCGCTCGGCAATGAAGCGGGCGCACAAGATCGAGGAGAAGCAGCTCAAGGCGGATCAGAAGGAGATCGAAGCCGACGTCACTGAGGCGCAGAAGTCCTAGGTCGAGGAGACGCCGTCGTCCTACCGGCCCGCCAGAAGAAGGGCGGCTACCGAAAACCCCCACACATCCACACGAGGTGCCGTCGCGGTTCTGACCCGGAATGTGAGACTGCAACTAGCCGGGCTGCGTGCCCTTCGCCAGAAGGACGAGATCGCGCACATGCACGCCCCGGGACTGACGCCTCAGCGCAATCTCGATGTTGCCTTCGGGGACGAGCATGCGCAGGCCCTGGGGGTGGCTGCGAAAGGTCATCGGCGTTTCAAGTTCGAGGGCCTCACCATCGACGCCGGCGTACGCCCTGCCCGAGCGGGACCTGATCTCGAACCGCTCACAGCTGAACTCGAAGGCGTGACCGCTATGTGCGCCTTGGCCGGCCATGGCCAAGCTGACGACCTCGGCCGCCTGTGCGCCCGTCGCTGCAGTCACCGCAAACACGCCGAGGCGTCCCGTGTCGAGTCGAAGGCGTTGGGAGGTGCTGGGCGACGCGGCGAGGACGTAGGGGTCATTCGACACCATGACGAGAAAGGACCCGTCTACGTCGGTGCCGTCGGGCGTCACGAACGACAGATCGAAGGGCTCTGTGGTGTCGCCCAGCAGCTCGGGGAGCAGCCTCCGCGTCGTGGCCGCCTTGGCCTCTCGATAACCCTCTTGCTGGACGATGGTGGCATAGACGCCGAGGGAGACATTGTTGACGAAGAACCGGTCGTTCACCGTCGCGTAGTCGACTCGGCGCTCGAGGGCATCGCGGAAGGCGTACACGCTCTGGCGGGGATCGGCGCGATCCAGTCCGAGGTCAAGGGCGAAGTGGTTCCGCGTCCCGGCGGCCACACACACGAAGGGAAGATCGTGCTCCACGGCGATGGAGGCCACCAATGCCTGTGAGCCATCTCCACCGGCCATCCCCAGGCAGTCGGCGCCCCGGGCGATGGCGTCTCGGGCGAGCTCGGCAAGGTCGAGCCCGTGGTCGAGCATCACGGTCTGGACTCCGAGCGAAGTGGCCAGCTCCACCAATCCGAACCTCTCGACCTTGCCGCCACCCGACCACGGATTGCAGAGCAGGACCGGGTACAAAGGCCGATTCACACGGTGCACCCGACCGGCGGCGGTGGTCCGGAGGCTGGCAGCCAACGCGGCTCGCGCCGCCAGAACGGCTATGGCGAGGAGTGCAAGGCAGATGAGCGCTCGGACGAAGGACTCCCAGTCCTCGGTCCCAGCCCCCAGCAACGCGGCGATCAGGAGGGCTGCACCCAGGACCGCCCCGACGATCCCGTACCAGCGGCGTGGAGGCCGTTTCGAGATGACCCACCACCCCCCGACGATGCCGAGCGCGAATCCGGCCACACCGAGCGCGACGTACACGCCATTGCGGACCAGGAAGCCGATCACTGCGACAGCGAGGAGCAAGACCGCGACGAGCGAGATGACCGCGAGAACTCGGGCTCGAGCCGGAGAGGGTGTGACTCGAGTCACCCACGTGGCATCACCGCCCTCCGGATCCAGCGCACGCCACAGATCCTCTCGTGTCATCGTGTCACCGAGGAGGGCGGATCCTCCGATGCCGCTCGGGTGTGGCCATCACCGTGCACCATTTCCTTGTCTTCTCTTTGACCGCATTGTAGGTTCGGGACCGAACGGCGTGACGGCCGAAGGTGACAAAGGGAGCGGGGGCACACTGGACGAAGGCCCTTCGGGCGATAGCCAGATGGATACCGGGTCTCAGAGCCGTTCGAACCTACGACCGGCAATGGGCACGGTCCGACCTCGTCGCCGGCGTCGTGCTTGCCGCCATCTTGGTGCCGCAGGGATTGGCCTACGCGGAGCTGGCCGGCCTCCCGCCTGTGACCGGCTTGTACACGTCGATCGGGTGCCTCGTCGGCTATGCGGTCTTCGGTCCGTCGAGGATCCTCGTCCTCGGTCCGGATTCGTCGATCTCGCCGTTGATCTTCGCCGCCCTCTTGCCATTGCTGGCGGCGGGCGGAGACGTCCATCGAGCGATCGCTCTGGCCGGGATGCTCGCGATCATCGTTGCTGTCATCGAGATCGGACTCGGGATCGGGAAGCTCGGGTTCGTCGCTGACCTGCTCTCGAGTGAGGTGCAGGTCGGCTACATGAACGGCCTCGCCCTCATCATCATCGTCGGCCAGTTGCCCAAGCTCTTCGGGTTCTCGACCGATGCCGAGGGCTTCGGCCCCGAGCTCAAGGCCTTCGCACTCGGGCTCGACGGCACCGTCGGGGCGGCGCTCGTGGTCGGGCTCGGGGTATTGGCCATCTTGTTGGTGCTGTCCCGATTCACCAAGGTCGTACCTGCAGTCCTCGTCGGCATCGTGGCGGCCACCGTCGTCTCCGCGATCTTCGACCTGCACGCGCACGGGGTCTCGACCGTGGGGACGCTGCCTCGAGGGGTGCCCACACCCTCGGTCCCCTGGACGAAGTGGGCTGATGTCGGACCTCTGACGGTCGCGGCCGTGGGCATCACGCTGGTCTCGCTGGCCGACACGATCGCCACGTCCTCGAGCTTCGGGGCCCGCCGGGGCGAGGAGGTGGATCCCAACCAGGAGATGATCGGTATCGGCGCGGCCAACCTCGCGGCGGGCCTCCTCCAGGGCTTCGCGGTGTCGACCAGCGGCTCACGTACCGCGGTCGTCGAGCAGGCCGGCGCCAAGTCCCAGCTCGCGTCGTTGGTCGGTGCCGGCATCGTGGTCGCGTTGCTGCTGTTCTTCAACTCCTTGCTGGCCGACCTCCCCCAGTCCGCCCTGGCCGCGGTGTTGATCGCGGCCGCGCTCTCGCTGCTCGACCTTGAGGCCCTGGTCCGCTACTACCGGGTGCGAAAGAGCGCCCTCGTCCTCTCGGTGGTCGCCAGCCTGGGCGTGATCGTGCTCGGGGTCCTACCGGGGATCGTCATCGCCATCGTTCTCGCCGTACTGCTGTTCTTCCGCCGCAGCTGGCAACCCCACGGCGCCGTCCTCGGCGAAGTGGAGGAGCCTGGGGGGCTGGCACAGCGTCGAGCGGCACCCCGATGCACACGAGATCCCAGGGATCGTCGTCTACCGCTGGGAGGCCCCGTTGTTCTTCGCGAACAGCTCGGCCTTCCGGACCCAGATCCGCCACGCTGTCGCTGAGCGCCACGCCGTGTGGGTCATCGTCCAATGCGAGGCGATGACCGACGTCGACGTGTCGGCAGCGAAAATGCTCGAGCAACTCGACCGTGAGCTGAACGCTGCGGGCATCCACATGGCGTTCGTGGAGATGCGCACTCGGCTCCAAGATCTCGTTCGTCGCTACGGTCTCTTCGAGACGCTCGATCGTGACCGCTTCTACCCGACGCTCGAGGCGGCCATCGCGGCGGTGGGAGAGACGTGACGCCACTGCCGAGCTCGGTCGAAACAGCCGTGTCAGCAGACGAAGAATTTGGTCCTGTGCGACCGGGTCGGCGCATCGGGGGTATCTCAGGTCACCGCGCAGATTCCAGCCAGTCGGAAAAGAGTCGCTTTGCGTCGAGCTACCTCCCTGACTCGACCAAGATCCTTCCGGTCGAGGCAGCAAGCCGGAGGGCCTCGTAGTCGCGTTCGTTCTGATCGGCGTAGGTATCGGCGAACTCCGCAAGAGCCCGGTCGAACGTCGGTCCGTTTCCGAGATAGCTGGCGATAGCGACGCGGTCGCCCGAGCGGGCGTGGGCGCGGGCCAGCGCCTGGGCGCAAACCCCGACGTACTTGGTGAGGCCCGGCGGGATGGACCCTTCGATCTCGAAGCTCCCCTTCCAGTCCCGGAGCTGGCGGACGTAGAAGTCCCGCGTCACGAAGTCAGGACCTTCAAACGATTGATGGCCCAGGAAAATGTCGCTTGCCGCCTGCATCAGGTGTTGGCCGGCCACCACCCGCGCCCCATGGCTGGCGTATCCGCTCTTGCCGACGAACTCCTCGAGCACGGACGCCTCCGCCTCTTTGGCTTGGAGGAACAGCGGGTCCTCGTTGCCGAGACCCATCATCAGCAGTATCCAGGCCCGGGTACCCACGCTCCCCACGCCCACCACCTTGCGGGCGATCTGCACGAACTGGAACTCTTCGAGGAGGTGGCGACGATCGGACTGGAGACTGCGTCGGTAACCGCGCACGAGCTTGTGGAACGAATCACGGAGCGCGTCGCTCACCTCCTGGGGGAAGAGCTCCTCTACGGGCACGACGAGCGGCGGATCACTCACTATGCGTAGTCGGCCGTCGACGACACTGGCGAGCTTGCCCAAGGCCTGAAGGCTGTCCCGAGACTGGGCCTTGGTCACTGTCTGGGCGGTGCGAGCCGCCATGCGCTTGTCGGCCCGGGACCCCGTCTTGGCGGCGGCCGACTCGAGTTCGGCCAGTAGACCGGCAACGTCTATGTGGGAGTACCAGACCTCCAGAGTGGACAACCCCGCCAAGCGGACCATCTCCCGGCGATAGCTCCTCCCAACTTCAAGGGCAGCGGTACGCGCCTCGTCGTCCGTGAACTCGCGATCCCGGGCGGCGATCACCACGCTGGCGGCGAGCCGCTTGAGGTCCCATTCCCATGGCCCCGGCAAGGTCTCGTCGAAGTCGTTGACATCGAATATCAGCCTCCGCTCCGGCGAAGCGAACAGACCGAAGTTGGAGAGATGGGCATCTCCGCAGACCTGGGCATTGAAGCCCGACCGGGGAGTAGCGGCCAGGTCTGCAGCCATTATGAGCGCGGCGCCCCGAAAGAAGGTGAACGGCGAGACCAGCATCCGCCCGTAGCGGATCGGAAGCAGTTCGGGTACCCGGGTCGTGGCCTGTCGTTCGAGGAGGCTGACCGGGTCTGGACGGTCCGTCGCAGGACTGAACTCTGCGTGGGACGAGCGGGGGGCGCGAGCGCGGGCCTCCTTGCCGAGCCTGACGCGCTCCTCGACGGTGAGGTGCGGCACGGCGTGCGGCGCGGCGTCTGGTCGTTGCGTCACATCCGTCATCTTTTTCTCCGATCGTGGTTGAAGTACCGATTCGGCGCGTCTCCATCATGCACTTTGGTCGGCCGTGATGGATGATGCCCCGAAGTTTCCAACCTCTTCGGCAGCCTCGATTGGCCGGAACGGCGTTCTCGACCGATACGGTTGAGCGGATCCACTCCACCGGGCCGCTCCAGCTTGGCTCCGGTTGGAGAGTTGTCCTCACGGGAAAGGTCCCCCCGCCAGCCCATAGATCGCAGATGTACGGGGACAATCAGACGGGGCGCAGGTAGAATTCGCGTGTGTCGATAGATGGGCGCCCAACGAGATCGGGCGCGAAGGCGACGTGGCCCACACTCAGACGAGCCTCCAAACTCCGTCGGCGCGGCCGGTGACCCCGGACTTGACACGCACGTCCGGGGTCACTCGGGCCGCAGATAAGCACCCGTCCACTGTGGCGCGATCAGTGCCCGACACCGGATGCCCATTGATGACTACGACTTCAGCTCTCCGAAAGATTGACCCACGCGACAAATTCTCCGTGACTCGGGAGAGTTCCAAAGCGTCAGTGACGCGACCGCCACCGCGCACGGACCCCGTTTATTCGCGGTTGAATCGCGGTATAGACCCCACCCCAGCCGGGTACCACGGACTGACAACCTGCACCCGGACGGTAAAGAACGACCCCGTCCTTTGGCGCGCGGGGTCGTTCTACGTTAGGGGGCCAATCGACCGCCCGCTATCTAAGCGATCGCCGCGCCGCCACCGCCGCGGCGCATCGAAGTGGGCTACTGCGGCTCCCGTGTCGGCGGGTCCAGCCACGATCCCAGACTGGAATGCACTCCTGCAGGCCGGGGGCTCACGGGGGTATCTTGCAGGCGGGGCGACGGCGGCCGGCGCCCATTCCGGCGTGGGTCACTGCGGACGGGCGCCGGCCGTTTAGTCAGCCTAAAGAGGTCGGCTGGGTTCCGACTGAGAATGGTAAAACGACCTTTTGGTCAGCGCCGCTGGCTGGCCGAGGCGACCTGCGACTCCGCCGACCGTGCGCCCGGGTCGCTCCAGCCTCGGAGGCGCTGCCGGCGAAGACGACAGCCGCAGCGCTGCCGATTTGCGCGATTGCCGCTCCTCAGGGCTCGCGTTCACCCTAAGCCAGGGAGGGGAACGGCGTTGCCGCAGCGACCTTGAGCGCTGGACTGCGATGCGACCGTTCCGTCAGCGAGCCATACCTTGTCCCGCTCCGGTTGTCTCAGGCGGCACGGCGACGGTGACGTGCGCGTTCGCCGGAGTGGACCAGAGTTGGACGGTACCTGCCGGGGTGACCGAGGCCACGTTCGACGTGTACGGGGCGCAAGGCGGTGGATTCGGAGGGCCAGGGAGTTACGGCGGGGAAGCCACCGCGACGTTCAATGTCACCCCAGGAAGCGCTCTGACCGTCGCGGTCGGCGAGTCAGGCGGCTCGCCCGGCAGCGTGGGCAATGGTGGCTTTGGCGGTGGTGGGTCGGCCGTCGAGGAGGGCGGAGGGGGCGGCGCCTCGACGGTAAGTGACGGCGGCTCGACCCTGCTCGTCGCCGGAGGCGGCGGCGGCGATTGGATTGCCGATATTTTCGGCGAGATAACGGTCCACGCAGGAGGTAATGGCGGAGGGCTGACCGGAACCAGTGGAAGCGGTTCGCTGGGCGGATCGCCTGGGACGCAGCAGTCCGGCTACCAGATGGGTCAGGGTGGTCCCGGCGCGGGTGGCGGCGGCGGTGGTGGCGGCTACTGGGGCGGAGACGGAGGAGGGACCAACGGCGGTGGGGGCGGCGGCTCGGGCTACGTCAATCCCTCCGCGATCAACTCCAACATGGAGACCGACTTGTTCGGCGTCCCGTCCGGCAACGGCGAAGTCGTCATCGCCTACGCGGTTCCCGGGGCCGTCCCGACGGTCTCAGGGGTCAGTCCGAATACCGGACCGATGGGCGGGGGCACTCCAATCACCGTCACCGGGACCGGCTTCGTGGTCGGAGCCACCGGGCGATCGGCCAGGGCAACGGCGCCAGAACCGGCGCCATCGCGGCCACCAACGTCACGGTCGTCTCGTCGACCGAGATCACCGCCATAACCGCCGGCGGCGCCAAGGTCGGGACTTTCAGCCTCTATGTCACCACCTCAAGTGGAACCAGTGCGAGCAACAGCAAGACTGACTTCACTTACAGCTGAGGCTCAACGAGACTTCGCCGAGCCTTGAACGTGGCAACGCCTGGGATGGCGCCGAACTGAACCGCCTAGCTGAGAGCTGCTTCGTTCCGCCACGACCCGAGCCGAGTCAACGCACAGCTCCTCCCCTTTGAACGGAGGCCGCCGGCCGAACTCCCGCGGTCCCGTCAGCGCCTCGAGATGGCCCGGACACGCTCATCTCGCCATCAGCGGTCGCCTGAAGGCGAGAGCCACGGCCCGGTCCACGACAGTCGTTCGTCGCAGTGGTTCGCCTGCATGACCGAGTCGTAGGTCATCGCCCCAGTACCGCATCGGCTCCACGACGAAGCCAGGGCAGCGGTCGCCGAGCTGGGGCATCGGGTTCACGGGGCGAACGCTACGCCGCCGGGCGTTGCAGGATCGGCTCTTGTGCGACCAAATGGGCGGCCCCCGGCCTGGAGGTGAACCGGGAGCCCGGACCGGGAGCCGCAACGTTGGGGAGTGGACCACGTTGTCCCGTGATACGAGGCGGTTCAGCGACAGGGCGGTGGCGGGGGAGAGCGGCGGTGGCGTGACAGTTCGCGCGTGCAACAACTTGCAATAGCGAAATGGGAGTGGGCGTCCTGACGTGTCGCCTGTCGTCACGACACATACGCCGACTAGGACACTCGCAAATCAGACCGTGACGGTGGCGCCGGTCCCCTATTGAGGGGCTGGTCCCGGCAAGGGCGTGGGGGTTCAAGTCCCCTTTCCGACTTGTCTGCCGTACACGCCTTTGGCGCGCCGTGAAAGCGAGCCAGGTCGGAGAAGCTGGTGCCGATGGCGCTGTGGAACAGCTCTGAGTCGTGGCGTGCCCCGGTGAATGGCGCCCGTCGCGGTCTCACCCGTAGGTAAAGAGATCACCGGCGTCGGCGGCGCTGGTGACCCCCGAGCTGGTGACGCTACGTGTTCGCACTGAACCATCAGGTCACCAAGGAGGCCATAGGAGGGGAATTTCAATGAGCAGGTCTGGGGAGAGTTACGTGAGCGCGGTCAGGAGCGCAAAGACATGGCGTTTGATCGGCGGTGTTCAGGCTGCCTTGAGCCGCACACGGCCCTTGAGCACGGCCGGCGTACGAAGCGGGTTAATCGGTCCTTCGACACCGGCCCTTGTCTGGCCGGGGTGACCTCGCGCCCTATCTGTGAGCCACAAGGCGCAGCGGGGCGAATCGGCCGGGGGAGTGACCTCCGGCGTCACATCCTCCAAACGGGGCGACCGGAGCCGCCGATTGTCCCGTGACGTGTTGCCAGGGCGCACCCGAATGCGATGATCAGATGAAGCTCACCAATGGACAGTGCTCACACTGGATGAGGCCACTCTCGGTTGGCCAGGGATTGGGAAAGGGAGCCTGCGATGATGACAAGACGTCAGGCCGCCCGGAGCTCCCGTGTCGAACGACGAGGCAGCAGTGTCGACCAGCCGAGTGCCACTATGGCGACCGGCCAGAGCTCCCATAGCCCCACGAGAGCCTGGACCAGTACGGCGGCGAAGATCACGGCCACTGCGACGACGAGGAGTCCCATACGCAGCTGCGTGAAGGTGAACGGCCGTGTGGTGATTGCTGAGACGCGGGTTGGCAGATCCGCCACGAGACACCCAATGTCGTGGCGGTGGCGACTACGGAGCACAGCGTCGATGCGCTGCATGCCTTCTTCAATGCTCAGGCGGCCCTCTCCGATCGCTTGCGAGATGAGGTTCGCGGCTTCGTCTCGCTCGCGGTCGGACGCGAGCACTGGCAGTAGTGAGGGGGTCTCCGACGTGACCGCTCGAGGGGAGGCAGCCCGGACCTTGCGACTGACCAAAAAAGCCTTGGTTCGTTCCGCACCCCAGCGTCCGGCCGCTACGAGTAGGGCGAAGAAAGCAATGACCAGGAACGGAAGGACTGCCTCTAGTAACGAGGCAGGACCCCCTACCAGGTAATGGTGCCAGGGGTGGTTGGCGTATCCCGGGTACCCGCTAGTTGGCACCGATTCTTCCTGTCAACGTCGCGCCGACTCGATCAGGACCACCACCCGAGCATAGGCACATCGCAGCGCCCAGAGCACACGGCCGCCTCAGCGATTTGGCGCCCGTGGGCTCGGGAGAGGATACGAGCCAGCACCTTGCTCCCTCGCGTTGTCTTCAAGGGCCCGTGTTCACCGATGCCGTGACCTTCGGCCTGTGGTGCCGAAACCCCATCCGCCCTGTTCATGCAACACTCGGTTTTCGTGGATGAGGCCGCCCAGGACGTCGGTTCGTTGGAGGCGGCGTCGCGTCGCACGCCCCTCGTCGGCAGCCGGACCCTTGACCACAAGCAGCTCGACTCACTCTTCTCCACGACGAGGCCGGGTGCGAGTTTTTCCTTTCGGCTTCCCCCGGGACGTGGCCCACGCTCAGACGAGCCGCTGACTCCGTGGATGCGACCGGCGACCCCGGACTGACACGTCGCACGTCCGGGGTCGCTCAGGCCGCTAAGAAGCACCCGAGGCACTAAGGGGAGACAGCGCCGCGACCGGGTGGCCATTGGTTCTACGGGATCAGCTCACCGAAAGATTGACTACGGCTCCCGTGCTGGAGCGCATCCCAGTCTGAATCTGGCTGGACCAGCAGGCGGGGGGCTCGGGGGGGTATCCTGCAGGCGGGGCGTCGGCGCCCGGTGCCCATTCCGGCGTGGGTCACTTCGGACGGGCGCCGGCCGTTTAGTCAGCCTAAACGGGTTATCTGGGTTCCGACTGAGACTGGCATTAGAGCCTTGTGGCGGTGGACATTTCTGGCGAGAGGGTGTCCATGAACGGCTGGACTCGTTGCGGCGCCGCCTTTGGAGTTGAGCCGGCCCGCTAATGGTTGGGGTGGAGCACGGGAGGACGGTTCGAAGGCCCGCGTGCTCCAAGCCAAGCGTCTCCGGTGAAATACAAAGGCCGTAGCGGATCGTAGGCGCGCCAGACGAGGCGCCTGTCGGTGTGACGACGGTTGAGTACGTCGACGGGTTGGGCTATGCGGCCTTTTCGGTGATGGTGACGGCGAACCCGAGAGCCTCGATCCTGCGCTGGAGCCGCTTTGCCTCGACGACAGGATCGTGGCGGCGCTCGAAGTAGTCGGCACCGGGGTCTTGGTAGAAGGCGCCTGTGCTGAGCAGGTGCCAGGCGGTCTCGAGCATGGAGTGGGCCACGGCGACCGCCGCCTTGTTCGGCCCCCGCCGCCGGGCGATGCGGGCGTAGAGGGCCGAGTAGTAGCTGCCCTTGGTCCGCGCCGCCGCCCGGGCCGCTTCGAGCAGGGTGCGCCGGAGCCACGGTGATCCCTTGCGGGTGCCCGCCGGGCGCTTCTTGCCGGCCGACTCGTAGCTGGCCGGGGCCACCCCCGCCCAGGCGCACAGGTGCCCTGCCGTCGGGAACCGGCTCCTGTCGGCCCCGGTCTCGGCCACGATGACCTGGGCGGTGATCGCCGAGATCCCCGGCATGGAGGTGAGCAGGGCGACCTGGGGCTCAAAAGGGACGAGACGGGCACAGATCTCGGTGCTGATCGTGGCGATGGCGCGGTCCAAGAAGTCGAGGTGGTCAATGATCTGGCGGCAGAGCAGCGCGTGGTGCGGACCGAAGTTTCCTTCGAGGGCGACCTCGAGCCGGTCGATCTTGTTGCGCAGCTTGCCCTTGGCCATGTCGGCGAGCACCACTGGGTCCCGCTCGCCGGCGATCATGGCCTCGAGCATCGCCCGAGAGGACGCAGACCACACCGAAGACGCCACCGACGTGAGCTTCACGCCGGCGTCTTGAAGGATCTTCTCCAGGCGCTGGATCTCGTGGGCCCGGGCGTCGATCTGGGTCTTCCTGTACCTGGTCAGCTCTCGCACCTCCTTGATGTCAGGCGGAGGCACGAAGGAGGGGCGCACCATCCCGTGCGCGGCCACGTCGGCCAGCCACTCGGCATCGGAGAGGTCCGTCTTTCGTCCCGGCACGTTCTTCACGTGCTGAGCGTTCCAGAGCCACAGCTCTTCGAAGAGGCCCTCGAGGGCGTAGTAGACCGCCCGCCAGTAGATCCCCGTCGCCTCCATGGCCACCGTGCTCACCCCGGCGTCGACGAGGAAGCCCGTGAGCGAGGCCAGGCCCTCTTGGGTTGTCGGGAACCGCTCCTTGGCGACCTCGATGCTGCGGTCGGGCATCGTGACCCTGGTGCACGCGACCACACTGTCGCGGTGGATGTCGAGGCCGCCCACCTTGTCCCTGATCTGCTTCATCTTCACCTCCACGTTGTCGGAGGCCACCGGGAGAGGACCACGGTGTAAAGCGGAATCTCCGGCTCGTGCTCGTGGCGACACTTGGTGGTCCCCACGGTCCCGCACCAGACTTAGGGCGCGCACGCGGCTGCAGGGAAACGTCGGCGACCACACCCGGCGGCCGCCCGCCAGCATTTCATCCCTTGATGGTGACCGGCCAGGTCATGGGGACTTAGGGCGGAAGGTCGGCAAACAAGGACTCGGGCCGTTGCACCGTGATCGCGCCGTTAGGCGAACCCGACCGACGCCCAAGAAGGAGACGAAAGACGCCGGCCGGATCGCTTATCTCCCCCCACACCACCGGGAACGGAGTACGAGGACAGGTTAAAGGTCCTGTCTGGGCACCCAGTGTGAGTGGCGTTAAAGCCCGGTGAGCGTCAATGACCGCACCGCCGCTGCAGCATCGACTGGGAATACGCTATGTACCTTGCTGTCGTGCTTGGGCACGTTCTCCGGTTCACCCGTGGACCCATCCTGAACCAGGGCAGCGTACGGGGATATGTCACGGAACGTGGGCCAACGCTTCCCAGCGCGCCGCCTCGATCGTAAAGAGGACCCTGGGCCGCTGGCCCCGCCACGTGTCTACGGGTTCAGTCAGGCCTCGGTTGGTGAGGCCTGACTTCTCAAGTACCCGGACGGATGCCAGATTTTCTGGGTCAGCCGTAGCCCACATCGTGGCTCTGTTCAAGACGGAGAATCCGAAGTCGAGCAATAGCCGAGTGGCTTCGGTCGCGTACCCCCGGCCCCAACGATCTGAGCGGAGGTACCAACCGAACTGCCCACTGTCCACATCCTCAATCCTGTCGATTCCGGCCCAACCACAGAAGCCCTCAACGTCTTCAACGACCAGGTTGTAGCGGAGCCGAGGGTCGAGCTCCGGCTCTTCGAGCAGCCATGGCAGCAGAACGGATTCGGCTGAGTCTCGATCGACTCGGAACTTCATGTACGTGAACATTGCTTCGTCGGAATCGAGTGAGAGAAACGGATCTCGGTCGTGCGGGAGGAAGTCCCGAAGCAGGATCCGGTCACCTTGGAGCCTCAACATCGGACTGACAGTAGACGTCCGTGGAACGTGTCTCTCAGATCGCGTGCGCGTACGGGGATACCTACATCCACCTAACACGTCGCTTGGTTGGGGCCAGCAACGGCGCACGCAGCATCCCACCCGTCGCCGTCAGGCAACAAGTCCCGTAGCCGTGCCCACTCTGGGGGAGACTCCCCTCGACCCACGATTATCCAACCCCCATCGACCATAGAACGGACGGTGAAATCAGATACCGTTCTGCGATGGCGATAATTAAGCGAGCCGCACCGATTCTCCCAGTCCGCGACCTCAACGCTTCCTTGTCGCACTACAAACGGCTCGGCTTCAAGGTGAGGGCCTACGAAGGGAGCGGGTACGGATTCGCGAAGCGGGACAGAGTCGAGATCCATCTCGGGTGCGTTCCGGCCATTTGCACCGACCGATGCGAACCACTCGGCCTACCTGTGGGTCGATGATGCTGATGACCTCGCGCAAGCGTGGCTCACCGCGGGAATCGACGTTCACATGCCCGAGGACACGGATTGGGGCCAACACGAAGGCGCAGTCGTTGACCCCGATGGCAATGTTCTCAGGTTCGGCTCGCCCATCAAGTGAGGAGGACCGCCCACTGCGCTGCAACCGCGTCATGCGCCCGGTGTCGAGCGCTGCCAGCCAAGGAGCGCGAGTGCGCAGGAGGACCTGGAGGTGTCCAGACATGCTTTAGGCCGCGTCCTGAAGTTCGCTGCGGAGACCCTGAACGAGGTAGAGGCCGGCAAAACGATAATCCTGCCCAGGATGTGACGCTTTGGAGCGAACTCGCGATCAGCTGATCAAGATTATCGACGAGCGACCGCCCGGCCGGCATGCTGCCATCCTCGAACTGACGGCGTTAGGCGGCGCACCCACTTCAAGCGAGTCGGAGCGCGATGACGACGCTCTGGAGAGCGCAACGACGCCGACGCCGATTCAATGCCGAACGAGTTTCAGTGCCAGCCCGGGTACGATGAAAGATGCCAAAAAGATCGGCAAGAACCTCTTTCCGGTGCATCGGAAGGCGACAATCTCGCCTTCGCCAGCGTCGAAGGTTTCAGTGCTGCTCGACTTTCGGCCATCGCGGACCTGCAGGGTATGACGTCCCGGCTCAACTGGTATCTCGATCATGTCGTTCATTTCGACCGACCCGTCCTGCACGCCGTCGACCAAGACATCATACGTGCCACGACGGACCTCCGCTCCGATTGCCTTATGCGTCAACTTCAGCGTTGCCGACATCTGTTGGTCTCCTCTTGTTTCCGAACGGCCGTTGTCTGAGTGTTCGGCGACGAACGCAACTTACCGGCGACCGTCATCCACGCCGGCCGCTCCCGAGCCCCCTCGCCGTCGAACATTGCGGCAACGATTCGGTCACAGGTTTGCCACCCGTACGGGACTCAACGGGTAGGGAAATGGGTCTCCCCCTCGTGCCAATCGAATGGCGCTACCCGACCGGCGCACTGGGCTACCTACGGAGCTTCCGGCAGCCGATTCTCAAAAGCCACGGGTTCATCGGTACCTACGCGCTTGTTGAACGCGAAGAGATTGGTCACGCCGTTGACGCCTCTCACGTTCACGTACAAGAGCGCTCCGTCCGTCAATCAATATGGCGCGTGTAGGAGTGTCGCCTTCCTCACTTCGGGTTGGGCTGCTCAAACTCACAGATGTCTTTCGTATTCCGAAAATCAACCTTGACTCTTAATCCCGGTGCCTACTTGCCGGGAAGGTCACGCCCTCGACAGCGGCTCCCCGAATCGGATGCCCTCGCTGTCGACAGGGCGTAGTGCGTCTGCGGCGTTCATCACGATCATCCGAAAGCGGTCGCTGAAGCGTGCGACTGACTCGTCACCGAGATCTGCCCTGGCCTTGGCGGCGACGCCAGCCCAGTCGATGTCATAGGGGTTCTGGGTGGTCACGGTCGGGAGTGTACGGCGCGCTTGGGTACGTGCGCTGGGCCGTCGCTCGGTGGCAGAGGTGACGCCCGACGAGGCCCATGAGCCGTCGCTGGTCTCGGAGATCGTGCGCCTGGTCGAAGTCTACACCTCAAGTTGAGGTCTAGCTATCTAGTGATCACTCAAAGACGCAACCACAAGCCGAGGAAGACTGACAGCGCGAGGTCGGTCCTTGTCCAGGCTCTGTGGTACCAGGTCATACCGCCGTGTCGTTCGCGGGGATGTCACTTTCGGTTGCCATCATCACGGGATGCCTGACGCATCCCTAGAAGGCTGGTGTACAAAGACCCCTACGAGCACCACGAAGCTCGGTGGATGTCGCGAGGTACGCCAACTTCCCTGGTCAGGGACGGGAACATCGAGGGAAGCGACCCCGTGGGGGATGAACCGTTGACGGTGGCCCCGAGGGTGAAGGTCCACACGATGGATCCGATCAATACCGCTCCGACGATGCCAACAGGCGGCCTCTGTGGGCTTCGACACGATGGCGAGGCCCGCGCAGTGGCCTTTACCGGGAGGCAAAGTCGACTACGACATCCCGAGCGCCAGCAAGAGGCGAAGCCGGGGTGTTCGCGATGATCGGGGGTCTCTATCTCCTCCAGACCCCTGCGTTGCCCACCCATCGGTTCGTGCCTTCATCGGCCGAACTTGACGTCGTGAGCAACGGCGGTACTGCCGTTCCACCGGCGTGCTCGCGGCAGGTCGCAGCCTCAGTGACGAATGAAGGGCTTGGGCTCCAAGTCGCTCCAGGCGATGCCAACACACAGTTCACCGTGTATCCCCACAGCGTCATCCTGCTCTACGGTTACGAGGACTCCTCGCCAGAACTCTCCTCGAAAGCGCCAGTCTGTAACTTCGACTCAACCGACGTTGGTTCTTCGACAGAGGTGACCTACTTTTTAGAACGCCCTGGCGAGGCAACCGTCTACTTCATTGATTCAGCCGCTCACGTCTCCGTCGTAAGGATTGTCATCGCTGCATCGCCCCCACCTTCTTCAATACCTGGGTGGACTGGTGCTGATCCTCGGAACACTGGCCGCTATCTATGGTGCTGTTCTCCTATATAGGCGGGGCCTTCGGGGACCAAGCGATGATCTTCGGCGAGCAGACCACGCAGGCAGAAAAGGGGGATTCGACCCTCAGAGGGCTCAGCGGGCCGCTTGGGATGCCCTTGGTCAGAGCAGTGGGCAGAGGTGAATGCCAACGAATTCACGGGCGCGGACCCTGTCCCTATGGGCGCTGGACCTAGGCAAGCAGGACGGCGACTGCGTAGGTCGGGTGCTTGTCCAAGTTGTAGCTTGCTGTGTCATATCGACACGTGTCCTCGGGTCAGCATGACCCGCAGCGTCCTGAACGTCGCGCAGGACCCGGTGTCCAAGCTCAACATCACGAAGGCATGTCGAACGTCGTACGGGTGGATAGAATCGGGCTCCTCGGGCACCGCTTCCTTGGCCAACCGCTTCAACGTTCTCTAGGCTTCAGAGAGGTCCCAACGGCCCCCTTGAGGCGGTGTAGAACAGATGGCCGGACTCTCTGGCCGAAGGTGAGATCGCCTTCGTTTGGAACTTCAGCGGGCTTTCTTCCATCAGTCGGAACTGCCTCTGGCGTGTGGCAAGGACGGCCGGCGCCCACTTCGGCTGGGTCCTCGGCCGGGCACCGACCGTCTCGCTCAGAGTGAACCTAAAGGGTTCGTCTGGGCTCCGATTGAGAGTGGTGTTCCGAGACCCTACCCGCGCTACTGCCAAACGTCGGCCGTGGCATACTGCCATTATTCGACCGGCCGTTTGGGAGCGTACCCTGGCGATCAACCAAAGAATCATCGCCGTTCTGGCAATTGGGGCCGCGTTGGCGACAGCCGTGGTAGGACAACTGCCCGCCGCGGCTAGTACGACATCATCACCCAAGTCCTTGGAAAGGGATCTTCTACCGTCTTCCTACGCCCTTAAGGCAGGTTTCACTAGGGTGTTGGAGAAGGCAAACTCGACCTCCAAGACCGGCGCGAAGTCGTGCCCCAACGGCGCACAGGAGGTATTTGAGAACCCTTCGACCCAAGTCATTATGGAGGTCCAGTTACTGGCCTGCGCCACCGACAAGGCCGCCGCAGCGCTAGTCGCCAGCGTTGCCGCGAGCGGTTCTGCGACCACGTCGTCCCCACCCAAGCAACTGGGTTCTTCAGCGATAGAGCGAAGTGGTACCGACTCAACGTATGGGGTCTTCTGGCGACGGGGCAAAATCGTCAAAGTGGTAAATATCGAGACCAACATTTCAACCACCACGACCACCACGACCACCACGACCACTACCACCACCACCACGATCCCCACACCTCCAATCACCTCAGCGCAACAGATGCTTCTGTCAAACGCGGCCTTGGAGCAGGACAAACTCCATTGAACTCCACCCTCTAGAGGGCGTCATCCTCCTTGGTTTGTTGCGATCGACGATGACGCAGCCGCCCTCCCGCATGGTGGCGTCTCACGAGTGGTGTAAACGATCCGGGACGCAGGCTCCTGGTTGGTGATGTTATGCGGCGGTTGTGACGTCGTCTCGGTCAGCCTTCTTGTTGGTACGGGATCGCAGTTCTCGCGGTGGCTCGAGGAGCTGGCGCCGGAGGTCTTGGAGCAGTCGGATGCTCTCCGAGGTCTGTGTGACGCCGCGCCAGCCGCGACTGGCGCGGTCAAGGACAGCCCACACCAAGGAGAGGCAGCTGGCCTCACCGGGCAAGCGGCCGATGACCTTGACGCGCCGGCGTGTCTCGCCGAAGGTGCGCTCGATAAAGTTCGAATGCCGGATCCGCTTCCAGTGCTGGCGCGGGAAGCGCAGGTGCACGGTCAGCGAGGCGAGGTCGTCTTCGAGGCAGGCCACCGCGGCGGGGTACACCTTGGCGTAACGCGTGGCGAAGAGCCCAGCGCGTCGGGTGGCCTCTTTGACGGCGGGGTCGCCGGGTTCCTCGTCGATGTCGTCGAAGATCGCCCAGAAGCCGGCCTTGACCTCGGCCTCGGCTCCCTTGGGCACCTTGGCCACGATGTTGCGGCAGCGATGGATGAGGCAGCGCTGGCGCAGGCTCTGGCGGAAGGTGGTCTCGAGGGCGGCGATGAGCCCTGGGGCGCCGTCGGAGATCCCGAGCAGCGGCGGGCGCAGGCCCCGCTCGACGAGGTCGCTCAAGAAGCCGACCCAGGCGTCGGTGGACTCAGCGCCCGCAGGGGCGAGCCCGATGAAGACGGGCTTGCCGTCGGTGTCAATGCCCCACGCCGCGAGCACCGGCTCGGCCGGGGCGTTCGGGTGCATCTTGAAGTTCGAGGCGTCCAAGTACAGATAGTCCAAGGTGACGTCGTCGAGGCGCCGCGAGCTCCAGGCGGCGAACTCGTCGCGGATGGCCTGGCAGATCCGGCTGACGGTCGAGCGGGACAGCGCGGCCTCGGCGCCGAGCGCCTCTCCGAGGGCCGCTTCGATGTCACGATCGGACAGGCCTCGCACCCAGCCCGAGATGACCAGGGCCTCCAAGGCGTTCGTGCGGGTCACGCCGTCGCCGAACAGTCGGGAGCAGAATCGCTCGTCGGTGTCGCGCAGCTTGGGGCGCTGCAGCTCGACCGGTCCCATGGTGCTCTTCACGGTCGACGCGGGCTGGTAGCCGTTGCGGGAGCCGGCGGGGCTGTCCTCGTCCCGGCGCTGATAGCGGCCTCGGTCCAAGAACGCCTCGACCTCGGCCTCGACGGCGGTCTGGAACACCAGGCGCACCCCGAGGCGTCCGACGTCCTCGAGGATCTCGGTCAAGGGCCGCTCCGAGGCGAAAAGCTGGTCTATGTCAGCACGGACGCGGTCGATGGGCGATACTCGTTTGGTCACGGGTGTAGGTCCTCCTTCGGTTCCTTGCAGGGTTTCGAAGGAACCTACGCCCGTCGTGATTCACACCAGCGGATGGACGCCACCTCCCGCATCGACGTGGGCTACTACGGCTCAGATGCTGAATTGCATACCAGTCTGGAATCTAGCTGGACCGGCCTGGCCGGGGCTCGGGCCGGTATCTTCCAGGCGGCGAGGACGGAGATGACGGACGACCGGCGCCCACTCCGGCGTGGGTCACTGCGGACGGACACCGGCCGTCTCGCTCAAACTAAGAGGGTCGTCTGGGCTCCGACTGAAAGTGATGTTAGGACCGTGTGTCAGGAACGGCTGGCAAGCGACAGCGACCGCACCTCTCTGCCTGGTCAGTCCCGAGCTCGATCCTCACGAGCGCAAGGCGAGATGGCGTCGACCGAAGGCGAAAGCTAGTCCGTAGAGGACCGCGACAACCACGAGCAGGAATCTAAACCCCGTGATGAGCGACAGGTACTCGAGCACGCCCCCCACGATCGCCCCGAGAAGGTTTGCGCCGAAGGCGGTGGTAGAAGAGGCGACGTCCTTGAACCGCTGAGCGAAGACGAGGTTCGCGATGAAGATCGGTGCGAACGCGAGCGCTGATGCCGCCAAGAAGCGCAACACGACCGGCAGCCCTAACAATGAAGCCTGAGGGACCACGAACGAGATGGCCAGGGCCACGAGCAGCGCTCCGTAGAGCACTATCGGGCGCGGGAGCTTCACGTGTCTCGCGGTCTCGACGGACGCGTAGACACTGATGAGCACGCCGGCGAAAACGAGCGAATTCACATACCAGGTCGTGCCGAAGAACAACGCGAAATTGCACGATATTCTTTGACTCGAGCAGAAGGAAAGCCGCCCCCATCCAGAACAGGTCCATGAAGCGCGCCATGTTCTTGAACGGTCCTCCCGCTACCCGCACCACCACCAGGGAGGCTGCCAGGATGAGCCCCACCACGAACAAGTAGAACGTCGGGATCGAGGGGGTTGGCAGATAGGGGAACGGGCGGTCGTCGGAGACCGGCGCGACCCGCTGGCCGTTCCAGAACGTGGAGCAATTCGGGGTGTCGCCATTGAGGGCGACCGTAAGCACAGCTTGCTGGCGTCCGCTCAGGGTATTACCAAGTTCCACACAGGGCCGCGAGCCGAACGCATCGTCGAGCGTGGTCGCATAGCGGTCGAGCAGAAACGGCTGGTAGTAGTTGTACATCACGAAAATCCCCCCAGGGGCCAGATGGTCCCGGGCCTCTTGAATGGCCTCTGTCGTGAGAAGGTAGTTTTCGAGACCCACTGGGGCGGACTGGCCCGTGAGCGCCGTGAGGGAATCCGGCAGCGCGTAGAGGATCAGGGAGTAATGCTGGCTCGTGTCCTGGAGAAATGCTCGTCCATCATCGATGTGGATGCTGACGCGCGGGTTCTGATAGGCGTGCTCGGGATTGTGCTCTTTCCCGAGCTGAACCAGATCAGGGTCGATCTCGACTGCGTCGACGTGGCGTGCTCCTTCGGATAGCGCCACACCCACGTCGTTTCCGGTCCCTGCGCCGATCACGAGGACATTGGAGAGTGAGCTGTTCGTCACGTGCCGGTACGGCAAGAAGTAAAAGGTCTCGATTCTGTGCAGAGTGGAGATCGAGTACAGGGTCTGATAGGGGATGTTGTTCCCGAAGACAGCTAGTCCGTGGTACACGTGGCCGTCCACCGTGCTTGTCACATGGCTCGTCGTGATCTTGTAATACGGCGACCAGATGTCGACTGTAGAGAGTGACTCGAACAGCAGCATCACCACGATGCCGGCTATCGCGAGCCACTGCCACCACCGTTGGCGTATCCCGAGAAGCAGCACGAACAGAACTGCCACCACCCCACCCCAGGCGATGGGCGGGAGCCCGATGAACGACAGGACCGAGAACAGAGCGATCCCTCCGACGCTTCCGATGATGTCGAGGCGGTAGGCGTCTAGGGGTTTGAACTGCGCGAAGGTTCGCGCCGTCGCTTGTCCGAGGCCCGCCATCACCAGGACCACCAGCACAAAGGTGATCGGGAGGCTTACCCACTGGGACAATGGAGCATGCCCTGAGAGACCCTGGAACTCATGCGGACCGCGAAGCGCCACAAGCTTCACGGGGGAGATGAGGACGAAAGCGACAAGCACAGCAAGCGACAATGGCGCCAGCCGGAACAGGTTCCGTGACCCGTCGGCAAGTAGGAAGCCCACTCCGATGCCGAGGAAGCTCGCCAGGAGCACGAAGTTCGTAATGACGGCCAGGTGAACGTTGTTGGCAGCGGTCCACCGGATAAGCGCGAGCTCGACGAAGAGCGTCAGCATGCTCAGAGTTCCCAGCCGCCACGGGCTCGGCTCCGACATGAAGCCGCTTCGACCAGCTTTGGGTGCTTCGGCGAGATCCACGCCGATGTTCGTAGAGGTCTTCGCCATCAGGGCAGCTGGCGAGGCGCGTTCGGTTGGTCGGGCATCTCGTTAAAGATAGAAGGCCTCACCGGGACAGAGTCAATCCGGGCTCGGGGGGAAGGTCAGGAAGCGAGGCCGAGGCTCGCGTCACCATTGGGCCATGCCCGAATGCTGTGTTCCCCGCTTTCTCACCGCTTATCGAGGAGAGTCTCCACATGAGGAGTGGTGGGTCACCTCGATACTGATGGTGAGTTGCTAGTTTGCCACTGCTCGTTTCGACGAGCACCGCAGACGTGAACCCATACCCCCACGGAAGGTTTTCAACGCCCTACACGCGACCAAAGGGCCTCTGGAGCTACCCTTGAACGATTAACCGGTACCCGCTCAATCGTTCAACCGTGCCCCGGTCTGTGGTTCGGTGGACGCATGGGCTTGGGGCCTTTTGGCTCAAAATCCGTTTGGTTTCACGTCGCCGGAACAGGGGATTGGCTCCCTGAGGCCTTGCCGCAGAGGACATAGGGATGCACGGCCATATGCTCTCCGGCGACGAGTGGCCCGATCACCGATCCCGCCGCTCGCCACCCGTTGGACCCTGTGGGGAACGACGATCGCAGGGTGACATTCTTGCCGTCGAAACCGGTTGCTGAGACCTGAGCACCGCCCCCGAGCAAAATCTGACCCTGCGGGCACGACGCCGTTGCGGTCACGGTCGTTCCAACCGGCGGATCAGCGGCCGAGAGAACGGTCACCCCGGACGTAGCGGTGCTCGCTACGATCGTGCCACTCGCTCCGGACGGGCCAGTCGGCCCAGGAGCACCTTGAGCTCCAGCTGGACCGGCCGGCCCAGGAGCGCCTTGCTTTCCCGTGAGCCCAGTGGCTCCCTGCGGTCCATTCGGTCCGGGCGATCCGGTTGCTCCTTGGGACCCCTGGGGACCGGGCAACCCCTGCACACCCTGGGCACCAGGGGCGCCTTGAGCACCTGTCGATCCTTGGGGACCGGCCACGGCGTTGGGTGACGAAGTCAGTGCGATCACTCCCACTGCGAGCGCACCGAGCGACAATGCGATCGCCGCTATCAGTGCCCACAGGATCATCCGGACGGAAATGGCGTGTTCGCTCGTAGCTTCGCCGACCTGGCTAACCTGTTGCGTGTCGCCAAGGTCCACGAGATTCGGCCGTAGTTCTTCGGTGTGCGCTTCCGTCATCGTGGTCCCTCCCCGTAAACATGAATTTCCCTCCCCGTCGACCGACGATAACCCCTAATTGTAAGACATTCTTAAGGATTTTGGCCGCTTCGGAACGATGGCAAACTCCCTGACGTAGACCGACCGAGGGTGATCCACGCCAGGCACCGCTCCTCCGTCGCTGGAGAACTCGCACCGGTAATAAGGCGCATCGTGGTTGAAGTTCCCCTCATCCGGTGGTCACACAGATCACACTCAACCCGACCACCTAGTACGTCGAAGCGATTCGCCCGATGCTGCTTATACGATCAGTTGCGCGTTCGCGGCACCGTCTGTGTCTAGGCGCTGTCGAAGTCGACCGGGCTGGTTAAGGCCTCATGGGCGGTTCGCTGGACCACTCAGTCGGAGCGGTCGTCCAGCGCATCAGCGACTGGTGACGCAGGGCGACATCCTCCACGTCGACGAGACATCGTCACGACGTTACCGGACCCGCACTTGACGGGCCCGTGCATCGCGGGTTCATCGGGATGTTCCGCGCTGCAACCTTTGACCATCCGGCTATCACGATGGCGGCTGCGTGATGGGTCGTGGGCTTGAAGAGGAGATGGCGGCCCGCAGCGCGAGTTTCCGATCTAGCCCTCGAAGCTTCAGCTGAGCAGCCGAGACCGAAGGAGGTCGATCGTCTTCTGCTGCATGCCGCCGAGTCCACAAAGATACGTCTCAATACCGCCATAGGTGGTGTCCAGGCGATCCAACGCATTCTCCATGGCCCACCGCGGCGCACTGAGGATGCCTAGGGCGGCTTCCCTGGCGATTCCTCCCGACACGAACAGGTCTACGACATGTGGTATCTGATCGGATCCGCTGTAGCGAGACGTGAGCTCATAGTCGTCCAACACGGATCCGCGATCAACGCCGAGACAGATGAGCAAGAGGGCAGCTGTCATTCCAGTTCGATCTTTGCCGCCCATGCAGTGAAACATAACCGCGCCATCGCAGTCGGCAAATTGTGAGAAGAGGTCGCCAAACACCGGACCAGCCACCTCGAGCATTCGGCAGTAATCGTCGAAAAGCCAGCGCTCTCCGTCAGCTCTAGACCTCAATGTGTTCACGTCGTTGGCAAATACCGGTCCGCTAGGTAGTTCTCTATGAACACATGGACGCGGTCCCGGATCGGCATCCCGCTCTGCATCACGGCGGAGGTCGTAGATCACGCGGACGTCCAGGGCGTCGAAGACTTCAAGATCGGCCTTCGTGAAATTGTGCGGGCTGTCGGATCGATAAACCTGTCTCCAGAGGGTGGCAGCACCCGATTTCGTACTGTAACCGCCCAGGTCTCGAAAGTTTTTCACACCCACAAGGGGCAACCGGCGCGTACCAATCTTCGCCGCCGAATCGATCGCCTCCTGCACAGCCCGAAGAGTAGTCCCGAAGCGTGACCTTCAAGCCCGAAGGCTGAGGAGGTGATCGGCCACGCCCAGAGCCGGCGCATGGCGACACCCTGGCGTTGTAGGAGCTTGTCGCCGGGTAGTTGACCCGCGGGGAGGGGGATCCCTATGCGGATCCGCCATGCCTATATCTCCTCAGTGGGATCCAATCGCGCCGACAGCAGTCGACGCGAACGAGCCGCTGTCCCGTCTCCACCGGTCAAGGGGCAGCGGGTACCGTGGACAATATCGGAGGCTTCAGAATCGATTGCAGCATTGGACCGCCGGGACGGGAAAGGTGGCGATCGCACGAGACCAAGTTGGTTCGCGCTGGGCGCTCTGACGATCCTCCTTGTTTGGACGGCGGCTTCTGCGCCGATCGACACCGCAACTGTTGCTGCCGCACCTTCCTTCGCGGCACGGAATGCCGCTGCTTCAAAGCAGGGCACGAATTTAAGCTCTTGGGGAGCCACTCCCTCGGACCCCTGTGATCCGCTGGACCCGTCGGGTTGCATGCTGCCCTTTCCCAACGACTATTACACCGTTCCCAGCACGGCGATGCCGACTGGTGGGCAGATCTATTTCCCCCCCGGTGCTTTTCCAACCGCGGTGGGTTCCGCCCCGGTGAACGTGACACCGTGGGAGCGGAACGACGGCTTCAGCCCGGGCTCCACGCTCCTCCTCCATGTGCCGGGCATCAGCCTGTCGATGAGCCATGTGGCCACCATCTCGCGCATCGGGCATTCTCTCGATGGCAATAGTCCGATCGTGTTGCTCGATACCAGCACGGACAAGCGCTGGCCTACGTGGGCGGAACTGGACTCCGACGATACAGACAGGGGTACTCAGCTCCTTATCATTCACCCTGCCCGGAACCTCTCCGAGGGTCACCGATACATCGTGGCCCTGCGAAACCTCAAGACAGCGAGCGGCAGATCGATTGGACCTTCGCCTACCTTTGGCTCGTCGGTGCTAGGTATTCGCTACCACTATTCATCGACCTTCGAACCGCTGGCGCCGGGGTACGCCGCGCACCTGAAAAACGATCTGACGACCCTGGCGCAGGCCGGCGTTTCAAGGAGAGGCCTCTATGTGACCTGGGACTTCACGGTCGCAAGCCGCCAGAATCTCACGTCACCCGAATTGGACATGCGGAATGAAGTCTTCCAGCAGCTCGGTTCCAGCATTCCGAAGTACACCGTAACAAAGGTTGTTGACGATCCGAAGAGCAATCTCAGCCTCGCCCGCGAGGTGAGCGGAACATTCGACGTTGCAAGCTTCCTCACCGAGCGGGCAGGCCAGCCCGGACCGAGCTCGAGACGAGTGCGGGAGGCGTACCGAAGGAGAGTGGGCTCGTCCAGGTGGCAGCCTTCGACTGCGAGATCCCACGGAGCTCGACCGCCGAACACCCTGGGCACATCGGACTCTACGGACACGGCCTCTTTGATTCCTCTTCCGAGGTCTACGCGAGCGCCGTTCCGCAATTCTCCAACGCCTACGACTACGTGTTCTGTGGCACAGACTGGTATGGCCTCTCGAGCAACACGGTGGCGCTCGCCGCCACGGTCGTCTCGAACTTCGGGGGATTCCCGAGCCTTGCCGCGAGTCTTATGCAGTCGCTCATCGATGCGGAGGTGCTCGGCAAGTTGATGAGCAGCCCGGATGGATTCGCCAGCAACCTTGCTTTTCAGAACGCGGTCCACCGTCCGCTCGTCGACTCGACGTCGGATCTGGTCTACTACGGCAATTCGGAGGGTGGGATCATGGGGGGTGCGTTCATCGCGCTCTCTGCCGAGGTTCGTCGCGCAGTGCTCGGCGTACCGGGTATGGACTACGCGATTCTGCTCCCTCGAAGCGCCGACTTCCTGCCCTTTGTCGGTCTGCTCGACACCGCCTACCCGTCGAAGGCCACTCAACAGATTGGTTTCGATCTCGTTCAGATGCTGTGGGACCGTGGCGAAGCAGACGGGTACGCCGAGCAAATGACCGGCGGACTACCAGGAACACCCTCGCATCAGGTCATGCTCGAGGAGGCATTTGGTGACCACCAAGTCGCGAACGTGGCCACCGAGACGGAGGCGCGTACGATCGGAGCGGCGATCGTCGAGCCTGCACTTTCCGCCGGGCGATCCAATGAGCGCGAGCCGTTTTGGCATATCCCCAGGCTTCCCGTCGGTTCGAAAGGGCCGGGCCTCACCGTGTGGGATTCGGGCGTTCCGGCTGCACCGCTGACTGATACGCCTCCTGTCACTGGGCCAGACCCCCACGACACCGTACCGCGCACGGTACCTGCGTTCTGGCGCCAGATGAACACGTTCTTTACTGCCGGAAGGATCATCGACCCCTGCGGAGACGCCCCTTGCAAGGCGCCGTACCCACCGAAATCGAGCTGATCCGCGGCGCCCTGAGAGGAAGTGCGCTACGGATACCTGAGCTCTCTGGTCGATCGCCAAGTACTCCGATCTCAACCGCGCGGACGCGCCGCAGTCCGAATGGTGTCCTTGAAGCAGCGAGGTCATCAGAAGATGTCCCGAACGGGGGCGCGATCTGGGATACCCCTAAACCGATCGGCGAAACTTCTTAGCTGCAGAGCGGTCCCATCGGGCCGCTCGCGCCTCGTAAACACGAGATAGAAGCCACCAGGAAAAAACGAAGCCAATGAAGAAATCAACACGACCACAAGCGAGGCCGTTTTGTTAGACCCGCACGATAGAAAGAGGCCGCCAAGAGGTGGGCTGCATGCCCCGGGATGCGGGAAGGTGGCATCCTGTCTCGGCGATCGGGGAGCCATGGACCGGGAGATTCTTCATACCTCTCGGATCTCCCAAATCTCACTGTGTCTGGGACAGAAGTCGCCGTTGTCGTCGATCCTCCACCCTTCTTTCCTCGCCAAATGCCGTGGCAACGGCTCAGAGGTCAAACCGTCCGCCGAATCTGGGTTGAGAACCTGAAACGCCACGAAGTAGTCGCACCCTTCGTGGTCGCAATCAACACGATTGCCGCGCATCGCCACCCTCGGAGTGTACGTTCGTCCCGCCGCTGCTGACCAGCTGCGACCATCGTTCTGTCCCGCGGGTATGGGGCGCCACGGCATACTCGAAGCATGACCAAGACACTCATTACCGGTGCGAACAAGGGCCTGGGCTACCAGGCCGCCAAGCGTCTCGTTGCCGAGGGTCACGAGGTATGGGTTGGGGCCCGGGACACCAGACTCGGAGAGGAAGCTGCTCGGGCCCTCGACGCGCGTTTCGTTCAGCTCGATGTCACCGACGATGTGTCTGTCGAAGCTGCCGCAGCTTTGGTGGCGAAGACTGGAGGCCTCGATGTCCTTGTCAACGATGCAGGAATCTCTGATCGAACGCCGGTGGTGGATACCGCCGCGTCCGACGTTCTTCGGGTCCTGGAGACGAACGTACTCGGACCAGTCCGAGTTGTCCGCGCCTTCACCTCCATCCTTGAGGAATCGGCGTCACCAGTCGTCGTCAACCTGTCGAGCGGGCTTGGCTCACTGACCTATGCCAGCGATCCCAATGGCCCGTATTCTGACTTGAATCTGTTGCCATATCCCACCTCAAAAGCTGCTCTAAACATGTTGACCATTCAATGGGCCAAAGCTCATCCCCGTTGGCGGGTGAACTCAGCCGACCCCGGCTCCACGGCCACAGATCTGAACCAACACAGGGGGGCACAGACCGTTGAGGAGGGTACCGACGAGATTGTCAGGCTGGCGACGGTGGGGTTAGATGGCCCGACGGGTACCTTCTCGGACCGCAACAGCGTTGTTCCTTGGTGAGTGCGGCGAGACATACCGGAAACGGCGAACTGTCCCCCTGCAGGCGAAGTGGGACCCTTTTGAGGTACGCCTACTATCCGATTTGGCCTTGATCAAGTCGGCAAGCTCGATGGTGGCTTGGGTGGCAGGCCGCCGATCAGCGCCTGAACTCCGAGAATCCATGAGTGACATTCTGGTTGTGCGCGTAGGTCGGGTCGTTGCCCGCAACGGCAAACGCCTGGGCGTAGGCGTGACCGACATCGGGTAACAGATCGAAGCCGTTCGTGACCAAGACGGCAGGCGGGAGGTCGGCGTGGGAGTCCGCGTTCAATTGCGTGATTGCCACCTGCCTAAATGAAGAGCAGGTTTCGATCCACGATGTCCCACCATCCTGATTGCGATAGTGGATGCGTCTCGCAGTGGCGTTCGTGCTCAGAAAGTGTTCTGTTCCTCGCCGGTGTCGGCCCGATTTGGTTACGTGTTCAGCGTTCCTTCATGGTCCGCTTGAAGGTGAGGGCGATGCCCCTCGGCCATCCCGCGGGTAAAAATCCTGTGATGGGCGCGGCGTCCGGCCCAGGATCCCACTCCCGTCCCTCTCCGTCCTCAAGTTGCATTATCAAGCGAGGATCGTCGCTTTCCCGGTTGGGTTCCCACCTCAAAACCACGGTCATCTCAGTCTCCTGTGAGTCGCCCATACGAACAGCCTATTGCGCTGGCCTTCAGGATTTCCCAGGCTGTCGAGGTAGGGAGGCGTGGTTCGGTGAGATCGGTGAGCCGTGCCCGATATAGCGCACTTGGCCGGGATGTCCAATGCCCGACCCACCTGGCGAACGGGACAACCGTCTGCGTCGCGCTCCTAGTCGACGTTGACCACCTGGTCGCACTCACCAGCCTGCCGAAAAGATCCAGAAAAACGGTTCGGCCTTCACTGCTTGTACGTTGCCAAATGGTCTCCCATCCCGCCAGCGTCTCAGTGGACTGGGGAAGTCAGATCTTGACGCTGTGCCCGAGTCAGGGATTTGGTCGGGGTATTTGCGTTCCGCCTATGACTGAGGCTTCGGCTACTGAACCGGCGCTAGACGCAATCCAAAAGCCAGCGGCGGCAAGAACAAACCCCAATGTCCCGGCGAAGTCCCCGGCCAAACGGAGCCCGTAGTGAAGGTCAATGTTGTCGAGCGCAAAAGAAAGGTGCTCTTGATAAAGCTGGTATGTCAGCGCGGCCACTCCTGCGGCTGTGGCAACTGAGGCAGCCGCCATCCATCTGGATGGTACGCGAACGGACAATCCGGCCGTCGGCTCCTTCCAGTTCACGGTAATCCAGCGCCAACAGGCAAAACCAGCCAGTCCGTAACCCACGGTCGTCGCAATCAGGTATACCCACGTGTCGCCCCTGGCGGGCTGATCTGCGATCAGATTTGCAATCGTCCACGCGAGGACTCCCATGAAGCCGAGGCCAACGAGCGCACAGGGCAGGCGTCGGTTCCGCATTATGCAATCGTACGCGGCAGTTGCACTCGCTGCTCCGGTTATCCGTACGCCCAAATGCGTCGCAGGGCGTCACCCCAGCCCGGCAGAAAGTGGGGCACCGCAGGGCGGTCTACGATCTTCTGATGTCAGCCGGAACCGTTGCGTTCTGGAACAGCGAAGACGGCTGAGGAGCGATTACGGCTCCAGACCGGCCTGGTGTTGCGTTCGTCCACTTTCGAGCGTCCGAGGCATCCAGGGTTACAGGGACACCTGACCGCCGAGCATTCGGGAACGTAGAGGTCTCATTTCGGCCTACGAGAGCAGGGGCGTAGCTAAAAGCTCCAGCGTGTTTGGCTGAACCTTTCTCCCTTGCCAAATCCAAAGCCGGTCTCGGGTGCGACGCGATAAACCAGAACCTCTGCTCGCCGAATGGCGTCACCCAGGCCGGACCACGTTCCATCTGGTGCGACGA
This sequence comes from uncultured Acidimicrobiaceae bacterium, assembly GCA_963838835.1. GTDB lineage: Bacteria > Actinomycetota > Acidimicrobiia > Acidimicrobiales > RAAP-2 > Bog-473. The sequence goes on from CAWITA010000014.1 coordinate 223,111, forward strand.
AATGCGGTCCGTACTTCGACTCGTAGGTGTTGGCGACACGTCCAAGCTCGGCATGGTCGTTCACACCTTCCGCCGATCCTTCAATCACGAGATCAAGACCGTCGAGGGTGCTCTGCCCCGTCGTAAGGACGCAATGACAGTTTGTTGAGAGGTTCTTTGCCTTTCGTTCGTTTGGTCCGGTACAGAAGTACAGAGCCCCTTCGAGCCAGATTCCCAACAGGGGCGTGACATGTGGGTGGCCGTCAGGTCGAACGCTCGAAAGCCAATACACCTCAGCACCCGCGAGCTCATCTCGAGCCTGAGACCACTCCGTTGGTGTCGCATTCGGGCTGCTGAAGGCGCTCAGCTCGGTGACCGGAACTGGTTCAGCCATCCACTCTCCGATCGTTGGCGTTTGTAAGAACAATCACAGCCATGCTTGGCAGGCTGCTGGGCCTATCGTCGCACATGCCCGCATGGTGCCGTTCGGGGCTGCCCTCCCTTGGCAAGTGAGGCACCTGCGTTCGCTGGAATGGTAACCGCGAGTTTGAACCTGGCTGAAATGGAAACAGGCCGGTGCTGACTCTTCAGAGGGCTCCTTCCGGTCCGAACTGCTTGGCGACGAACGATGGCAATCTGCTCGGGTGATGGATGCCCAGCCGATGCAGAACGGGTGGTCGGCTGGGTCTGCGTAGACCCGGTGCCCTTCGTCGGCATTGAAGTCGGGAGCAGTCTGGAGCAACCGGGCGCCGAGGGAGACCGCTTCTTGATGCGCCGCCCAAGGATCTCCTCGACGTGCAAATCGAGGTGGATTTGTTGAGGAATACCATCCGGCCAATCGGGCGGGACGTGATTCGGCGCGAGTTGGACGCCGATACGCCACACGCCGGAGGCATCAAACACGCAGTGAAATCGTTCGTCTCCGTCGTAGACGTGCCCGCCAAGAATCCCGGCCCAGAGAGCGCTTTCAGCAGTCGGGTCTGGGGCATCGAACACGATCTCCTGGCGCACCATTTCCATGGCGTCAGACGCGCTACAGGAGCGGGTCAGGCCGTTCGGAAGTAGTAAGCCCTAGGGCACAACCGACCTTGTGGTGCAGCAACGGCTTGACACAGGCGAAGCGCCCGATCCTGCGGCGGTATGGGACATAGAACCCGCCCGCCTGGTAGCGGCACATCCCGCATGCCCCTGTCTGCCGGCTCAACCGCACGAGAGTTCTAATTATGGAGTGGACCGCGGACGGGGCTTTCTCGGCCTTGGAACTCGGCGACAGACCCAGGCTCGGCAGCAGAAGGTGGCGGTGCCCGTGTGAATCACCAGAAGAAGGTCCTCGTCATGGCGGCTGTAATCGGCTTTGGTATCGATTGTTCAATGGTGCCCGCGAACTGACCGAGACGACGGCAGGGTACGCCCGCCGGAATGCTAAACCGGAGTGAGCAGCTTCTCCCTGATCTCGTTCGCAAAGCAGGACTCAGGCGCCAGTTCCGGCCCGCATGTCATGGCGGCGACAAGCATGAAGAGATCCGGGTCTTGCGTCATCAGGTCCGAACGACGCCGTCGTTCGGACACTCTGTCAGGCCCGAGCGGGATGTGGGCGTCGGTGAAGACCTGCACGGCGAAACGCAGCCGCCGCATCCGCTCTGCGCGCTCCTCCACGTACGGCATGAAGGCCTCCTTCGACCAGTCGTCACCACCGAGGAGGACGTCGCGAATCATGCGCGCGTCGCGCAGGGCGACCGACAAGCCCTCTCCAATGGTGGGGTCGCTGAAGCCGGCGGCGTCACCGGCGAACACCACGCCATCGGCAACGACGGCATCGGACCAGGAATCGAACATGGGATAGGCAGCGCACGGTCCGGCCGGGCTGGCATCGACGAAACGCTGGCAGTCGGGAATCGCGTCCACACGGAAGGCCTCTAGCAATGTCTTCGCCTTGTCGGCACCTGCCAAGCGGGTCTTCTCCTCGATCGAGTATCCGATGTACAGCCGCGCCGTGTCCTCGCCCTGGGGGAATGCGTAGAGAATCGTGTCGCCGGACGTGCCGATGACCGAGTCGGTGCTCGGCCAGTCGCGGACGCCGTCGACGAGCATGCCCGCGAGGAAGATGCGGGGGTCGGTCTTCTCGAGCTCGATGCCGAGCTGGCGCCGAGTCGAGGATTCGCGTCCATCGGCGGCGACGACGAGGCGAGGTCGGACCTCGTGTTCGCTGCCGCCGTGTACGTAGCGGACCTCGGGACTCTCGCCAGGCGTCACCTTGACCTGCTCGACGCCGCGGAGGGCATGCGCGCCCGCCCACACGGCGGCGTCGAAGAGGGCCTGGCAGGCCACGGGGTGTCCGATGCCTAGGGCACCTGGGACACCGGGCACGAGGTCTGTGAGAGGCAAGGCGCTGACCTCAGCCTCCGCCGGCGAATAGGCCTCGTCGTAGCCGACGAAACGTGAGATGACGTTGCCCCCGGCCTTGATGAGGTCGTCGTACAGCCCGAGCTGCATGGCTTCAGCGACCCCCCAAGGGTGCATGTACTCGCCGCGCACGTGGTCGACGAACTGCTCCGTCCGCTCGAGGACGAGGACCGGGACCCCGGCGTTCGCCAGCGCGGCTGCAAGCGCACTACCGGCGATGCCGGATCCGACGATCGTGACTGCCGGCTGTTCCGTATTCATGACGGGTCCAGGGTTGGGAAAGGTCCGAAGAAGCCGACTATCTGCTGAAGCCGCCCGTCTTCTGCCAGGTGTCCGTAGTCCATGCCCTCGAGTACCGCCGAACCGTCAGGGCTGTGCATAACCCAACCGAAACGCAGGTGTCCGTCGTGCTCGTCGGCACCCGTGACCAGGTCGATTGTGTGGCCGGGCAGGGCGACCTGCAAGGCGCCGATGTGGGCGACGAGCGCCTCTCTGCCTTCAACGTTGGCCGTTGGGTCGCAGTAGGTGCCGTGGTCGGCCCAGGCCGACTCCAGCAACTCGCGCCGGGCGGCCTCGTCAGGCTCGTTCCAGGCCGAGCCGTAGGCGGTTACAACGCCTCCAACATCCATGTTTCCCTCCCCTTCTTGCGAAGCTCGTAAGTGCTTCAATCAGGTTAAGTCGAGAATACCGAGGGCTGAGTGAACGGCAGCGGCTGCCCTATCCAAGGCACCCCTTGCGTTCAACTCGTCTTCTTTCCAATCAAGCCTTCCACCTAGATCCACCAGTGCATCGTTGGCCGTGTGCAGTAGATCGACAAGTCGAACCCGCTGTTCATCGTTCATACGACACTCTAAAATACATTGGGCTTGGACGACGCCCCTCGCAACCGGGTCGAAGGGGAAAGAGGATATTCCCTGCCGGACATCACGCTGCTGAGCGGACCGCGGTCAGCTACTGGCTCCTCGACCATCGAAAGAAAAACGAGGCCGTGGTAGTTGTCCAACGCCGAGTCCCGGGTCACAGGCCGGACCTGATCGCCTGGCGACTCGGTGAGGCGCGTCGCGCAGCATGCTGATGTCGTCGACCAAAGTGAGGATGGCGCTTTGCATCCATCGTTGCCGCGGCTATAACTCCATACAGCGCAATAGTCCGTACAGTTACATCTCATCGTCGAAAGTGTCACTTTTGCGAACGGAACGCGACAGAAGTGTTAGCTCAGGAGAGCTTTATCTTTCCCGCTGATATACCGGGTGAATGGGCCGAGGGCGTCGCCCACTCAGGTGCCTCCTTCTCGCAACGTGCGCTCTCTCCCTGGGTATTCCCCTGAGTGCGAGCATCCCGGGCAGTGCTGCCTCGGGTGTCATGACCGCAGTCCCATGCAACACCAACGGACCAGGTGGTACGGCAGACCCAACGGCGCTCATCGGCGCCATCAGCGGGGCAGCGAGTGGCGACACCTTGAGCCTGGCCGCAGGATGTACCTTCACGCTCTCTGCTGTGAACAACAACGTGGAGGGTTCGACCGGCTTGCCTGAGATCACCCAAGACCTCACAATCGAAGGCAACGGGGCAACCATCCTCCGGTCTCAGGAAGCTGGCGCTCCCGCGTTCCGAATCATTGCTATCGGACCAAGTGGTGCGACCGTTTCCCTTTCTGATTTGACCATTGAGGGTGGCTCGCTGCCGACGGTGGGCGGTGCATGCGCAACTCCAAACAATCTGGGCGGGGGCATCTACAACGACGGGAATCTCACCTTGATTGACAGCACGGTTGTCGACAACTTCACGTGCGGCGCTGGAGGCGGCATCTACAGCGGTCATCCGCTGTCCGTTATAGACAGCACCGTCGCGAGCAACGGCGCTAACGAGGGCGGGGGTATCGACAACGAAGCCGACATGATCGTGGAGAGCAGCACATTCTCGGGCAACATGGCCCTCACTGCGGGCGGGGGTGGAGCAATAGACAACACCGGTCAGGTCATTATGGCGGCGACGATTGTTGCAAACAGCATGGGTCCAGGTGGTGATTGCAGTGGGTTCGGTGCCGACAGTCTCATGGATGACGGCTACAACATCGCCGATGATGCTTCGTGCAAGCTGACGGCATCGACCAGCATCAACGCGTCTTCCGCCATCGACGGCTACCTGGGTTCACTGGGGGCCAACGGCGGTCCGACTCCGACCGTTCCCCTTCTCTCCAACTCCTCCGTCGACGCTGGCATGGCTGCTCCCGCCGGATACACAAGTCAACAGCTGATCTTCGACGACCAGTTCTCCGGTACAAGCCTCGACACCACCAGGTGGAACACCTACCTGGGCGCACAGGGTCACGTATGGAACAACTTGGGAGACTTCGCAGCTCCCTACAGCGGACCGAACAGCCCCGCCAACGGTGGCCCTGGAACTGACGCCGAGATGTACGGTCCGAGCCAGGTCAGCGTGAAGAACGGACTGGCACTCACGGCGGTTCGGAATACCTCAGGGCCAACGGCCCAGTATGCCGATACGAATAACAGCTTCGCGACCTGGTTGAGCGGGGTAGTCACAAGCAAGTTCAGCCTTCCGACGACAGGCTGGTACGTGCAGGCACGGATCAAGATGCCCGACACGACCCAGGGTCTGTGGCCAGGCCTGTGGTTCCTTCCAGCTGACTCCGGACCGTTCAACGAGATCGACCTCGTTCAGGGTGGCCTCTACGGAGGACCGAGCAATGTGAACGACGCCCCGATCGCTGCAGGCTACTTCGACACCGCCGGGAACAACGTCAATGAGGCGGTCCCGGACGTCGGCTTCGACGCTTCGGCCGGGTATCACACCTACGGAATCCAGTGGACACCCGGCGTCGGCATCAACGAGTACGTCGACGACAATCTCGTCTGGACTGTCACCCAGTCACAGGCGCCCGGTGGGATCGTGGCCGAAGCATACGAGATCATTCTCGACTTGCAGGTCGCCACCAACGCCGACGCCGGTTGGCGCACCGTCACGACCGCCACGTCGCCCGGTGGTGCCATGGACGTCGCCGAGATACAGGCGTACTCGTCAGCTTCGCCCAGCCCCGACCCCGCTCTGGGAGCCATTTCGTCCTCCTATACGCTCCCCAGCGGCCAATTAGCGTGCTCAGTCCCGGATCAACGTGGCCTGGCTCGATCCGCGCCCTGTGACGTCGGTGCTTTTGAGCTCAGTGTGGCTTCGCCTCCAGCCGACACACCCGAAGTTCCCGTTGCTGTCCTCTTCCCCACTGTGGCTATTGGCCTCATGGCGGTCTCGGCTTTTTATCGTCGACGTCGAGACATCGTTGAACGATGCACTTAATGAAGGTGGGCGGCGCTCAAGAACATCCGGGACATGCTCGTGTGCGCGTAGCCGACTGAGCGTACCGACGCCGACGTCCTAGAGGTTTAGTGTTATGTACGCGCCAGGCTCTGCCAGGGTCAAAATCGACTGGAGCCGTAGCACCTTCTGGCGGTGCGACTGCCCTTGCTTGGATCCTCGGTCTCGAAGACTTCGATGGAGACGCCGTGGGTATCGTCTACGGCAACGAAGTAGGCGCCAATGAACCCCGGTGCCCCTCATTATCCGATGACTTCGTCATCGAGTCCTGGCTTCGCCTTAGCCAAGCGGTGGATGTTGGCGTGGATGACGATCGCGTGAACGGTTAGGTTCCCTTCCTCGTTTCGACCTTGCGAGGATTGTGCCACCCGACCGGGAAGCCCCGCTCGATGAACGGAGGTACCCACGGCGAAAGGCTGTGACTAGCTCCGCTTCCCGGGAGCCGCAGCGCGTTGGCGCCCCGGTTGATGCGCGGCGTCGCGAAGCTGCACGCCGGATCTTCAGCCCCGCATGTCGACCGCCCTGACGCGGACAGGGATTATCCGCGCGACGACCCGGCCGTCCCCGGGCGCGTCGTGCTCTCGCAGGTCAGCGTGGTACTTGGCCCCCACCTTGCGGGCGAACTCCAGCTCCTCGTCGGCTGCCACGTTGGCTGTGCCTCGGATCTCGACATAGCGATAAGGGTTAGCCAGGTCGAGAATGAGCAACGCGCACGTGGGCTCAACCAGAAGGTTTATGGTCTTCTGCCGGGCCGTGTTGAGCGAAATGGCGATCTGCCCATCCTGGGCTAGAAACCACACTTCGGACAGCTGCGGATAGCCGTCCTCGCCGATGGTTGCCAGTGTGGCGAATTCGGCGTCGAGCAGGTCAAGATGGCTATCAGGGATGTTGTTCTGCGCCACGGGTCAGCTATACCCATGTCACCTCATTCGACTCGCGGGCATCGTGTTCAGGTCCCCGCTGAAAGCCTGAAGAGAGCGATCAGGTTCGACGGTTTCGTCGCCGGTACCTGGAAAGACCCGGTGTATCTCCGGGTCAGACCTCGGGGGCCAGACACAGGGCACCGATTCTGGTCACGCCCCGATAGGCGGCCAAGCGTGGCGCTTGGTGACCGAGGGACCTTGTGTGCGCCACGGCACGAGACACCCTTCATGCGCTCCGTCGCCAACTACCGGGAACGCAGCGTCGTTATCACCGAAGGGGTTTCTGAGCACGTGATGCCCATTCCGGCTCCTCCAGTGAATGTCAGGCTTTCAAGAGCGACCGCTGGACCGACTGAACCTGCGCGGGGATGCCTTCAAACGCTGTACAAAGCTGGTAGCCGGTGAAACCGTCGCTCGTGACTTGCCCGAAACACAACACCATTGTGCTGATACGTGTCGAAGGACATCGCGCAACGCTGCGGGGGCTATTTGGTCTCATCACCGGACAATCCCTTGTGAGCCAACCCCGTGTCGGAGCAACCGCTGCACGGGACCGCAGGTCATTCAGTCGGACGGCAGAAGCTCTCCGTCGAGCAGCGAAAAGTCGGTCCGGCTCTCGCGGCGAGCAGACTGTTCAGCACCTGCCGCATCGTGCAGCATCACACGATCACGCCCTTGTCGCTTGGCATGCATCAACGCCTCGTCGGCACGCCGCAACACTACGTCGAATTCCTCGCCGGGTTCGGACTCGGTGACGCCGAAACTGACAGTGAATTTTGGGAGACCGCCGACCGTGATCGCGGCATCCAGCTGAGTCCGAACCGTATTGAGCGCTCGGGTGGCGTCCGCAGCCGAGCAGTCAGGGAAGGCAATGGCGAACTCCTCGCCGCCATAGCGCGACATAATGTCGCTCGACCGCAGCGAGTCGCGCAAGACGCGCGAGAACAGGCGAAGTGCGCGGTCACCCGTCTCGTGTCCGTACGTGTCGTTGAGCGTCTTGAAGTGGTCGAGATCGGCCATCGCTACTGTGATCGGGTAGAGGTAATCAGGTACGGCGACGATCCGCTGGGAGAAGGAGCGTCGGTTGAGCAGCCCGGTGAGAGTATCGGTCGATGCCTGCAGCTGGGTTTCGGCCATGACCCGAAGCAGCCCGATACGTGCCCCCGCCAGCTTGGCCAGCGTGGTTAGGTCATCCACGCGATTGTCGTCAACCTGGGTTCCGTGGGAGCCAGTGGCGTGGATCACTCCCACCGTGCGGCCCATGATCGAAACGGGGACGCACAGCGCAGAGAGGCGACCCTGGGGACGATTGCGTAGTTTGGGGCAGGCGTCGAGATCGTCGCTGTCGGGGAAGGCCTGGATCTGTGCGCGGCGCGCCGCTGGGCAGCGGTCCGGCGAGTCCACCCCACAACTCGGCGGCTCGCCGTTGGGTCCCACAGCAGCCATCCGGTGTAGGTGGGCGTGACTGTTGTCGGCTAGCAACAACTCGACGGGTGCTTCGGGCAGCACGCTACCGAAGGAGCGCTCGATGACGTCGATAACCTCTGGCTCACCCTCTGCCATGTCCAACGCGTTGGCTAGGCGGCTTTCGAAGCGTTGGCGCTGCACCTGTGAATCACGGATCTCCGCCTCGCGGTTGGCGTCAGCGATGGCTCCGCTTAACTCGGTGTTCAGGCGTTCGCCATCGGCGATAGCCTGCGACAGCTCCGCGGTCAGACTGCGGACCTTCTCATCTGTCCGTTGCTGTTGGCGCGCGCTGATAACGAGCAGTCCGCTGGAGATCGGGATGAGCAAGACGATGAGTATCCCAGCCGACAAAAGGGCCGCTGTCAGGCCCGTGGCGAGCGCCCGCCCAAGCATGATGCACGGGATGACGATCAACGCGAACGCAACGAGACCTACGCCCACGCTCACCCAGCGAAGGCGATTGGTCCGGGCGATCTCCCCGCTCCATTCCTCCTCTGTGACCATTTCCCCTCTTTCGTGCCAGTTTGACTGGGTTTATGACCGCGGCCGGGCCGGCACACAGTGACTAAGGAATGTCGTCTGCTCGGATGCTGACCTTGAGTGGCTTCGACCGCTCAACCTTGAGTGTGGCTAGTCCAAGAACCGACGAACGGTCGGAGAACTGCTGTTGCTTGAGCGGCGTTAGTCGGAAACAGGTGACTTCCAGATTTTCGCGCTGGGTTTATGCGTAAGGCGCGCTGACTGCCACGCATTTGTTGTGTTTTTGGGTGTGACCTGTCCTCGCGGGGGCGGCGGCGACGACGCTGGCGGTTCTCTCGCTGAGCAGGTGCAAAGCCAAGGTCCGTCAGCTACGCGCGGTGCCCCTCCCGGCCCAGGTCCAGTGCAGGACCAAGGTCTGCTTCGCCCGGACGAGTCTCGCTCGTTCAGAAGGGAAGATCGGACGCGAACTGCTTCCCACTACGATCGAGCGCACACGGTCCAGGTGACGGCACACCGAGCGCGGCTCCTGCTTCCAATAGAGCGTCGGTATCGCGCCACTCCACGCGCCGCAATCCGCGATGGTTCCTGAGCTCATCAGAGGCCGAGGAATTTGACCGTAGCGTCAATGGCGCCAAAGTCCGATGGTGTCGCGAAGTGGTCGACGCCCGCGAGCGTCACCAAGGAGGCCGACGGCAGCGTCGCCAGCAGCCGGTCGGCGGGTCCCGCCGGATCCCGCTCTCCCAGCACCACCAGGATCGGACAATGCAGCCTCGACAGCTCTTCCTCGGTGACCGGCTGGCGGGGGCGACGAAGAAAGGCTGAGAGCGCTCTCGGGTCGTTGCCCGCCGACTGGGCGAGCCTGCGGAACAACCGAGCCTGAACATCCTCCGGCTCTTCGTTGCTTTCGAGCGCAGCCACGAGTGCGGCGGGGTCGCTCGGCTGGAACATATTGTCCCCCAGGCCTAGTAAGACGATCCGATCGAACCGTTCTGGCTCGGCAACGGCCAGGCGTAAGAGCAACTCTGCCCCGGCAGAGAAACCCACCCCTGCGATGAGTCCGTCGTCCGGCAGAGCGCGGCGGACCTCGCCATCCACATCGGCGTAGTCAGCCGGATCGGTTAGCGGCGAAGACGCGCCATGACCCGGTAGGTCAATGGGCGGGACGGTGACACCAAAGTCAGCCAGGATGTCGACCCAGCCGCTCTGGCGCCAGTTGTGGTCGAAGGAGGACCCAAAGCCGTGCAATAGGATTAACGCGTTAGGTTGACGAATCACGATCTCGTTACGCTAATGGGAACGAACGTGACTGCAAAAGGCCGAGCTGCTCCTCCGGCGGTCTGACGGGGATACTGTTCAAATCAAGGCGGGTTCCGACCAGTCGGATGCGAAGGGTGGCGGTCGCCTCGAGAACCGTTTCAGAGCATCAGAGCAACCGACAAATCCAGATGCGCAGCTTCGTGACGTGACGCAAACCCGGCGCTGATCGGGGGCAGTCCTCGTCAAGTCGATCTCCTGCTCCTCGAACAGCCGGGCCTGAGGAACGATGGCTGCTCGGGCACAGGAAACCCTTGATCTTCACACTGTGTCAAGGCGTATGAATGGTCTCGTCATGTTGAACATCGGAGAGTTCGCCCGGCTCGGCCAAGTGTCTCCGTGGATGTTGCGCCACTACACGAGGTCTTGGCGTCCGACGTTGGCGCGTCAGCGCTCATCGTCGGATCACGCGGCCGAGGTGGCCTCAAGCGGGCACTCTTGGGCTCAGTGTCGGATTACATCGTCCGCAATGCAACCTGCTCGGTCGTCGTGTCGAGAAACCAGGAGTCGTGACGGTCTGTCGGTTCAAGGGCCGGTCATCTGAAAAAACGGCTCCGAGGATGATGAATTTCCGACGATATCTGTAGACAACGAATGATCCGATTGAGGCGTCGGTTGGCCCCGAGCAAGGTGCGGCCTCGGCTCTCTTAGACTCGGCCCATGGCGCCTGGTCATGCACTTCGGTATGACTCCATTGGTGTCGGTTATCGCCGCGTTCGGCGCCCAGATCCCAGGATTGCGGAGCGACTCCAGACCCACCTCGGTCACGCCGTGCGAATCTTGAACGTTGGGGCCGGCACCGGCTCGTACGAGCCTCGTGACCGCCGAGTCGTCGCGGTTGAGCCTTCGAAGCAAATGGTGGGGCAACGACCACGCGAGGCTGATCCATGCGTACGGGGCACGGCCGAACATCTTCCATTCGCCTCAGACTCGTTCGACGGTGCACTCGCTATCTTGACGGTTCATCATTGGAATGACGCTGAATTAGGGCTGCATGAACTGCGCAGGGTCACGTCAGGACCCGTTGTCGTGCTGACCTTCGACAAACAGGTGCACGACTCCCAGTGGGTGATTCGCGACTACTTCCCCTCGGCAGCCATGCTTGATTCAAGGCTTCCGACTCCCACCGAGATCCTCCAAGGGCTGGGTGGCAACGGCCTAATTGAGATACTGCCGATCCCGCACGACTGTACGGACGGCTTCGGCCACGCCTATTGGCAGCGGCCTGAGGCTTATCTCGACCCGGACGTGCGGCAAGGCATCTCGTCCTTAGCCCGCTTGCCCGTTGAAGTCGTTGTTGCCGGCACCCAAACTCTTCGGGACGACCTCGCAAGTGGCCGCTGGCTATCGCGACACTCTGAAATAATGACCAAGAGCAGCATCGATGCTGGCTTCCGCCTTGTAGTCGCTCATTAGACCAAAGCGTTCCCGACCACCAATGATGTTGGTCAGGCCCTCACTGTGCAGGACCTGAACCGGGCTATAGGTCCGAAACACGACATAGGGCGGGTTTCGCCCTGTAAGGGGTCATCGGCCGGCCTCTTAGCTTGGACCGGCTTCACCTCACTCCTTCCCGGGCCGGCCGTGCCATCCCTCAGTCCGAAGGAAAGGAGAGGACGACACGGAGCGCCCGGCCTTACCCGGGCATCTATTCGAAGACGATCGGGAATCTGTCGAGGTCGCTCATTAGCTCGGCGACCGGTGTAGTGGGGCAGACCTCGACAGTGTTCCACTGCGAGAGCCCCGAGTCGTAAACCAACTGAGTAACCGCCTCGACGCTGGGTGCCTCGACCACAGCGATCGTGCGGTGTCCCGGGTCGAGGTGCAAAGGACCAGTGAGAAAAGTGACGCCCGCCTCTTCGGAAAGTTTCGGCAGGTTTTGTCCCAGTCCCTCAATGGCGCGGGTCCTGCTCCGCGCGTTCGACGAAGGGCAAATGTGCGGAGAGTGCTCGGCGAGGATCACGTATTGCGGCATTAGCGGTTCCTTTCGCTCAGGAGTACTGCCGAGCAATCATCGTCGTGTTCTTAGTCCCCGTCCAGCGGTCGGGGCTCGCAGATCAGATCCGGGATCGGCGCCAAACGCTCCTCGTGCGCACCCTCAATCGCCAGCTCCCGCACTTTCTCGCTGGTACAGTCGGCTCGAAAGAGAGGGCCTCGGTTTCTCCCCACGCGGATTTACAGCAGACATCGATGCCAGCGCGGCCGGGCCTTCGATCTACCCACGACCTCGGGACGAAGGACCTAGCTCATCCTGGGCAAGATCCATGCCTCCCAAGCGCGACGCGGCCCCGAATCCGAAAAGACTCAGGTCCCGGAGAAGCGGCACTCGGCGACCTCGATCAGGCCCAGGTCGAATGCGTGCGCCTCTTTGACGGCACGAGTGAGGCCGGGGGGAGTTGAGACTGGGTGTTCGTCAGGTTGCCGATCGCGTTACCCGTGCCCGGGCCGGGGCTCTTAGTGAACCACACAGCCGAACTCGAGGAGCCCCTCGTCCCGCGAGATGTTCCTGGCTCGAAGCCTGCTCACGCGGTCGATCTTCCACAATATAGTCCTACTCATACTAGATCTATTGTCTCTCCGAATTAAAGCCCACTCTGTTGTTTGTCGGCGTCTCTGGTGTGCCCGCATCCTTCCCAGGGCGGATGCGAAACGGCCCCGCCGTCGGAAAGCGGGGCCGTAACGCGCAAGGCGTGAATCTTTGAAATCGTCGGTTCAGGCCGTGGCTCAATTGAGCTACGCCACCTCAATAAACCGGTCCTCACTTCGAGGTTCTCTTGGCGCGGCTCGGGATGGCCAGAAGCGGCCAGGGTGATCGGGTGCAAACCTGTTTGGGGCGCGCGCGATCGTTTGCTTCCTGCCTATAATTTGGTGCTACCGGGCCGCGAGAGCCGCTCTACGTCAGTCACGAGTCGTGGGCGGGACCCGTGGCCCGGCGCTGTTTACCTGGCGACGCTGCCGCAACCCAAGGAGGCCTAGTGGTGCTCCGGGTGGAGCCAAACCGGCAACAATCGGTCAGTGTTTCGCTTGCAGGTGGAGGCTCTTGAGAGCCGGCGGAGTCCCAGGACCAGCGGACCATACCTTTAATCCTTTTGATATTCGTAGCTGATACGGGCCCCGTGGGACCGAACTAGGGAGCACAGCAAGTTACCGAAGACAGATCGCCCATGGTATGCCACACGGTGTCGATCTTCTTCATATCCCCGCCCAGCGTCCAAGGCGTCGGCGAACAGCCAGCCGGTCGTATACATAAGCTCAACAAAGTTACTGTGTTCTTTAAGCGGCTCACCGTCCGAGTAGTGGGACATGAGACTTCTCAATTCATTAGGTGGTGGAAGTCCCAATCTCTTGCCATTGCGAGTGTCGGCTGATCTGATCACAAGGTCCATGAAGACTGGCAGCTTGTGCTCTGGTATGAGCAGATTTCCAAACCATTGGACCGCATAAAAGTTGAGCGCACTGATCTCATTGCCAACCGTGTGTCGATTCAGTGATGCAAAGGGGTATCCAACCTCGTCCCGGGTGATGCTCTCTTCCCACTGATCGAATCGATTCGGTATACCAAGTGTTTTCGCGAGCTTCCCTTGGGCGTTCCCGGAGCACAAGAAGCACATTGCCTCTACCACCTGTACCACGCTGCCCGATTCATTGAACTGTTCGAGGGAGTGAACGATCTGAAGAGTGTCAAGTGCCTGTTGCAGGCGAATTCCGAGAAGCGTCGATTGTGTGTCAGGCAGATTTGCATGTTCAAACTCCGCCCGATACCGGTCGAGTTGAGGGACTAGCGACACTGGCTCATTGCTCCATCTTCTGCGAAAAGACCGCGAACCCCATATGTCACACGAGGCAAAAGCCAAAGACACTGATACTTAGGGCTTCGCAAACGAAAGGGGATCGGAAAAGGGATTCCAGGGTCCGGAGGCTGGGCGGACATCTGCGCTCTCAGCGCAGTCACACTGACCGCTCCGTCGGGAGCCCTGAGGACCCGTCCCGCTCCTGCCGCGGCTATTCGGCTCAGCAACCGGAGTCGGCTGGTTGTTGTCGACCGGGCACACCATCGGACTCTCAACGGCGCGAGGTCCGCATTGAACAGGACAACAGAGACGTGTCGTCTGCAGCCCTTGGTGGAGCCGAGGCCGGCGGGTAGCAGTGGGAAGGCACGCACCGCAACTGCAACCGGACGTCACCAAAGCTGAGACAACCGGGGCGCAGGCTCTTCACATGAGGCGCACAACGGAGATGGAGCAGGCAGTTTCGACGACACCCGCACAGGCGGCGGAGTTCCATCACTGGCGTGAGGTCGGCTGGATCCTCCGCGACGACGCGTGCATCGCCATCGAGCGACAGTGCACGGATCATCGCTCGCAGGTGTCCACAGACTAATGGTCAAGGTCATCCATATTGCAAACGACGGCACCGAGACCGCCACCGTCGAACTCGATGACTTCACCGTCAAGGTGATCTACTCGGGCATCGCGGACATGCTACGCGAGGCCGCCAACCTAAAGAAGGCGGAGCGGGCCGCTCCGTGCGAGTTCGAGGGCCGCGGGCGGCGCGAAAAGGTTCGTAACCGCGTTCGCAGTTTGATCACCACTGGGTAACTGCTGGACGCCATGAAGCACGCCGACATGGAACGATCGATAGGTCTCAAAAACGACGACTGTCCGTTCTGTGACCACACGGACGAACACGAGCATCAGGTCAAACACATCCGACGACGCGACCTGCTGCGGGCCCTTCATGGGGCAATACCTCTGACGTATTACCCCCGTCATGAACCTCTTCATGACGGGGGTTCTGCCACGTCCCCTTGAGAGAGTGGCCTGCACGGTGCACGTATCGCTCTGACCCGCCAACGCGCAACTCGCTTGGAGTTTCGACTGCGACCTGCCCGCGGCGCCGGCCCTCACGAATGCCGTGAGCTGGGCGATGCGCCACCGGCTCCACCACTCGAGCGACTTGTGAAGGCGTTGTGGAGAGTCGGTTCGGATGGCTCTACTGCGCAGAGCGTTCTCGTCTGTACAACAGCTTCCCGGGGGCGGGGGAGATGCGAGCCCCCCGCCCCTGTTTGCCCGAAACGGGAGGTGGACCAGCCACCGGCGCCTGCAGGCAACCTGGGAGCGAGGCGGCGCTGCCGCCGGAGCGAACACCTTTCAGATCGGATTTGAGGATGTGGTGACCGCGGCCACTCGCGGCGGTGACGGATGTCCTGTGGGTTCCAGGCGGCCGTTGGCACGTCTTGGAAGCCGCAGCCGTTCCCGGTGGTTTTACGATTTCGACACATACAGTGATTCCCGATCCGCAGGTGTTGTGGGGGTGTTGTGCGCTTCAGATACCAACGGCCCTATGGGTCACTCGGACGGGAAGGCCAGAATCGCCGTAGGGGCGGGCCCGACGTATTGGGGAGACCAAGCGGTGGATACGGCCCGCTCCGGCCTTCCGATCACCATGGACCACGCGCCAAACCCAGTCGCACAGTGGCGCTTCAAGGCGACGGCCGTCTTGAAGCGCGTGATGGCCGCCGAGCGTCGGTTCTCCGCGTCGATCAGCGTGAATAAGATCACCATGTTGGCGGCTGCAGACGAGCTGGACGCGGCCTCGAGAGACGCCACGGTGTGGTTGACGGCGAACCCCTGTCCCGAGGCGGAGCTGGGGGTGCACGTTTCAGAGATGCTGAGCACTTGCATCGAGGTCGCACTCGTTGCGCAGCGGGCCGTGGCCGGCCCCTTCGCCGGCAGCGAAGGAGTCATGGCCCGACTCCGAGACCTCCTGACCGTGGTCAACTTCCATTCGGCGGTGTTGGACGCCTGGTAATGATCCCGAGGGGCTCGTGAAGAGCCAGTGCCCGTGTAGTTGGAAGTTGCCCGGGCTCGGATGTGGACGCCTCGATAGAGCTTCACCGCTGGGTCCACTGCGAGTGACCTTCCAGCGCGACGCGAACAGGCCTTTTTGTCATAACGACGCCCAGGTCACCCTTCGATCTCGGAGCCGAGGTCGCAGGCCTTAGCCCATGGTCACAAGACCAGACCCCGCGCCGATCGCAACCATCCAAGTCCGACACGCCTCCGATGGGGGCGCTCCAATGCAGGAAATCACGAGGAGTTGTCGGCTCGGCTGATCGCCGAGCCGCCTAGCTGACGAATCAGATCGACCACTTTGCTTACGCTCCAGACGAGCGGCCCCGCGTCGACCAGCCGGCCCTCGAGCGCGGGAGGTATCGGCGGTGGGCGGCCGCAAACCCGGCGCGGTGTTGCGGTGCCGAGCTCAGTGTCTTCCCCGCACCCTCGACCCGGCGGTGGAGTGGCCGTTCCGTAGAAGAAAGGCTATCGATGAGTGGCAACCGGGTGAGCCCAAAGGAGACTTGGTGACCCCGAAAAGAGACTTGTTGACTCCAAAGGGAAGGGAACGCGCTATTTCGATGGGAGTCGTGGCGGCGGTGGGTTACGAACCATCGCTTGTGGTCAGAGCACCGGAAGCCCCGTGATCTCTTGTGACCGCCCAGTGCGAGTTCCACATGCAACGTGAAGGATGTCGCGTCCTCTGGAGGGTTGCCTCCTCTGTCGCGTTCTGAAACTCCAGCCAGTGTTCCGGTTTACAGTGCTTCCCAGGCGTCAACGGGCGACGAGACCGGCGGCAGTCTTGGTCTTGCGACGGTCAACGCCGATCCGTCGAGTTCGAGCCCGGACGTCCTCACCGCTTCTCTGGGCACGTCGACGTTGACCTTCGGCCCATACATTCTCACGGTCAAGGTCGCCGCGTGACCTAGCGCCCTGCGAGACCGCCAGCTTGAAGAGGATTCGGGCACGCAGCTGGGTGATCTCCCACCCACCCTCCGGTGATCACCTCAGCGGAGTCAACACGGGAAAAGATCTGACAGCAGTAACCGGAGACCCGTCTGTCGATCATCAAGGTCGTTTTGCCGGCGTAACTGTCCGGGAATAGCCTCGTGTCATGCCAGACAGGATGGTCTGCGTTGAGCAAGAGTCAATAGCAGGCACGGTGCGGACCTGGCACCTTGTGGGAATCCCCGGCGAGACCCTGTGCGGACAGTCGACGCAGTCAATGAAGATCTTGCCGAATGCAGCTTGGAAGCAGGTGCTCAACCCATGCACCCGCTGTCAGCTGAAAGTGGATCTACCTGTCACTGTCTATGAATCCCGGCCCGAGTGTGATGACGACTCCGACGCGTTGCAACCTGAACGTGACGTCGGGAGGCATGCAGGACGAGAGTAAGACTCCCTACGGGCGACCGTCCGATTGGGGAGTGCTCTCCCCGCCGAGCGCTTGATCGATTGGCACGGCGTGCACATGGAAGCCTCTCGGACGGTTTTCATCCAACGGTTCTGGTGGAGTATCGGTTGCGTCTGCATCGGGCTGCCGATCCTCTGGCGCCGTCTGAGCCTCAATGACACTTACGTGTGCGCGAGGAGAGATCGGGCTCGGCTCGCGACGGGCTTCCCCTGCCAGCTGCTGCAGCTGGCGCCTCTCACGGCGGCGGCGAAGCGGACCACGCGGCGATCTCGGTATATCACCATGTCCCATGGGGACAGAAGCTTAGGGCTGGCACGTCCTGGGTTGGTGGTTATTCACCGAAGACCTCCCCGGCTGGAATCAAGAGTGGCGTTCAGAGTCCTCCGGGCATAGGTCGCTACGCAGCGTGAGCCCCGAGGCACGCCACACGTTCGGTCACGAGGCCGAGCCGGTCGTGGCCCGGAGCGATTCATCGCGACATGAGGTTCGAGAGGGATCCCATCCGAGCATCCGTCACAAGGTCCTTCGACAGCGTGTTCAGTCGCCATTCTGCAATAGGGATGATGAGCTTCTTTCGCGTCATCTGACGCTCCATGTCCACGGCTCAAAAGCTTCGGGGTAGGTACTTCGTCGGCTGGGCCGCGGCAATGCCCAGTCAGGTCCACCGACGTCGCACAGGAGGGGTCGGTCTGTGTCAGCACTCGAGCGTCGGGCACCAAGCGGGAGCACAGCGGACCCTGGCGCCTCCTCCAGACAAAGCCCACCCGCAGGTGTTGTGGAGACGTTGTGCAGTTCAGTTACGAACGGCTCTACGGGTCTTCGAAGTGCTTCGCCAAAATCACTGTACGGCGGTGCTGACAAAACGAATGGGCTGATATCGAGAGCTCAGGGCTCGCCCGACCATCATCATGGGCAAAGAACCACACAAAGGTCTGTGGCGTAGCGATGCGACGACAGTCCGCCGCAGCCGTCCCAACCCACGTCGGCCGAACACCATCCTGACGCCTCATGCGTGGCAAATGCGTGGCACCTAAGGTGTCACTCGCCTCGGTCCTGCCTTACGGCCGAGCCTGGGGCGTGTTGCGGTACAGGGTACAGAGTCTCCGCTTTGCAGGCGTTGTTGTACTGACGATCGTGCTCGTCTTGTCCAGCCTGGTCCCGGTACTGTCAGCGGCCAAGGCCGACGCGCTCGAGGCAGCCGATGGAGGCATCTTTACTTTCGGCGACGCCGCCTTCTACGGTTCCACCGGCGGCCTCACCCTGAACAAGCCGATCGTGGGGATGGCGACCACGCCTGACGGCAAGGGCTACTGGCTGGTGGCCTCCGACGGGGGTCTCTTCACCTACGGCGACGCCGGCTTCTACGGTTCCGCCGGCGGTCTCACCCTGAATCGGCCGATGGTGGGGATGGCGACCACGCCTGACGGCAAGGGCTACTGGCTGGTCGCCTCCGACGGGGGCATCTTCACCTACGGCGACGCCGGCTTCTACGGTTCCACCGGCGGTCTCATCCTGAATCGGCCCATCGTGGGGATGGCGACCACGCCTGACGGCAAGGGCTACTGGCTGGTCGCCTCCGACGGGGGCATCTTCAGCTACGGCGACGCCGCCTTCTACGGTTCCGCCGGCGGTCTCACCCTGAACAAGCCGATCGTGGGAATGGCGACCACGCCTGACGGCAAGGGCTACTGGCTGGTGGCCTCCGACGGGGGCATCTTCACCTACGGCGACGCCGGCTTCTACGGTTCCACCGGCGGTCTCACCCTGAATCGGCCGATGGTGGGGATGGCGACCACGCCTGACGGCAAGGGCTACTGGCTGGTCGCCTCCGACGGTGGCATCTTCACCTACGGCGACGCCGCCTACTACGGCTCCGCCGGCGGTTCGGCCCTGACCCAAGACGTCGTGGGGATGGCCGCCACCCCTGACGGCAAGGGCTACTGGCTCGTGGCCTCCAACGGGGAAATGCCAGCTCCGCCCGGTTACACGGCCCAACAGCTGATCTTCGACGACCAGTTCTCGGGGACCAGCCTCGACACCACCAAGTGGAACACGTTCTTGGGAGATCAAGGGCTCGTCTGGAACGACAACGGCAACCTCCCGGCGCCGTACTCGGGGCCGAACGTCCCTGGCGCTGGGAGCGAGGCCCAGATGTTCGGGCCATCGCAGGTTGGCGTCGACAATGGGCTGACCCTGACGGCACAGCGCAACACCAACGCGTACGCGGCCACGTATCCATGGATCAGCGGTGTGGTGACGACCGAAGGGAAGTTCAGCTTGCCGACGGGCGGCTGGTACGTCCAGGTCAAGGCCAAGATGCCCGACCAGTCCCAGGGCATGTGGCCGGGCCTGTGGTTCTTACCGGGCGTCCCTGGGGCCGCGGCCAGCGAGCTGGACGGCTACGAGGGCGGCTTGCTCGGGAACAGCCCCGACAACGAACAGGGTCACTCCGTCTACTTCACGAACCAGGGTGTGCAGCTCGGGGGCCTGTGGAGCACCGGCGCCGACGTGAGCGCGGGGTATCACGTCTACGGCGTCCAGTTCATCCCGGGCCACTCGATCACCACCTACTTCGACGGGAGGCAGGTGTGGCAGCTGAAGACCTCGAGTGCGGCCCCCCTCGCCGCCGAGCCCTACGAGATCATCCTCTCGCTCCAAGTGGCCACCGAGGCGACCTCGCCGTGGCACAGCGTGACGACGGGCGACACCCCCTCGGCGACCATGAACGTCGCCGAGGTGCAGGCGTATTCCTACCCGTAGGGCGTTGCTCTGGTGTCCGTGACCTTTCGAGGCTGGTTCGGCAACAGCGCGTCGGCTGGTCGCCTCGAACGAAGGCGATAAGGGAGAAAACAGCCAATGTTAGCGACGACACAGACGTACCGCGCCCCTCCTGTCTACGGAGCCGAGGCGTCTGCGGAACGCTCAACCCGCCGTCAATGTGCGCAGGCGAGCCTTCAGAGTGTCACACGAGTCAAGTGTTGGCGATCACGGTGATCTTCGTCATTTGTATTCCTCTCGTCCTGGTGGGACTCAGTGTCGGGGGCGTGCTCGCGCTCGCCGGTTCGCACGTGAAGTCTCGGGAACTCGCCCGTGACGCTGAACGTTTTGAAGCTGAGCTGCGGCAGCGGAAAGCGTGACATTCGGCCGCTCACCCGCTGCGTTCGCGAAAGCCCGTCCAGTGGGTAGGCGATTCGCCGCGGCTCGCTGCGCAAGAGCCAGTTCCGCGGATGTTGTGGGGGGGTTGTGCGGTTCAGATACGAACGGCTCTATGGATCTTTGGACACGGTTGCGAGAATCGGCATAGGGCGGGGCCGACGAAGGAACTGGGCTGACAACTAGGACTCCGGCCCCGCCCGACCGTCTGATCATCATGGCTAGAGAACCAAACACATTTCAGTGGCGCATCGATGCCATGAGCATCCTGCATCGGGTGACGGCCGCCGAGCGGCGGCTCTCCGCATCGATCAAAGTGAACAAGATTACGATGCTTGCGGCTGCAGACGAGCTGCAAGCCGCCACGATGGATGCTGCGGCGTGGCTCGGAGCGAATCCGTGCCCGGAGGCCAGGCTCCGAGCGCAGGTCGCATGGGTGCTGAACTCCTGTGCGGAAGCTGCGCTGACTGCGCGGCGGGCTGCCAGTGACCCCTCGGCCTACACCGAGGAAACCATCGTCCGGGTCCGAGGTCTCTTGGCGGCCGTCGATTACCACTCGGGGGGGCTGGCTGCGGCGAATTGACAACACGGGATGTCGTCCGATCTGACGGGTCCGGATAAGGCCGGGACGCACGGGACGCTGAAGGCGGCGCTCCTCAAGAAGCACTGTTCCCGGTGTGGCACCAGCCGGCAACGCTGGCAATACATTTTCGGGGGTTGGATCTGGATTACCACCACAATGTTGTTTGAAGGTTGTGTGGTTCAGGGTCCGTACGGCTCTATGGCGCGTCCGATTCAGTCGCCAAGATCGCTGCGACGGGGTTGACAACCGTCGGGGACCTGGTAGGACTCCGGCCTCACCCAGTCGTCAGTTCACCATGGACCTCGTACCAACCCCAGCGTCGCCGTGGCGTATCAGTGCGCTCACATGATGAGGGCAGCATGTGCCCGCTGAGATATCTGCGCCTGTCCAGTGAAGTCGACACGAAGATGTTGAACACTCGGTAGCGGTAGCAGATGACCCTAGACGCCGTGTTGCCGACACCATGAAGCATGCCGACACAAAACGATCCATGGGGTTCGGGAACGACGACTGCCCGTTCTGTGGTCGCACCGACGAACACGAACATCAGGTCAAGCACATCCGCCGACGCGAGCTGCTCGATCTGCTTCATGGGGCACTGCCGTTGACCTATTACCCTCGTCGTGGACAAGTCCGTTGACAGAGCCTCAAGTGCAACCGCCAGACGCCGGAATGACTTTCGCGGCGACCTTGGGGAGCTGACGCTGAACGTCGTGTTGGTGACGGCGGACAACGGGAGGTCGATCCGCCGCCAGCTGCGTCTCGACCGCTTCGAGGATGGAAGTCTCGAGGCGTCGACTGGGAGCGGAGCGTCGGCCGTCACGACCCAGTTGCCCGGGTGCGCGGGACACTTGTTGTGAGTGTGTTGACGGACATCGGTTCGAACGGCTCTATGGGACATTCGGGCGCTGAGGCCAGAATCGCCGTAGGAGCGGGGCCGATGCATTTCGGGGATTGTGGTGGGATTTCGGCCCCGCTCCCATCACATTGATCAACATGGCTCGCAAATCGAACACACTTGAGTGGCGCTCCGAGGCAATGACCCTCCTGCATCACGTCACGACGGCCGAACGGCGGCTTTCAATGTCGACCAGCGTGAACAAGATCACGGTGTTGGCGGCAGCAGACGAGCTGCAAGCAGCCACGAAGGGCGCAATAGTGTGGCTGACAGAGAATCCCTGTCCGGATGCCGAGCTCCGAGAGTACGTCGCTTGGATGCTGAACACGTGCGGCGAGGTCGCGCGTGCCGCGCACCAGGCCGTCGCCGATCCCACGGTAGACACGAAAGCGGTTATGGACAGACTGAGATACCTCTTGACCGTCTTCGACTTCGACTCGGAGCGGCTGGACGCCGGCTACGCGTAATACCGGGCGGCTGTCCATCGCCAGCGGCCCTGAGACAGCCGCAGACACGGTGACGAGAGTCCAAGCTGAGGCCCCGTTCGACGTCTGACTCAGACGGGGGAAACCTCGTCAAGGTACGGACGGTCGCCGTCGATCTCGATCCGCCGAATGGTTCGCTGTTGATGCAGCTTCTCTCCCGCGTTGCGGTGATTCGTGGATCGTTCGTCCCAGATCGCGAGGTCTCCGGCTGTCCACCGCCAGCGGCAGTGGAAGCGGGGTTGGTCGATGTGGCGCGCAAGGAACTCAAGGAGTGCCTTGCTTTCGTCGTCGTGCATGCCCTCGATGTGACGCATGAAATGGCCGCCGAGAAAGAGCGCTCGTCGGCCGGTCTCCGGGTGGCTGCGCACGAGAGGATGCACGACGGGCGGATATTCCTCCCGAAGTCGCTCGGCAAGTTCTTCGGCTCCGGGTTTTCCCCCGGTCTTGCGTAGCAGGGCCGCGACAAAACTCTCATTGTCATGTACCACAGCCAGATCCGAGACGACCCGCTGCATAGTCGGGGACAACGCATCGTAGGCCGCGGTCATAGAGGCCCAGATCGTGTCGCCTCCCCGGTCTGGCATCACTTCGGCACACAGCAAGGCGTACTTCGGGGGCTCGGACACCCAGGTGACGTCGGTGTGCCAGGAGTCCGCCTCCGACGGGCTTTCTGGTCCGTCGGAGATCCGTTGAAAGGACGGCTCCGTGCCTCCGAGCAGCCGAGCAATCGGAAAGATGCTCGGAATGCCCAGCACGCGTCCAAGTGATAAATGCTCCTCTTCAGTGAGCCAAACCTCGCGGAAGAAGACCACCTCGTGCTCGTGGATCAAGGCACGCAGGTCGTCGATGTTGGCGTCCTCCATCGACCGGAGGTTCACCCCGCTCAGTTCAGCGCCCAGCGCACCGGCCACGTGACGCACCTCAAAGCTCATCGGACCTCCCTCTCGCATCCCGCCCCACGAAGCGCTTCACAAGCTGAAAGGCTAGAGAATTATCGGTTGGTCCGCGAATCCCGGCGTTCACGGTGCCTTCCGTACTTACTCGACGACGATCACGCGGCCGAACTCTGGGACCTTAGCGAGCGGTTTGGTTGGTGCGATCTTCGCTCCGTGACCGGCCCGCCCACGATCAGGTGCGCTGGCCGTAGCGTTCCCCCCAATGCTGCCGGTCACCTCACAGCGAGGGGGTGAGCTACCCGTCGGGAATCAGGTTCCACGGTTCTGCGTTTGACCGGGTGGGCGCCTGCCTCCCGAGATCGGTCGAGGGCACGACGCGGCACTCTGACGGTGATGCAATGGGTCGGACATGATCTTCGCGCCGTTCGATCCGGTCGCGCTGGCCGATTGGGCTTGTCGAGGGTCATGCCCGTCATGTCAAGGAGCGCTTCCCGGCTGGCGACTCGCGGCAAAAGGCTGACGCGAACCCGTCTCCATTTCTTGAGCACATGGTTCCATGTGGGTTCCCACTCGGTCACTTCATCGATCGGGTGCCTCGCGATCACCATCAGAAGGCAGTTGCTCCTGCGTTTGAACCTGGGCTGAGACGCGATTGCGGCGGTTATAGGGTGTCGCCATGGCTCACGAAACCAGTACCGGCTCATCGCCGATCATCAAAGGCCTGATGAACAACCTGCGGGAGATTCTGCCCGAAGACCAGCGGCAAAAGCTCGATGGCTATACAGCACAGGCGGAAGCCTCAAAGCCGAGGGGTGACTTTCACAGGGCTCGGCACTGTCTGCACTGGGCGATCGAGGTGGCTGAGCAGCCTGAGCATTCGCACCTCTCCGATGCAGCCATCCACCTCAAAGAGACATACAGAGCCTGGCAGGACATCGTGCTCGGAAGTGAAGTGGGCTCCGAGGTGAGAATCGGGAAAGGTCAGGCCGCCGGGGAGATCAAAGGCGATCAGAAGATCGGGCCTGGCTTGGACATCGAGCTCCTATGGGTAGGAGAAGCGACATCGGTCGCGTCCGGTGTCGCCGAGAAGACCGGTTGGGACAGCGTCCCGTGGGAGCAACTGCTCCGAGAGGTCCTCGCAATCACATAGGCGTTCCGGCAATCGTGCGCCCTGAAATCTCGCAGACCAGCACGCACAGGAGGCAGAACTCCGTCACGGAATCTCGGCGCACAGTCACCAACCGCAGCCCAGCGCGCTCCGCTGGTGCTGGGTAGCTTGGGTCTCCCAACCACGAGGGAGGGGAGCGATATGGACGAATCGGTTCGCCAGCACAAGTTCGTACTCGATGAGTCGGAGATGCCGACGACCTGGTACAACCTCGTACCTGACCTCGCGAGCCCGCCTCCGCCGGCCCTGCATCCCGGCACGCTCGAGCCCGCCGGCCCGGATGACTTCGCCCCACTGTTCCCGATGGATCTGATTCTCCAGGAAGTTTCGATGGACCGGTACATCGAGATCCCCGGCGCGATCCTCGATGTCTACCGCCAGTGGCGGCCGAGCCCCCTTTTCCGCGCCCATCGCCTCGAGCGCGCACTCGATACGTCGGCCCGCATCTACTACAAGTACGAGGGGGTCAGCCCAGCCGGGAGCCACAAGCCCAACACCGCGGTGCCTCAGGCGTACTACAACGCCAAGGCCGGGGTGAGGAAGCTGACGACGGAGACGGGGGCAGGCCAATGGGGCTCAGCACTGGCTTTCGCCTGCGCGCTGTTCGGTCTGGAGTGCGAGGTGTGGCAGGTCGGGGCGAGCTACGACCAGAAGCCATATCGGCGGCTGATGATGGAGACATTCGGCGCCACTGTGCACCGGTCCCCCTCGGATCTGACGGCGTCGGGCCGCAAGTACCTCGCCGAGAACCCCAACCACACCGGCTCGCTCGGCATCGCCATCTCCGAGGCGGTCGAAGTGGCCGCCCAAAATCCGGAGATCCGTTACTCGCTGGGCAGCGTGCTCAACCACGTACTGCTGCATCAGACGATCATCGGCGAGGAGGCCCTCCTGCAGCTGGCCAAGGCAGGCGAATCCGCACCCGATGTCATCGTAGGGTGCACCGGCGGTGGTTCGAATTTCTCGGGGCTGTCCTTTCCCTTCCTACGCGAGAAGTTCGCAGGAAAGATGTCGCCGACCATCCGGGCCGTCGAGCCCGCCTCCTGCCCGTCGCTGACCCGTGGCGTCTACGCCTACGACTTTGGCGACTCCGCCGGCATGACCCCGTTGATCAAGATGCACACGCTCGGTCATGACTTCATCCCCGATCCCATCCATGCGGGGGGCCTGCGGTACCACGGGATGTCGCCCCTGTTGAGCCACATCTACGAGCTCGGCCTGATCGAGGCGATCGCGATTCCGCAGACCGAGTGCTTCGCCGCCGGCATTGAGTTCGCCCGCACCGAGGGCATCGTGCCTGCCCCGGAACCGACACACGCTATCGCAGCGGCAGTGCGCGAGGCGATCAGGGCCAAGGAGACGGGGGAGGAGACCGTCATCCTCACCGCCTTGTGCGGGCACGGCCTGCTCGACTTGGCGGCCTACGACGACTATCTGAACGGTCGGCTGGTGGACGAGGACGTCACCGACGAGCGGCTGGCCGCCGGGTTGGCGACCATGCCGAGGATGGTTTGAGTAGGGGTTCAGGCGCAGGCCTGGGTCCGTCGTCCCCCTTGGGTGGGACCGTACTCCGTCTGATCCCACGGTTTTCAACGGGCATGTCGAGCCGGCTCGTGAGCCCACCGTGGCAGTTGATCAACGGCACGCCCGAGGGATCGCCGTGGTCGCCAGATGCGAGACACGACGTTCGGTTCCACATCGAACGTATGACAAGTCCGGCATTGGTGATCGTCCGGCCTGAGGTATGGACGGAGCCGCGTGCTTGTTGTCGGGAGGTTGCCGTACTTCAGTCCCAATGGCTCTATGGAGCTTCGGATGAAGTCGCCAGAATCGGCGAAGGGTGGGGCCGTCAAACCAGCTACCCGAGAAGGATTCCGAGGTGGCCGTCGAACGATGACAATGGATCAACAGCGAATCCCAACGGCACAACAATGGCGCCTCAGCGCGATGGCAGAAATTCAACGCGTCACGACCGCCGAGCGTCGCTTTTCGGCCTCCATCACCTTGAACAACGGAGTGGCCATGTTGGCCGCAGCAGACGAGCTACAGGCGGCCACGAGGGACGCCACCGTGTGGCGAATGGCGAACCCCTGCCCAGATTCGAAGCTGGGTACGCACGTTGCCTGGATGCTAACCACATGCATGGAGGTGGCCGTCACCGCGCAGCGTGCCCTGACGGACACCCGGGTGGACACCGAGGCGGCCATGGGTCGACTCGGACTGCTCCTGGCCGTGATCGATTTTCATTCGCAGACGCTCGACGCCTGGTAGCGGAAGGGCGGCGGTGTCGCAACCGCTCGACTACTTTTCCGCCGTGACCCGACTCACTACAGTTCGGAGCCGTGACCGATCAAGGGGAATCGCATCGTCACACCCGGCGGAACACACCAGAAGTCGACAGGTTGTTGGCGTATGAGTCCATCCGACAGCTCGTAGCTCGTTATGCGGTTGCCGTCGACTCGCGCGATATCGACACCCTCGTCGGACTCTTTGTCGATGATGTTCAGGTCGGCGCGCTCAGCACCGGGCGAGAAGCCCTACGGAACTCGTTTGAGACGTCGTTGCGCGGCATCGGAGTATCGATACTGAATGTCGGGACGCACGTCATCGACCTCGTCGAGGAGCAAGAGGCGTCGGGCATCGTTTACTGCAAAGGTGAAATTCAGGACGGAGATCGATGGATACATCAGGCCATCGTGTATGACGACCAATACCGGCGAGATGGCGACCGCTGGTATTTCGTCCGGCGCAAGCACCGCCTGTTCTACGGCGCCGAAGTCGGTAGCAATCCGCTGGGGCTACCTCCGGCCAACTGGCCGGAGCGTCACGTCGGATGGGGGACCGTTCCCGCGCAGTGGGGTTCGTGGCAGCGCTTCTGGGCTGTTGCTGATGAGCAAAGGGTTCAACCGGCAAGGACCAAGGAGGACCCTGCGTGAACAATCGCCTGTACGGTCGTACTGCGGTCATCACCGGAGCCGGCGACGGCATCGGGCAAGGAATCGCCCGGCGATTTGCTGCCGAAGGAGCGCGGGTGATGGTGACCGATATCAACGGGCCCGCTGCCGAGCGGGTCGCGGACGCCTTGCGGCAGGAGTTCGGCGCAGACGCTAGCCATCTGACCACGGACGTTCGAGAGAAGCGGCAAGTGGTGGAGATGATCGCAGTCACCGTTGGGCGGTTCGGCACGGTCGACGTGCTCGTAAACAATGCGTGGGGCGGGGGGAGTCTGAGCCGTCTTGAGGGGAAGACAGACGAACAATTGGCGCACGGCATGAACGTTGCGTACTACGGACCGTTTTGGGCGATGCAGGCTGCCTTTCCAATTATGCGAGCTCAGGCGCGTGGCAACATCGTCAACCTGTGCTCGCTGAACGGGGTCAACGCTCACATGGGCACAGCCGAATATAACTGTGCCAAAGAAGCCCTTCGGACCTTGACCCGTACGGCGGCGCGAGAGTGGGCTCAATACGGAATTGTGGCCAACGTCATTTGCCCCGGGGCCAAATCAGCGGCGTTTCGCTCTTTGGCGGAAGAACATCCCGAGATAGCGCGGATGGCAGACGACACCAATCCGATGGGGCGTCTCGGTGATCCCGAGTTCGATATCGCACCGGTCGCTGTCTTCCTGGCCAGTGATGACGCGCGGTACCTGACGGGCAACACGCTCTTTGTGGATGGGGGAAGTCACATAAACGGAGTGGCGTGGACCCCCGAACTTCCCAAGTAGTTCGACACCCAGCTCCCGACGCGTGACGACCGGTTCGAGCAGGGACCTCGAACCGAAGGGGCAGCTGGCAGCCCGCCTGCGGGAGCGGCGTACCTGCGAGATCACGCCACAGCGATGACCTGCTCTCCGTAGCGCTGGATGGTCTCCACAGCGTGATCGACACTGTCGCCGGGCAGCCCCACCTGGAGCCAGTTGACCCCGAGAGAGGCAAGATGGGCGACCCCGTCGAGGTGAGCCTCAACGTTGAAGTCGTCGCTCCCGGCGTCCCCACCAGCCCGAGTGGAGAAACAAATGTCGACGGAGCCCGGGTCACGCCCTACGGCCTCAAGACGCTGATGGAGATCGCGGATGGCGGCAGCGAACCTTTCGGGGGTGTCGAGGACGACGGTGCGCGCAGTCTGCGCCACGTCGGAGGACGCGAGGAAAGGGCACCAACCATCGCCATGAGTGGCCACGCGCTGACGAGCTCGCCCACTGTTGCCGCCGATCCAGATTGGGGGATGGGGGATGCTCACCGGACGCGGATGAGCGGTGATGCCGTCGGCTCTGAAATGGCGGCCTTCGAAGGTCACATCATCGGAGGTCCAGATTGCCTTGAGCACGTCGAGGGATTCGTCGAACAGCTCGTTCCGTTCGGTGGGATCGACTCCCAGGGCAATGAACTCCCGTTTTAAGTAGCCCGCACCCGCGGCAAGGGTGAAGCGCCCTTCTGACAGGAGGTCGAGCGTCGCGCCGGCCTTGGCAACCACGAAGGGGTTGCGGTAGGCGAGGACAACAATGTTGGGGATAAGCCGTAGACGGGTCGTCCGGGCAGCCGCGAAACCCATCGCGACGAACGGGTCGAGGGCGTCGTGACCACCCGAGCGAAGCCAGCGTTCTGTCGGCGCCGGGTGATCGGTAAAGCCGAACCCGTGGAAGCCGGCACCTTCGGCCGCGCCCGCTACCGCCCCGATGCCTGGGCCGGAGACAAGGTCGGGATCATAGGGACGGCCAATGATGGGGTGCGTGATCGAGAATTTCATGTTCCCTTCCTTTTGGGTGCAGAGGCTTCCACAGTCAGCATCCCCGCTGCACGAAGACGCGACTGCGTCTCATCGAGGACGAATCCCCCGCCCTTCCCGACCCTTCGACGAGGATCAGGCTATGCCGGGCCTGAAAGAAATGAGATGCACTACCGAGCCTGGCCGGCGGCCGTCGTCGAGTCTGCCGAACGGTGCGCGGGCGGGTTTGTGTTGCACCCGTTGACCCAGCGTCGTGTGACGATGGGAGCAGAACGGGGATCGAGGGGGCGACATGGGATCATCCGCGCGGGTCATCCGCCTGCTCGCAAGCGCGGTTCTTTTGGCCAGCCTGCTGTTGTGCGCCACCTCGCTCACTGCTGGGACGATCGCGGCGGCGGGGACACCCCTGCCGGGGGCCGGGGACTGCCCGATGTTTCCTGCCGACAACGTCTGGAACACACCGATCGCCGACCTGCCCGTCAACTCGCACTCTGCGCAGTGGTTGGCCAGCATGAATGCCGCGACCACCAATCTGCATCCCGACTTCGGCCCCTCTGGCGACCCGTCAAACCCCTATGGCATGCCCTACACGGTCGTGCCGCCCGGCCACTCCTTCGTCAATATTTCGTTTCAGTACGCAAGCGAAAGTGACCCAGGTCCTTATCCCTTCGGACCCGACACGCCAATTGAGGGCGGTCAGGACTCAACCGGCGATCGCCATGCGCTCATGGTCGATCCCACCACCTGCACGCTGTACGAGTTGTACGACGCCCACTACTCTCCGACTGGGTCGACCGCCGGTTCGGGTGCCATTTGGAACCTTCGCTCCAATGCTCTCCGACCGGCCGGCTGGACCTCCGCCGATGCCGCTGGTCTCCCGATTCTGCCCGGCCTTGTCCGCTATGACGAGGTGGAGTCCGGGGTTATCACTCATGCCATTCGCATGACCGCGGAGACGACGGACACGAGTTATTTGTGGCCCGCGCGTCACGAAGCGGGTGCGCGTTCGGACCCGAACCTGCCGCCGATGGGGGCGCGCTTCCGACTCAAGGCAAGCTTCAACATCAGTGGATTTTCACCTCAAGCGCAAGTGGTCCTACGCGCGATGCAGCAGTACGGTCTCATCCTGGCGGATAACGGCAGTAACTGGTACTTCGGCGGCACCGCGGATCCCTCGTGGCCCGTGTCCTTGATCGATGAACTCAAAGAGGTTCCCGCGAGCGCTTTTGAAGCGGTCGACGAGTCATCACTCATGGTGAACCCCGATTCGGGGCAAGCGTCGAGCTTCGCGGGTCCGGTGACTGGAATGGCGGCACCGCCGTCCGGCACTGGATACTGGCTCACAGATGCGGAGGGCGCAGTCTCCGCTCACAATGTGCCGGACTACGGCTCAATGGCCGGGACCACGTTGAACGCCCCGATCAACCACATCGTTTCGACACCCGATGGCAAGGGATATTGGCTTGTCGCCGCTGACGGTGGCACGTTCGCTTTCGGCGATGCTGAATTCTACGGATCGATGGGCGGCCAACACCTCAATGCCCCGATTGTCAATATGGCGCCAACGCCGGACGGAGGTGGCTATTGGCTGGTCGCGAGCGACGGAGGTGTCTTCTCTTTTGGCGACGCGCCCTTTTTCGGATCGATGGGCGGCACGAGGTTGAACAAGGCCGTCGTGGGGATCGCGTCCGACGTACTGACAGGCGGGTACTGGCTGGTGGCGTCCGATGGTGGCATCTTCGCTTTCGGTGCACCCTTCTACGGCTCGACGGGCAGCATTGCGTTGCAGCAGCCGGTGAACGGAATGGCCCCGGCACCCACCGGTGATGGGTACTGGCTGGTGGCCTCTGACGGAGGCGTCTTTGCCTATGGCGGAGCTCAGTTTTGGGGCAGTGCCGGTGATATCCACCTCAACGCTCCGATCATGGGCATGGCCGCCGACGACGCCACCGGCGGCTACTGGATGGTCGGGTCAGACGGCGGCATCTTCTCGTTCGGTGCTCCGTTCGACGGCTCGGACTGAGCCGGCGAAGGTGGGTCTAAGACGGTGAACCGCCAACCGAAGTTGACGATCGAGCACCCGCTCGGTGCGCCGGCACGACGTGTCAGCCGAGTTGGACTCGGTGATCCAAGTCGTCTGATCCCGCCCGTGCGACAAGAACGGCGGCACCACAGAGAAAGACCACGATCGCGACCGCAAATGAGTTCCCTGCGATGAGCTGCCAGGCGTTGAGCTGCAGATCTGACGTGTTCTTGTACGGCACCCACCAGATCGGCGCGCTCCAGAACAGGACGGCAGCGGCGGCTGCCATGGCACGTCCGTGACGGGGCCGGTCGTCGGCCAGAGCCAGCCAGAGAATCGCCGGCACGACCCACACCATGTGGTGGACCCAGGAGATGGGCGATACCAAGAGGCAGGTTGCTGCGCAGACCAAGACTCCCAGCATTGGCGATGATCGCCGATGCGCCAGGCTGGCGAGCCAGAGGCCGCCGGCCGTCACCGCGACCAGGACGGGTGCCATGAAGGGGCCACTCAGCAGCCCGTGATTGACCCGTTCCAGCATCGCCCAGAGGTTCTGATTGCCGACGAAGGACAGGTGACCGGCGCGGTCTGGCCTGAACAAGGCCTGCGTCCAATAGGCCTTTGACGAGCCCGGCGACACGAGAGAGGTCACGAGCTCGCAGGCCAGAAACGTGACCATGCACGTGAGGGCTCCCCGGAAACGGCGCGTCAGAAGGAGGTAGGGAACGAAGAGCAGCGGCGTCAGTTTGACCGCGGCGGCGAGTCCGGTTGCGACGCCCAGGGGTGCGTGCCACTTTCCGATCCGCCGCGGGGTGAGCAGGTCCCACATGACGAGAAACGCGACGACGAGGTTCACCTGGCCGAAGCCGACCGTCACGAGCACAGGGTTGAGAAGGAGCGCCGGGAGGGTGAGCACCAAGGCGAGCCGCCAGACGGAAGCGGTGCTGAAGCCGGGTTTTACGAGGCGTAGCGAGATGACGAGGAGCCCGATGAGCGCGACCAGGTTGCACACAGTCCATGTGGTCTGCACGGAATGGACGGTAGAGAACATCCGTTGCCACGGCGCAAACACAAGAGCCGCGAACGGTGGGTACGTAAAAAGGAGGCTCGTGTTCGGAAGTGCGAAGGAATAGAGGTGTGAGGTGAAGATGTATCGGCCGCCAAGACGCAGGTAGACGCCGAGATCGACCTCGTACGTACGAAGGGCGATGTTGAGGCCGTACGCGAATGCGGCCGCGAAGCTCAAGGCGGCGGGACCCCAGCCGGTGAGCCTGTGAAGCCAAGAGCCAGCGGCAGTGGGACGGCTGGCGCCGCGGTCGAATGTCGGATCGACGGTGGTCACGGATCCTCTCTCGGAACGGCCTGGCGAGCGTATTTGTCTGGCAACATCGCAAGCGTCCGCCGGGTCTTCCGCCGTGCGCCGTCGAGCGGCACGAGCCGCCGAAGATCTGCAGTCACCGAGGTGGCCGTCCCCCTCGAGCGGGGACAACGACACCGCCCGGCACGCTCAGTCGGAGACCAGGTACGAAGCCTGGATGGCCGACCCCCTGGAAGACGACGCCAGCCGGTGTTGTGTCTAGTCGATCATCCTGAGGGGACACTGAGAGGAGGGACGGTGGTGCTGGGGACGGTGATCGGCCCGCCGCCACCGACTGAACCGCTCGAGCCCGTGCCCGTCGAGGCCGGATTGCCGACCCCCTGGGTGAGGTGCAGGAGGACCTCCAGAGTGCCGCTGTTCGCCGTGCTCACGAAGCCCCCGATGCTCGGGTTCGCGATGTTCCAGTCCGAGAAGTGGATTGCAATGTCCGCCAGGGCGTCGATTTCGCCGTTGAGGCGTTCGGCGGAGACCGTGAACGTCACCGTCTTCGTCACTCCATGCATGTCCAATGCGCCCGTCGCGTTGTAGTGCTCTTGCACGCCATCGTCGGGAATCGCGCCCAGCGCAATGGGAGAGGTGAGTGTCAGGGTGGCGGTGGGGTACTGGCTGACGTCCATGATGGGGCCGTCGAAGTGCGCGTTGCGTTCGCTCTGGTCGCTCACGACACTGGCCATGTTGACCGTGAAGATCCCTTTCGTCACGGTCGAGCCCGCAATGGTGAGCGAGCCCCAGATCTCGCGAGTGCGGCCAACGGCGGTCGCGCTCTGGCCGAGCAGCACCTCCGGCACCCGATAGCCGGCCAGGGAGCCTGCGCCGGCATTCCAGGTCCCGTCGAACGAGAACGAGGCGGCGTTCGACCTGGAGGACGCGGCGGAGCCCACGGAGGTCGAGGTTGGCGCTTTGGGGAGCTCGAGCTTGGCCGGAGCCGGGCCTTCGATGAAGTGGATGTAGACGTAGGGGGCCGCCACGGCGACGACCACGAGCAGCGTCACCGCGATGGCGATCCCCCAGACGAGCCTGCGCCGTGTGCGAGTCGCCACCGCGCCATCATGATCGCTCCCCCTTCCCGCCGGCTGTCACTCTCCTCCTGCTGTGCCGGAGCTCGATCGGGCCGGACCTCTCGCGCAGCGCGGGGCTTGCGAGTTTGCGAGCTGGACTAGCGTTACGACGTTGCCTCGGTAGGCGGTTGCAACTCAGGTTGTAGGTGGCGAAGGACTGGGATGACGACGGCACAGCAGGAAATCTCGATGACGGCGGGCGCCCCGCGGGACGCCTCGGTGCCTCCGGCCGACGGCGTCGTGGCGTTGGCCGTGTTCAGCATCCGCCGGGCTGCCGCGAGGACGCAGTGATCATGATGAGGAGGTGGCTCGTTGCCGTTGCCGTTGCCGCTGCCGCTGCCGGTATCGGCGTGCTCTCATTTGGCCTGCTTGCCGAACCTGCAGGGGGTGTAGGGGCCACGCTCTCGACGACCACGGTGACCGACGACGCGGCGGGTGTTGTCACCGGCGGCACCTTCACCTTCACCGCCGCGGTGACCCCCTCGAGTCCGACACCCACGGGTACGCTCACCTGGGGCGTTACTGGCCCGAGCGCGGCGACCTGCGTCCCCTCGACACTCGACGCCAATGGCGACGGCACCTGCATCGTCATGGACGCTGAAGCCGGCACCTACTCGGCCACGGCCACCTATAGCGGTGATACCAACTACGCCGGGGGCACCGGTTCTGACTCGACCGCCACCGTGGGGAAGGCCACCTCGACGACCGCGGTCACCGACAACGCGGCGGGTGTTGTCACCGGCGGCACCTTCACATTCACTGCCGCAGTGACCGGCCCGGGTGTAACCCCTACCGGGACGCTCACCTGGGTGGTCACCGGTCCAACTGCGGTGGCCTGCAGCACCTCGACGCTTGATTCCAGTGGCCGTGCCACCTGCATCGTTACCGGCGCCCGCCCAGGCACCTACTCGGCCACGGCCACCTATGGGAGCGACACCAACTACAACGGCAGTTCCGGTTCGGACACGAAAGCCACCGTGGGCCCGGCCACGCCGACCCCACCGACCATCAGCAACCTGCCTTCGAGTGGGACGTACGGCGGCAGCTTCAACGCCACGGTGACTGGCACGAACAGCCTTGGCACACTGTCGGTCACCTCCAACTCGACCAGTGTCTGCTCGGTCTCCAACAGTCTCACGGTCACCTACGTTGGTGCAGGGACTTGCTCGCTGACCGCCCAGGTCGCGGCCAGCACCGACTATGTGGCTGCCTCGGGCGCCCCGCAGACGTTCGGCATCGGCCGTGCAGTGCCGACGACCCCGGCCGTGACCAACATCCCCACCAATGCCGTCGAGTTCGCGGGCTTCACTGCCGTCGTGGGCACCACGGGTGACGGCACGACGAGCGTCGCCTCCACGACGCCCGGCACCTGCACCATCGGCCCCGACGGCCTGACCGTCTTTTTCGTCAGCGAGGGTGCCTGCACCCTTGTGCCCAGCGTCGCGCCGGGGGCGAACTATTTCGGCGCGACCGGAAGCCCGCAGACGTTCTCGCTGGGTCCGGCGCCCCGGGGCTACTGGCTGGTGGGATCCGACGGTGGCATCTTCTCGTTCGGCGCCGCAGCCTTCCACGGTTCCATGGGCGGGATGTGGTTGCAGCGGCCCGTGGTCGGCATCACGCCCACCCTGACCCGCGGCGGATATTGGCTGGTGGCATCGGACGGCGGGATCTTCAGCTTCGGCGATGCAAGCTTCTACGGCTCCATCCCCGGGCTCGGGTTGCACCCGGCGGGATCGGGCTTGCCGAACAGCCTCAACGCCCCCGTCGTGGGCGTGGTCCCGACCGTGACCCGCCACGGGTACTTCATGGTCGCGTCCGACGGCGGCGTTTTCGCCTTCGGGGATGCCCGCTTCGAGGGTTCCTGCCCGGGCATCGGAGGGTGCGCCGGCACCGCGGTGGCGGTGATGCCGGACCAGACCGGCAAGGGGTACTGGCTGGTCACGAGTACGGGCGACGTCTACGCCTTCGGTGATGCCACCTTCTACGGGACCCCGCCACCGGATCCGATCCCGGTGGTCGACGCCGTGGCCACCCCGGACGGGCACGGCTACTGGCTGCTCTACGCCAACGGCGCCGTGACCCCATTCGGGGACGCCGCCAACCTGGGGGAGCCGGCTGGCTACGTCAACTCCTTCAACCCCGCCACCTCCATCTTCCCGACCGCCGATGGCAAGGGGTACTGGGTGGCCACGGCCAGGGGCGACGTGTTCTCCTACGGAAATGCGCCCTACTTGGGGAGCGAGTCGGACGCCGGCCTGAACGGCGAGATCATCGCCGGCTTCGGGTTTTAGCGCACCGTCAAGCCCCGATGGCCTCGTCCAGGGGCCCGGGCAACTCGGCGACCACCCGCTCGACAACCGCCTGCACGCCGCCCGCTCCGCCCGCCGCCCGCCGGAGAAGGTGTTCGACGTACCCCACCAGGTTCACCACGTCGGACCTGGGCGATCGCCCCACGAGCGGCACCGGCTCCGTCGAGGGATCCAGGCCACACACCCGCAGGATCAGGTCGCGGACCTCGAGCAGGGTGCCTCGTGCTTCTATGAGCGACGTGCCGCTCCTCCGCAGCCAGATGGAAATACCCAGCTCAAGAGATAGATCGCCCGAGAACGGCTCGACCGGGCCGAGTTCCGCCAGACCGTCCAGGAGGGACGGGACGAAGCCGGTGGGCGCCCTCGAAACCATGGGCAAAGTGTGACGAATGGCTGTAACAGGGTGGTGGATCTGCTCTGGGCTGGTAATTTGGCGCACGTGCCACGCACGATCTGGAAGGGGGCTCTCAGCTTCGGACTGGTGAACATCCCCGTGGGCGTGTACCCGGCCACGTCGGACAAGAGCATCCACTTCAACCAGTTCGAGGAAGGGACGTCGGACCGCATCCGATACAAGAAGGTCAACGAGCGGACGGGTCAAGAGGTCCCACAAGATCGGATCGTGCGCGGGTTCGACCTCGGAGGGGGCGAGTACGTCGTTTTGACCGACGAGGAGCTCGAGGCCGCCGAGCCGAAGAAGTCGCGCCAGGTCGAGATCACCGACTTCGTCGACCAGGCCGACATCGACCCCGTCTACTTCCGATCCAGCTACTACCTCGCTCCGGAAGGGGCCGGCGCCGACAAGGCCTATGCGTTGCTGCGGCAGGCCATGGCTGACGCGGGCAAGGTGGCCGTCGCCACCCTCGTCATGCGGAACAAGGAGTACCTCGTGGCCATCCGGCCTGATGAGGAAGCCCTGGCCCTCCACACCATGTACTTCGCCGATGAGGTGCGCTCGCCCGATCGCGAGCTGCAGCTACCCGACACGGACGACGTGAGCGATCGCGAGCTGTCCATGGCGCAGCTCTTGATCGAGTCGATGGAGAGCGAGTGGGACCCCGCCCGCTACCACGACACC
The DNA here is from genome assembly GCA_963838835.1 of uncultured Acidimicrobiaceae bacterium. Taxonomy (GTDB): domain Bacteria; phylum Actinomycetota; class Acidimicrobiia; order Acidimicrobiales; family RAAP-2; genus Bog-473. The sequence continues at coordinate 260,015 of CAWITA010000014.1, forward strand.
CATCGCGAGAAGGTCGAGGCCTTGGTCGAGGAGAAACGCAGTGGACACGAGATCGTGGTCCCGGCGGCACCCGAGCCCGCGGCCAAGGTCGTGGACCTGATGGAGGCGCTCAACGCGAGCATCGCCGCCGCGGCGCGTCCGGGCGCCAAGAGCACGAAGCGTGCGACCCCGGCCAAACGAGCGCCGGCGCGGCGGGCGACCCCGGCCACGAAGGCGCCCAAGGCGACCAAGCAGCCCGCCCGGGCCAAGCCCGCCGCACGCCGGAAGGCTTCCTGAACGTTCGCGCTGGGCACCGCGGCCCGCCCGGCGTCTCGAAAGCGCGCCGGGTGATCTGTTGCGTGGATAGCTCAAAAGTCGGGAGAAATCCGACTCTGCCGTCCGATCTGATTTGTTTTTCAGCCCTGGACCGGCGACTCATGGTCTGATGCTCTCGGGTATGTCCCCCCGGGAGGGAGTCCACTTGTCCGTTGCGCTGGCACAAGTTCCGGAGCAGAGGATCGCCGAGTGCATGGCGTTCGAAGGCCTCGTTCAGCTGATCTCGGTGGACGGGCAGCGGACACTGGGCTGCCCCTACTGGGACCTGGTCGCGGACGTCGACGCGTCGCAGCTGCGCGACCTCTACCGCGACATGGCAGTGGTTCGACGTCTCGATGCCGAAGCGATGGCGCTCCAGCGCCAGGGCGAGCTGGGGCTGTGGGCGCCCCTGCTCGGTCAGGAAGCAGCGCAGGTGGGCTCGGCCCGGGCGCTGCGACAGGACGACTTCGCCTTCCCGAGCTACCGGGAGCACGGCGTGGCCTACTGCCGCGGCGTGGATCCCGTGTCCATGTTGCGGCTGTGGCGCGGTACCGGACTCTCCGGATGGGACCCGGCCGCCTACGGGATCGCCACGCCGGCCATCATCGTCGGCTCCCAGGCGCTCCACGCCACGGGCTATGCGCTCGGCATCACGCTCGACGGCGCCCGCTCCGCCGCACTGGCCTACTTCGGTGATGGCGCCACCAGCGAGGGTGACGTTGCCGAGGCCCTCGGTTTCGCCGCCACCTACATGGTGCCCGTGGTGTTCTTCTGCCAGAACAACCAGTGGGCCATCTCCGAACCGGCGCGGCTGCAGTCGCACACGTCCATCGCGCAGCGGGGCCAGGGCTACGGCATCCCCGGGATCCAGGTGGACGGCAACGACGTCCTGGCCGTCCTCGCGGCCACCCGGCTGGCGCTCGCCCGCGCCTACGCCGGCCGGGGTCCCACCCTGATCGAGGCCGTTACCTACCGCATGGGCCCGCACACCACGTCTGACGATCCCACCCGGTACCGGACGCAGGCCGAGGAGGAGGGGTGGCGCGTCAAGGACCCGCTGGCCCGGTTGCGGGCCCTCCTGCGTACCGAGGGCTTGGCCGACGGCCACTTCGAGGACGCCGTCGACCGTGTGGCGCAGGTTGCAGCCGTGGACCTGCGTCGTGGCTGTCTGGCCATGAAGGATCCCGAACCCGCGGCGATCTTCGATCACGTCTACGCGGAGCCCCATGCGTTGGTCGAAGAGGAGCGTGCCGCCTCTGCGGCGTACCTGGCCGGCTTCGACGAGGAGATGTGATGGCCACCATGTCGCTCGGCAAGGCCCTCAACACGGGTCTGCGCCGGGCCTTGGAGCGCGACGCGAAGGTCGTCTTGATGGGTGAGGACATCGGGAAGCTCGGAGGTGTGTTCAGGGTCACGGAGGGTCTCCAGCGCGACTTCGGCGACCGTCGGGTGATCGACACGCCGTTGGCCGAGTCGGGTGTCATCGGTACGGCCGTGGGCCTTGCCATGCGCGGCTACCGACCGGTGTGCGAGATCCAGTTCGACGGGTTCGTGTATCCCGCCTTCGACCAGATCGTTTCGCAGGTGGCCAAGCTGCATTACCGCAACGAGGGTCGGGTCGCCATGCCGGTGACCATCCGGGTGCCCTACGGCGGGGGAATCGGGGCCGTCGAGCACCACTCCGAATCGCCCGAGGTGTACTTCGCCCACACCGCCGGGCTACGGGTCGTGACGCCGAGCAACGCCGCCGATGGGCACCGCATGATCCAGCAGGCCATCGCATCCGACGACCCGGTCGTCTTTTTCGAGCCAAAGCGCCGCTATTGGGAGAAGGGCGAGGTCGACGACGCCGCGCCGCTGACCGACATGCCGCTGCACCGGGCCCAGGTCGTCGTCGAGGGCAGGGACGTGACGATCGTCGCCTACGGGCCTTTGGTGACCACGGCCATGGACGCGGCGCGGATCGGCCGGGAGGAGGGCACGTCCATCGAGGTGATCGACCTGCGGTCGCTCTCCCCGGTCGACTTCGAGACGGTCGAGGCGTCGGTCCGCAAGACGGGCCGGCTGGTGGTCGCCCACGAGGCGCCCGTCTTCTGCGGGCTGGGGGCCGAGATCGCCGCCCGGGTGTCCGAGCACTGCTTCTATCACCTCGAGTCGCCGGTCCGCCGTGTCGGTGGCTTCGCCACGCCCTACCCCGCCTCGCGCCTCGAAAGCCATTACGTGCCGGACGCCGACCGGATCCTCCACGAGGTCGACCGGTGCCTTCAGGCGTGACGGGCGTCCGGCATTTCCTGCTCCCCGACCTGGGCGAGGGCCTCACCGAGGCCGAGATCGTGGCCTGGCACGTGACCGCCGGCGACCAGGTGGGACTGAACCAGCCCCTGGTCGAGGTGGAGACGGAGAAGGCCGTGGTCGAGCTGCCCAGCCCGTTCGCCGGCACCGTGGTCGAGCTGCTGGCCGACGCCGGCCAGACCGTGGCCGTGGGCGCGCCGATCATCGCCATCGAGACGGATCCGGACCAGGACCACGACGCAGAGGAGCGGGTGCCCGTGCTGGTCGGATACGGCCCGGCTGAGGCACCCCCCAGCCGGCGCCGGAGGGTGCGCCCTGCCCATCACGACCGCGCCCCGGGCGTCCCTTCGGTGGGGGTTCCCCGACCGCTGGCCGCACCGCCGGTGCGCTTCATGGCCCGCCAGCACGGTGTCGACCTGGCCACCGTCACCGGGAACGGCCCCGGCGGCATCATCACCCGCGAGGACCTGGCTGTCCACCTGGGCAACGGGCCGACGCTGGCCCCCGCCGGCCCCGAGCGAGAGTCGAGAGCACCGGTCCGGGGCGTCCAGAAACACATGGCCGAGGCCATGGTGCGCAGCGTGGCCACGGCGCCGCAGGCGTGCGTGTTCCTGACGGTCGACGTCACGCCGACGGTGCAGTTGGTCGGGCGCCTTCGCGAGAACCGTCACTTCGCGGGGCTCCGCGTGACCCCGTTGGCCGTCGTGGCGCGGGCGGTGGTGCTCGCCCTGCGCGACCAGCCCGCACTCAATTCGTCCTGGGACGACGCCGCGGCTGAGGTGGTCACCAAGCACTACGTCAACCTGGGCATCGCCGTGGCGGGTCCGCTGGGCCTGGTGGTGCCGAACGTCAAGGATGCGCAGGACCTGACGCTGCGGGACCTGACCCGGGTTCTGACGGACCTCACCGACCGTGCGCGTGCGGGGCGTTGTACCCCCGCCGACCTCGGCGGCGGAACGATCACGGTGACCAACGTCGGCGTCTTCGGGGTCGATGCCGGCGTTCCAATTCTCAACCCCGGCGAGGCCGCCATCGTTGCCGTGGGCGCCATCCAGCGCCGACCCTGGGAATTTCAGGGGGGGGTGGTGTTGCGCGACGTGGTGACGTTGAGCCTCGCCTTCGACCACCGGCTCGTCGACGGGCAGGCGGGGTCGCGTTTCCTCGTGGCCGTCGGAGAGATCCTGTCCGACCCGACGAACCTCGTCGCTCTCGGTTGAGCAGGGACACCCGCCGGCCGGAGACGATCCCGCGATCTTTTCGACCGAATGGGGATTGCCCGTGCCACCCCGGGGCGCGAGGGTAGGGCTGGGCGTCGCGGGACGAGCGAGCCCCGAGCAGGAGGTCGCCATGAGGAGCGTGCGAGATGTCATGCGTGGGGACATCGAAGTCCTGCGGACCACCGAGACGGCGGCCGATGCGGCCTGTTTCCTGGCCGCCCACGGCGAGGACTCCGCGCCGCTGTGCCAGGGCGACGGCAGTCTGGCCGGAACGGTGAGCAATCGCGACATCGTGGCCCGGGTGGTCGCCGCGGGACGTGATCCGCACGAGGTCAGGCTGGCGGAGTTCGCCGAGACCGCCGGAGCGCTGGCGCTCGACGTCGACGTCTCGGTGGAAGAGGCGGTGGCCCTCATGAGCAGGCACGGCAAGAATCGCTTGCCGGTGGTCGAGGGCGACCGTGTCGTCGGTTTTGTCACCCAGCGAGATGCGGCGCGCTCGGTCGTCTTCCGCCCGCCCTGGGGCGACGTCTGAACCGTCGTGGGACCAGGACCGCGCTCCGGCTGCGTTGGAGGCCGGTCCCCGTCGGCCCTCAGCCCATGCCCGCAGCCTCCTTGATGGCCACCGCGACGGCGCTGGCGTCCTCGGTGGTCACGACGAAGCGCCCGAACTCCGCGCCCGAGAGATCGACGACGACCGCCGGACCCTTGCCATGGACCGCTGCGAAGTCCTTGCCGAAGCTGCCCCGTCGCGTCCCGACAGCGATCACGTTGGGGAGGCCGGTCCCCGGTGTCCGCACGCCGCGCAGCTCGGGCCAGGGGTCTTGAACGACGCGCACCGAGCTCACCGCCGAGAGCGCCACCCGGATGTCGCCGTGGAAGCCCTCCGCCTTCTCGTGTGGCTGCACGTGGAGGACGAGCTCGTCTCCTTCGGGGTGCAGCTCGGCCACGGGCCCGAGTCTAGGAAAGGCGGGTTAGCCTCGACGAGTGTGGCCGCCGCCGCCCGAGGGGACCTGGGTCGTCGACCTCGATGGCGTGGTGTGGCTCACCGGGCGCCCGATCTCTGGGGTGGACGAGGCCGTTGCCCGGCTCCGCGGCGCAGGCGTCCGGGTGCTCTTCGCCACCAACAACTCCGCGCCGACGCGGGCCGAGCTCCACCGTCGCCTCGGCCAGTGTGGCATCACGACGGACGACCGAGACCTGCTCAGCTCGGCCGACGTGGCCGCCGGCATGTTGCCTTCCGGCTCGTCCGCCATGGTGGTCGGTGACGACGGTGTCGTGGAGGCGCTGGCCGGTCGTGGGGTGATCGTGGTGCCCGAGGGGCCGGCCGACGCCGTCGTGGTCGGTTGGACTCGGTCCTTGTTCACCTTCGAGGCCGTGTCGCGTGCCGCGGCCGCCGTGCGGGCCGGTGCCCGGCTCGTGGCGACCAACGAGGATCCCACCCTTCCGACCCCCGACGGACCCGTCCCCGGCGCAGGCGCCATCCTGGCTGCGGTCGCCACGGCCGCCGGCGCCACGCCCGAGGTGGCGGGAAAACCCCACCGCCCCACCGCCGAAGCCATCACCGCACTCGTCCGACCGGGCGAGTTGCGGGCCATGGTGGGGGACCGCCCGTCCACCGACGGCGTCCTGGCCGATCAGTTGGGCATTCCCTTCGCCCTGGTGCTCTCCGGGGTCACCACCGCCGGGCCCATCCCGGGCGACGCGCAGCCCGCCGCCGTTGCCCCCGACTTCGTGTCGCTGGTGCGAACGACCCTTGACGGCTAGGTGTAGTCAGGAAGTGCTTGCTATCAGCTAGCATTTGAGATACTCTTGTGCAATGGCAAGCAATGAGCGCATTCGCAAGTACCTCGATGCCGGGAACGTCTTCGGCCAGGTCAGCCGGGGCAGGGCGGAGGAGATTGTGCGAGAGTTGGTGAACGCCGGGGACATCCAGCGCAGCCAGGCCCAGGAGTGGGTGGACAACTTGGTGGACCGGAGCCGCAAGACCAGCGAGCAGGTCCTCGAGCTGGTACGCCGCGAGGTGGCGTCCCAGCTCGAGAAGATCGACGCCAAGTCCCTCGAGTCCATTGCCGACCAGGTGGCCGAGATCCTGAAGAGGTCGGCCGCGGCCGGACGCAGCGCCACCAAGGAGGTCACGACGCAGGCCGGGAAGACGGCCCAAGGAGTGCGGAGCCAGGCCGGCAAGACGGCCAGCCGGGCCCGCGTCGCCGCCACCAAGGTGACGCCCTCCCGGCGCGCCTCATCCTCCGAGAAGGCGTCGGAGAGACAGGCCTCGAGCACGAAGGCGGCGGCCCACAAGAGCACCGCCAAGAAGGCGCCCGAGGGCAAGCAGTCGAACAAGAAGGCCGCCAGCTGAGCAGCGGGACGCGCCGCCGGCTCGACACCGAGCTCGTGCGACGGGGCATCGTGCCGACGAGACAGGAGGCCCAGGCGGCCATCGCCGCCCGCAGTGTCCTCGTCTCTGGCGTGCTGGCCGAGAAGGCCGCCCGCCTCGTGGCGCCGGACGAACCGGTCGTGCTCCTCGACCCCGCGTCGCCCTTCGTCAGTCGTGGCGGCCACAAGCTCGACGCTGCGCTGGCCCGCTTTCGCCTGGTCGTCGCCGGCCTGCGGGCGCTCGACGCCGGAGCCTCGACCGGTGGTTTCACCGACTGCCTCCTCCAGCGCGGCGCCGAGCACGTCTACGCCGTTGACGTCGGTCACGGGCAGCTGCACCCCTCGCTGCGGGACGACCCTCGGGTGACCACCCTGGAGCGCACGAACGCGCGGACGTTGACCCTTGCGCAGCTGCGGGGAGCAGACCCCGGCTACGAGCCGTGCCCGCTGGTCGTGGCCGACCTGTCCTTCATCTCCCTGCGCAGCGTCGTCCCCGCCTTGGCCGGAGGCCTCTCGGCCGCCGGCGCGGACCTCGTCTTCCTGGTGAAGCCCCAGTTCGAGGCGGGCCGGGCCGCGGTCTCCCGAGGCAAGGGCGTCGTACGCGACCCCGCCGTGTGGCTGGGCGCGCTCGTGGGTGTGGCGTCCGCGCTCAATGACGCCGGAACCGGCATCATGGGGGTGATGGCCTCCCCCTTGACCGGCGCCGCCGGAAACGTGGAGTTCCTCGTGCACGCCCGGAAGGGCGTGCACGGACTCGCGTCTGAGGAAGCCGCCGCCCAGTTCTCCGCCGCCGTGTCGGAGGCGCAGGACCACCTGCCTCCGGTCGCACCGGTCGGCTGAGCAGGCGCCCGCCGATGGCGACGGTCACCTTCCTGGTCCATCCCGACCGCCCCGACGCGCTGACGCTCGCCACCGACACGGCGGCCTGGCTCACCGAGCGGGGTCACGTGGCCCGGATCCTCCGCTTCAGCGGCCCGGACCGCGTGACCGAGGCTGGCCTCGAGACCGACCTCGATGCCGTGGACCTGACCGGTACGACGGTCGCCGTCAGCATGGGCGGTGACGGTACGTTCCTGCGCGTCGTACGCCTGGCCACGGCAGCCGACGTCCCCGTGCTCGGCGTCAATTTCGGCCGCCTCGGTTACCTTCCCGACCTCCTGCCGGACCAGGTCCGCGAGGCGCTCACCAAGGTCTTCGAGGGGAGAGCTTCCATCGAGCCCCGTTGCGCGCTCGAGGTCGCGATCTCGGACCGTTCGATCGGCGATGACCCGTCGTCGATGCTCGCCCTCAACGAGGTGGTGATCCAGAAGATCGAATTCGGCCATACCGTCCGGCTCACCACCAGGATCGACGACGAGGAGGCGCTGACCTACTCGGCAGACGGGCTCATCATCGCGACCCCGACGGGCTCGACCGCCTACAACCTCTCCGCCGGAGGTCCGATCCTCGCCCCGACCCTGCGGGCGATGGTGGTGACGCCCGTGGCGCCCCACTTCTCGCTCGACCGCAGCCTCGTGCTGACGGACGAGCAGGTGGTCGTCGTGGAGGTCGCCCAAGACCGGGCGGGAGCGCTCGTGATCGACGGGTTGGATGTGGGGCGTCTCGAGCCGGGGGCCACCGTCAGCTGCAAGGTGGCGGCACGCCCGGTCCGGGTCGTGCGCAACGAGCCCCAGACGTTTGGCGGCATCCTGCGCTTCCGGCTGCTGGCGGACAGGAGCCCGTGACCCTGCCGTGCTGATCGACCTGCGCGTACGCGACCTGGGCGTGATCGAGGACCTGGCGCTCGAGTTCGGTCCGGGCATGACCGCGCTCACGGGGGAGACCGGGGCGGGCAAGACGCTGGTCGTCGAGGCCCTGCAGCTGGTGCTGGGCGGCCGGGCCGAACCGGGCCTGGTCCGGGCCGGAGCGTCCGAAGCGCTGGTCGAGGCGCGCTTTGTGGTGGGAGAGGGTGACGCCGAGCGCGAGGTGGTCGTGGCCCGGTCGGTTCCCGCCGGCGGGCGTTCCCGGGCCTGGGTCGACGGCCGCATGGCTCCGCTCGGCGCGCTGGACGAGGTGGCGGCGCAGCTGGTCGAAATTCACGGCCAGCACGAGCACCGCGCCCTCGTCACCGCGGCCGCGCAGCGAGACGTGCTCGACGCCTTCGCCGAGACTGACCTCGGCCTCGTGCGCTCCCTGCGCACCCAGTTGCGCACCCTCGAGGACGCCCTGGCCGCGCTCGGTGGCGACGAGCAGGATCGGGCGCGCGAGGCCGACGTGTTGCGCTACCAGGTGCGAGAGATCGCTGCGGCCCACCTCGAAGATCCCGAGGAGGAGCACGCCCTGCGTCTCGAGGAGGATCGGCTGGCCGACGCGGCCGCCTACCGTGACGCCGCCCTCGGCGCCGTCGAGTTGCTCGACCCCACCGGGGACGAGGTCGGGGCGCTCGAGCTGCTCGGTCGCGCCGTCGGGGCACTGGCGGGCCGCGAGGCCTTCGACGAATACCGAGAGCGGTTGGCCGCGGCGGCGGTCGAGCTGTCGGACGTGGCCCGCTCGCTGCGTGACGAGAACGAGGGGTGGGAGGGTGATCCGCCGCGCTTGCCCGAGGTGCAGGAGCGGCGGCGACTCCTAGCCGAGCTGCGGCGCAAGTACGGGGAGAACCTGAAGGCGGTGATGGCCTACGCCCAGGAGGGTTCGGCCCGGCTCGCCGCCCTCGCCGACGCCGAGGGCGAGGCCATCCGTCTGCAGGCCGAGCTTGACCTCCGCCACGCCGAGCTGGCGCAGGCCGAGGCGACCGTGCGCACGACGCGAACCCGGGCGGCCGGGTCCTTTGGCGAGCGGGTGGATGACCGCCTGGCGGCGCTGGCCATGGCGGGGGCCCGCCTCGAGGTGCGGGTGTCGCCCGACGGCACCGGCGAGCCGGTCGAGCTGGCGCTGGGGGCCAACGTCGGGGAGGCGGTGCAACCGCTTGCCCGCGCCGCCTCGGGCGGGGAGCTGGCCCGGGCCATGCTGGCGATCCGGCTGGTGGGGCTGGGCGGACCCCAGACGATGGTGTTCGACGAGGTGGATGCCGGGGTCGGCGGTGCGGCCGCGCTCGCCTTGGGAGAGGCCCTCCACGAGGTAGCCAACGAGCGACAGGTCCTGGTCGTCACCCATCTGGCCCAGGTGGCGTCGCGGGCCGACGCGCAGGTCAGCGTGGTCAAGCACGAGTCCCGGGGGCGCACCGTCACGACCGCGACGACGGTCCGGGGGGAGGATCGCGTCACGGAGCTGTCACGCATGCTGTCGGGGCACCCGGACAGCGACGCCGCTCGGGCGCACGCCCGCGAGCTGTTGGCCGCGACCAACGGGGGATGATCCGCCGCGACTTGCGTCGCGTTCGATTATCGTGGTCGGGTGCACCGATCACGTCAGGGGATGCTCGGCGTGCCCAAGGCGGCGTGAGCAAGTTCATCTTCGTCACCGGCGGGGTCTCGAGCTCTCTCGGGAAGGGTCTCACCGCCTCCTCGCTCGGTCGGCTCCTCAAGTGCCGCGGCTTGCGGGTGACCATGTGCAAGCTCGACCCCTACATCAACGTCGACCCTGGGACGATGAACCCCGGGGAGCACGGCGAGGTCTTCGTCACCGAGGACGGCGGCGAGACGGACCTCGACCTCGGGCACTACGAGCGCTTCATCGACGAGAGCCTCTCCAAGCGCTCCAACACGACGACCGGTGGGATCTACCGGTCGGTCATCGAGAAGGAGCGGCGAGGTGACTATCTCGGGCGAACGGTGCAGGTCATCCCTCACGTCACCGACGAGATCAAGGACCGTATCCGGCGCCTGGCCGACGAGGACGTCGACATCGTCATCGTCGAGATCGGAGGCACCGTCGGCGACATCGAGATCGTGCCGTTCATCGAGGCCATCCGGCAATTCCGGCGAGACATCGGCCGCGACAACGTCTGCTACGTGCACCTCACGCTGGTGCCGTTCCTCGTGTCGGGGGAACAGAAGACGAAGCCGACGCAGCACTCGGTGACGGAGCTGCGCAGCCGAGGCATCCAGCCGGACGTCATCGTCTGCCGCAGTGACAAGCCGATTCCAGAGACCCTGAAGCGCAAGATCTCGCTGCAGTGCGACGTCGCCATCGACGCCGTGGTCTCCGCGGTCGACGCGGCCAACATCTACGAGATCCCGCTCGTCTTGCACGAGCAGGGCCTCGATTCCTACGTGTGCCGGACGCTCGGCATCGACGAGGCGGCGCACCAGATCGACATCTCGCACTGGGAGGCGCTCGTGGATCGCGTCCAGTCACTGACGCGGCGGGTGCGGGTCGGCATCGTGGGCAAGTACGTCAACATGCCCGACGCCTACATGTCGGTCGTGGAGGCCTTGCGGCACGCGGGGTTCCACCACGGTGCTGAGGTCGAGCTCGATTGGATCGACGCCGAATTGGTGCCGGACCTGCTCGGCACGGACCGGCTGCGTGGTCTCGACGCCATCGTCATTCCGGGCGGCTTCGGCGAACGTGGGATCGAGGGCATGGTGGCAGCCGCCGGCTACAGCCGCGACCACGGCATCCCGTGCCTCGGCCTGTGCCTCGGACTGCACGTGATGGTCATCTCGGTGGCGCGCTGCCGGGCCGGGCTGGAGCGGGCCAACTCGCGTGAGTTCGACAGCCTGTCGCCGCACATGGTGATCGACCTCATGCCTGATCAGGCCGAGGTGACGGACAAGGGCGGGACGATGCGGTTGGGCTCCTACCAGGCCGTGCTGCTGGCCGGCTCCAAGGTGGCCGACGCCTACGGGACGCTGGCCGTGACCGAGCGGCATCGGCACCGCTTCGAGTTCAACAACCGCTACAAGGGGCGGCTCGAGGCCGTCGGCCTCGTCTGCTCGGGGATCTCTCCGGACGGGCGGCTGGTGGAGTTCGTCGAGCTTGAGGACCATCCGTACTGGGTGGCCACACAGGCCCACCCCGAATTCAAGAGCCGGCCCGATCGACCGCACCCGCTCTTCCGGGAGCTGGTGGCGGCGGCGCTGGAGCGTGCCGAGGGCCGCGAGCCGCACTTGCTCGACCTCGACGCCGTCACCTAGGGGTGCCGGGCTTCCGCCGCGTCTCGGAGGAGGAGCTCCTCCGGGCCTGGCTGCTCCGCGTCGACTGCGTGCACCTGCTCGATCCCGAGGGCAGACCTTTCGAGCGCGTGATCGTGCGCCACCCCGGCGCCGTCACGATCGTCCCGTTCCACGACGACGGCACCGTCTCCTTGGTGCGCCAGTACCGCGCCTCGGTCGATGCGATGGTGCTCGAGATCCCGGCCGGGACCCACGACAAGGACGGCGAGACCGAGGAGGCGACGGCGCGGCGCGAACTGGCCGAAGAGGCGGGGCTGGCGGCCTCCCACCTGGAGACCTTGATCGGCACCTGGAACACGCCCGGTGTCAGCGATCAGCACACCACCATCTTCCTGGCCACCGGGCTCTCACCGTGCCGGAGCCGGCCCGACGGGGTCGAGGAGGGGTACCTGACGGTCGAGACACGCCGCCTCACCGAGCTCGACGACCTGGTGGCGGACGGGACGCTCAAGGACGAGACGACGGTGCTCGGGCTCTACCTGGCGCGCCAGCGCCTGGCTGCGACCGGCCGCCTCCCGTGACCACGGTGCTGCCCCGGGCTGCCGAGGAGTTCCTCTCCTGGCTCGAGGTGGAGCGGGGGCGTTCGCCGCGAACGCTGGCGGCCTACCGGCGGGATCTCGCGGCGTACCAGGCGGACGTGACGGCACGCAACGGCCGCGCTCTCGAGGCCGTTGCGTCCGCCGACGTGGCCGCACACCTCGCCGCGCTCCGCCGGACCCACACCGCGGCGTCCGTGGCCCGGGCCCATTCGAGCATCCGGGGCTTCCACCGCTTCTTGGTGGAGGAGGGTTGGCGCACCGACGACCCCACTCTGGACCTGCCGTCCGTCTCGGTCACGGACCTGCTGCCGAAGGCGCTGAGCGAAGAGGAGACCGAGCGCCTGCTCGGCGCCGTGGTCGGGACGGGACCGCTGGTCCTGCGCGACCGCGCTCTGCTCGAGGTGCTCTACGGCACCGGGGCGCGGGTCAGCGAGGTCGTCGGGCTCAACCTGGGCGATGTGGCCGAAGCAGTCGAGGCTCGTGACCTGCCGCTCGTGCGCGTGTTGGGGAAGGGCGACAAGGAGCGCGTGGTCCCCTTGGGCCGCGTGTCCCGCGCCGCCCTGGCCGCCTGGCTCTCGGGCCAGGGGCGTCCCCTCGTCGAGCCGAACAAGTGGCGCCGGCGCAGCGATGCCGAGGCGGTCTTCCTCAATGCCCGTGGCGGCCGTCTCTCCCGGGTGGGGGCATTCGGAGTGGTCAAGAAGTACGCCGCCCGCGTGGGCCTGGAGGCGAAGGTCAGCCCCCATGTCCTGCGGCACTCCTGCGCCACCCACATGCTGGGCCGAGGGGCGGACGTGCGGGTCGTCCAGGAGCTCCTCGGCCACGCTTCCATCGCCACGACGCAGCGCTACACGAAGGTGTCGCCCGAGCACCTGCGGCGCGCCTACGAGGAGGCCCACCCCCGGGCGGGAACCAAGGGGGGGAGGGACCGCGTAGCATGATCGCATGCCGAACGAGGCCCCCACGGCGGAGACCGCCGACGTCGATTTCGCCGCCCTCTTGCGCAACGAGCAGGCCGGGCTCCAGGCCCAGTTGAAGGAGCTCGGGTATGCGGACCAGGGGAGCGGACTCAACTATGACTCCAACTTCGCAGACTCCAGCCAGGTGACGGCCGAGCGGGGCGAGGCCGAGCGCTTGGCGGCCGAGCTCCGGGAGACGCTCGACGAAGTCGAGGCCGCGATCCAGCGTTTGGAAGCTGGGACCTACGGCATCTGCGAGGTGTGTGGGAAGCCGATCGGGACGGCCCGACTCGAAGCCATGCCCGCGGCCCGCCTCTGCATCGTCGACGCCGCCAAGCACTGAGTGCGGACGCCCGGCGCCTCGTCGGGGAGGCGCCCGATGGACGAGCGAACCAAGCGTGCCTTGTGGATCGCGGCCGGCGCCATCTTCTTGGCTGCGCTCGTCGTGCACCACAACATCACGACGACGGAGATCATCATCTTCTGCGTCATGGTGCCGTCGATCATCCTGCACGAGGTGACGCATGGATGGGTGGCGAACGCCTTCGGAGACGACACCGCAAAGCGCGCCGGTCGCCTGACGCTCAATCCGGTCGTGCATGTCGACCCCGTCGGAACGCTCATCGTGCCGGCGTTGTTGTCGATCGGTGGCGTCGGCTTCTTCGGGTGGGCGAAGCCGGTCCCGGTCAACGTGGGGCGCCTGCGCAGCCCGCGCAATCAGGGGGTCGTCGTCTCGTTGGCGGGACCGGCCATGAACGCCTTGTTGGCGGCGCTCTTCGGCCTCATCTTCGTGCACGTTGTCCGGCCGAGCATCCCAGCATTTGGGACACCTTCAACGGCCGCCCAGGTGATCTTCTACGCCAGCCTCGTGAACGTCGGCCTCTGCGCCTTCAACCTGATCCCCGTCCCGCCACTCGATGGATCGGTGGTCTTCGAGCGGCTCCTGCCGGCGCGCTATTGGCCCACCTATCTGCGCTACCGGCAGTACACCATGCCGATCCTCCTCGGCCTCGTGCTGTTGAACTTCTTCTTGTACCCGCACGGCCCGCTCACCTGGCTTTTCGACCACCTCTACAACTGGTGGGCCGGCGTGCTCGGGTACTGAGTCAGCCCGGAGGCAGCAGCCCCATCGCAGCCGCGGCCCGGGCGTAGGTCACGGCTGCGACCTCGTGCGCCTGTGCCGCACCGCGCGCCAGGACGGCGTGCACATAGGGGAGGTCGTCCTCCAGCTGCGCTCGCCGCCGGCGGACCGGGCCGAGCAGCTCGCACAGCGCGGCCGCCACGTCGTTCTTCAGGTCGCCGTACCCGGAATAGCCGCCGGCGACCTCGTCGGGGCGGCGATCGGTGGCCGCGGCCAAAAGCTCCAGCAGGTTGGCCAGGCCCGGTTTGGCGGCGCGGTCGTAACGCATCTCACCGTCGGTGTCGGTCACGGCCCGGCGGACCTTGCGCGTGATCTCCTCGTCGGTGTCGAGCAGGCCGATCGTGCCCAGCGGCGACTCGACGGACTTGGACATCTTGCGCTCGGGATGCTGCAGGTCCATGATCCGGGCCCCGGTGCCGGGGACGACAGCCCCCGGCACGATGAAGGTCGGGCCGTAGCGGTTGTTGAAGCGCACGGCGAGCTCACGCGCCAGCTCGAGGTGCTGGCGCTGGTCGTCGCCGACGGGCACCGCGGCGGCGTCGTAGAGCAGGATGTCGGCGGCCATGAGCACCGGGTAGGTGAAGAGGCCGACGCGGACCGCCTCCTGTCCCTTGCCCTTGTCCTTGAACTGGGTCATGCGCCTGAGCTCGCCCATGGTCGCCGTGCACTCCAAGAGCCAGGTGAGCCGCGGATGCTCGGGTACCTGGCTCTGCACGAAGAGGACGGAGCGCTCCGGGTCGAGGCCGATGGCGAGCAGGTTGAGGGCGGCGTCGAGGGTGTTGGCCCGCACCTCGGCGGGTTCGATGTCGCTGGTCAGTGCGTGCAGGTCGACCACGCAGTAGAAGCTCTCGTGGGTGTCCTGCAACGAGACCCAATGACGCAGGGCGCCGAGATAGTTTCCGAGCGTGAAGTTCCCGGACGGCGCGATTCCCGAGAGGGCCCTTTCCATGGCGCGCCATGGTAGGGCGCTGCGGTAGGCCTCCCAGGCAGCGGAGGGGGTGCGCGGGAGGCGTCGGCGCGTTCGATAACGTCGGCGGGTGGCCTACGCGGTCTTCACGCCTGCCTTCGAGGGTCCGATCGACCTGTTGCTACACCTGGTGACCTCCCACGAGGTCGACGTCGTGGACATCCCGCTCCTGCCGGTGGTGGACGGGTTCGTCGCCGTCCTCTCCGAGCAGCGCGAGCTGATCGACTTCAACCAACTCTCCGAGTTCCTGCTCGTGGCCTCCATCCTCATCGAGCTGAAGTCCCAGAAGCTGCTGCCCGGGCGCGAGGCCACGGACGAGGACGAGGACCTCATCGGGTGGGAGGAGCGCGATCTCCTGCTGGCCCGCCTGCTCGAGTGCCGGGCCTATGCCGCCGCAGCCGACGTCTTCGTCGCCCTGGCCGAACAGGCGTCGCGCTCGGTCCCCCGCGAGGTCGGGCTCGACGACGACTTCGTCGTGCACGCACCCGACCTCCTGGCCGGTATCACCCCCGAGGACATGGCGCAGGCCTACCTGCGCGGCTCGGCCGAGCGAGCGGTGCCACGGGTCGACCTCTCGCACGTGACCGTGGACACCGTGTCGGTGTCCGAGGCGGTGTCGGAGCTGGTCGCCATGCCCGAGTCGGCGCGCGCCACGTCGTTCCGCGCCCTGGTGGACGGGTGCCGGACCCGCATCGAGGTCATCGTGCGTTTCCTGGCCCTGCTCGAGCTGTGCAAGATGGGCCGGGTGACGCTCGGGCAGGGCACCACCTTCGGCGACCTGGCCATCACGTGGTTGGCGGCCGACGATCTGGTCGGCGTGGCCCACGGGCGCGGGCTGGCGGAGTTGGCGGGCTACGAAGTCGACGACTACGAGGGGTGAGGCTGAGTCCAGTGGAGCACGCTGAGCTGGGACGTACGGTCGAAGCCATCCTGTTGGTGGCGGTGGAGCCTCTGCCGTCTCGGCTGCTGGCCGAGCTCGTCGAGGAGCCCGTGGAGAGGGTCGAAGAGGTGCTCGGAGAACTGGCCCAGTCCTACGAGCGAGAGCGCCGCGGCTTCGTGCTGGCCCGCATCGCCGGTGGGGCGCGGCTCGCGACCCACCCGGACCTGGCGCCGTATGTCGAGCGCTTCGCCAACCGCGAGGTGTCTCACCGCCTGTCGACTGCGGCGCTCGAGACGCTCGCCATCGTCGCCTACCGCCAGCCGGTGTCTCGGGGCCAGATCTCGGCGTTGCGCGGCGTCAACGTCGACGGCGTCACCCGCCTGTTGGAGCAGCGTGGGTACATCGCGGTGGTCGGTCATGCGGAGGGTCCCGGGCAACCCGCACTGTTCGGGACGACCGACCTCTTCCTCGAACGTCTCGGGCTCGACTCGCTCGAGCAGCTGCCGGCGGTGGAGGACTTCCTCCCCGGCCCCGATGTGGCCGGGGAGTTCGAGCGCGACCTGCAGTCGGCGCTCGGCCTCGGCGTCGATGCGGCCTCCGACGACTCCTGAGGAGCCGGAGGGCGAGCGCCTCCAGAAGGTCCTGGCCCGGGCCGGGATCGGTTCGCGGCGGACCTGTGAGGCGTTGATCGCGGCGGGGCGCGTCAACGTCGACGGCGAGGTTGCCGCACTCGGCCGCCGGGTCGATCCGGCGGCGGCCCGCGTCGAGCTCGACGGCGTCCTCGTTCCGGTCGCCCCCGGGCTCGTCCACTATCTCGTGAACAAGCCGGCCGGGCTGATCACGACCGCCGACGACCCGCAGGGACGGGGCACGGTGATGACGCTGGTGCCACCGCAGCCCCGTGTGTTCCCCGTGGGCCGCCTCGACAGAAACACCGAGGGCCTCTTGATCATGACCAACGACGGCACGCTGTCGCAGCTCCTCACCCACCCCTCGCACGGTGTGCCCAAGGAATACGTGGCCGAGGTGTCCGGCGGTACACCCGCCCCTGGCGCCCTGCGGGCGCTGCGCCAGGGCGTGGAGCTCGACGACGGCCCGACCGCGCCCGCCGAAGTCGGCGTGTTGGCGCCAGGCGTGCTGCGCCTCGTCGTCCACGAGGGCCGCAACCGCCAGGTCCGGCGCATGTGCGAGGCAGTGGGCCATCCGGTGCGCCGCCTCGTGCGCACCCGCATCGGACCGGTGCGCGACACGAGCCTGCCCCCAGGGCAGTGGCGCCGCCTGACGGTCGACGAGGTTCGCTCCCTGGCCGCCGCCGCCGATCCGGGGCCCTCACGGCCGGGCGGCCCTCGGGCGTAGCCGCCCAGTCCAACCGGGGACAGAGGAGCGATGCCGGTAGAGTGAGCGACCGTGCGCGCTCTCATGGTCAGGGGTCTGCGCGGGGCGACGACGGTCGACGAGGACACCGTGGCCCAGGTCACCGAGCGCTCGCAGGAGCTGCTGCGTGAGATCATGGCGCACAACGAACTGACCGAGGACGACATCGTCTCCGTCTTGTTCACCGCCACGGCCGACGTCACGAGCACCTTCCCGGCCACCGCCGTCCGCGAGATCGGATTCGGGGCGGTCCCATTGCTGTGCGCGGCCGAGATCGCCGTGCCCGGTGCCATGCCCCGCTGCATCAGGGTGCTCCTGCACATCCACACGACGAAGTCCCGTGACGAGATCCACCACGTCTACCTCCACGGCGCCCAAGGGCTCCGCGATGACCTCCCCGACTGAGGCCGAGACGCGCCGCCGGGCACTCGTGGTCGGGACCGGGCTGATCGGAGGGTCGATCGCCCTCGGGCTGCGGCGGCGGGGCTGGTGGGTGTCCGGGCTCGATGCCGACGACGACCGCGAGCTCGAGGCGCTCGCCGGCGGAGTGATCGACGCGGCGGGGGACGACCCCGGCGCCGAGGTGATCTTCGTGGCCGTCCCCGCAGCCGCCGTCGCTGGCGTGGTGCGCCGGCTCCTGGGCGACGAAGGCCGCCGCCCCGACGCGGTGGTGACCGACGTGAGCGGGGTCAAGACCGCGATCGTGGAGGAGTCGGACCACCCTCGCTTCATCGGCGGCCACCCCATGGCCGGTTCCGAGCAGGTCGGTCTGCACGGGGCCGACCCCGACCTCTTCGAGGGAGCGGTCTGGGTCCTCACCCCGACCGCGGTTACCGACCTGCACACGTTCGAGCGGCTGCGCGGCGTCGTGTTGAGCCTGGGGGCCGACGTGCTGGTGCTGTCGGCCGAGGATCACGACCGGCTCGTCGCCGTCGTGTCCCACGTGCCCCACCTCGTCGCCGCCACCCTCATGAACGCCGCCAGCACCGGCGCGCGAGCAGGACGGCGCCCTGCTGCGCCTGGCCGCTGGGGGCTTCCGCGACATGACCCGGGTCGCGGCCGGCCATCCCGGCATCTGGCCCGACATCTGCGCCGAGAACGCCCTGCCCATCGTGGAGGCCCTCGATGCACTGGTTGGCGACCTGCGCGTGATGCGTGACCGCGTCGCCGCGCGGGACCACGACGCGCTCCTCGGCGCCCTCCAACGGGCCAGCGCGGCCCGGCGGAATCTCCCGGCCCGCGTCGTGCGACCCGAGCACCTGGCTGAGCTGCGGATCCCGGTGCCGGACCGGGCCGGCGTGCTGGCCGAGATCACGTCGCTGGCGGCCGACGCCGGCATCGGCATCTACGACATCGAGATCGCGCACTCGGCGGAGGGTCCACGTGGCGTGCTCATCTTGGTCGTCGACGGTGCCGACGCCGACGTCCTGACGGCCGCGGTCGAATCGCGCGGCTACCGATGCCGGGCCGAGCACCTGTCGTGACCGTGCCGCGCATCCTGGTCGTCACCGGTGGCGTGCCGTGTCGCGGCAGTCTCCGCACGCCCGGCGAGAAGTCCATCTCGCACCGGGCCGTGCTCCTGGGCGCACTCGCCGAGGGGACCTCGGTCGTCCACGGGCTCGCCGACGGCGCCGACGTGGCGGCGTCGCTCGCTGCGGTGGAGGCGATGGGTGCGGGGGTGGAGCGCCGCCAGGACGGCACGGTGGTCATCCACGGGGGGCGGGCGCGCCTGCACCAGCCCGCTCGGCCCTTGGCGTGCGGAAACTCCGGGACGTCCATGCGGCTGCTGGCGGGGCTGGTGGCCGGGTTCGCCTGGGAGACCGAGCTGGTGGGCGACGAATCGCTGTCGGCCCGCCCGATGGACCGGGTGGCCGAGCCCCTCGGGCTCATGGGCGCCGACGTCCGCGGCCGGGGCGAACGCTGCCTGCCGCCGCTCCGAGTGCGGGGCGGCGAGCTCCGCGGCATCGACTGGACGGCGAGGGTGGCCAGTGCCCAGGTGAAGTCGGCCATTCTCCTGGCCGGGCTGACGGCCCGGGGCACCACCGTCGTGCGCGAGGCGGTGACGACCCGCACCCACACCGAAGAGATGCTGGCCGACACGGGCGCGGACGTGTCTGTCGAGCCCTGGGGCGAGGGGCGCATCGTGCGCCTGCGCGCGTCCACGCTGAAGCCCGTGGACCGCACCGTGCCCGGCGACCCGTCCGCAGCGGCCTTCTTCGTCGTGGCGGGATCAGTCGTCCCGAACAGCGCCGTCGAGGTGGTCGGTGTGTACAGCGGCCCCGCCCGCCTCGGCTACGTCGAGGTCCTGCAACGCATGGGGGCCGACGTCGCCCTCGGCCCCGGGGTCCCCGGTACGACGACCATCCGTGCCGCCAGCGGCCCGCTGCGCGCCACCGAGGTGCGGGCCGGCGAGATCCCCTCCCTCGATGAGGTCCCCGCCCTCGCCGTGGCCGCGGCGGTCGCCGAGGGAACCACGGTCTTTTCCGACGTCGGCGAGTTACGGGTGAAGGAGGTCGACCGCCTGGTGGCGGTGGCGGACATGGTGGAGGCCTTCGGTGCGACCGCGCGCATCGAGGGCGACGCCCTGGCGGTCACCGGCCTTGGTGGACCGCTCCACGGTGCCCGCTTCGACAGCCGCGGCGACCACCGCATGGGCATGGCGGCCGGCGTCGCGGCGCTCGCGGCGCGCCCGGGCCAGCGCAGCCTCATCACGGGGTTCGACGCGGTCGCGACCAGTTATCCGAGCTTCGCCGCGGACCTCCAACGCATCGCCGGCGGCGAGCAGGCGCCGCGGCCGCTCCTGGTGGCGATCGACGGCCCGGCCGGCGCCGGCAAGTCGACCGTGTCCAAGGCGGTGGCCGAGCACCTGGGTCTCGACCGGCTCGACACGGGAGCCATGTACCGCGCCGTGGCCGCCTTGGCCCTGGCCGAAGGCGTACCGCTTACGGACCGTGCGGCCGTGGCGGACCTGGCGGCGGCATCGACCATCGAGGTGGGGAAGCGGGTCTCGATCAACGGCCGCGACGTGACCGACGTCATTCGCTCGCCCGAGGTGGGGCAGGCCGTCTCGATCGTCGCGGCCAACCCCGACGTGCGGCGGCAGTTGGTCAAGCGCCAGCGCGCTTGGGCCGACGAGCGCGGCGGGGGAGTGGTCGAGGGCAGGGACATTGGCTCGGTCGTCTTCCCCGGCGCCCAGTTGAAGGTCTACCTGACCGCCAGTCCCGAGGAGCGGGCCCGGCGACGCGACGACGAGGCCCCCGAGGGGGTGGCCCGCCGCGACCGGATCGACTCGACCCGGGAGGCGTCGCCGCTGCGCGAGGCGGAGGACGCGCACCGACTCGATACGACGGGCCGGACCGTGCAGGATGTCGTCGAGGAGGTGCTGTCGTGTCTGTGAGCACGCCCGACTCGGGACCCGATGGCGGCGGCGACGGCGGGGCCGCGACGGAGGCGCCGGGCCGCAACCAGGTCTTCGACGTAGACCCGAGCCCAACCGTGTTGTACCGCACCGAGCGCGCCGTCTTCGTGACGGCCCTGTGGGCGTGGTTCCGGCCCAAGGTGACGGGCCGTGAGCACGTGCCCGAGACCGGACCCGTGATCCTGGCTCCGGTGCACCGGTCCTTCGCCGACTTCGGCTTTGCGGCGTTTTGTACCGACCGCAAGTTGTTCTTCATGACCAAGGACGAGATGTGGAAGAACAAGTGGCTGGGCAAGCTCCTGCTCAGCGTCGGCGCCTTTCCGGTCCACCGCGAGTCGGCCGATCGCGAGGCGCTCCAGCGCGCCGAAGAGGTGCTGCGCAAAGGCTCGGTGCTCGTCCTGTTCCCCGAGGGGACACGTCGCGAAGGCCTTCTGGTGAAAGACCTCATGGAGGGGGCGGCATTCCTCTCCGCCCGCACGGGTGCGCCCATCGTGCCCGTCGGCATCGGCGGCTCCGATCTCGCCATGCCGAAGGGCAGTCGCGTCCCCAAACCGCGCACCGTTCAGGTGGTGATCGGCCCCGCCCTTCCGCCGCCACCCCGGACCGGGGGCGGCCGCGTGGCCCGCTCGGCCGTGCACGCCACCACCGAGGCGCTCGTGCCCGCCCTGCAGGCCGTGTACGACGAGGCGCGGGCGAGGACGGGACGGTACTGAAGGGCCACAAACGCCGCAGCCGGCGCCGACGAACGCTCCGGCTTACCGGTGTCCTGCTCGGCGCGCGTGGCATCTCCGGTCGACCTCTGCGAGCCTCCGCAGGTCTAGGTCGACTCCGGAGCCTCTCCCTCCCGCGGCTCCGGACCGAGCCCTTCGGAGAGCAGCGCCCGGTAATGGGCCGAGCGAGACAGGAGCATGTCGGCCGTCCGTTGGTCGAACTCGGCCGCCCGTCGCAGCGCCTCCCGCAGGTCTCCCTCCTCCCGCAGCACGTGGACGGAGCAGGTCCGGTTCGCGGCGATTTCGGGCATTGCCTGGTTGCCACGGTGGAATCGCATCTTCATGAGAGCCTCACAATCGTGACGTTGGACCTTTGTCTCGTCACCATTGTTCTACGCGCGAGGCCCGGATGGAACGCAGGTCTGGGTTCTTGTCGCCTAGGAGTGCAGCGGCTCCGAACGGACCTTCCACCACGTGCCCAACACCACCCGCCCGTAGCGGACGCCGAAAAGCCAATTCTTCCCCTTCTTGGTGGTGCCCGACGCCCGGGGCAACCAGACTGTCGGTCGTTCCGTGACCCGCCAGCCCCGCTTCATGGCGATGATCAGGAGCTCGGCCGTCTGGTACTGCGGCTGCTGCAGGCGGTACGCCACGTCATCGAGCATGCTGACTCTGAGCGCCCGGTAGCCATTGGAGGTATCGGTCAGCCTCGTGTGCCCCACGACGCTCATGATGCTCGAGAAGACCCGCACGCCGGCCTTGCGGAACCAGTCGTTGGTGGTGTCCCGTCCGAGCACCCGGGAGGCCACGACGAAGTCCGCCTCGTCGTCGACCAACGGCTGCAGCATGATCGGGATTTCGGCGGGGTCGTTCTGCCCGTCGGCGTCGAGGGTGACGACGTACTGGGCACCCAGTTCGATGCACAGCGCGTAGCCCACCCGCAGTGCGTAGCCATGGCCCAGGTTCTCGTCGAGCACGAACGTGACGGCGCCGGAGTCCTTGGCCACCTGTTCGGTCTGATCGCGGCCGCCGTCGACCACGACGAGCGTCGTGACGGCCAGGCCGCAGGCCTCGGTTGGCATCGCGGCCAGTACGGCGCCGATGTTGGCTTCCTCTTCGTAGGCGCAGACGAGGGCGACGACCGGGGACAGCTTCAGGTCGGGATGACGGGCGTCGAAGTCCCGGCGTGACTCGGTGATGACGCGGCGGGCCCGGGCGGGGTCCGTGCGAATACTGGCGCCGGAGGTGGCGCCGCGCCGGTGGTTCAAAGTGACCGGGGCGTGGCGAAGACCTGGCGCACCAGGGGCTCGAAATGCGAGAGCGGCTTGGTCGGGTAGTCGGGATCGAAGCTGGTCTGGTCCCACTCGTCGGCGAACTGCTCGGCCAATCCGTACCACGGCTCGCCCTCGTACTTGTCCCGGGCATTGGGGTCCTGCCCCAGGTATTCGTAGTAGTGCTTGCCTTGGAAGTCCTGATGGGCCCGGATCATGTGGTACGTGTCGTCGTTCACGTACGGCCGCAGGATCTCCGCTGCGATGCCCGGGTGGTTCATCACCGAGACGGCTTTGCCGATGTCGTGACACAGCGACGCCACCACGACTTCGTCGGACGCGCCGGCCTCCTCGGCCCGGGTGGCGGTCTGCAGCGAGTGCACCAGCTGGTCGACTTCGAACCCGTCGGTGATCTGCTCGAGGGAGGCCAGCATGTCCAGCACCCGCTCGGCGACGCGGGGCTGATGCTCGATCGACTCGACGATGATGTGCTGCCACTGCTCAGCCGTCGACTCGTCCATCCGGGTGAAGGTCATGGCACCATCATCGCGCCGCACGGGCTCACGAGGCCAGCAGGTCGAGGACGTCGGCGGCCGAGACGGCGCGGTCCTGTGCCGCCGGGTCGGTCCGCGCCGCAGCGGGGCGGCCGGCCAGCAGGCCCAGGGTGGAGCCCACGGCCCGCAGGAGCTCCCGCAGCTCGGGCGGGGGTGGGAAGTACTCGTCCTCGGTGGTCACCGTGACTTCGGTGACACCCTCGGCGGGCGCCAGGCGCGCGATGATTTCTTCGACCAGGGCCTCCGGTGCCGAGGCGCCGGCTGTGACGCCGACCGTCCCGGCCAGGTCGTCGGGCAGCTCGTCGGCCTCGTTGACCCGCAGCACGCGGGGACAGCCCCCGGTCCGGGCCACCTTCTCGAGGGCGACGGTGTTCGACGAGTTGGCCGAGCCGATCACGACCACGGCGTCGGACGCCGATGCAATCGCCTTCAGGGCCGCCTGGCGGTTGGTGGTGGCAAAGCACAGATCACTGCGGTTGGGCATCCACAGGTCCGGGAAGCGTTGACGGGACGCCTCCATCAGGCCGCGCCACTCGTCGTGACTGAGCGTGGTCTGTGCCAGGAGGGCGACGGGCCTGCCCTCCGCCGCCAGGTCCTCCAACGCGACGAGGTCTTCCTCGCGCTCGAGCAAGCGTACCGACTGCGGGGCGACGGCCATGGTGCCCACGGCCTCCTCGTGTCCGGCGTGGCCGACGTAGAGCACGGTATACCCCTTGCGGCTGCGCACCTTGAGCTCGTGGTGCACCTTGGTGACGAGCGGGCACACGGCGTCGACCACGACGCCACCCCGAGACCGGGCGGCTTGGACGACCTCGGGCGCCGAGCCGTGGGCGCTCAGCATGAGCGGCGCAGCGGCAGGCACGGCGGTCACGTCGTCGACGAAGACCACCCCCTGGTCGCGGAAGCGCTCGACGACGTGCCGGTTGTGCACGATCTCGTGGTAGCAGTAGACGGGTGGCTCGAAGACCCGGACCATCCAGGCCAGGGCCTTGATCGCCTTTTCAACGCCGGCACAGAACCCTCTCGGTTCGGCCAGCATCACTCGGTCGACACCGGGCACAAAGTCCAGGTTACCGGCAGTAACCTGTGGGTCATGTCAGCTCCCACGGTGACTTCGGTCACCGCGGCGTCGCCGGCAGCCCGGGCCGGCCTGGCCGTGGGCGACGAGCTCCTCAGCCTGAACGGGCAGGAGCCGCGCGACGTCATCGATTTCCAACGCCTGAGCGACGCGAGTGACCTCAGCGTCCTGGTCCGCCGCGCCGGCGCGTCCCTCGCTCGGCTTGTCCGCGTCGACAAGGCCGCCGGTGAGCCGCTGGGCGTCGAGGTCTCCTCGGCGGTGTTCGACCGCATCCGCACCTGCGACAACCATTGCGCCTTCTGCTTCATCTACCAGCTGCCGAAGGGGATGCGACGCAGCTTGTACCTGAAGGACGACGACTACAGGCTCTCGTTCCTCTACGGGAACTTCACCACCTTGACCCGCTTCACCGAGCTCGATGCGGAACGCATCCTCACCGAGCGGCTGGGACCGCTCTTTGTCTCCATCCACACGGTCGACCCCGAGCTACGGGCGCGCATGCTGCGCAACCCGAAAGGGGCCACCAGCCTGCGTTGGCTGTCGGTGCTCCTCGAAGGGGGGATCGAGGTGCACGGGCAGGTGGTCGTCTGCCCGGGTCTCAACGACGCCGCCGCGCTCGAAGACACCTTGGCTGGCATCTTGGACCGGTACCCGGGACTGGCGAGTGTGGGCGTGGTACCGCTCGGACTCAGCCGCTACTCCAACGAGCCCGAGATGCGGCCGCACACGCGAGCGGAGGCAGCACGCGTCCTCGACATCATCGAGGAATGGCAAGTCCTCTTCCGCACGGCGCTCGGGCACCGGATGGTCTTCGCCGCTGACGAGTACTACCTCTTGGCGGGGCGCGACCTGCCCGTGGCGGCCCACTACGAGGGCTATCCCCAGCACGAGAACGGGATCGGCATGGCGAGAGCGTTCACCGAATCATTCGCGCGGCCCACGGCGGCCGGCCCCGGGGGCGTACGCCACGGGTTCTTCGCGTCGGTCGACGCCGCGCCGGCCGCGGGTTACCGCGCCCCGCGCGTCGAGACCACCCCGTCGGGGAACGACGTCCGCCCGGTCATCGTGCTCACCGGCGCCTACGGCGCCCGCGTGCTGGAGCCCCTGCTGGCCTCCCACCCCCGGCGTGACCTGGAGCTGCGCGCGGTGCCCAACGACTTCTTCGGCGGCAACATCGGAGTGGCCGGGCTCCTGACCGGCGAGGACCTGGCCTGTGCCCTGGCCGACATCCATGACGGCCCGCGTTGTCTGCTGCCCGACGCCTGCCTGAACGAGGGTCGCTTTCTGGACGGACTGACCCTGGCCGATCTGCCCCGGCCCGTCGAGGTGGTGCCGACCGACGGGCGCTCGCTCCGCCTGGCGCTCGACGGCACGTCCTTCCGACCCGGCTGCTCGCCATGACCCCGATGGTCGTCGTGGCCGGCCGCCCCAACGTCGGCAAATCGTCCTTGGTGAATCGGATCGTGGGCGCGCGCGCGGCAGTCGTTGAGGAGGAGGATGGGGTGACCCGCGACCGCAAGGTGCTCTCGGCGGAGTGGGGCGGCGTCGGGTTCTCGGTGATGGACACGGGGGGATGGTTGGCCGGTGGCGACGCCCTCGACGCCAAGGTGGCCCGGCAGGCCGAGCGCGCCCTGGCCGAGGCGGACGTGGTCCTCATGGTGGTCGACGTCACGACCGGCGTGACCGAGCAGGACCTGGGGGCGGCCAAGGTCATCCGGCGGGCCGGCGCCGAGGTGCGCCTGGTGGTCAACAAGGTCGACGACGCCAACCGGGAGGCCGCAGCCTGGGAGTTCGTCTCGCTCGGGCTGGGGGACCCGTTCCCGGTCAGTGCTCTCCACGGGAGGGGTACGGGCGACCTGCTCGACGAGGTGGTGGCCCTCCTGGTACCGGCGGCCTCGGACGACGCTCCAGACGAACTCGATCAGAGCGCCGCCTCCGATCTTCGGGGCGCGCGAGAGCCCGGCACACCCCGCGTAGCCATCATCGGGCGACCCAACGTTGGGAAGTCGACGCTCTTCAACCGGCTCCTGGGCGAGGAGCGCTCGATCGTGCACGACCTGCCGGGCACCACGCGTGATGCCATCGACACCGTGGTGGAGACAGAGAACGGTCCGGTGTGCTTCATCGACACGGCAGGCCTCCGGCGCCCGTCGAAGACCGACCGCGGCACCGAGCAGCACGCCACCATGCGCGCCCTGCGTGCGCTGGAGCGGGCCGACGTCGCCATCCTCGTCATCGACGCCACGGTCGGCGCATCGCACCAGGACCAGCGCTTGGCGGAGCGCATCGGCGTATCGGGTTGCCCGGCCATCGTGGCGCTCAACAAGTGGGACCAGGTCCCGGCCGACGAGCGTGACGACGTGCTCGCCGGGGTGGGGGACCGGTTGGCCTTCTTGGGGGCCGCGCCGGTGCTCAAGATCTCGGCGCTCTCGGGCAAGGGCGTCCACCGCATTCTTCCGGCGCTCCGCGCTTCCGTCGAGACCTATCACCAACGAGTGCCGACGGGGGCCCTCAACCGCACGGTGCAAGAGCTCCAGGGGCGTCAACCCGCGCCCCGGGCGAAAATCCGTTACATCGTGCAGGGCGCCACCGATCCGCCGACTTTCACACTCTTCACCAATGGACGGTTGCCCCCGACCTACATCCGCTACATCGAGCGCGGGCTGCGGGAGAAGTTCGACTTCGGCGCCACGCCGATGAAGCTGCGCATCAGGGTCGGCGGGAAATGAGGAACGGCTCCACCTGATGGCCTGGTGTGAGGAGTGCGACGCACTGGTCGAAGACGAGGATCTCGGTGAGGAGGGCGAGTGCCCGACCTGCGGCACGATCCTGGCCGAGCAAGAGCGTGCACCGATCCCCTGGTACTTCAAGTTCATGCTGGTTGCCAGTGTCATTTACCTCGGCTACCGGGGGTATCAGGGTGTGACCTGGATCGCCACCCACGTGTAGGGTCCTCGGCCATGCCTCTCTACGAGCTCGCGGGCGTGGCACCGAGCGTCGACGCCGACGCATTCGTCCATCCCGACGCCGTCGTGATCGGCGACGTGACCATCGGCGCCGAATCGAGCGTGTGGCCCGGCGCGGTCCTGCGCGGCGACTACGGGACGATCACGGTCGGCGCAGGCACGTCCATTCAGGACGGCACAGTGATCCATGCCGGTCCGGGCTTCCCCACGATCATCGGTGACCGCTGCGTCGTCGGGCACCTCACGCACCTCGAAGGTTGCACCATAGAGGACGAGTCGTTGGCGGGATCGGCCAGCGTCGTGTTGCACTGGGCCGTCATCGGCCGAGGCGCGACCGTGGGCGCCAACGCCGTCGTGCCCAACAACATGATCGTGCCCCCCGGTGCCCTGGCGCTCGGCGTGCCGGCCAAGATCCTGGAGGACAGGTCAGACCTGCCGATGATCCGGGTGTCGGCGGCCCAGTACGTGGATAACGCCAAGCGGTACAAGGCTTCGCTGCGCCGCCTCGACTGATCCCTAGTTTTTGGAGCGTTTCCCCCTGCCGGCACCGCCGAGCTTGGCCGGGAAGACGTCGGTTCCGAACGGAGCGAGTCCCTTGGTCGCCGCGAGTCCGAGGTGACCCTCGCCGTCGGCCCCACCGGTGGTGAGCCCGAGGAGGTCTTCGTAGCTGCGCAGCGCCGAGTAGTGGTTGTACGAGCCGGTCGTGTCGGTCGAGCCCGGGACGATGTACTTCGAATTGAGCAGCAGGGCACCGATCTGACCCCCTCCGGGGGCCTCGCTGTCCGTGGAGTCGCCTGCGTCCCCCGGTGCGCGTGTGTTCGGTCCGGACGCCTCGTCACAGCAGGCGTCCGTCGAGGCCGGACCGCCCACCTCGGATTCGTCGAAGGTGATGACCACGAGCAAGTCGCCGTGCGTGTAGGCAGCAGAGGAGAGGATGAGGGGCATCCAGACCCGGAGGAAGTCGTCGGCACCGGTCAGACCGCCCACGTGCCCGCCCGCGCTGTTCGGACCCGCGCACGTCCCGTCGTGGCCGTCGTTGCACAAGTTCGGAGTGATGAAGCCGAACCGCGGCGTGGTCGTTTCGCTGTGCAGGTCCTGGGCCAGGTGCCCAGAGGGCGACGGGGCACCGTTGGGGCCAAGTGTCCCGAGCGGGACGACGTTGGCGTCGCATTCAGCGGTGTTGTCGATCGCGGAGTGGAACCACACGAAGGGGTTGTGCCGGGTCGTGTACTGGTCGGCCGGCGTCGCTACCTCCGCCGTGTCCGTGGCGCCGATCGCCGGATGCGCGCAATCGGTGCCTCCGGTGGGATCGGGAGTGCCGCCGTCGCGTGCCGGGGTGTTGCCCATGTCCTGCTCATAAACGCGCCACGCCGCGACGTGTGTCGTCTTGTTGGGCGGGTACTTGGCGTCGAGTTGGGAAGCGATGGTCTGCACGGCCGCGGGATAGACACAGCCCTCGCCGTCGACCTGACCCGGATTCACCGCTTGGGCGGGATCAGGGGTGCCCGGCGTGACGTTGGCGAAGGCGAACCCGTTGTCGGCGCAATCGGCCTGAGTGTCCTCCGTGGGTGCCTGGCCCGAAACTTGGGCGATGTAGTTGTCGAGGCTGTTGTGACCGATCGCGTAGTAGTTCGACAGCAGCTCGCCCTTCGAACGCAGCGCGCCGTTCAGGTAGGTTGCAGGAGAACCCGGTCCCCATGTGGCTTGATAGCCCTCGTTCTCGAGCTCGATGACCAGGATGTGGTTGATCTTCCCGGGGGCGAGGGCGGCGCGCGCCACCGGGGCGTGTGACGTCGTCGGTGTCGACGAGGCCACCGGTGGGGACGAGGCGAGCAAGGCGACCGCACCGAGGCCGGCCGCCAGCGGCGTGTGCGCGAGAAGGAGGCGGACGGGGGAAACAGGGATCCGCACGGCCGGCGAGCGTAGCGGCCGTGGTCGCCGAGAAGCCGTCAGGCCACCTGCCTATTCGCGGGTGAAGCTTGCGATGTCGCGGGCCGTGTCCCGGCTGATGTCTGGACAGGCGATGGAAAAGATCTCGGTGCCGTGCATGGTGCCCATCATCTGGCGACAACGGGCGGCGACCCCCGCGGAGAGCAGGAGGCGGTAGAAGTTGATTCCCTCGTCGCGCAGCGGGTCGCACTCGTTGACGTTGATGACCGTGGGTGGGAAGCCGGCGACGTCGTCCGACCCGGCGAAGGACGGCCAGGCCAGCGGATTGCGCTCGTTGAACGCCTCTATCCCGTAGCCCATCGCGCCGCGGTTGTTGTGCAGGTTCAAGAGAATGCCCTCGTTCTCGACGGAGGAGGGGCATCCGGGCGCAGGCCATTGGCCGGCGATATAGGGGCAGAGCGCATAGAGACCCTTGATAAGGCCCAGGTCGCCGTCGCGTTTGAGCTTGAGGCCGGTGGCAAGGGTGAGGTTGCCACCGCCACTCTCACCGGCGACGACGATCCGCGCTGGGTCGAGCCCCAGTTCGACGGCATGGCCGGCCGTCCAGCGCAGACCCGACACGCAGTCGTTGAGCCCGGCGGGGAAGGGAGCTACCTCCGGCGCCGACGAGGGGATCAGGCAGTTGCGGAAATCCACCATCACCACGGCCACCCCGTTGGCGGCGATGAGCTTCCCCCAGCCGCGGTACATCCCGTCGAAGCAGGACATCGACGCCATGCCACCGCCGTGGATGTAGTAGACGCAAGCCAGGCTTTCCTCGAGCTCGGGCCGGATGACCTGCAGATTGATGGAATTGCCGTCGGGCTCCGACAGAAACTGCCTCGTCGAGATCTCGAGGCCAGCCGAGGGTGCCGCCTCGTCGCACAGGTCCATGAAGGCACGGATCGTCTCGCGCATGGCGATGGCCTCGGGCGAGTTTGCTTCCGCAAGAAGCTGCTCCCGGCTCTCGACGTCCGGCAGGGGAGCCGAAACGATGGCGCCCAGAACGGCGCGCAGGCGCGGGTCGAGGCGGAGGTCCGATTCGACACTGAGGGTCATGGGCCTATTGGAGCACAGGGTCTCCCTCGACGCTGAGATGTGGCTCCTTGGCACGCAGTGTCAATGGCCGTTGCGGACGGCGCCTTCCTGTTTGAGCTGGGTCACGACAGCGCCGGCAGCCCTGATGAGACCCTCGGGAGAGTCGCCGTGGCCGGAGCTCCAGACAACACCGGTGGTTGCGGTGAGCTTGAAGCCCTCGAGGGCGAGATCGTCATCCACGGCGCTCATGACGGAGTCGATGCGGCCGCGAAGACGCTCTTCCACGACGGATCGGTCTGCGTTCTCCGCCATGATGGCGAAGCGATCGTTGTCGAGCCGAGCGAGTGTGTCGCCTGCTCGCACCGTGTCGTTCAGGCCTTGCGCAACGGCCCGGAGGACGGCGTCGCCCCACTCGTACCCGAGCGCGTCGTTGACGAGGGAGAACTTGTCGAGGTCGACGAAGAACAGCCCGAAGTGCCTGCCGTACCGGCCGGCTTCGTAAATGCCGTGGACGAGGCGGTCAACGAGAAGCGTCCGACTGGGCAATCCGGTGAGAGGATCGCGAAGGGCGCGCTCGGCATCACGCTCGAAGGTCACGTCGTTCGCCAACGACGCAACGATGAACGTGGCCATCAATTCGAGCACCTCGCCATCGTCCTCACTGAAATGGTCCGGCTCGCCGGACACCACCTTCAGCACTCCGACGCCCTGGCCAGCATGGACGAGGGGGGCCACCGCGATGGAGCGCACCCCGGCCCGTCGCGAGAGGTCGCGGTCGACCCGCGTGTCCGTCTCGGTGTCCCTGCAGATGAGGGGTACCGCGAGCCGCATGCATTGACCGGAAAGACTCACATCACAGGCCATGGACCCGTCCTTGATGCTCTCGGCCAGGCCGCGCGCAACGGGGCGAACCATGTGGTCGTTCTCGACCAGCTCGACGGCAGCGCCGTCTCCGTCGGCGACCGCTTGGGCCCGGTCGATGACCACGCTGAGGACACGGTCGGCGTCGGCCACTCCGGCGTTGATGAGACGTTGGGTCTCGATCAAGAAGTGCAGTCGATCAACGTGTGATCCGCGGGCGATCGTTGCCACGATGATTTGCTTCGGAAGAACGCGAAGTCATCTTGAACACGGTGAGCACAACAACGGTTCGGTGAAGGACCAGGCCAGAGCCATTTCTTTGCCCGCGGAGGACCGTACTGTCCGACGGTCGCGTGACGCCTGAAGGGACAGCTGTCCATGGCGATCGGGACGCTCCTCGCATCCAAGCTGAACACGGAGCGGCTCCGAGAGAACAACGTCGGGCGGCCGATAGCCGTCGGGCGCTGGTCGCTTCAACCGTGACTGCTACCGTCCCCACTCGTGCGGACCTCGAGGGTTGTCCTGGTCATCATGGCGCTGTGCGCGTGCGCGGGCTGCTCGAATGGTCCGCCAGGACGGGCAAACACATCGACCAGTTCGAGCTCTGGACCCGCGCTGAGTACGAGTGTCGTTTCGGTAGACGCCACGAGCCAACTCTCGGACATGGTGACGTGGAATGCGACCAACAAGACAGGGCGAGCCCAGCTCGCCACCTGCGAGGTTCTCGTGCTCCATGGCAAGACGCAGCTCGGCGACTACGGCCCGGTGCAGCTGACGGTCGCCGCTGGTGCCACTGCCGAAGAGTTCAGCGAGGTAACCACCTTGGCGGGCAGCAGCGCCGGCGATACGGCTCAGATCGTCTGCCAGAAAGGCCTCACTCCTGCTATCGGGTAAGGCCGCCCGCCAACTCGAACCGTCTCGGAGACGCGTGATCGCATGTGGTCGAGCGCGAAAGCCGGCCGGTTTGCCATGAAGTCGCGCCGGGTCCGTTTTTTTCGCCAAGCGCCAGTCATGCACTCGGCGGTCCTTTCAACGGCGCCCCGGCCGAGGCTCTCGGTTTCATTTCTTCAAGTCGATCCAAAACCGCCCACATGGCCGCCTGGGCCTCAGTTAGGGAACGCACGTCTGGCCTGCCGGAGCCATTCGTGCCGCAGGGCTACGACGGCTGTTCGGGGTGTGTGCCCAAGCGGTCGGCAATCGGGAGCACGAACCACAAGAAGGCAAAGGTTCCCGTGATGAAAGCTGCGCACAGTGCAGTCGGCCAGTTCAGGCCGAGGAACATCAAGACGAACCAGACGGCGGAGCACACTGCCAAGGCGACCATGGCCAAGCCCAGGAGAGCTTGCACATTGGCCATTTTCAACAGCTTGGCCTTCTCGTGATGCCGGAAGACCCATCGGTGATAGGCGACCGGGCTCACGAGGAGGGCGGTCGCGAGGGCTGCGCACACAAGGCTGGCTCGATAGAGACTTCCCTCCATGCCGTCGAGGTGGGTGAAGCGAACAGTGAAAGGCAACGCCAGCAAGAATCCGAAAAGCATTTGGACGCCGAGGCCCGCCACGCGTAGTTCCTGGAGCAGATCGCTCAGGTTGCGATTATGTCGTTCTGCCGCGGTCTCGTCGCTCTCGTGGTCCGTTCCCCGAGCGTGAGTGGTGCGTTCAGAAACGATGCCATCTTGCATGGTGTGATGCATGCGTCCTGTCCCCTGGGTCCTCATCTCAGCGGACGAGCTCGCCGACGCTCCTTCCGCTGCGGACCATTTGTCCCTGAGGTGCATATCAAGCCAACCTTGTCGCTCGTTGGTACCAACGATAAAAGTGGCCACTCCCTGCTCCTTCGCCTCGCCCGATCGCGAAGCCGACGAGCCAGAGCATCAAGAGGACTACTGCCACGATCCAAAGGACCTGCAGCGCAAATCCGAGTCCGGCGAACAGCAGAACACCCAAGAGCGCGAACAGCGGCCGCATTGTTTATTCCTCCGGTTGGGTGAACTTCACCCTGCCCACATTAATAATGTGCCCGAAATCACGGTTCCGAAAACTGCGCACTTCAGTTTCGCACGGCGTGACATGGGTAGGAGAAACGACCTCGAGACCAAGAGGAGAAGACATGACCGAGCGCAAGGACACTGGTCCCGAAGCCGCAGCCAAGGGGATTGTCGAGGACGTGAAAGGCAAAGTGAAGGAGGCCGCAGGGGCGGTAACCGGGAAAGACGAGTTGCGTCACGAAGGAAGAGCGCAACAGGATAAAGCTGCCGCTGAACGTGATGTCGCTGCCAAAGAAGCCCAAGCCGAAAAGGCTCGCGCCGAGGCGACGGCGCATGAAGCCGAGCAGCGTGCCCACCAAACCAAGTGATGTTGGACATGTGTGAAGGCAGATCATCGTGAGGCGGAGCTCCTCTTAAATCCACTCGCGAGTGGCAACCTCGGGTTCGGAGACCGAGTGCCGTTGACAGAGTCGCGTGCAAGCGGTGGCTGCACCCTTAACGACAACCGAATAATGGAGAGGGGGCAGAGCCGACGTCACCCCGAACGTCGCCATGAAGACGCGAATCGACCCCGGCAAGGGGGTCGACCGCCAGAAACGAGGAGCAGTCGATGTATCGGATTGGGCAGACCGAGGACAAACTCCGTTTATCCACGGTTGAAACGCGGTACAGATCTCCGAGACAACCGGGGACTACATCGCCAACCTGCTCCCGGATTGTGAAGAACGACCTCGTCTGGGCGACGGGGTCGTTCTACGTTCGGGGCGCATGAGGGCTGTGCCAGCGCACACACGACAGTCACGGGGGTGATGGCACCAAAGTGACGTTTCTCGATCCGTCGTGCATCGACGTATCGTTCGGGCGTACAAGCGGACCAGGGCATCTGGCGACACATGCTGGTTGATCCGCGGCCCTGGCATCGTCCGCAGCATGCTTGAAGTCTCGGGACTTCTC
This sequence comes from uncultured Acidimicrobiaceae bacterium, assembly GCA_963838835.1. Lineage (GTDB taxonomy): Bacteria > Actinomycetota > Acidimicrobiia > Acidimicrobiales > RAAP-2 > Bog-473. The sequence goes on from CAWITA010000014.1 coordinate 293,910, forward strand.
AACTATTTCGAAGTCGAGAACCGCCGTAGACGCGAATCGTCCGGCGCCCTAGGGAAAAGGGGGGAAGACGGGCGCCGGACGATCTCGCGTTCGAGGGCAACCTAAAGGGCGCTCCTGAGTCGCGGCTGGGTCTGGTGTTGCGAATCCGTGTCTCTTTGGCGCACGAAACAGCCCCTCGTTCGTGCGCCACCGCCTCAAACGTCAGAGACAGTGTCTCACCGCCCCCGCGCATCGACGTGGGCTGCTACGGCTCCCGCGTCGGCCGGTCCAGCCAAGATTCCAGCTGTGCTGCACTTCCAGCACGCAACGCCCTCATGCCATTCTCAGTCGAAACCCAGACACCCCTTTCGGCTGACTTAGCGGCCGCCGCCCGTCCGCAGTGACCTTGCTGCGACGCCTCGCCACGTGCCGACTCCTTCCTCGGCCGATGATCCATTACGTCGACTGCAACGTCAGGTTGGATGCGACAACTAACCGAAATGGCCCCAGTGGGTGGCGATGATGAGCAGCACGCCAGCCGCTGCGAGGGCTGCACCCGCCACGATTATTCGGGCTCGTTGGATCCCCAGGGCTGGGATTTCCGCCGCAACCAGCCACACGCCTGCGATCAAGATGAGCAAAAACCCGACTTCGGCGAGCTTTATCCCCGTTCCGGAAGTGATTGCGAACACAGCCGTTCAGCCTAGACATCGAGAAGCCGCGCTCGGCTGGGCTGTCGTGGGAGCAGATCGCCGAATCCCTCGGCCAAAGCCGACAAGCCTTGTGGCAGCGTGCGAGCAGAGACGCCTCACTAGAGGCGCTGTTGGCCGCATCGGGAAAGCAACGGTGGGAGGCGGTCCGGCGTGACCCCACCTCCTGGTACGGAAAAACGAAGACATTTCCCGCCTAATCTGAGAGCATTAGGTCTGGCAGTGCGCCCTGACCCGCATTCGGGGGCAGGACCATACTGGAGGCGTGATCGAGAGGACTCCGGGACAGGGCTCATACTCACGGATCGAACGGGAGCAGCGCTGGCTCTTGCCGAGCCTTCCCGAGGGCGTAGCCAGACCCGTGGAGATCCTTGACAGATACTTCGCTCAATCGACTCTGCGGCTCCGGCGAATGCGGACCGGATCGACTGTTGTTTACAAGCTTGGCCAGAAGGTACGACACGATCTAGCCCGGACCTTTCATTAGGAACTTCTGAAGGGTCATCGATTGGACATCGTAAGTGTTCGACCGAGCTGCGCCGTCCTCGGGCCCGCGAGGTTCGTGACCGGGCGAGTTTGTGACGTCAAAAGTGATCTGGAGCATCGCTTGTGGGGCGCCGAGGAGCGTCGAGGTGGCGCTCGTTGGTCTTCTGCGAGGACACCGAGGGGTTCAGGTGATCAACGGGAACGACCGCAGCGCGGCGAAGGCAGCGGCAAGGGCCGCGGCCCAGGGCCACTCTCGCTGAAGGCGCAAGGTCGTCCTTCTCGATGTGGTGGCGAGGCGACCGGCTGTGTGCAACAGGGCGTAGCGCAGTCGCTTGGGCTCAGCATTGGCCAGCTCGCCCTCGAGGAGGAGGCCCTGGGTGAAGGCGATGAGGTCCTGGGCCACGCAGACGAGTTCGGCCCAGCAGGCGTTGTTGGCCAAAGCACCGAAGGGCAGGTTGCGCAGCCCGGTGTCTTTGGCGCAGCGGATGCGATCCTCTATGCGGGCGTGGCCGCGGTGACGGGCCTCGAGATAGGCGATGTCAGCATCGACCGAGTTGGTGATGAAGACCTGGTGGCGCCAGCCGCCGGGATCAAAGAGGGTGAACTGGGCACCCGGGTGCGGCTCCTCGCGCCGGACGATGGCCCGGGTGCCCTCGGGCCAGCGCCCGAGGTCCAACAGATCGGTGATCTCGGCCACCTGTGCCCCCTCGCGGATCTCGCACTCAGCCGTGATGGCTTCTTGCCAGGCCGAGGCAGGAAGGGCCAAGACGGCCAGGGCGACCTGGTGTTTCATCTGGTAACCCAAGGAGAACTCGATCCCCCGCTCGACCAGAGCGCTGGCGAAGGCCTGGCTCGAACCCGCCGTGTCGGTGCGCACCAACATGGCGACACCATTGAGTGGATCGGTGCCCTCCGGCGCCACCGGCAGTTGGGCCAGAGCGAGCTCGAGCACCGCGATGTGGTCCTCGGCGTTGAAGGCCGCCGCGTTGCCCGGCCGCAGCAGCAGCGCCAACGCCTCATTGGTGGCGTCGCAAAAGCAGATCAGGGGGTGGAACCCGAAGCCGCCTTTATAAGTCGGCCCCGCTCCACTCTTTTCGAACCCGCACACGTTCGGGCCAAGGTGTGCAAGGCGTCACCTGTTGCGCACGGGTTGCGGTTCAGTGGTGTCTGGTGGTCGATTGGAGCCGATCGTGAGCGATGTTGTCGTCGAGGTAGCGGACCAACCCGCCGCCGTTCATGCCCAGGGCGGCGGCGGTCAGTTTGGGGTCGAGATCGATGACGAGGTGGGCCAGTCGAGTTTGGCGGCAAGCTGAGGGTGTGGTCCGTGCCGGGGTGAGCAGCCGGGTGAGGTAGGAGGGGTGGGCCGCACTGTCACCGGTGCGGGTGGCGCGGGTGAAGATTACGTGGGGATTGAGGGTGCCCAGGGCGTCGCGCTGAGCCAGGCAGGCCTCGAGGGCGATCCAGGTAGCGGGATCAATCGGGGTCGGGAAGGGTCGACCGGCAAGATCGAGCGTTCGTCGTTCGGAGTCGATATCTGTCATGGCGAGAGATCGGATCTGGGTGCTCGAGGCAGCGTGGAGCAGTGCGAGCAGTCCGGCGAATCGCTCGTGAGGGCGGGCCTCAGCGCTGGTCCATCGACCGAACAGGGCCTGTTGCGTGTCGTGGTCGATGATGGTGCCGGCGAAGGCCGGTTGGGGCCCCAGGCGAAGTGATCTGGCCGGGTCGACCAAGACAAGCTTGCGGCCCTTCGCCCAGGCAAAGAAACCGCGCAGCACATAGGTCAGCTGGTGACGATGGGCCGGCGCGTGGGCGATCCAGTCTTCGAGATCGGCCGTGGTGACCTCAGCCCAACCGGTCACGGGCCGCGACGCGTTCAGATGCATGGCCAGGTCTCGCAGGATCCGCAGCTTGGTTTCCAGGGTTGCATCGGCCAGAGGGCGTCGCCCGCGGCGCCGGGCTCGTTCACGTTGGTCGAGTAGCGCGGAATGGAACTCGGCCACACCGGAGGTGAGCGGGGCGGGGATGGCTTCGAGGTAGCGACCACGGCGCCGTGCTGCATGTTGCTGTCGGTTGTCGTTAGGCAAGGCCAGGGACCGGTCGGTGAAAAAGGCGGCCAGCGCCCGGCTAGTCGGACCGTCGTTTGCGCAGCGGGCCAGCAGGCGTTGGGGTCCCGCGGTCGGCTCGTCGGCGAGGAGACGGCGGGTCGCTCGCAGGATGATCACCGTCCCACTTGGGTGGTGACGGGCGGCCGTGAAGGCGGTGAGCTCGTCCCACCACGACGGCACTACGACCATCCGGGCAGCCTGCGCTGTCGCGTAACGAAACGGCCGGTCGGGGTCGGCGAGATTGCAGCGGTTGCACAGACCACGTCCGACGTTGCGGCGTTGCTGCCCACAGCACGAACAGACGATCGTCTTCGCCGTCTTCCTTGGGGCGGCTGCACGTGTGCAGCTGGCACAGATGCCGGTGGCGTCGAGGTGACGCAGCTGATCACAGCGCACACAGCGGCGTCGACGCGGTGGCAACTTCGGCCCGTCGGTGACAGGCGTGGCATCGCTCCCGTCGAGCAAACTTGACCGGGGCAGGGCAGTCGAGGCAGGTGCGGTATGGGCTCACAGCGGTGGCATGGTCCGTCCCCGGCCGACCTTGGGTTCGGCCCTTCTCTTCACCGTTGGTTTGGCCATGGCGACGGGCGTCGTGCAGAATGGCGGCGAGAGTGTCGAGCTTCACCTGGGCCGGTTGCTTGGAGAACAGCGCAGACACCGACGCGGAGGACAACTCCAGCCCGGCTCGCTCTGCGAGCAAGCGGCGCAGCTGAGCGCCGGTCCACACCTCTCGTTGCGCTGCAGCCATTCGCAGCCGCCATCTAACCTGCATCGTCGTCTCCTTCCAGGTCGCTCAGTGTCGTTGAGACCGCCCGTCGATAGGCGTCTTCGATGAACGTGGCCGAGGGCGAGACGTAGCGCATGGTCGTGCCGACATGCCAATGCCCGAGCATCTGCTGGATGGCGACGAGGTCGACACCCCGCTCGTAATTGCGCGTCGCGGAGGCATGCCTGAGGGTGTGCGGACTGAACCGCACCTGATCTCCACGGTCGCTCCCTGTGAACCCATCCTCGCGCCGCTCAAGGTCGAGCAAGTGCGACAGCCGGTTGCGGATCGTGCCCCGGTGGATCCGCCCTCCGCCCTCGTCGCAGAACAGCGCCGGGTCGTCGCCGAGGCGGGGGCGGATCTCGTCGAGATACCAACGCAAGATGAGATCCAGCCCATCGAGCATTGGGACCCACCGTGGTCTTGGCCCGGACGTCTTGGCTCCCTTGCCAAATCGGACGTGCAACTTGCCGAACGGACCACGCCCGAAATGCACGTCGGCTCGGTTCATCGACGCCGACTCCTCCGCTCGCAGCCCGGCCAAGTACAACGTCCGAAACAGTGCGTAGTCCCGTGCTGCGGCCGTGTACTTGCGAGCCGTCCCGAACGTGCCCCTTCAAGAACTCGAAGAACTCCTCCATCCGTTCGGGGCTGGGTGGGGCATTCGTTGAAGGAGAGTCCGCGCCCACATGACGTGCTGCGTTGAACGCGGTCCACCGGGTCAACCAGGCGAATGCCGAACGCCGCCTCGATTTCGGCCGTCTTGCGGGCGACCAAGAAGGCATGGAAGCCCTTGAATGCCTGCACATAGCCCCGCCGAGTCGACGCCACCAGGCCTTGGGCACTCAAACCGGCTATCACCCGGTCCACGTCATCAGGGGTGACCTCCCACGCTGGTCGCCCACACGCTGCCAGGAACCGTTCCAACACCCCAGCTCCGTTGTCCATGGTGACCGGGCTGAAGCCCCGGGCAACCTGTGACACCTGGTATGCCTCGATGCAGCGATTCTGAAATATTGCGGGATCCGCAATCGCCTCGAGCTTTGCTGGCTCGGCGCCGCCTGCCACAAGGCGAAGACCGTCTCTACCCACGCACACCTTCTTCCCGCCACGGTTTTGAAGGTGACACCTAACACTTGCTCATCCCACCGTGAATAACGCGGACCCTCAGTTACAGCCCATTCGTCCAGCCAGCAGGGCAATTCAGGCCAAACGAACCTGTGCCAAGGCCAGGTGTGTGGGCTTCGACGAAGGTGGCGTCGAAGTCCAAGATCAGCGGCCCCGATGCACGCACCGGAGAGAGCCCGGCCTGCCAGGCCCGTGCGCGGGCCTGGGCACGAGCGGCCCGGATGGCTTCGAGACGATCGTCATCGACCGAGTCGATGACCCGGAACGCTGTCGGCGTCGACGCCACCGGACCGAAGAGGCTCGGTTGGTCACGCAGCACGGCCAGATCAGAGAGGCAGTCCCCGCCGTCGGCCAGCATCAGTGCGACATCGAGGAGCACACGACCCGGATCATGGCGACGTCTGCGCCGCACCGTGGGTGCGAGAGCTTCGCCCAGTGCCTCTGTCATGCCGGTGAAGTCGGCCATCTCGGCGAGGAGGCGGGCGCCGGCATGAGAGGAAATTCCCTTGCCGTCGGCGGTCACGGACAACGCAGGACGCGTGTTGGTACGCTTCACTTTGGAAGTGCCCTTCTCTCGGGGATTTTGATGCTTCGCAACACCAAGCTTCCCAGAGCAGAGGGGCTTTTCCGCGTCTTTCAGCCTGTCTTCAACAGGGCTTCGTGAAAGGTCCGGGCTAGACCGTCCGTCTCTTGTCCACATGACGAATATGTACCTCAGCGAGCCCGAGTTTGAGTTCATGAAACAGCTCGAGGGGTCGGAGTTGATCAAGACGCGTTGGCAATGGACCGTGGGCGACGCGACGCTCTCAGTCGATCAGTTCACTAGCTCCCTCGACGGCCTGGTGCTTGCAGAGCTCGAACTGACTTTGGAAGACACGGCCCTCCATCATCCGCCGCTCGCGGTCGCAGACGTGACCGAGGACGATCGGTTCTCCGGCGGTCGCCTCGCGTTTTTGAATCCACCTGAGGCCAATGTTTTGCTCAAATCAGTGGCCAGGATGACAGGTCTGCGTGCGAACCCGTGACCCCATTCCGATGGCGAAGTGGGGCGGTCTGCATCTCAGCCCCGAGGCACAGCGCCAAACATCTCGAGGCAAGCCTCAAGTCCTTCGATCACGATGTCGTCGCGGCGCCGTGAAGCCCAGGTAGCGCGGTCCAGTTTCAGATCAATAATCCGATCAGACCTGTCCCGTCGCAGCATGAGTCGGTTGCCGTTCTCGGCGTACCCCAACGATTTTGACGTTGCCAACGACGCCCGGTTGTCGTGAAACGCTCCGCTCAGGGCCTCGATTGCCCCGAGGCCTTCAAAAGCCAAGTGCAAGATGGCAGCTCGCATCTCCTTCCCGAGACCTTGACCCTGGTGCTGGAGACCGAGCCAGGACCCGGTCTCGACGGTCAGGAGGCGGGCGAAGTTCTTGGCCATCAGGCCCTGTACTCCGACGGGAGCCTCATCGACGAAAACCGCCCCGGTGAAGTTCCAGCTCTCCGGAGTCCAGTTGGCCCGTGCTGACCACCAAAACTTAAGTGACTCACGGTGGCGCCTCGGCAGAGGGGTGTCGGTCCAAGGGATGGTGAACGGCATGGCGGACGGCTCATGGACACCATGGTCGGCAAGCTCATTCAGGCGATACAGGTCCGCGTCGTTTGGAAGACGAATCTCTAGACGGGGCGTGCAGACTCGAAGGTCAAAGAGGGGCCACTGAGCGTCCGGCATTCATCCAGTTTGCCAAGAACTAGTGTGCCCGCCTTCCAAGGTGGTGCCGTTGGCTCTACAAGACGTCCCACTTCCCGACGAACCGGGTCAGGGCTCGCCTCGCGAACTCTGCACATTCGAAGCCAGCGCCATTCGCGAGACTCATCGAGTGACGGAAGCGGTTTGGGTTGTCATCGGTGTACAGGCGTCGGGGAAATCGACCGTGGCGGACCTGCTCGCCCATCAGTTCGAGCGGGGGGTGCACATACGTGGTGGTTCGCGTGCGTTGTCCCGCGATTCGGAGTGTTCTGACGAACTACGTTGAGAATTTCGTTGACAAGGCACTGCCTGGGATCCGGGCGGTGAGGGCGGCGGTCGTCGCAGGTCGATCCGATAAGGCCAGGCCTCGGCATATCCCCGAACCGGTGTGATCTGGGGTGCTCGTTACGTGCTCAGGGTGAGTTTGACGACCCTGGCGCTTCCGCCCGTCGGTGAGCCATAGTTCCAACGTGGCAAAGCAGCTCGATTGGGAAGCCCTGCTCGTCGACGGTTATGAGCCGTTCAAGATCAGCCAGCGAGTCTTTCGTCGCCTTCCTTCCGAGCCTCGCTGCAAGTTGTGCCAGAACCCCTTTGGCGGCATTGCCGGCAAGGTCATCGGCATCTTGGGGCGCAAGCCGTCACGCAAGAATCCGAACATCTGTCAGTTCTGCTTCGATCATCTGCCCCCCGGGGGCATCGAGATCGATATCGGTGTGGTGTTCGCCGATATCCGTGCTTCGACAACGCTGGGCGAGCAGTCGAATGCCACCGCGTTCGCAGAGCGCCTCAACGAGTTCTACGCAGCGGCCACGAAGGCGCTGATTTACAACGACGGCATCGTCGACGAACTCATCGGGGACGAAGTCATGGGTCTGTTCATCCAAGGTGTCGCCGGACCGGATTACCGGCGGAAGGCCGCCATGGCAGCTCTAGAACTCGCATCGAAGGTGACTCAACTACCTGTCGGCGTCGCCGCCAATGCGGGCATTGCCTTCGTCGGCAACGTGGGATCCGAGACCGTGCTCGACTTCACGGCACTCGGTGACGCTAGAAACGTCGGCGCTCGCCTCCAGGGTCATGCGTCGGCAGGCGAAGTCGTTCTTGCCGCTCCGCTCTACTCGCTGGTCGAGGAGCGATACCCCGGCGGTCGTCCCGATCGAGTGGCTATTCGTGGGCGAAGCGAACCCGTGGACATCGTGGTCTTGGCCACGTCAGTCTGATTCCTGTAATGCCTCAGACCCGGCGTGTACTGGGACAATTAGCGCCTGTCCCGATTGGAGTATGGGATGCGTATGCCTAATCAAATCCATATCCTTCGCGTATGAGCCTGTGTCCGTCTTCCGCAGTAAGGAGACGCGGTCGCGGCTCAATCCTGATGTACGGCGTATTGGGGCAGCCCTATCAGCGGCGAAAGGTTGGGTTTACTTCGACCGTGGGTACATATGTCTGATGGCGGGACATTTCAAATGGGGCGACCAACGACTGGAGGCTGGGCAATGGTTAGACGCAGCAACCAGATGACGAGCTTCACCTACCCGATCTACATTCAGGCCACGCCCGAGCGGGTCTGGCAGGGTCTCACCGACCCCGCTCTCATGAAACGCTATTGGCGGCACCAAAGGGCTGGTGAGAAGACCTTTCAGTCGGACTGGGAAGAAGGGTTCCACTTACGCCATGGCGCACGAGGAGGTCGGGCTGTCGTGAGCGACCCGAACAAGTGATCCTCGAGTCCGATCCCTACCGCCGGCTGGCTTACACCTGGCACACGATTACGCCCGAATGGGCTGCCGAGGTCGGGATGGACGAGGCCACCGCTGATGCGTGGCGGGCTGAACCCCGCTCCAACGTGGCCTTCGACATTGAGGACGCCGGGCACGGAGTCGTAAAGCTCACGCTCGTCCACAACGGCTTCGAGCCCGGTAGTGCCGTTCTCCAAGCCATCTCTGATGGCTGGCCGGCCGTTCTTTCCAGTCTGAAAACCCTCCTTGAGACTGATTCGACGCTGCGGACCGTGTAGGGGTGCGAACCACAGCGAGGAGCAGTTAGAGAGGGTCGGGGGTGGCTGCTCGCCCTCAAAGCCATAGTGACGCCGAGAGCGAGAGGAGCACAATGGCTGAGTCATCCGATGACTACAACGCCAAAGTGATCAGTGATTTGTACAACAGCGGACGGGTCGGCGGCATGTGGGAGGAAACGCCACTTTTGTTGCTCCCACCACACGGCGACGTCCGGTGTGAGCCGCGGTCCTAACCCAGTCGCGGATCCGCCAGGCGACGGGCGCTATTTCATCTGGGCCGGCGAACGGGGGAGCGCCGAAACATCCAGCTTGGTATCACAACTTAAAGGAGCACCCGGTCACGAGAATTTAGGTCAGTAGCGAGACGATTGACGTCGTCGCGGAGGAGTCCATCGGCGACGAGCGCGAACGCCTCTTCGCCAGAGCAGCTGGGCGCTATCCGCAGCTCGCAGACATCGCGGGAAGACTCAGCGTGTCTACCCCCTTGATGGTCCTTACGCCCAGATCGAGCTCCTAGCGTTTCTGGGCAGCCACAGGTCGGTGTTTCGGTGTATCTGTCCGGGCCGAGGACGCCGAACTGCCTCGCCCTCGAAGTAGGCACTTTGGCACCCGGCCGGTATCGGCACGCTCACTCGGTCGGCCCCAGCAGCAGTTGGTTACGTGTCTCGGACGGCTTCGTAAGTCATTACGACCACGCCATCACCAAGGGAACGAGATTCGAGGAGGCGCATGGGTTTCGCCCGGCTCGTCTCCCCGAAGAGGTGCTGGCCTGCTCCGAGCACGACCGGATAGATCTTCAGCCGCAGCTCGTCGGCCAGGTCGTGCTCAATCAACATATGGACGAGCTGGAAGCTGGCTAAGACGAGGATGTCCCCGATTTGCTCCCGCCTTAGTCTTGCAACCTCGTTCAGCACGTCACCCGTTAGTGCTACCGAGTTGCTCCAGGCAGGGTCCTTCAGAGTCGAGGAAACGACATACTTGGGTAGGCCGTTCAACCTGTCGGCCAACTCGCCGCTCCGGGATGGGGACTTTGAGGCGAACCATTCATAGCTCCGCCGACCAAACAAGAGAGCTTCGGCGCTCATAGCGTCGTCGAGCGCTAGCTTGTCGATTTCCTCGCGGTCTTTGAGCATCCCAACCCAACCGCCAACTCTGAAACCCTGGTCACCGGCTGGGTCTTCGATGACCCCGTCGAGCGACACATTCTCGCTGATGACGATCCTTCCCACTTGGTTCTCCTATGGTTGCCTTTGGACGCTGGCGGGGGTGCGTCCCTCTAGTCCGGCACCGACAAGCGCTGTTCCGCCTTGTATGGCACCGGATACAGGATGGCCAGTCGCCATCAAACCCCTGCCCCCAAGATGCTGGCTATGACACCCAGACCCGTTGTTCAGGGGCACAGCATCACAGTTGAAGAACCGATCCATTCCTGCGTTCCTCCAACAAAGCGTTGACCCGGTGAACCACCGGAGTGATATTCAGCTCAGCCAAGACAGTCTCGATTGCCTCGTCCTCTGCTGGAGAAGAGCGACGAGCAGATGCTCGGTATCGATAACACCGTTTGCATCATCCCACCGAGATTCGCACAGACGACTCTATGATCGTCCTGGTGGCTTCGGAGAACGGTTGCGAGGCTGACTCGGTCCAGGTCGTTGACCGCCCTCTTCTTCGATGATCTCACGAGTTCGGGAGTAATCGGCGCCGGTATCCGAAAGTGCCTTGGCGGCGATGCCCTCTTCTTCTCGCAACAGGCCCAAGAGGAGATGCTCGGTGTAGATCGAGCTCGCTTGGAGGCGTTCGGCCTCTTCCTGCGCCAGAACAATGGTTCGGCGGGCGCTTTCAGTGAAGTGCTCGAACACTCCTTCCAGAGTGACAGAAGTTGTTGGCAGGCTGCATGTGCCACCTTCCACGGGCGATCGGGGACGCCCATGTAAGGCCTCTCCTGGATCTGCTCGATGACGTTCGTCACTACGGCCTTGTCTTTTCGGAGGACATCGCGCTTGACAACAGCGTGGCTTGCGACTTGGTTAGACCGGAGATCTGCCCTTTACCTTGATAGCTGGTGAACGAGGTTTGGGTAGGTTCGACCAGCGGTGTCGAGTACACGTTCCCACCCAGCTCGACGGCGATTTGCTGGTGAAAGTTCTCAAATGCCACCTTGTCCATGAGGGCGGAACCAGCAGTGGTCATCGTGTAGTTGACGACCCATAGATCGCCACCGATGTTCTTGGCCGACGCCAATTTCGATGGAAGCAGTTGTCAACTGGGCCGGCCCGAGGACGTAACGCACGGCTCCGGCGTGTGATCCCGGCGCCCAGGGAACCAATACCGTCGCAGAGGTACGCTCATGGGACGGGTTCGTCGATGGTGTGCCTCCCAAGGCCGCATCTGGGGGTATCCGGCTCGGATCCGTTGTGAACCCGGAGGGGGGAGTACTGAGGGGCTGAATATTGAGATTCTGAGCCGTGAGCGCACTCGCACCGCTGCATGAGAGGGATACCTGCGCACTTTGGCCGCTTTCGGCAGGTTCGTAGGGGGGCGCCTCGCAGAGGACTGGTCGGAAGTACACCGGCGTGGTGGTGCCCAGCAGTAACAAGTTCAGGGCTTGAATGCGACGTGCCGTCGGCAAGGCTGCCCCACGCCGCGACAGTGGCGACGATGAGGGCTGCAAGCAGGACCGCCACCAGACCGAGAACGACGCCGATACGCACATGGCGCCGACGCCGATGCCGTCCAGCTTCGGGAATCAGATCCTCGCTCGGCGGCGGGTGAGCCATGTCAACCGCAGTTTTCATGGTGCTACTATCTCTATCATTATGTTCCATGTCAAGGTCGATCGGGACGAGGACCTCGCTCTGCACGACCAGGTGGCCGCAGAGATCCGACGCGCCATCGCCGACGGAGAGGCAGGACCGGGCGAGCGTCTGCCACCTGCCAAGGACCTGGCTGCGGTCCTGGAGGTGAACTCAAATACGGTCTTGCGCGCGCTGACGGCTGTTGCGCGACGAGGGCCTCGTGGAGTTTCGCCGAGGGAGAGGCGTAACCGTGGCTGGCACGCCGGAACAAGGTGCCGTGGTCGTGCCCGCGAATGGTCGATTTCCGCGCGTCCCGCCACGGCTACCGACGCGAAGAGGTCATCGAGATGATCGCAGGTTTGCCATAGAGGGTCCGCCCGGGTCCTGATGTGATAGGGGGACGGGAATATTCGGTCACCCAGGACGACCGACGTAAGTGACAGTCATCCGGTAGGGGCCGCTGTAGCGAGTCTGGCTTGAAGCTCGGGCTTGGGAGCAGGTTGCGGTACGAGATCGAGCTCTGCAATTCCTGGGGACCGGACAGGATGCAGTTGGCATACCCCACAACGGGGCAGGTCGGTGACACGATCGCCGTGAAGTTCTCCGTTCCGGAGGGGATCTCAACCTGCTCGTCGCGCAGGCAGTCGCCGGTATGGCGACCCTTGAGCACGATGCACAGTGACCAATAGCGCACCTGGGGATCCTGGGTAGACGTGCGGGCGAAGTCATTGGCCTTTGGGGAACGAGTCGGTCAGATACGTCGGAGCTTTTGCGGTCACGACCAGGTTGCCGCGGGTCGTGCTGAAGGCGATGTGCTCGTATGCGTTGTCAGGATTCGCATAGGGACCATCGCCGTACGAGAGCACGCCCATAGGGGGCGGGTTAGTGATCGCTACCGGTACTGGAGCAGCCGGCGGGTAGGTCTGCGTTAGTTCGGCGGGAAATAGGCGCCATTTTGGTTCCGGTAACCCTCCATGGCGTTGATGATCGCGGTGGAGCCGGAGGCATGCCGGCGGGGGAGAGACTGAGCGCAGGGCTGCTGACCTGAGGGCGGGTCGATTGTCACCTGGTGGTTGTGACAGCATGGAGGTCCCGATCTCGGCGAGGGACGTTACAAAACGTTGACAAGAGCCCCTTACCGTAAGGGAGCGGGGGAGTCGGGACCCTCTCACCAGGGCAAACGGCACACGGGCTGTGGCGCAGCTTGGTTAGCGCGGTTGACTGGGGGTCAAGAGGTCCCGGGTTCAAATCCCGGCAGCCCGACCACAAAGACGCAGGTCAGTGGGGGAGTGCGCTGTGGTGACATTCGGTGACAGGCGGATTTGTCACCACTTTGTCACCACTTGCCCTCAGGAAGATCCTCGGCGACCAGCGCGAGCCCGTCGGTTTGCTCGGGAACGACGTCCTGTCGCGTCTTTGGAGCCGTGCGTATCGACTTCGACGCCCGTGCGCTCATGCTCCCTGGGCCCGAAGGATTCTTCCTTGAACCCGTCGACGTTCACCGGACCCAAGGGTCCGGTCCCCACCGAGTTGACTAAGGGCCAAGGCGTGGTCGTCCCGGCCGAAGCCATGACCGGTCCGGACAACGACTACCTGAGTGTGCCCGTCCGCTTCGGTCTCGAGCCGTCGAACTGGTTCGTCGTGGACACAGGGACGTCGCGGACGACGCTGGACCCGTGGGTCAGCAAAGAGGGGTCACTGACAGCCACGAACCTGGCGGACCGTTATGACACGGTGTGTTCGGTCATCACGTCGCCAATCGTCCAGAGTGGTTCGTGGTCCATGTCCGGCCTGGCGCTTCGCCCGCAATTGCTGGACTCAGCGAACATCGGTTATAGCTCCTACGCCGGTATCCTCGGCGCCGACGCCCTGGCGCATGAGAAATGGGTCGTGCTCGACTACACCGGTGGTCTGGTCGTTCTCGGATGACGACCGAGCGCGACAGTCAGGTCGTACTCGTCCGTCCCGGCTGCTTCGGCGATGTCTCGACCGTTCATCATCTCGGACGGAACCCGCTTGCCCGACGTTCACCTTGGGGCACAAGGCCTGGCAGCACCCGGCGATCGCTCCACGATCGATGCGAGCGCCTTCCAATACATGTGATGTGGAGTGGTCTTGCCGCTCCTATACGACGAGGCCGTAGCTATTGTGCATCCGGTTGCACCTATGATCTCGCGGGAGAGGAACTCCCTTGAGCCCTGGCAGAATCCGACGCCGAAACTCTTCCGGATCTGAGATTGGATTGGGATTATCCCGCGTCCATTGCTCCTGTGCGGAGCGGGCCACGGATATCGCATTCCCCCTCCGCCGCCTCACTTCCGCAGATTGACCGGGCTGCTTATCCCAACATGTTGAGCACCGGATATGGCGGGGACGA
>CAWITA010000015.1:0-144332 GCA_963838835.1 uncultured Acidimicrobiaceae bacterium
TCGACAACGTGGAGCTCGAGTTCACGCCCGACGCGCTCGAGGCGGTGGCCGAGCAGGCGTTGTTGCGGGGGACCGGCGCCCGCGGTCTGCCGCGCCATCCTCGAAGAGGTGCTGCTCGACGTGATGTACGACCTGCCCAGTCGCACCGACGTGGGCAAGTGCGTGGTGGACCGTTCCGTAGTGCTCGACCGGGTCGCCCCGACGCTCGTGCCGCTCGGGGGCACACCGGCCAAGACGTCGCGCTCTCGCCGCGCCGCGTCCTGACCCACCGGGGACAGGACCCGGTGGACGAGCCGGTTTCCCTGCCCTTCGACGGGGTCGGCGACACGCTGGCGTGGCTCGACTCCCACATCAATTTCGAGGCGACCATGCCGGCACGCCTCGCCCTCCCCACGCTCGACCGCATCCGCGCCCTGACCTCGCTGCTCGGCGAGCCTCAGGACTCCATCCCGTCCATCCACATCACCGGCACCAACGGCAAGGGCTCGACTTCGGCCATCGCGACCGCGCTGTTGCTGGCGAAGGGTCTCAGCGTCGGGACCTTCACCAGCCCGAACCTGCACGTGGTGGCCGAACGCCTGGCTCGCAACGCCGAGCCGATCGGCGACGCGGCCCTGACCGACATCCTCACCGAGCTGGCATTGCTCGAGGCGCTGCTGCCCGAGCGGCCGACCCGATTCGAGTTGCTCACCGCGGCGGCGTTGTCTTGGTTCGCCACGGAGGCAGTCGACGCCATGGTCATCGAGGTAGGCCTCGGGGGCACGTGGGACTCCACCAACGTGGTGCGCGGTGACGTGGCGGTCATCACCAACGTGAGCTTCGACCACACCGACGTCCTCGGCCCCACCCTGGAGGGGATCGCGTACGACAAGGCGGGGATCGTCAAGCACGGCAGCCGGGTCGTGGTGGGGGAAATGGCGCCCGAGCTGGTCGACATCGTCGCGCAGCGGGCCATCGACGCCGATGCGGCGTCGATCTCGGTGGCCGGGAGGGACTTCGGCTGCTCCTCCAACCGGGTGGCGGTGGGCGGGCGGCTGCTCACACTGTGGACTCCGGAGGGGCACTACGAGGACGTCTTGCTGCCGTTGCACGGCGCCCACCAGGGCGACAACGCGGCGGTGGCCCTCGCCGCAGCAGAGGCGTTCTTCGGTGAGCCCCTGGCCACCGTCGTCGTGGAGGAAGGACTGGCCGCGGTGCGCGTCCCCGGACGCCTCGAAGTGCTGGGGCGCCGGCCGCTGCTGCTGGTCGACGGCGCCCACAACGCGGCGGGTATGGCCGCGCTCGGTGACGCGTTGACCGAGGAATTCGCCGTCGACGGAGTCTCGGTCGCCGTGGTGGGCATGCTCTCCGGCCGCGACCCGTCTGCCATGTTGGCGCCCTTGGCGTCGGCCGGCGTGACCGCGGTCGTCGCCTGCGAGCCAGAGTCGCCACGCGCGCTGCCGGTCGCCGCGGTCAGCGAGGCCGGGCGCGCGCTCGGACTGGCGGTCTTCGAGGAGCCCGACGTGCGCAGCGCGTTGCGCGTGGCTCGGGGGATGGTCGACGCCGACGGTCTCGTCGTCGTGGCGGGCTCGCTCTACGTGGTGGGCGCGGCGCGTGCCGACGCGCTCGCCTCGGCCGTCCCCTGGGAGGAAGCGGGCCGCTGACGACGGACGGGTGACGCGGCGGGTTGGTAGAGTCGACCCCTCGTGGACCGCACCCTTGTCATCGTGAAGCCCGACGGAGTCGAGCGGGGCCTGGCCGGTGAGATCATCAGTCGGCTGGAGCGCAAGAAGCTGCGCCTGGTGGCCGCCGAGCTCCGGACCATTTCCAAGGAGGTGGCCGAGGCGCACTATGCCGAGCACGCCGAGCGCCCGTTCTTCAGCGACTTGGTGACGTTCATCACACGCTCACCCTCGCTCATCATGGTGGTGGAGGGACCAAAGGACACCTACGCCGTGGTGCGCCTCATGATGGGCGCCACCAATCCGGCCGAGGCGGCGCCGGGCACCATCCGAGGCGAGTTCGGGATCGAGACGACCGAGAACCTCGTGCACGGCTCCGACTCGCACGAGTCGGCGGCGCGGGAGATCGCGCTGTTCTTCCCGGGTCTGGCGGCGTCATAGCCACTGCGGCACGTGGCGCGGCCGGCGTTCCGAAGCCCAGGTCAGACAGGCGTAGCACGCCGACCGCCTTGTGGACCCTGCCTGGGTCCCGTAGCCTGTGGTCGCACCGTCACGGGTACCGGGTCCCCGGTGCCCTCGCCGTATTCCGTGGGGAGAGTTCCAGCTATGGCCGAAAATCGTCTTTCCCTCCTTGGTCGCGACATGGCCGTCGACCTGGGCACCGCCAACACGCTGGTGTACGTCCGCGGCCGTGGGATCGTGCTCAACGAGCCGTCCGTTGTCGCGGTCGACATCAAGGACGGACGCCCGCTTGCGGTGGGAGCCGAGGCCAAGCGGATGATCGGGCGCACCCCGTCGAACATTCAGGCCATCCGACCCCTCAAGGACGGCGTCATCGCCGACTTCGAGATCTGCGAGAAGATGCTGCGCTATTTCATCCACCGGGTGCACCAGCGCCGCTTCGCGAAGCCGCGCATGGTCATCTGTGTGCCCTCGGGCATCACCGGAGTAGAGCGCCGCGCTGTGATGGAGGCGGCCGAGTACGCTGGCGCACGCCGGGCCTACATCATTGAAGAACCCATGGCCGCAGCCATCGGCGCCGGCCTGCCGGTGCACGAGCCGACAGGCAACATGGTGGTCGACATCGGCGGGGGGACGACCGAGGTCGCCGTCATCTCGCTCGGTGGCATCGTGACGAGTCAGTCGGTGCGCATCGGCGGCGACGAGCTCGACGAAGCGATCGTCTCCTTCGTCAAGAAGGAGTTCAGCCTCGCGCTCGGTGAGCGCACGGCGGAGGAGATCAAGATCACCCTCGGGTCGGCGTATCCGCTCGAGCAAGAACTGCATGCGGAGATCCGCGGCCGTGACCTGGTGAGCGGGCTCCCCAAGACGATCGTCGTCTCCACCGAGGAGATCCGGCGGGCGATCGAGGAGCCGGTCTCCGCCATCATCGACGCCGTCAAGGTCACCCTGGACCGGACGCCTCCCGAGTTGGCGGCCGACATCATGGAGCAGGGGATCGTGCTGACCGGTGGGGGGGCGCTGCTGCACGGCCTCGAATCGCGCCTGCAGCACGAGACCGGTATGCCGATCGTGGTGGCCCGGGACCCGCTGAACTGTGTCGCCGTCGGCAGCGGCCAGTGCCTGGAGGAGTTCGACGCGCTGAAGCGGGTGCTGATCACCACCTCCACACGCTGATCGATCGACCGGTTCCTCCTGGGTGGCCCGGTCCCGGCGGTCGCGCCGCACGCTGACGGTCATCGTCCTGGTCGTGGCGTCGTTGTCGTTGATCTCCCTCGACCTCAATGGGCGGACCCACAGCTTGACGTCGGGAGTCAAGTCGGTGGCGAACGACGTCTACGCGCCGCTGCGCCAAGGCGTGGTCGACATCACCAGCCCGATCGGGAACTTCTTCGCCGGCGCATTCAACTACGGGTCGCTGCGCACACAGAACGAGCTGCTGCAGCGGACCATCGGACAACTGCGGGCCGCGCAGAGCGAGAAGGGGTTCCAGGCGAACCAGCTGCGTGAGCTGACCGCGCTGGAGCACCTCCCGTTCCTGCAGTCGCTGCCGACCGTCACCGCGCAGACCCAGCTCGAGTACTCGTCGAACTTCACCGCGACCATCACCCTGAACAAGGGCCGCGCTGACGGCGTCGACGTCGGCTTCCCGGTTGTCGGAGCGGGCGGGCTGGTGGGCCAGGTGATCCAGTCCTTCCATCACACCTCGGTGGTCCGCCTCGTCACCGACGGGCAGTCCAAGGTCGGGGTCACGTTCGGGTCGGGGAGCCAATACACCGGGATCGTCGACGGACAGGGCCCGGGAAGCTCGATGACGGCGGACCTGGTACCTCCCCACACGCCGCTGCACAGGGGCGAGGTCATGTTCACCAGCGGGCTCCAGGGGGCGTCGTTCCCCCCGGGGGTCCCGACCGCGACCGTGTCGTCGTTCCACACAGCCGCGGGGGCCAGCCAGGAGAGCATCGAGGTGGATCCGGCGGCCAATCTGGCCCAATTGGCCTACGTCGACGTCGTGCAGTGGGTGCCGCCGGCGTGACGGCGCGCTCGATGGTCCGGGTGGCGCTCGTCATCTTCATCGCGCTGATGGTGCAGCAGACGGTGATGGTGGCGCTGCGCGTCCATGGCGCGCACCCCGACCTGGTGTGGCTGCTCCCGATCAGCGCCGCGCTGCTCGACGGTCCCGAGACCGGGGCCATCGTCGGGTTCTGGGCTGGTTTGTCGTTCGATCTGGTGCTCCCGACGCCCTTCGGGCTATCCGCCCTGGTGGGCTGCGTGCTG
The DNA here is from genome assembly GCA_963838835.1 of uncultured Acidimicrobiaceae bacterium. Taxonomy (GTDB): domain Bacteria; phylum Actinomycetota; class Acidimicrobiia; order Acidimicrobiales; family RAAP-2; genus Bog-473. Next base: position 4,401 of record CAWITA010000015.1, read on the forward strand.
GGCTACGTCACCGGGTCGCTGGCGGCGCCCGTCGACCCGCGCGCCGTGTGGCTCAAGCCCGTGGCCGCGCTCGCGGGGAGCGTCGCGGCGGACATGCTGTTCGCCGTGCTCGGCGCGATCTTCGGACAAGAGCAGATGGTGCAGATCGACTTCGTGTCGCTGATCCTGGTCGTGGGGATTTCGAGCGTCGTGCTCATGCTCCCGGTCACCCGGATGATGCGGTGGGCCCTGGCCGGGGAGAACAACCGCCGTTCGCTCGTCTCGGCGCACACCGACAGCAGGCCCTGGTGAAGCGGACCCTCCGCCACCCCATCCGCGGCGACCGGCTCCACCCCAAACCCTCGAGCCGTCCGGCGCGCCGCGGCTGGCAGCACCACGAGGCGCGCCAGCCGCGCATGCGGCCCCGCAAGAGCGTCAATGTCGCCTCGCTGGTCGGCTCGCCCGAGGAGGAGGAGTCGCGACCGAACCTGCGCCTTCGCATTGTCGGCATCGTTGTGCTCCTCCTGTTCGGCGTCCTGGTCCTGCGCCTCTGGACGCTCCAGGTCGTGGAGGGGAAGACCTACGCCGCCGCCGTGACCCGCAACCAGGTGCGCGTTGTCAGCATCCCGGCCCCCCGGGGCGAGATCGTCGACCGCAACGGCACGGTGCTGGTCTCGAACACCCCGCAGCAGGAGATCCTGCTCTCGCGCGCCGAGGCGGCGCAGAACCCGAGCATCGTCGGCATGGTGGCCGCTCTGGTGGGCCAGACGCCCAAGCAGGTCCAGGCGTCCATCAACAACAACCAGTACAGCCCGTACGAGCCGGTGCCGGTCGCCGTCGGCGTCTCCCCCGCCACGGTGCAGTACCTGCAGACGAACCAGGCGGAGTATCCCGGTGTCAGCGTCGAGACCGTGGCCCAGCGCACCTATCCCCAGGGCGGGACCACGGCCACCCACATCCTCGGGTACGTCGGGGACATCTCTCCGAGCTATCTGGCCGCCCACCCCAACGATGGGTACACCCAGGGGAGCCAGGTCGGCGTGTCAGGGATCGAGGCCCAATACGAGCCCTACCTGCGCGGGATCGCCGGGCGTCAGGCGCTGTCCGTGGATGCCAGCGGCACGGTGGTCGGCACCCTCAGCACCACGGCTCCCCAGATCGGTGACTCCGTGGTGCTCAACGTCGACACCGGCCTCCAGGAGGCCGTGCAGAACGACCTCGAGCAACAGATCCTGGCCGACCGCAAGACGCCCGACCAGGTCGACGGCGGACGGCTCCCCGCGGCGCCCAACGGGGCAGCCATCGTGATGGACCCGCAGAACGGTCAGGTCCTGGCGCTGGCGTCGTACCCCACCTACGACCTGAACGAATGGGTGGGAGGGATCTCGTCGTCCAACTTCGCCGCGCTCCAGTCCAGTGGAGCCGAGAACGACGACGCCATCGAGGGGCAGTACACCCCCGGGTCGACCTTCAAGCTCGTCACGGCCACGGCGGCGCTCCAGGACGGCCTGTGGTCGCCGGGTCAGTACTACGACGATACCGGGAGTTTCAAGATCCCCGGCTGTCCCGCACCGGGGGTCAACAACGACACCGGGTGCATCCTGCACGACGACCCGGGCGACAGCGGCGGCACCTACGACATCACGGGCGCACTCACCGTCTCGAGCGACTCGTTCTTCTACAACCTGGGCGACCTGTTCTGGCAGGATCGCGCGCAGTTCGGCCAAACGCCGATCCAGAACGAGGCCACCGCCTACGGCGAGGGGACGATCACCGGGATCGACCTCCCCGGCGAGGCGCAGGGGCGCGTCGACAGCTACCTGACCCGGGCCAAGCTGCACGCCGAGGCGCCCAAGGCGTTCCCCTATGCCGCCTCGTGGTTCACCGGAGACAACATCGAGATGGCCTTCGGGCAGGGCGAGACCGTGCTGACGCCCATTGAGCAGGCCGTGGCCTACTCGACGTTCGCCAACGGGGGTACGCGCTACGCGCCCCAGGTCGCATCCGAGGTCGTGGACCCGGTGACGGGCAAGGTCGTGAAGAAGCTGGCGCCACAGGTGACCGGGCACGTGGCGATCTCGCCGACCACCTACGCAGCCATGCTGCAGGGCTTCGAGGGCGTCATCGCCAGCCCGCACGGGACGGCCTACGGGGCCTTCCAGGGCTTCCCGGCCTCGTGGAACCTGGCAGGGAAGACGGGCACCGCGTCGAACCAGGCCGGGGAAGAGCCCAACAGCTGGTTCGTCGCGTTCGGCCCCAACCCGAACCCGCAGTACCTCGTGCTCGCAGTGATCGCGCAGGGTGGCTACGGCGCCGATGCGGCCGCCCCGTTGGTGCGCAACATCTTCGACTACCTCGCGGCCAACCCCATCAGCGCCACCGTGAAGACCCCCACGCCGGCCAGCCCGCCCAGCCAGACCGTGCCGGCTTCCAACCCCCCGCTCGGGACGCCGACCACCACCACCACGACGACGCCCGGCGCAGCAGGCACCGCGACCGCCCCGCCGACCACGACCACGTCCATCCCGGGCGGTTGAGTCCCGCCGGCGTCGTAGGGTTGCGGGGGATGGAGTCCCTCTGGCCGCAGATCGAGCGCCTGCTGCCCAGCGTCTCCAAGCCCGCGCGCTACATCGGGGGCGAGCAGGGGGCCCAGTATCCCGTGCACGGGCCGGGCAGGGTGGCCTGGCTGTTGGTCTACCCCGACACCTACGAGATCGGGCTGCCCAACCAGGGTCTGCAGATCCTCTACGAGATCCTCAACGAGCGTCCGGACGCGCTGGCTGAGCGGGCCTACGCCCCCTGGGTCGACATGGAGGCCGCCATGCGGACTGCCGGCGTGCCGCTTTTCAGCGTCGAGCAGCACCTCGCCGCCGCCGCCTTCGACGTGCTGGCCTTCAACCTCTCCGCAGAGCTGGTCTACACGAACGTCCTGAACCTGATCGATCTGGCGGGCCTCCCCTTGCACGGGGCCGACCGAGGGGGTGCCGACGCCCTCGTCGTGGCCGGCGGGCACTGCGCCTTCAACCCAGAGCCGCTGGCGGACTTCGTCGACGCCTTCGTCCTGGGCGACGGTGAGGAGGCCGTCGGTGAGGTCAACGAGGTGCTGGGCTCGTGGCTCGCGGCCTCGCCGCCCGCCGAGCGCCAGCGCGGCGCGCTGCTGCGCTCGCTCGCCCAGCTGGAGGGGGTGTACGTGCCCGCCCTCTACACGCCGTCGTACGCGGACGGCCGGCTGGTCTCGACGGTCCCGGCGTCTGAGGGCGTGCCGGCCGAGGTGACCAAGCGGACCATCGGCGACTTGGCCGACTGGCCCTACCCGGCCCGGCCGTTGGTGCCGCTGACCGAGGTCGTCCACGACCGCCTCAACGTCGAGGTCTTCCGCGGCTGCACACGGGGCTGCCGCTTCTGCCAGGCCGGCATGATCACCCGCCCGGTGCGCGAGCGCCCGGCGACCCAGGTGCGCGAGATGGTCCGCCGTGGCCTCGAATGGAGCGGGCACGACGAAGTCACGCTGACATCGTTGTCCTCGGCGGACTTCTCGGGCATCGAAGACACCGTGCGCGACATCATCGAGGACCCGGAGCACGGGGGGCAGGTGTCGGTGAGCCTGCCGTCACTGCGGGTGGACGCTTTCACGGTCGGCACGGCGGCAGAGATTCAGAAGGTCCGCCGCACGGGCCTGACCTTCGCGCCCGAGGGCGGCACTTGGCGGATGCGCACGGTGATCAACAAGCTGATCACCGAGGAAGACCTCTACGGCGCGGTCGACGCCGCGTTCAGCCAGGGCTGGCGGCGTCTCAAGCTCTACTTCCTGATCGGCCTGCCCACCGAGCGCGACGAGGACGTCCTCGGCATCGCCGCGCTCGGTGCGCGTTGCGTGGAGATCGGCCGGCGGCATCAGAAGTCGGTCACCGTGGTGGCCTCGGTGGGTGGCTTCGTGCCCAAGGCGCACACACCCTTCCAGTGGTGCGCACAGGACACCGCGGCCGAGCTCGAGCGCAAGGTGGTGCTGCTGCGCGAGGAGGCCAGGCGCACCCGTGGCCTGACCATCCGCTGGCACGACCCGGCCGCCTCCGTCGCCGAGGGGCTCGCGAGCCGGGGCGACCGGCGCATGGGCGCCGTGGTCGAGCGGGTCTGGCGGGCCGGGGGCACCTTCCAGGAGTGGTCCGAGCGCTTCGACCTCTCGCTCTGGGAGTCGGCCCTCGCCGCGGAGGGTCTGAGCACCGCCGAGGTCTGTCACCGGGAGCGGGCGGGCGACGAGGCGCTGCCCTGGGACCACATCTCCGCCGGGTTGCACCGCGACTTCCTCTGGGGCGACTGGCAGGACGCGCTGGCCCGGGTGACCGTGGAGGACTGCCGCTGGACCCCCTGCTACGACTGCGGCGCCTGCACCGGTTTCGGCCTGGAGCACGTGGTGGCGTCGCCGGTCCCGCCGGCGGGCGGCAGCCAGGGCACCGGCCAGGACCTGAGCGTGGGGCACAGGATCCCCGTCCGCCTGGTCAGCCGTGCTTCCTGAGGACGGAGCGCCGCCTGCGCCTGCGGTTCACCAAGGCGGGAAAGGTGCGCTTCACCAGCCACCGGGACGTGGCGCGGATGTGGGAACGGGCGTTACGTCGGAGCAAGCTCCCCGTCGCCTACTCGCAGGGCTTCGTGCCCCACCCCCTCGTGAGCTTCGGGCTGGCGTTGCCCACCGGCTGCGAGTCCGACGGCGAGTACCTCGACGTGCGTCTCGGGGCGGCCACACCAGGGGAGATCCCGCTTGCGGTGCTGCCGGCGGGGCTGAGCGCCCTGTTGCCCACCGGGATCGAGGTCACCGCGGCCGACCTGGTCGGGAAAGGGGAGGGTTCGCTCCAGCAAGAGGTAGGATCGTGCGATTGGGAGCTGGAGGTGCTCGGCGTGCCAGATGAGGAGCTGCAGGAGCGGGTGGAAGAGGTGCTCGCTGCTCCCATTCTCACGGTGCGGCGGGAGCGGAAGGGTCGTCAGATCGAGGACGACATCCGACCGGCCATCCTGGCACTGTCCGTGACCAGCCCCAACGGTCATCTCCGAGCGGAGCTGGCCACGCACCCGCGTGGCGTCCGCCCGGTCGACCTGGTAGCGGCCCTGGGCACCGGTGCGGTGCCGGGACGGGCCTGTCGAACGCATCAATGGATCGAACGCGATGGCGCACGGTTCGAGCCGCTCCCCGTGAGCGGCTCCGGGACCGGTGCCGACGCGACACGGCACGCGAGGAGGGACTTCCCTCATGTCCGAGACGGAAATGAGCCAGACCCCGGAGGGTCGCCCCCCGGAGGGTCGCCCCCCGGAGGCTGCGGGGGGCACTAGCCCCCCCGACACGACGCGCCCGGCGCCCCAGCGCAAGCCGAAGATCGGGGACACCCGGCCGGCGCCCGTCGTGGCGCCGCCCCCGAAGCCACCGGCCCCGGTGGTCCCCCTCGTGCGGCCCGAATCCAGTGGGCAGGAAGAGGCCGGGACCGGCGCGGCCGGGCCCGCAGGGCCTGCCGGTGACGGCGCCGACGAGCCGTCGAGGCCGGCACGCAGCCGGCGCCGCTCGGGGCGGGAACGGCGCTCCAAGCAGGTGGGCCGCTACCTCGTCTGCGTGCACGTGCAACCCCACATGACCCAGATCGCCATGCTCGAGGGACGCACGCTGGTGGAGCACTACGTGTCCCGCGCGGCCGACGACACCAATCAGATCGACGGGAACGTCTACCGGGGCAGGGTCCAGAACGTCCTGCCCGGCATGGAGGCCGCCTTCGTCGACATCGGCATTCCCAAGAACGCCGTCTTGTACCGGGGCGACGTCCGTTACGACAAGGACGACATCGAAGGCGGCGTGTCCCAACAGCCCCGGATCGAGGACGTGCTCAAGGCGGGCCAGGTCATCTTGTGCCAGGTGACCAAGAACCCCATCGGGGCCAAGGGCGCCCGGCTGACCCAGGAGGTCTCGCTGCCGGGGCGCTTCGCCGTGCTGGTGCCCGACTCCAGCGCCTTCGGCATCTCCAAGCGCCTGGGGGACAACGAACGCCGGCGCCTGCGCCGGGTCATCGACGAGGTGAAGCCGGCCGGCCACGGCATGATCGTGCGCACGGCCGCCGAGGGCGTCTCGGCGGATGAGCTCCAGCGTGACGTCACGTCGTTGCTCGAGCAGTGGAACGCCATCGAGGTGGAGGCCAAGCGGTCCGATGCCCCGGGCCTGCTCTACCGAGAGCCCGAGCTGTCGGTGCGGATCCTGCGCGAGGAGCTGAACGCGGAGTACCGGGGCGTGGTGATCGACGACCTGGCGCTCTTCGAGCAGGTGCGCAACTACGTGCGGGCCGTCAGCCCCGAACTCTCGGACCGGGTCGAGTATTACGACCCCGAGCTGGAGGGCCTGCCCATCTTCGAGCGCTACCACGTGCACGAACAGCTCCACAAGGCGCTCGACCGCAAGGTGTGGCTGCCTTCGGGCGGATCGTTGATCATCGAGCGCACGGAGGCGTTGACCGTGATCGACGTCAACACCGGGAAGAACGTGGGCAAGACGAACCTGGAGGAGACCGTCTTTCGCAACAACCTCGAGGCGGCCGAGGAGGTGGCGCGTCAGCTACGCCTACGCGACATCGGGGGCATCATCGTCATCGACTTCATCGACATGGAGATCCGCGAGAACCGGGACAAGGTGGCGGCCGCGCTGCGCAACGCCCTGGCTCGGGACAAGACCCGGACCCAGGTCTTCGACATCTCCGAACTAGGCCTCGTCGAGATGACCCGCAAGCGGGTCTCGGAGGGGCTGCTCGAGACGCTCTCGACCGAATGCACCATCTGTGGGGGCCGGGGCGTGACCCTCGACGACTCGGTCCTGCGCTAAGATCTCCGCTTCATGTATGCCGTCATCAGGTCCGGAGGGAAGCAGGAGCGCGTGGCCGAGGGCCAGCGTGTCCGCGTCGAGCTGCTGGGCCAACCGGTGGGCGCCGAGGTCACCCTCGAGCCCGTCCTGGTGGTCGACGGCTCCACCGTGCTGGCCACGCCCGAGCAGCTGGCCGGTGCCACCGTCACGGCCAAGGTCGTGGGCTCCGAGCTGGGGCCGAAGATCAACGCCATGACCTACAAGTCCAAGTCGAACCAGCGTCGCCGGTGGGGCCACCGCCAGCATTACGCCACGCTGGAGATCACCGCCATCACGGCGGCCGGGTAAGTCCGAGGAGTCCGACATGTCCAAGACCAAGGGCGGCGGGTCGACCCGCAACGGCCGCGACTCGAAGGCGCAGCGCCTCGGGGTGAAACGGTTCGATGGCGCGTCGGTGACCGCCGGTGCCATCCTCGTGCGCCAGCGGGGGACGAAGGTCTACCCCGGCGCCAACGTCGGCCGGGGCGGCGACGACACCCTCTTCGCCACGGCGGACGGCGTGGTGAAATTCGGCGAGCGCCGCGGTCGCAAGCACGTCAGCGTCCTGACCGGCTGAGTCCGCGACTGCGGACTCAGCGCAGCGCCTCGAGCCACGCCGCGAGCTCCTCCTTGCGGTAGCCGTGGTAGCGCACGAACTCCACGAGCTCGCGGGGCGCGCGCGCACGGCACTCTCGCTCGCTGAGGCGGAGCCGCGCAGGGCGCGCCGCACCGTGTTCGTGTTCACGCCCAGAACGGCGACCTGGTCGTGCAAGGCGGCGTCCTCTGCCCGGTCGACCTTGACCTGGAGCATAGTGCTATACATAGTAGCACCATGGTCTCTCTCCTCACGAGGGACCCGCCGGCGGCCGGCCCAGGCCCGGGCGAAGGCGAAGGCGAAACGGCAGACGGCGACGGGTCCCGCCCGAGGACGGGGCCGCCCGAGCTGCTTATCCCGGAGGCCCGCCGCCACCGGCGTGCTCGCTACCGGCGCCGGGCGGCGCTGGTGGTCTTCGCCGTCGCGATTGTGGTCTCGCTCCTGGTCGCCGGGCTCAGCAGCGCCAGGCCGCGCGGTCCTTCGTCGTCACACGCGCCCGTGGCCGCCGGCGTCCGCGCGGCCGGGATGGCGGCGGGACCGGTCCTCGTGCGCCCCGTGCTCTGCTTCGCCCAGAGTCCGGTCGCCGCGGCCCGTCGGGGGGCGGCGCTGCCCGCCGTGTGCCCGGCACCGTACGCCGCGACCGCCGCCTCGCTACGACCCTCCCCGGACGGGAGCCCTGGCTCCTACAAGCTCCACCTCCTGCCCGACGACCCGGCGCTGCGCGACCTGGCGACGAGTGCCCACGACGTGGCGTCGCGCGTGGTGCTGCTGCCCTATGGAGAAGCGGCGCGGGGTCGGCTCCTGCTCGGACCGGCCGTGCTCACACTGTCGAGGTCGACGGTCAACTCCGTGCGCGTCGTCCCGGGTCCGCACGACGCGTGGAGCGTGTCGATGCAGCTCACCTCGAGCGCAGCCGTGCGACTCGACGACGTCGCGCCGCACTACTTCCACCGCTATCTCGCCGTCGACGTCGGCGGGAAGGTCGTGGGCGCACCGGTCGTGGAGCCCGCGCAGAGCAGTTTCAGCTCGTACGACGGGAAGCTGGACCTCGACGGCGGGCTGATCGGCGGCCTGAGCGGGTCGTCGGCCGGACAGCTGGCCGCCGGGGTCGGGCGCTGACCGCGGTCCGCCTCTACGTCAGGCGCCGACCGTCAGCGGACAGGCCGCTCGTGCAGCTCGATCCCGTTGCCCCAGGGGTCGCTGGTGAATGCTTGCCGGCGACCGGTCTCGCCGACCCGGACCGGGTCCGAGACCTGCAGGCCCCGCTCGCGTAACGTCGCCACGGTCACGGTGAGGTCGTCGAAGACGAGAGCGAAGTGCTGGCCGACGTTTTGCGGCACCGACGCCTCGATGAGATGCACCTGCTGGCCGTTCGCGGTGTCCAACCAAGCGCCGGGGAAGCCGAAGTCGGGCCGGGTGAAGTTCTGCCGCAGGCCGAGCGTCTCGGTGTAGAACGCGATGCCGCCCGGGACGTCGGGAACGTTGAGGGCCACGTGGTCGAGGCCCTGTGGTGCCACGGGGTTGGTCACGGCAGTGAGCCTACGACGTGGCGGACGACCGCGGCCACGGCTGGCGCCGCCGCGGCGCCGACGGTCGCGATGGCCGCGAGCTCGGGCAGGGGTGACGAGTCGGCGGCGGCCGGGTTCGTCACCAGCGCCAGGCCGAGAACCCTGGCCCCGGCGTCTCGGGCGGCGATGGTCTCGAGCGCCATGGACATGCCGACCACGTCCGCGCCCGCGGTCCGCAACATCCGGATCTCGGCCGGTGTCTCGAACTGCGGCCCCGGCATCTGGGCATAGACGCCGGGTCGGGGCGAGAGCAGCGCCGCCGCGGGCTCCGGTGTCGCGAGGGCGCGCCGGCGCAACCGCGGGTCGTAGGCGTCCACCATGTCGACGAAGGTCGGGCCGCTGAGGGGACTGCGCCCGGTGAGATTGAGGTGGTCCACGACCACCATGAGGGAGCCGGTGGTGAGATCGTCCCGGATGCCGCCGACCGCGCTGGTGAGGATGACCGTCGTGCAGCCGGCGGCGATGGCGGTGCGGAGCGGGTGCACGGCCTCGGCCGGCCCAATCCCCTCGTAGAGGTGGCAGCGCCCGCCGAACACCAGCACCCGGCGCCCTTCCATCGGAACTGACCATCCGTGCGCTCGGTGCCCGGTCGCCGAGTAGGGCGGAAAGGAGGGGAGGGTGTCGAGCGGAAGGGAGTCCTCGCCCGCACCGAGGATCTCGGCCGTTCCCGAGAGCCCGCTGCCCAGCACCACCAGCACGTCGTGGTGGTCGGTCCCGATGCGACGAGCCAGCTCGCGCGCACTCCGGGCCGCCAGATCGGCCGCATCGTGCATGAGGGAGGATGGTAGGCGGCCGGCGACCACCTGGCTTCGGCCACGTACCATGGCGTCGTGTCGACCACTGCCGTCCCGGCCCCTCCGTCGCTGCACCCCCTTTCACCCCTGAGCGGAGACGAGATGAAGGCGGCCCGCCAGATCGTCTTCGAGAGCGGCCGGGCCGTGGTGCCCACCGAGGCGCTGCGGTTCGCCTACGTAGGCCTGTGCGATCCGCCGAAGGATGTCGTGCGGGCGGTTGACAGGGGCGAGCCGGGCGCAGCGGCGCGCCTCGACCGTCAGGTCAGGATGGTGCTCCTCCAGGGGCCGGAGGCCGACGTGGTCGAGGCGATCGTCTCGGTCATGCGAGGCGAGGTCCTGGCCTGGGAAATCGTCAAAGACGTCCGCCCCCCGCTGCAAATGGAGGAGGCCTATGCCGCGCTCCTCGCCCTGCAGGAGTGCGCCGCGTGGCACGCCGCCCTCGACCGGCGCGGCATCACCGACCATTCCCTGGTCCAGGTGGACCCCTGGCCGGCCGGCACCTTCGGGCTCGAGCACGAGAAGGGGCGCCGCATCACCAAGTGCATCCCCTACCTGCGCGCCGCCCCCGACGACAACGGCTACGCCCGCCCCATTGAGGGCCTGCTGGCCATCGTCGACATGGGACGGGGCGAGGTCCTCGAGGTGCTCGACGACGGGACGATCCCCGTCCCGCCCACGTCGGGGAGCTACTACCCCGAGCACAACGGGCCGCTGCGCGCGGACCTAAAGCCGCTGGAGATCACCCAGCCCGAGGGCCCGAGCTTTGAGGTGGAGGGCAACCTGGTGCGCTGGCAGAAGTGGTCGCTGCGCATCGGCATGGACCCTTTGGAGGGACTGGTGCTCTCCACCATCGGCTACGAGGACGGCGGGCGGGTACGGCCGATCGTGTACCGGGCCGCGGTGAGCGAGATGGTCGTGCCCTACGGGCACCCGAGCCCCATGCACTCGTGGAAGAGTGCGTTCGACGCCGGGGAGTGGGGTCTGGGCCGCATGGCCAACACGCTGACCCGGGGGTGCGATTGCCTCGGCGAGATCCACTACTTCGACTACGTCTTCGCCGACGAGCGGTGCAAGCCACACACGAAACACAATGCGATCTGCATGCACGAGGAGGACTACTCCATCCTCTGGAAGCACGTCGACATGGTGTCGGGGCGCACCGAAGTGCGCCGGTCGCGGCGCCTGGTCATCAGCTCCGTCGCCACCGTCGGCAACTACGAGTACGGGTTCTACTGGTACTTCTATCTCGACGGCACCCTCCAGCTCGAGGTCAAGCTGACCGGAATCATGTCGACCATGGCGGTCGACGGGGACGATCCCGGCGCACACGCCCGCCTGGTGGCGCCCGGCCTGGCCGCGCCGGTCCACCAGCACCTCTTCAACGTACGGCTCGACGTCGAGATCGACGACGCCCACAACGCCGTCTTCGAGGTCGACGCCGTGCCGTCGCCGGCGGGGGAGGGGAACCCCGTCGGTAGTGCCTTCGAGACCACCACCACGCTGCTCCAGACGGAATTGGCGGCGCGCCGCAACGTCGATCCGTCGCGCTCGCGCACGTGGCGCATCGCAAACCGCAGCCGACGCAACGGCCTGGGCCAGCCGACGGCCTACAAGCTCGTGCCCGGGGCCACACCGACGTTGCTGGCGGGACCCGAGTCGAGCATCGGTCGCCGCGCCGCCTTCGCGGCGTACAACCTGTGGGTCACGCCCTTCGTCCCCGAGGAGCGGCGGGCGGCGGGTGACTACCCCAACCAGCACCACGGCGGCGCCGGGCTGCCGGCGTGGACCGCCCGGGACCGGTCCGTAGTCGACACCGACATCGTGCTGTGGCATTCCTTCGGCGTGACGCACGTCCCACGGCCCGAGGACTGGCCGGTGATGCCGGTCGAATCCACCGGCTTCACGCTGCTCCCGTTCGGCTTCTTCGACCGCAACCCCGCGCTCGACGTGCCGCCCTCGGCCGAGCATTGTCATGACTGAGCACGCGGCCCGTCCGCATTCGCCCCAGGAGTACCACCCTCCCGTCGAGGAGTACCTCGAGACGATCCTCGCGCTGGACGAGGAGGGTGTCCCGGTCATTCAGGCCCGTATCGCCGAACGGCTGGGCCGGTCGGCGCCGTCGGTCTCCGAGATGCTCGACCGCCTCATCGAGGAGGGGTACGTCGTCCGGGAGCGCCGGCGGCTCTCGCTGACCGACAGCGGCCGGTCGTTGGCCGAGAAGGTCGTGCGCAAGCATCGCCTGGCGGAACGCCTGCTGGTCGACGTCATCGGGCTCGAGTGGGCCAAGGTGCACCGCGAGGCGGGGCGCTGGGAGCACGTGATCTCCGACGACGTCGAGGCGCGCCTGGTCGAGCTGCTCGGCGACCCCGCCACCTGTCCCCATGGCAACCCCATCCCGGGGTCGCACTCGCCGGCGCCGCCCGCGGCGACCCGCGCCCTCGCCGAGGTCGGCGCGGGCGAACGGGTGCGCCTCTGCCGCGTCAGCGAGGAGGTCGAGCTCAATCTGGGCTCCCTGACCCTCCTCGACGAGGCCGGCTTCATCCCGGGCGCCGTGGCCGAGGTTGGTGGCCGCGACCCCGACGGCAACGTGGAAGTGACCGTGGAGGGCGGCGAGGGGGCCATCCGGGTCTCGCCCGCGCTGTCCGACCGGCTGTTCGTCGCCTCGCCATGACGGTTCGGCTGGTGGCCGACGCCGTCTTCACCGTCGATGACGACGACACCATGTTGCTCCCGGGCGCGTTGGAGATCGAGGACGGCCTGATCTCCTGGGTCGGCGACCCCTGGCAGGTGCCGCCCGCCCGCGGGACCGAGACGTACCAGCTCGGGGGCCTGCTCATGCCCGGGCTCGTCAACTGCCACGGCCATTCCCCGATGACGCTCGTGCGCAGCGCGGGCGACGGGCTACCACTGGACCGCTGGCTGCGCGAGTCCGTCTGGCCACGCGAGGCGCGGCTGACCGACGAGGACGTCTACTGGGGCATGGTGCTCGGCGCGGCGGAGCTGCTCCGCAACGGCACGACCACGACCTGTGAGCAATACCGCCACCCCGGGCCCGTCGTCGAGGCACTCGTGGACTCGGGCATTCGGGCCATGTACACCCCGGCCGTCTTCGACCTCGAGGGTCCGGGCGAGGAGGACCGCTGGGAGGCCATGCTCGAGCAGGCGTGCCGGCTCTTCGACTCCATGGAGGGCCGGGAGGGCCGCCTGCACCTCGGCTTCGGTCCGCACGCGGCGTACACCGTGCCGCCGGAGGGGCTCCGGGCCGTCGCCGTCGAGGCGCAGCGGCGCGACGCGCTGGTGCAGATCCATCTCAACGAGACGGTGGCCGAGGGCGAGCTGGTGAGCGAACGCTACGGGATGAGCGCAGCGGCGCTGCTGGCCGATGCGGGTGTGCTCGACGGGCGGGTGCTCGCCGCGCACGCGGTGTGGCTGGACGAGGCCGAGCTCGAGCTGATCGTCGCACACGACGTGGCGGTGGCCCACTGCCCAGGCTCCAACGGAAAGCTCGGCGTCGGGGTGGCGAGGCTGCGGGCGCTGCTGGATCGGGGCGTGCGGGTGGGGCTCGGGACCGACGGTCCCGCCTCCAACGACGATCTCCACCTCTGGGACGAGATGCGGCTCGCCGCGCTGCTGGCCCGAGTCGCCGCGACGGACCCGGGGGTCATCACCTCCGCTGCCGCCCTCCGCCTCGCTACCCGCGGCGGCGGCGAGGCGCTCGGGCTCCCGGTGGGCGCGCTCGAAGTGGGGCGCCCGGCCGACGTCATACGCGTGCGCACCGACGACGCCCGCTTCACGCCCTCGGCCACCGACGCCGAGCTCCTGGGTCACCTCGTCTGGGCGGGAGCGGGCTACCTGGTGACCGACGTGTGGGTGGGCGGCCGACCGGTCGTTGCGGCCGGCCGGTGCACGGCGATCGACGAGGAACGGGCCCGGGCCGAGGTGGGCCAGCGCGCCCGCCGACTCGTCCGCTCTTAAGCTTTCCCGCCTATGTCCGGCTTCGTCGACCAGGCCCAATTGCACGCGCGGGCCGGCGACGGAGGAGCCGGAGCCGTGTCGTGGCGCCGCGAGGCGCACGTGGACCGGGGTGGCCCGGACGGCGGTGACGGCGGCCACGGCGGCGACGTGTGGTTGGTCGCCTCGGCAAACGAGTCGTCCCTCCTCGGCTTCCGGGACCATCCGTTCCGCCGCGCCACCGACGGCGCGCACGGCTCGGGGTCCAAGCGGCACGGCGCACGGGGCAAAGACCTGGAGGTGCCGGTGCCCGTGGGCACGGTAGTGCGCGACCGCTCCGGCGACGTCGTGTGCGATCTGGCGACCCAGGGATCCCGGTTCCTCGTGGCCGAAGGGGGCCAGGGCGGGCGGGGCAACGCGCGGTTCCTCTCGAACCGCCGGCGCGCCCCCGCCTTCGCCGAACAGGGCGAGCGGGGTGAGGAGCTCTGGTTGGACATGGAGCTCAAGTTGATGGCCGACGTGGCCCTCGTCGGCTTCCCCAACGCCGGGAAGTCGACGTTGATCTCCACCGTGTCGGCCGCCAAGCCCAAGATCGCGGACTACCCCTTCACCACGCTGGCGCCCCACCTCGGGGTGGTCCGGGTGGGAACGGTGCGCGACGGCACCGAGTTCGTCGTGGCGGACATCCCGGGCCTCGTCGAGGGGGCGGCCCAGGGCAAGGGCCTCGGGCACCAGTTCCTGCGCCACATCGAGCGCGCCCGGGTTTTGGTCGTGCTGCTCGACCTCGCTGCACCCGACGCGGGCGGTATGGCGCCGGCGGAGCAGCGTCGCGTCCTGCTCGCCGAGCTGGCGTCCTACCGGAGCGAGCTCCTCGAGCGCCCGCGGCTCGTGGCGGGCAACAAAGCCGACCTCGCGTCCGACGACGAGGGGCTGTGCGACCTCGTGCTCTCGGCCGCGACGGGTGCCGGCGTCGCGGCGCTGGTGGAGCGTCTGGCCACCCTCGTCCAAGAGGCGCGGACGGAGTCGGCCGCGGCGACATCGAAAGAGGTGATCGTGCACCGGCCCGCGCCCGAGGGCGTGGACGTGCGCCGGGTTGGGTCTGGCGCGTGGGTCGTGCTCGGCCGCGCCGCCGAGCGAGCGGTGGCGCTCTCGGACCTGAACGACGGCGGCGCGCAGGCGGAGGCGGTGCGGCGTCTGCGCCGCCTCGGCGTCGACCGTGCGCTGGCCCGGGCCGGGGCGCGGGAGGGCGACGAGGTGACGGTGGGCACCATGACCTTCACCTGGGGCGAGGAGTCGTGATCGCCGTGGTCAAGCTGGGGTCGTCCTCGGTGACCGAGGACACCGTGGAGCGGCTCTGCGGCGACATCGTGTCGGTGCGCCAGGCCGGCCACACCGTCGTCGTCGTCACCTCGGGCGCCATTGCCGCCGGCTGGGCGGCGCTCGATCGGGGCGAGCAACGCCCGTCGGACCCCGCCGTCCTCCAAGCCGTGTCGGCGGTGGGCCAGCACCGCCTGATGCGCCTGTGGCAGGAGGGCCTCGATCCACACGGCGTGCTCGCCGGCCAGGTCTTGTTGGCACCGCTCGACTTCGTGCACCGGACGCAGTACCTGCACGCGCGCGGGACGCTGCGCCACCTGGTCGACCTCGGCGTCGTCCCGGTCGTCAACGAGAACGACGCCGTTGCGGACGAAGAGATCCGCTTCGGCGACAACGACCGACTGGCCGCGCTCGTCGCCCACCTCGTCGGCGCGGAGCTGCTGGTCCTGCTCACCGACGCGCCCGGACTGCTGACGGGCGACCCCCGACGCGACACCGAGGCGTCGCTGATCGAAGAGGTGGTCGAGATCGACCATCAGCTCGAACGCCGGGCCGGCGGTCCGGGCAGCGCGGTGGGCAGCGGAGGCATGGCCTCGAAGTTGGCGGCGGCCAAGATCGCCACCTGGTCGGGCGTGCAGACCGTGATCGCCGATGCGGGGCGACCGGGTGTGTTGGCGGCGGCGCTGGCCGGCGAGCCCGGGGTGGGGACGGCCTTCCGGGCCCGGGAACGTCGACTGTCGGCCCGCAAGCTCTGGATCGCCTTCGCCCTGGGTTCGGCGGGGAGCCTCACCGTCGACGAGGGGGCGCGGGTGGCGCTGATCGAGCGGGGCCGCTCGCTGTTGGCGGCGGGGGTGACTGCGGTTGCCGGTGGCTTCCGGCCCGACGAAGCGGTGGAGATCTCCGGCCCCGACGGCCAGGTCTTCGCCAAGGGCCTGGTCCGGCTGCACGCGGATCGGGCCACCGAGTGGATGGGGCGGCGCAGCCAGGTCGTCGTTCACCGTGACGACCTGGTGCTTGTAACCTGACCAGGTGACCTCACCTGCATTGGAGCTGCTCGCGGGGCGCGTCCGGTCAGCGGCCCGAGTCGTGGCGAGAGCGCCAAGCTCGGTGCGCGACGACGCGCTGCGGTTATCGGCGGACCTGGTGGAAGAGGAGTGGACGTCGCTGGTCGAGGCCAACCGGGCCGACCTGGAACGGGCCGAGGCGGCCGGCATGGTGGAGGCGGCCCGCGACCGGCTGCGCCTGACCGAAGACCGGGTGGCGGGCATGGCGCGCGGCCTGCGCAAGGTGGCCGCCCTGCCAGACCCCGTCGGGGAGGTCACCGAGGGCTGGGTGCGTCCGAACGGCCTGCGGGTGACCCGCGTCCGGGTCCCGCTCGGCGTGGTGGGAGTGATCTACGAGAACCGCCCGAACGTGACGAGCGATGCCGCCGGTCTCTGCCTCAAGGCGGGCAACGCGGCCCTCTTGCGCGGGTCGTCCTCCGCCCTCGACTCCAACCGGGCCATCGCGGCCCTGCTGCGCCGCGCCGCGGTCAAGTCGGGGCTGCCCGAGGACGCCGTGGCCCTCGTGGAGGACACCTCGCACGAGACCGCGATCGCCTTCATGCAGCTGCGGGGCCACGTCGACTGCCTGATCCCGCGCGGCGGCCGGGCGCTCATCGCGTCGCTCATCGAGCACGCCACTGTGCCCTACGTGCTCGACGGCGACGGGAACTGCCACATCTACATCGACGGCGCCGCCGACCTGGCCATGGCGCACGAGCTCGCGGTGAACGCCAAGACGCACCGCTTCGGGGTGTGCAATGCCGTCGAGACGATCCTGGTGCACGCCGGCGTGGCGGGCGAGTTCCTCCCGCGGCTGGCGGCATCGCTGTCAGCGGCGGGCGTGGAGATCCGTGCCGACGAGCGCGTGCGCACAGTGGTGCCCGACGCCCTGCCGGCCGTGGAGAGCGACTTCGCCACCGAGTTTCTCGGGCCGGTGGTGGCCATCGCCATGGTCGAGGACGTGGGCGACGCCATCGAGCACATCGCGCGCTACAGCTCGGGGCATTCCGAGGCGATCGTGACTTCCGACGTGGCCACGGCCGACCGTTTCGTCGCCGAGGTCGACGGGGCAGCGGTGCTGGTGAACGCGTCGACGCGGTTCGTCGACGGCGAGGAGCTGGGGCTCGGCGCAGAGGTGGGGATCTCCACCCAGAAGCTGCACGCCCGCGGGCCGATGGGAGTGAAGGAGCTGACGACGTTGAAATGGGTCGTGCGGGGCGACGGTCAGGTGCGGCGATGAGCGACGGGGCGAGCGACCGGCGCACGGCGTTGGGGCTGCCCGAAGGTGGCCCACCGCGCTTCGAGTCCCTCGAGGCGGTGCGGGGCGGCCTGGCCCAGGTGGGCTACCTGGCCGACGAGTCCATCAGCGGGGTCGTCTACCTGGCCGACCGCCTGTCCAAGCCGGTCCTCGTCGAGGGACCGGCCGGGACCGGCAAGACGCAGTTGGCCAAGTCGGTGGCCGACCTCAGTGGCGCCCGGCTGATCCGCCTGCAGTGCTACGAGGGGCTCGACGAGTCCAAGGCGCTCTACGAGTGGAACTACCGCAAGCAGCTGCTGCGCATCCAGGCCGGCGAGCACGGCAAGACCGAGGAGGAAGGTCCGAGCTGGGCGGAGCTGGAGGAGGACATCTTTTCCGAGGACTTCCTCCTGACCCGGCCGCTGCTCGAGGCCATCCGTGCCACCGACCCGGTGGTGCTCCTCGTCGACGAGGTCGACAGGGTCGAGCTCGAGACGGAGGCGCTGCTGCTCGAGATCCTCTCGGAGTACCAGGTGTCCATCCCTGAGCTCGGCACGGTGCGGGCCACGCAGCTGCCGATGGTGTTCCTCACCTCGAACAACACCCGGGAGCTCTCCGAGGCGCTCAAGCGCCGCTGTCTCTACCTGCACATCGACTACCCGGACCTCGACCGCGAGCGCGAGATCGTGCGAGCCAAAGTACCCGGCATCGACGAGGAGCTGGCCGACCAGGTGGCACGCATCGTGCGTTCGCTGCGCACGCTCGAGCTGCGCAAGCCACCGTCGGTCTCCGAGACGCTGGACTGGGCCCGCACGCTGGTGCTCCTCGGCGTGCAGACGATTGATGCCGCCGGGGCGAAGGACACGCTGCACATCCTGTTGAAGTACCAGGCCGACATCGAGCGGGCCACCAAGGAACTGCTGTCGGCCTCGTCCGGCTGAGACAGAGGCTCAAGGATCCCGTGCTCGACCTCCTCTCCGGTTTCGTCACCGAGTTGCGCCGCACCGGGCTGCCCGTCTCCCTCACCGAACACCTCGATGCGGCCGAGGCGGTCAAGCACATTCCCCTGGAGGACCGCGAGGCCCTGAAGTATGCCCTGGCGGCGACGCTGGTGAAGTCCTCCGCGCACTGGCGGGCCTTCGAAACGGCCTTCGAGGTGTTCTTCGCCGTGCGCACCGGCGGCGAGACGGGAGGCGAAGGCGAAGAGCTGGCGGGCGAGGTCGGCGAGCAAGGGGACCAGGCCGGCGCGGCCGGGGCGCAGGGCCGGGGCCGTTCGTGGAAAGGCGGTGGCGCGGGGGAGGGGATGACCCCGGAGGAGTTGGCGGAGCTGCTCTTCAAGTCGTTGCTGTCGGCCGACGCCGCGCTCATGAACGCGGTGGCGCGCAACGCCGTCGACCGCTACGCCGGCATGGAACCCGGGCGCCCGGTCGGGGGGACGTACTACCTGTACCGGACGCTGCGGAACCTCGACCTCGACGCCGTGCTGGAGCGACTCATGCAGGGGGCGCAGGCCGGGGCGGCCGGCGGTTCTCTGACCGAGCTGGAGGAGCGCCTGGCCGGCGACGAGTTCAAGGCGCGTATCGAGAAGTTCCGCCGCGCCGTCGAGACCGAGATCCGCCGGCGCCTGGTGGAGGACCGCGGTGCGGAGGCGCTCGCCCGCTCGGTGCGCAAGCCGCTCCCCGAGGACATCGACGTCATGCACGCCACCCGCGAGGAGCTGGCCATGCTGCACCGGGTGCTCCACCCGCTGTCCCGCAAGTTGGCGGTGCGCCTCGCGCGCAAGCGCCGTCACGGGCGCAAGGGCCCCCTGGACTTCCGGGCCACCATGCGGCACTCCTTGTCCACCGGAGGCGTGCCGATTGAGCCGCGCTTCCGTCATCCCCGTCCGGCCAAGCCGGAGATCTTCGTGATCGCGGACATCTCGGGATCGGTGGCCAGCTTCGCCCGCTTCACCCTGCACCTCGTCTACGCCATCTCCTCGCAATTCTCCAAGGTGCGCAGCTTCGTGTTCGTGGACGGGGTCGACGAGGTCACGCGGTTCTTCGAAGGCGTGGTGGACCCGGCCGAGGCGGTGGCCCGCATCAACCTCGAGGCTGACGTCATCTGGGTGGACGGCCACTCCGACTACGGGCACGCGCTGACGGAGTTCCACCGGCGCTGGGGCGACCAGGTGACGTCCCGCTCCAGCATCATCGTGCTCGGCGACGCGCGCAACAACTACCACGCGTCACAGTCGTGGGTGCTCGAGGACCTTCAAGCACGAGCCCGCCACGTCTACTGGCTGAACCCCGAGCCACGCGACTACTGGGGTTCCGGCGACTCGATCGTGGGCGAGTACGCCGCCCACTGCGACGACGTGGTGGAGTGCAGGACGCTACGCCAACTCGAGCACTTCGTCGGAAACCTGGCGTGAACGCAGACGGCGGCGGGCAGGACCACGACGGCCGGGCTCACGCAGGAGTACTGCGTATCTTTGCGCCCGAGGAGGGAGCGTCGCGCATCGTGCTGATCCGTCACGGGGAGGCGGAGTGCAACCTCAACGGGGTGGTGGGCGGTCTGAACGGCTGCCGGGGGCTGACCGACCTGGGGCGGCGCCAAGTGTCGTTCTTGGCCGACCGGCTTTACGAGAGCGGCGAACTGCGCGATGCGACGGCCCTCTATTCGTCGGTCCTGCCGCGTGCGGTCGAGACGGCGGAGCGTCTGCGCGCGGTGGTGGGACGCGGGCCCAAGGCGCTCGGCCCGGTGAGGCAACGGTGCGACCTCTGCGAGCTGCACTCCGGTCAGGCGGACGGTCTGACTTGGGAGGAGGTGGTCGAGCGATTCGGGGTACCGGACTGGGACCGCGATCCGAGCCTGCCTCTTGCGCCGGGCGGCGAGAGTTGGTCTTCCTTCGTGGTGCGGGCGTCCGACGCCGTGCGCGGGCTGGTGCGCCGGCATCCGGGGGAGCTGGTGGTTGCGGCGGTGCACGCCGGGGTGATTGAGGCGACCATGATCAGCTTCCTCGGTGTCGCCGCGGAGATCTACCGGCGGGGTTGGGTGCGCATCGTCCACGCTTCCATGACGGAGTGGGAGTGGGTGCAGCCCGAGGATCGCTGGGTGCTGCTGCGCTTCAACGATTCGTGTGGGGTGCCGCGCGCCTGAAGGGCGGGCCGGTGGGCGAGCCGGGTCAGGGGTCGTGAAGACCCTCGTCGCCCGCCGGCGCGGCCACGCCGCTCCTAGTCGTGGGCGAGCCAGGCACCGGACAGTCGTTCGGGCGCACAGGCCAGCCAGGCATCCTCGATCGCCTCCTGCAAGGGCCTCTTCGGGGCGGCCCTGAGCTGGACCAGGATCGCCGCGAAGCCCTCGAAGTGCGGGATGGTGAAGAAGCCCTTGGTACCGACCGCCAGCACCGCCTCCTTGTCGGCGAGATCGGCCGTGCGCAGCGCGAGGATGGGGCCCGGCGGGGGCCGGGCGTCGCCGAATCGCTTGAGGTCGGCCTTGGAGAAGGGGCGTTCCCACGCGAAGGCCCTCCCGCCGACGAACCAAGTCCGGGTGCCGTGGCGCTCGCCTTCGGTCACCTCGGGCAACGCAGCGATGTAACGCTCGACGTCGATGAAGCTCGCCACGACCGCACCCTACTGCTGGCTAGCGTTGCTGCCGATGGTCTCGTACCGCCACGCGCCGTGTCGTGCCTGACGCCTCGGGGCTGACTCGGGCCGGTCTGCTCCGCCTGCACGAGTCCCTGGGGGCGCACGTGGCGCACCGCGAGGTGCCGGCCGTGGCGGCGCTGGTGGCGCGAGGGGGCGACGTGCACGCCGAGGTGCTCGGGTCGCTCGCGCTCGACGACCCGACGCCGCTCCGGCGCGATGCCATCTTCCGGATCGCCTCGTTGTCCAAGCCGATCGCCGCCGCCAGCGCCATGATGCTGGTGGACGACGGAGCGCTGGCGCTGTCCGATCCCGTCGATGCGCTCGTGCCGGAACTGGCCGACCGGCGCGTCCTGCGCAGCCTCGAAGGCCCCTTGGACGACACCGTCCCGGCCGAGCGGGCCGTCACGCTGGAGGACCTGCTGACGTTCCGGCTCGGATTCGTCGCAGCCGCTGCTCTCGCCCGGTGCGGTCGCCGCCATGACCCGTGACCACCTGACGGAGCGCCAGCGAGCCTCGGCGCAGCTCTTTCTGGGCGAACACTGGGGGTGGGGCCACGGCATGGCCGCGCCGGGCCCGGTCAAGGGTGAGCCGCCCATGCCCTGGGGCTTCGGCTGGAACGGTGGCACAGGGACGGTGTGGGCCACGGACCCGGCGCGCGGCCTCACCGGGATCATGCTGTCGACGCGGGCGATGACCTCACCCGAGCCGCCGCGCCATTTCGTCGACTTCAGGGAGGCGGCGTACGGCGCCCTCGCGGGCTGAGCGGGACGAGTCGGGTGAAGGCGGGTACGCTGAGCGCGGCGCGGAGAAGGGGACGAAGCTATGTACAAGATCGTCGTGGTCGGCACCGATGGCTCTCCGACTGCCGACAGGGCAGTCCAGGCGGCCGCCGACATCGCACGCTCGTGGGGCTCGGAGCTGCACATCGTGACGGCGGTCAAGGCACCGCGGCCCGGCATGGCGTCCGCGACCGGTGCACCCCTGATCGACAGCGGCGCCGGACAAGCCCTGGTCGAGGAGGCGGCCAAGGCGGTGGGCGAGACGGCCGTCAAGAGGTACGGGGACGAGCTGAAGGTCGCGGCGCACGCCGCACAGGGCAACCCCGACGACGTCATCCTCAACACGGCTGTCGACGTCGGCGCCGACCTGATCGTCGTCGGGAGCAAGGGGATGCGCGGCGCCCGTCGGTACCTGGGCAGCGTCCCGAACTCGGTCGCCCACGGCGCCCATTGCGCCGTGTTGGTGGTCAAGACCGACTGAGCGGCATTCGCATCGGCGGGGCACCCAACGGGTGGCCGGCCGGCCCACTACGACATCCGCCCCGCCCGCCTGGCACAGTGGGCCGGTGGAGACGAACTACTTCGACGAGCGCATCGCGGCCACCTACGACGCCGATTCGACCGAGATGTTCGACCCCGCCGCCGTCGGCGGGACGGTCGACTTCCTCGCCGAGGTGGCACGAGGTGGGAGGGCACTGGAGCTGGGCATCGGGACGGGCCGCATCGCGCTCCCGCTGTGCCGGCGCGGCGTGCCTGTGCAGGGCATCGAGCTGTCGCCCGACATGGTGGCCCAGCTGAAGGCGAAGGCGGGGGCCGACACGATCGGCGTCACGCTCGGGAACTTCGCCACCGCCACGGTCGAGGGGACCTTCCGGCTCGCCTACCTGGTGTACAACACGATCGAGAACCTGACCACCCAGGACGAGCAGGTGGCGTGCTTCTGCAACGTGGCGGCGCACCTCGAGCCGGGCGGCTGCTTGGTGATCGAGGTGGAGGTGCCCCAGCTCCGGCGGCTGACCCCGGGCGACCGTCTCCGTGCCTTCGCGGTCGGTCCGACCAGGTTGGGGTTCGACGAGCTCGACGTCGCCCGGCAGCTGGGAGTCTCGCACCACTACTGGATCGGGGAGGGCCGCGCCGAGACGTTCTCCATCCCCTACCGCTACGTGTGGCCGGCCGAGCTCGACCTCATGGCGCGCATCGCGGGCCTCCGCCTGCGCGAGCGCTGGGGCGGCTGGCGTCGCGTGCCGTTCACGTCCGAGAGCACGTCACACGTGTCGGTCTGGGAGAGGCCCACGGCGTAGATGCTCCTCGTTTTGGTCACCGGTCTGCCGGCGACCGGGAAGTCGACCATGGCCGCGGTCGTCGCCCGGGAGCTCGGTGCTCCCTCCTTCGGCCACGACTGGGCGATGAGCGGGCTGCGGCCCTATCCGGAGATCCAGCGGGCACTCGGTGCGATGGACCCGCCCGGGCACCGTGGCGTCGGTTGGTCCCTGCTGTGGGCCATGGCGCGTTCCCAACTCCGGATGGGCTCGTCGGTCGTGCTCGACGGTGTGGCACGCGAGCCCGAGGTCGAGGGCACCCGCCTCGTGGCGCGCGACGAAGGCGCCGAGTGTCTCGTCGTCATGACGACCTGTCGGGACGTCGAGATCCATCGAGCGCGCGTCGAGGGGCGCCAGCGCAACATTCCCAACTGGTACGAGTTGGACTGGGACCACGTCAACGGGTCGCGGTCGTCCTGGACCGCTCCCGGTGGGGTCGATCTCGTCCTCGATGCGGCGGATCGGGTCGAAGAGAACGCCAACCGGTTGCGCGCGTTCGTCGCGGCGCGTTCGTGAGTTTCCACCGACTTCGCGGTCGTCCCGCCGCGGCGCGGCTCCCGCGTTGCGCCTACCATCACCGAGAGGACGGCCGTCTTCCGCAGCACGACCGGGCGGCGGGTCAGGAGGCGCAATGGGCGATCGCGGTGTTGGCATCATCGAACGGTTCTTCGCGTGCCTCAGCACCCGCGACTGGGAGTCGCTCGCCGCGGTGCTGGCACCCGACGTCGAGCGGGTCGGCCCTTTTGGCGATCGCGTGGTCGGACGTCGGCGCTACCTCGATCTGCTGGCCGGTACCGTCCCTCGGGACTATCGCAACGACGTCCACCAGGTCACGTATGCCGCCGACGCCAGCGCAGCTTTTGCGCGGGTCACCGAGCACTTGAGCTATCCGGAGCTGGAGGTCCATCTCGAGGAGGCCTACTCGTTCCACATCGATGCAAGGGGAGCCGTGTCGCTCGTGGAAGTGTTCTGGCAGACCCCGCAGTTGGATCCCGGCGGCTTCGGGTCGGCCCGGAGCGAGGAGAGCTTCGCTTCGAGAGCTCCCACTACCGGAGTCGCGGGCGAACCGCCATGAGGCCCGCCGGGGTCGAGCCAAACCCGCACGAGCCGACGTAGAAGTCACGCAGCTCCTCGCCGAAGTCGACGTGCAGCCACTCGATCCCCGCTGACCGGCTTTCCCGTGTCGCCAGCTCGAGGAGGCGGGTGCCGACCCCTCTTCGACGAGCCTCGTTGGCCACCACGGTGTCGACGACGAAGGCATGGACGCCCCCGTCCCACGCCACGTTCACGAAGCCGACCAGTCGGCCCTCGTCGTGAGCGCACACCCAGCCCAGACTGTGTCGCTCCACCTGACCCCGCCAGTCAACGTCGACGGGGCGATGGTTGAATCCCTGGGCGTGCAGGGCGATGAGATCCGCATTGGCGAACGGAGCCCGCCACCCGTACCGGAGGTCCACAGAGCGAGAAACCTACGCCAGGCGCCTAGGTCGCCGGGCTAACAGGCGTAGTCGTCGTCGTAGTTGCCCGGACTACCCGGCACGGGGCCGCTGAAATACTGGACAACCTCGAGCGGCCCGCTCGGGAGCAGTGCGCTGCCCATCGGCGGCTGCCAGCGCGTGATGTCCGCGCAGGAGCCCGGTCCGCTTGGCGAAGGCAGGTAGTCAGCCATCCAATACGGCACGTCGGGCTGGTAGCTGCCGACGATGTCGTTCCAGACTCCCGGGCTGGCGTATATGCCGACGTCCGGGATTCCCTCGGTCTCGTGGAGCGCGTTGAGGAGGCCCTGGACGTATTGCGCGTTCTCAGAGAGGTCGCCCGACCAGTTGGCGTCGTATGTCTCGACATCGAGCCACCAGGGAATGGTCGAGGAGCCGACCCCGGCGCCCGAGGCGTCGGAGTATGCCGCGAGGCCGGCCTGATAGCCCGCGTTGCAAGAAACGTCGCCGTTGCAGCCGGGTTCGTTGGTGGAAGATGTTCCGTATCCCAGATACACGTAGAGATTCAGGCCGCCTCCGGCCCACGCCACTTCCTGGGTCAGGCAGGGATTCGGGTTGGTCAACGAGGCGCCGTTCACCTGCCCAACCTGCACAATTCCGATCTGGTGGTCACCGGCTGGAAGGTTCCCGCATTGGGCGTAACTGATGTCGTTCCCGTACGCCCCATGCGGGTACGTACCGCCCACGAACGATCCGGAGCCGGGTGCGTCCGCCATGCCGACGATCGGCTGGTTGAGGGGTGACGGAGCGGAGCCGTAGTAGTGCGCATCGCCGAAGTTGGAGACGAGCCCGACGCTGTCGGTGAACCAATACCCTCCGCCGTCGGGTGACGCAGCCCCCGCCACGACCGGGTGCTTGAGCGGCAGCCCTCCGAGCGACCCGAAGAAGGGCGCGTTGTAGCTGAAGACGCCGCCGTCGGAGGCGAGGAGGAAGTACCCGCTTCCGTTCGGGTTGGCGATCATGCCGACGATCGGCTTGTTGAGCACGATGCTGCCGGTGCTGCCGTAGAACGGCGCGTCGCCGTAGGAGAAGATGCCGCCGTCGGCCGCCACCAGCCAATAGCCCTTGCCGTCGGGTGTCGACGCCATCCCCACCACCGGCTGGTTGAGCGTCATGCTGCCGGTGCTCCCGTAGAACCGCGCGTCGCCGTAGGAGAAGATGCCGCCGTCGGCCGCCACCAGCCAGTAGCCCTTGCCGTCGGGAGTCGACGCCATGCCGACGATCGGCTTGTTGAGCGTCATGCTGCCGGTGCTGCCGTAGAACGGCGCGTCGCCGTAGGAGAAGATGCCGCCGTCGGCCGCCACCAGCCAGTATCCGCCGCCATTGGTCGGAGACGACGCGTTGCCGACGGCGGACAGGCCGACGATCGGCTTGTTGAGCACGATGCTGCCGGTGCTGCCGTAGAAAGGTGCCCCGCCGAAGCTGAAGATCCCGCCGTCCGAGGCCACCAGCCAGTAGGCCGCGGCCGGCGTGCTGGCCGCGGCCGGTGGTGCGCCGGTGCTGACGGCCGTCGTCGCGACGGCGAGCAGCGGCAATGCCGTCACCAAGAGCGCGAGGACGAGACGGCGGATCAACTTCTGAGGAACTCGGCCACG
This sequence comes from uncultured Acidimicrobiaceae bacterium, assembly GCA_963838835.1. Classification (GTDB taxonomy): domain Bacteria; phylum Actinomycetota; class Acidimicrobiia; order Acidimicrobiales; family RAAP-2; genus Bog-473. Next base: position 30,568 of record CAWITA010000015.1, read on the forward strand.
CGGAAGGCAAGGTCGAGCGATTGGCGGGCGTTGAGTCGGGGGTCGCACGTCGTCGTGTAACGCGCCGCCAGATCACCCTCGAGGATCTCCTCGGCACCTCCGAGGCATTCGGTCACGTCGTCGCCCGTCAGCTCGACGTGGACCCCGCCGGGCCACGTCCCCTCGTCGCGGTGCACGTCGAAGAACGACCGCAGCTCCGCCAAGATGTCGTCGAAGCGGCGCGTCTTGTGCCCGCCCTCGCTGGTGAACGTGTTCCCGTGCATGGGGTCGCAGACCCATACGACCGGGTGGCCCGCGCCCTCGACGGCGCGCACGATGGGCGGCAGCAGCGCATCGATCTTGTCGGCGCCCAACCGGGTGATCAGCGTGAGGCGGCCGGCGTGGCGGTCGGGGTTGAGGCGCTCACAGATCGCCACGACCTCGTCGGGGGTGCAGTTGCATCCGACCTTGGCGCCGACGGGATTGTTGATGCCCGAGAGGAACTCGAGGTGGGCGCCGTCGAGCTGGCGGGTACGGTCGCCGACCCAGACCATGTGGGCGGAACAGTCGTACCAGTGGTCCGTCAGGGAGTCGACGCGGGTCAGGCACTCCTCGTAGGGCAGGATCAGCGCCTCGTGGCTGGTCCAGAAGTCGACCTCGTGGAGACCCTCTTCGGCGCCCAGGTCGATGCCGCAGGCGGCCATGAAGCGCAGGGCGCGGTCGATCTCCGAGGCGACGCGCTCGTAGCGCCGCCCCTCGGCGGAGGACGCGACGAACTGTTGGTTCCAGAGGTGCACCTGCGACAAGTCGGCGAAGCCGCCCTTGGTGAAGGCGCGCAACAGGTTGAGGGTCGAGGCCGACTGTTGGTAGGCGGCCAAGAGTCGCTCCGGATCGGGCCGACGCGCTTCGGCTTCGAACGCCTCGTCGTTGACCATGTGGCCCCGGAACGACGGCAACTCCAGGTCGCCGACCCGTTCGGTGCCTGTCGAGCGCGGCTTGGCGAACTGCCCTGCGATGCGACCCACCTTGACGACGGGGACGCCTGCCGCGTAGGTGAGGGCGACCGCCATCTGCAAGATGATCTTCAGCTTGTCCCGGATGGAGTCGGCCGTGAACTCGGCAAACGACTCGGCGCAGTCACCGGCTTGCAGCAGGAAGGCGTTGCCGTGGACGACGTCCGCCAGTTGCGCGGTCAGGTGACGCGCTTCGCCGGCGAACACGAGGGGTGGCACGGTGGCCAGCCGCGCTTCGGCCTTCTTGAGCGCGTCCGCATCGGGCCATTCCGGTTGTTGGGCGGCCGGGAACCTGCGCCAGGACGCGGGGCTCCACGAGGAGGTCTCGGCTGGGCTCGTCACCGCAACAGGTTAACGCCGTAGGATCGCTCCTCATGGCCGCCTTCCGGTTCGCCCTGCAGGCCTCGGGGGCAGCATCCCCCGCTGCCTGGCGCGAGTTGGCCCGCAAGGTCGAGGATCTCGGGTGTTCCACGCTGTACGTCCCCGACCACCTCGACGATCAGTGGGCTCCCATGCTCGCCCTCGTTCTGGCGGCCGAAGCCACGACGACGCTGCGGGTCGGGACGCTCGTCCTCGACAATGATTTCCGCCATCCGGTCGTGCTGGCCAAGGAGGCCGCCACCCTCGACGTGGTGACCGGCGGCCGCTTCGAGTTCGGCATCGGCGCCGGCTGGATGACAACCGACTACGCACAGTCGGGGATCCCGATGGATCCACCTTCGGTGAGGGTGGCCCGGCTGGCCGAGAGCCTCGAGATCATGCGCGCCATGTGGCGCGGTGGGAGCGTCACCTTCGCCGGTGCGCACTACGAGGTCACCGAGGCGGTCGGCGCACCCGCTCCCGTGACGCCCGGCGGCCCACCCCTGGTCATCGGCGGCGGTGGGCGACGCATCCTCACGCTGGCCGGCCAGTACGCCCAGACGGTGAGCATCGTGCCCAGCCTCGCTTCTGGGCACATCGGTCCCGAGGTGGCGGCCGAGTCGGTCGTCGACAAGTACGCCGACCGGGTGCAGTGGGCGAAGCAAGCCGCGGGTTCACGGGCGGACGAGCTGGAGTTCCAGTGCTGGACGGCGACGGTGCAAGTCGTCCCGCGCGGATGACGTCGTCGCGTCGCTTGCCCCACTCTTCGGGCTCACCCCCGACCAGCTGCGCGCCACGCCCGTCGCACTGATCGGTTCGGAGGGCGAGATCATCGAGACACTGCAGAAGCGTCGGGAGGAGCTCGGCTTCAGCAACATCGTCGTGCACGAAGCGGAGCTGGATGCGCTGGCGCGGGTGATCGCCGAACTTGCCGGCACCTAGTTCCCCCACCCGCATCGGGATCCTCGGCGGAACCTTCGACCCCCCGCACGCCGGGCACGTGGCGGCCGCCCGGGCCGTGACCGAGCAGCTGGGCCTCGCTCGCCTCTTGCTCGTCGTGGCCAACGACCCGTGGCAGAAATCGGCCCGGCGGGAGATCTCTGCCGCCGCGGACCGGTTCGCCCTCACCGAGGCCCTGGCCCGGGACATCCCCGGGGCCGAGGCGAGCCGGATCGAGATCGACCGGGGCGGCCCCAGCTACTCGGTGGACACGGCCGAGGAGGTCTTGGCTCGCACTACCGAGGACGGGCGCTCCGTCGAGTTGTTCCTGGTCGTAGGGGCTGACTTGGTGCCCGAGCTCGCGTCGTGGCACCGCGTGGCGGACCTCCAACGGCTGGTCACGCTGGCCGTGGTGTCGCGTCCGACGGGCGCCAGCCCGGTCGTGGCCCCGGGATGGCGGGTGGAGCGGGTCGACGGCCCCCAGGTGGCGGTCTCCAGCTCGGACGTCCGCGACCTGCTGGCGGCGGGCCGGTCGGTCGAGGGCGTGGTCCCCGAAGCGGTGATCCGTTGCATCCGCCGCCGCGGTCTGTACGCTGTCGGTTAGATGAGCGCCATGCCGGCCGGGTGGACGGAGTTGTCGGACAGCCTCCATGTGGGCGCGCACCAGGTCCGCGCCCACAGCCGGGCCGATCGTCGGGCGGAGCTGAAGCTGGCGCGACGGTCTCGGCAGCGGTGGACCGTCGCCAGCTGCTGCATCCTGGTGGGTGGTTTCGGGCTCACGGTAGGGATCTTGGACGTGCTCCATTGACCCCAGGGTTGGACGTGCACGTCCAGCTGCCACCCGCCGTGGCTACTGCCGCCGAGTCGGCGGAGGCCAAGCTCGGGCACGAGACGGTTGTCCTCGCCATGGGGGAGCTCTTCGGTGTGGTCGACGCTTTCGTCATCACCAGCGCGCAGAACACGCGCCATGTCCGCACGCTCGTCGAGGAGATCGAGCGGCGCGTGAAGGAGACGCACGGCGTCGCGCCGGTGCGAACCGAGGGACTCGCGGACGCCACCTGGGTGCTCATGGACTACGGCGACTTCATCGCGCACGTCTTCTTGCAAGAGACGCGCGAGTACTACGACCTCGAGCACCTCTGGTCGGGTGCGCCACGAGTGCCCTGGCGCCGCGACGTCGAGAGTGCCGGCTGATCCGGTCTGTCGCGGCGCCGTTCAGGGCGCGCCATTGAGGAAATCGATGAGGTAGACGGGTCCGGCCACCTGGGACCCGTTGGCGATCGGGACGCTCGTGCGCTGGCCGTCGATCTCGAACACAACCCCGGTCCCCAGCCCGTCTTCGGTGGCGATGGTGGCGACGATCTGCGCGACGGCCAATTCGATGTTGTTCCCGGTGATCTCACCGAAGGTGGTGTTCATGTTCACGGTCACGACGCCACCCTGCGTCGCCGTGGACAGGACCGCCACGTCGCTCGGGATGGCGGTGAAGACGCCGCCGGCCGCTTCGGCGCTCGTGGGACCGGCCAACATGGCCGTGAGGATGGAGGTCAGCGGAGCGGGAGCGGCCACGACGCGCGCTTCGGGCTGCAGTTGATTGCTCGGGTTGACGAAGAAGACCCTGACCGGCACGAGAGACGATGGTTTCGGTTGCGTCGTCGTGGTGGTGGGGAGGTGGGGATCGAGCAGATTGAAAGGGACCTTCGAGGGCGCGATGGTGTTCGGTGAGCCCTGCGTCGGGATGGCGCAACCGGCGGCGACGGCCGCCACCGCGAGCAGGGCGAGGCCCGCGGGCGGACGCCTCACGACTCCGTCTCCGGCTCGTCACCGTTCGAGAGGACGGGCAAGGAAAGCACGAAACGCGCGCCGCCGGCGGGTGAGGACTCGACGCGGACCCCGCCCTGCATCAGTTGCATGTGCTCGGCCACCAGGGCGAGGCCCAACCCGGTGCCGGTGCCGGTGCCGCGCCGCCCCGACGCCGAGCCACGGTAGAACCGCTCGAACACCTTGGCGCGTTCCCGCGGATCGATGCCTGGTCCGGCGTCGTCGACCGTCACCTCGACCTTCTCGTCCGCTCCGGGTCCGACCGCGATCTCGGTCACGCCACCCCCGTAATGGTCTGCGTTCTCCATCAGGTTGCTCATGACCCGCTCGAACCGGCGCTTGTCGACGCCGACCCGCCACGCGCGCACGGTGGGGTCGACGCGCACCTCGGGCGGCGTTCCGTGCCGGTGGCCGTCCATGTGCCCCAGGCCCGTCTCGACGGACCGCTGCACCAGCTCGGTGACGTTCACCTCCTCGAGGAAGACGTCGACCGAGCCGGCGTCGGCTCGCGACATCTCGAGCAGGTCGCCGACCATGCGCTGGAATCGCCGTAGGTCGTCGCTGAGCAGCTGCAGCGCCCGCTGGGACCGCACCGGCAGCTTGTCGCGGTCGGCCTCGAGTACCTCCAGGGAGGCGGCGAGGGTCGTGAGCGGCGAGCGCAGTTCGTGGCTGACGTCCGAATTGAAACGGGCCTCGCGCTCGATGCGCTCCTGGAGCTGGTCCACCATCGCGTTGAACGAGTTGGTGAGCCCCTCGAGGTCGGGGTCCGCCGCGTCGGCGTCGAGGCGTGTGTCGAGCTCGCCCCCGGCGATGGCCCCTGCCGCCCGTGACACGTCGGCCAGCGGGCGCAGTGAACGCGCGCTGGCGAAGCGGCCGAGCGCGATGCCCAAGATGGTGGTCACCACCCCGGCGCCGAAAAGGGTGAGCCCGAGGACGCGCAGCGTGTGGTCGAGGTCGGACAGGTCGAACACCTCGAAGTAGAAGGCCTGCTCCGAGGGGACCGGGACTCCCACCACGATCTCGGCCGTCCCCTCTGGTGTGCGGTAGGTCTGCGTCGCGGCCGTGCCGGCCAGGACCACCTTGCGCAGCTCGCGGGGGATGGACAAGGCGTTGACCGACAGGGAGGAGACGTACGCCTTGGACTGGTGGTACAGGACCGAGTGGGCGTCGGTGCCGGCAACCGTGTCGGCGAGGAGCGCGCCGTACTGCTTGTTGCCGGCCTCGAGCGAGCTGCGCACGAGCACCGCGTTTGCGAAGGCCTGTTGTTGCGCCGCCGCCTCGCGCCCGGCGAGCAGGAAGTGCCGGACCGTGAAGTAGGACAGCCCGCCCATCAAGATGGAGAGCATCAGTGCCCCGAGACCGAAGACGGCCGTGATGCGGGCACCGATGCCCAGCTTCATGTCAGGGCACCAGCTTGTAGCCCATGCCCCTCACGGTGAGGATGTGCTGAGGCACCGCAGGGTCCGCCTCGACCTTGGTGCGCAAGCGCCGGATGTGGACATCGACGAGGCGACCGTCGCCGAAGTAGTCGTAGCCCCAGACCCGGTCCAACAGCTGCTCGCGGCTGAGTACCTTGTTGGGGCTGGCCGCCAGCTCGCACAGGAGGCGGAACTCGGTCCGGGTGCAGTGGACTTCCTCGCCGCTCAGGCGGCGAAGCACCCCCTGCTCGGGCAGGAGCTGCAGGTCCCCGAAGGTGAGTGCCCCGGGTTCCTCTTCGGCCGGACGAGCGCGGCGCAACAGCGCGCGGATGCGTGCCGCCAGCTCCTTGGCCACGAACGGCTTGGTGACATAGTCGTCGGCTCCCGCCTCCAGCCCGGCCACGACATCGTGGGTGTCCGAGCGCGCCGTCACGATGATGATGGGGACCGCGCTGCTGCGCCGGAGGGCGCGGCAGCACTCGAAGCCGTCCATGCCGGGCAGCATGAGGTCAATCAGCGCGACGTCGGTCGGAGCCTCGGCGAACAGGTCGAGGCCCTCTTCGCCGCTGGCGGCATCCCTTACCTCGTAGCCCTCGCCCTCCAGGGCGAGCCGCATGGAGGACCTGATGCGCTCATCGTCCTCGACGACCAGGATGCGTCCGCTCATCGGCCTCCGGCTCAGCTGATCCAGATCTGTGTGGGCCAAATCGATCCCCCGATCATGCCGTACGCGGCCTGGCCCTGGGGCGTGGTCGGGTTGTTGAAGTTCTGCACGTCGGGATCGCCGATGACGGCCCAGACCGCGCGGTCCAGCCACAGGTAGGGGAGGTCGAGGGCGAGGCGCTTGTTGACCGTTTGGTAGGCGGTGGCGCGGACGGTGGCATCGGTGCTGGTCCGGCCGGCCAGGAGCGCCGTCTCGATGGTCGGGTCGGCGTTGCGGGCCATGTTGATGGAGAGCGATCCCGAGCTGACCGTGGTCGTGCTCCAAAAGATGTAGTTGAGGTCAGGTTCGACGGCACCGAATTGCCGCCACCCAAGCGCCTGGTACTTGCCGGCCAGGGCGTTGTTGATCGTCTCGTTCTGCTCGACGATGGACGTCGAGACCTGGAAGCCCACCGCTTTCCAGGCCTGCTCGAGATACTCGGCGGCTCTGATGGCGGCCGGCGAGTTCGTCGAGCCGTACGAGAAGGAGATCGGGCCACCATTCGTCTTCTCGGCCGCCTTGACGAGCCTGGCGGCTTCGGAGGGGTTGTACGCCGGGTAGGACGTCGAGGAGTAGTAGGGCGAGCCCGGCACGAACAGGCCATTGCTCACCGGGAGCACGTTCTCGTCGATGACCTTGGCGTACTGGTTGCGGTTGATGGCCATGGCCGCGGCACGTCGCACCGTCGGGTCGTTGAAAGGCTTGGCCAGGCAGTTGAGCTGGGTGCAGTTCATGTCGGGCTCACCGGCGACATGGCTGCTGTCGTCGATGTAGGAGTAGCTGCGGTTGCCCCGGAACTGGGTGATGATCTGGGGCGTGTCGGTGATCATCAGGTCGATGGTGCCCGACTTGAGCGCTTCGGCCCGCGCCTCCTCGTCGGGGATCGGCTTGAAGGTGATCTGCGACAGGTAGGGCATGCCGGCCCGCCAATAGCGGGGGTTGGCGGTCGCGGTGAAGTGATCGTTGGGGATCCACTCTTGGAAGACGAAGGGCCCGGTGCCGACGGGATGTGACGTGCCGTTGGGATTGGCCAGCATGGACGGGGCCGCGACGTAGGCGATCTGGCCGCCGATGCCACCGGCCAGGTAGTAGGGGAAGGGGACCCAGGGCGATTTGAAGGTGATGGTGGCCGCCAGGGGTCCGGTCTGGGCGATCGAGACCAGGGTCGGGCTGACGACGACCCCCGTCAGCAGCGACTTCGCCTGCGCCTCCAGGTTGGTCGTGAGCGCCGCGCCGTCACAGGACGTGCCGTCGTGGAAGACCAGATTGGGCCGGAGGGTGATCGTCCAGGACGTGTACGACGAGTTCGGGACGACCGACTCGGCCAGGTAGGGGGCCCAGTCCCCGTTGAGGAGGATGACGGTCAGGGGGTCGAAGACGGTCCGGGCGTACATGACGCCGACCTCGTCGAAGCGGGCCTGGGTGGGATCGAAGCCCGACTCCTCGGCGTCCACCCCGAAGACGAGCGAGCCCCCCTTCTTGGGGGTCGCCTTGGAGACGCCGTTGCGGCCGGGTCCGTTCGTCGTCGCCCCCGCCATGCCGTCCCAGCCCAGTCCCAGGGCCGATGCCCCCGCAAAGCCCGCGGCCGCGGCAGCGCCCCCGGCCAGCAGTGTGCGGCGATCGAATTTCGAGACCATGGATCCTCCATTTCGGCCGAACCCAGCGGACCCCCCGAAGGTTCGCGGGTGACGTTAGTGCCCGTGATCGCCGCCGTGCGGGCGGTACCGTTGACTTTCGTGGCGTCCGACTGGGATCTACCAGGCTTTTCCGCCTGGCTGGGGGGGCGCGCCGCCGCCACCCGGAAGGCCTACGTCGGCGACGTCGGCGCATTCGCGACCTGGATGGCCCGGAGCGAGGTCGAGAGCCCGCAGGGTGTCGACCGCATGCACCTGCGCCGGTATCTGGCTTCACTGGGGACGAGGAAGCTCGCCCGGGCCACGATCGCCCGCAAGGTGGCCGCACTGCGCTGCTACTTCTCCTGGCAGGTGCGGCAGGGTCGCCTCGGCTCCGACCCGACGCGGACCCTGCGGTCGCCGTCGGGCGGCGGGCGGCTCCCACGTGTGCTGTCCAGTGGTGAGATGAAGTCCCTGCTCGACGCCGGGGCGGTGACGGCGCTGGACCGCCGCGACCAGGCCGTGCTGGAGCTGTTGTACGCGGCGGGGCTGCGGGTCTCGGAGCTGTGCGGCCTTGACCGGGGGGACATCGACTTGCGCGGCCGTACGGTGACCGTGCTGGGAAAGGGAGGCAAGCAACGCCGCGTCCCGATCCACGCCGCCGCCGCCGACGCGCTGGAGGACTGGTTCGCGCACGGGCGGGACCAGATGGAAGGGCCGCCTGAGGCGGCCTTCGTGAACCGGCGGGGGGCACGACTCGGGCCCCGGGACGTGCGCCGGATCCTGGACAAGCGGGCCGTCTCGCCCACGCACCCGCACGCCCTGCGCCACACCTACGCCACGCACCTCCTTGACGGGGGTGCCGACCTGCGGGTGGTCCAAGAGCTGCTGGGACACGCCAGCCTGGCCACGACACAGGTGTACACGCACGTCAGCAAGGAAAGGCTGCGCTCCGTCTACGACGAGACCCACCCCAGGGCCTGAACGCCGGCTGAGCGGCTAACATGGCCCAGCCCACCAGGGGGGTGGGCGGCAACACCGACCAACATCACCTGTGCGCGTCCCACGGTCGCTGCCCTCGGGCGGCGCTGCGCCAGGGGAGCAACCGACTGGAGGAAATGTCTATGGCCGTCGTTTCCATGCGACAGCTGCTGGAAGCCGGAGTGCACTTCGGCCACCAAACGCGTCGATGGAACCCGAAGATGAAGCGCTTCATCCTTGGTGAGCGCAACGGGATCTATCTCATCGACCTACGCAAGACCTTGACCGGCATCGAGTCCGCCTATTCCTTCGTCCGGGACCTGGTGGCCGACGGCGGCACGGTCCTCTTCGTCGGGACGAAGAAGCAGACCCAGGGCCCGGTGGCCGAGTACGCCGAAGCCTGTGGGATGCCCTATGTCAACCAACGTTGGCTCGGCGGCATGCTGACCAATTTCGCCACGGTGTCGGGCCGGGTGAAGCGCATGCAGGAGTTGCGGGCCATGCAGGCGGCCGGTGACTTCGACGGCATGCCGAAGCGGGAGGCGCTGCAGCACACACGCGAGCTGGACAAGCTGACCCGCAACCTGGGGGGCATCGCCCACCTCGACCGCCTCCCCAACGCGGTGTTCGTCATCGACACCAAGAAGGAGCACATCGCGGTCACCGAGGCGCGCAAGCTGGGCCTCCCGGTGGTGGCGGTGGTCGACACCAACTGCGATCCAGATGTCATCGACTACGTGATCCCGGGCAATGACGACGCCATCCGCTCCGGTTCGCTCATGTGCCGCGTGATGGCCGACGCCGTGGTCGAGGGCCGCTTCATCGCCGAGCACCGCCGCCAGATGGCGCCGGCGGCATCCTCGGAGGAGGGGGCCGCTGCCCCGGCGCCCCGGCCCCGTCGGGTGCACGCGCCCCAAGAGCCCGTGGAGGTGGCCTGACCGTGGCCGACTACACCGCCAAGGACGTGTCCGCGCTGCGCCAGATGACCGGCGCCGGCATGCTCGACTGCAAGAACGCCCTCGAAGACTGCGGGGGCGACATGGAGGAGGCCGCCAGGCTCCTGCGCATGAAGGGCCTGGCCGGCGCGGCCAAGCGGAGCGACCGCGAGGCAGCGGAGGGCGCCGTGGCGGCGGCCCGCGCGGGTGATGCGGCCGCGGTCGTGGAGCTGCGTTGCGAGACCGACTTCGTGGCCAAGGCCGACGAGTTCGTGGCCCTGGCCGACGAGCTGGCCGCGCTGGTGGCGGCCAAGGGTGAGGACGCCACCGAGGAGCTGGCCGACGAGATCGACCGGCTGCGGGCCACGCTGAAGGAGAACATCTCGGTCGGGCGGGTGCGCCGGCTGGTGGCCGAGGCAGGTCAGGTGCTCGACACCTACGTCCACCACCAGGCGGGTCGCGGGGTCAACGCGGTGGCGGTGGTGCTCGAGGGAGGATCCGAGGAGCTCGCGCACGACATCGCGGTGCACATCGCGTTCACCAAGCCCGCCTACCTGAGCCGGGACGAAGTGCCCGAGGCCGAAGCGGCAGCCGAGCGCGCCACACTGGAGCAGATCTCGCGGAACGAGGGCAAGCCCGAGGCGGCGCTCGAGAAGATCGTCGAAGGACGCATGACGGGTTGGTTCAAGGAGCGGGTGCTGTTGGACCAGGCGTACGTGCGGGACGAGAAGCAGACCATCGCCGGCATGCTCGGTTCGGCCCGCATCGTGTCCTTCGCGCAGGTCGTCATCGGCGCCTGAGCGCCCGGATCGTGGGAGAACCGCGCCGCATCGTCCTCAAGATGTCGGGGGAGGCGCTCGCCTCCGCCGCCTCCGACGAGACCATCGACGCCGCGACCGTCGAGCGCATGGCCAAGGAGATGGCGCGGGCCATGGACGGCGGTGGCCTCGAGCTCGCCGTCGTGGTCGGCGGCGGCAACATCTGGCGCGGCACGACGGGAGAGAGCGGCGGCATGGACCGCGCCACCTCCGACACCATGGGGATGCTGGGGACCGTGATCAACGCGCTGGCGCTCCAGGATGCACTCGAGCAGCAGGGCCAGCCCACACGGGTGCTGAGCGCACTCTCGATGGCGGAGGTGGCCGAGCCTTACATCCGGCGCCGGGCCATCCGGCACCTCGAGAAGGGCCGCATCGTGATCTTCGCCGCCGGCATGGGGAACCCCTTCTTCACCACCGACACCCCCGCTGCGCTGAGGGCAGCGGAGATCGGCGCCGAGCTGCTCTGCAAGGGCACCCACTCGGGGGTCGACGGCGTCTACAGCGCCGATCCCAAGCTCGATCCGACGGCCACCCGCTACGACGAGATCTCCTTCATGGAGGTCATCAACCGGGACCTTCGTGTCATGGACCTGACCGCCATCACCTTCTGCAAGGACAACAACCTGCCGATCCGGGTCTTCGACCTGATGATCCCGGGGAATATCCCTCGTGCGCTCAGCGGCGAGCAGATCGGTACGCTGGTCCGCTGATGGACGATGACCTCGCTGCCCTGGTGAAGGACGACACCAGGGAGAAGATGGGCAAGGCCATCGACCACGTCCGCCACGAGATGGGCAACGTGCGCACGGGCCGCGCCTCCTCGGCCCTCATCGAGACGCTGCTGGTGGACTACTACGGCACGCCGACCCCGCTGCGCCAGCTGGCTGGGTTCAGCGTGCCCGACGCCATGCTCCTCGTGGTCTCGCCCTACGACAAGGGGTCGTTGGGCGCGATCGAGAAGGCCATCATGGCTTCGGACCTGGGCATCAACCCCACCAACGACGGCACCGTGATACGACTGGCCTTCCCGCCGCTGACCGAGGAGCGGCGCAAGGAGCTGGTCAAGGTCGTGCGGCACAAGGCAGAGGAGGGAAGGGTGGCGGTGCGCAACCTGCGCCGGGCCGGACGCCACGAGCTCGAGGCGCTGCAAAAGGACGGGGAGCTCTCGACCGACGAGCTGGAGCGCGTCGAGAAGGAGCTCGAGAAGATCACCCACGAACAGGTCGCGCTGATCGACCAGCTGCTGGCGAACAAAGAGCAAGAGCTGCTGCAGGTCTGAAGGACGACGAGCCATGTCCGACGACACCGACGACACCGACCACACCGACGACTCCGAGGGCTTCGAGGGCTTCGACCGCCCCCTCGCCGGCGTGGGCGAGCCCGGCGCCGAGGAGATCGACGAGGAACTGCCGAGCTACCACTCAGGCCGGGTGCGCATCATCGGGGCCGAGCCGGCCGGTGACACGGTGCGTGAGGTGACGGGTCCGGTCGTCGACGAGCACCCCGAATTGCCGCACTGGAACGACGCGCCCACCGGGCAGGTCCCCGCGGTGCTCGACCGCAGCACCGGGGAGGAGCAACTGGTCGCGCCGCCGACGTGGCGCGAGGAGGAGAACGATTGGGAGGCTCAGGAGGAGGTCTTCGAGCCTTCCATGCTCTCCGAGGACCTCCCTGCCGTCGGCGCGCTCCTGGGTGAGCAAGAGGAGTTCGACGTCGTACGCCAACCCTGGCGCTTCGAATCCGACGACGACACGCTGGTGATCGCCCCTGAGCCGGGCAGCGAGCCCGACCTTCTGCCGGGCGGCGAGCCTGAACCCGTTGCGCTGGCCGAGCCTCCCTACGAGCCCCCGTACGAGCCCCCGTACGAGCCCCCGTACGAGCCCACCTCCGAGCCCTACGAGGCGGAGTTCGATCCCTCCCCGCTCTCCCCGCGCGTCGCGTCGCCCGTGACAGCGGCCGCCTCGGCGGCTGCAGCGTCAAGACTCAGCCCGCCCCAGCCACCCGAACCCAAGCAGCGCGCGCCGCGCACGACGCGGTCCGGGGCCAACGTCCGCACCGGCAACGTGCACGCCGCTGGGACGGGCGGACGCGACATGCGAGTGGCCATCGGCACCGGCGTGCTCCTGGGCGTGCTCGCCCTCGTCTGTTTCGCCGCGGGGAACGTGGCATCCATGGTCATCGTCTGCGTGGTCGTGCTGCTGGCGACCGCCGAGGGGTATGCGGCCTTCCGGCGCGCCCAGTACCACCCGGCCACCCTGCTCGGGCTCGTCGCCACCCTGTCGCTGCTCATCGAGACCTACAACAAGGGCGTGGCGGCGTTGCCGCTCGTGCTCGTGCTCTTCGTCGCCGGCGCATTCATCTGGTACCTGGCCCGAGTCGAGCCCGCAGCGGAACCCGTCTCGGGGATCACCTCGACCGTGTTCGTCTTTGTCTGGGTGGGTGTGTTCGGCTCCTTCGCCGCCCTCATGCTCGACCCCAACCTGTTCCCCAATCGCCACGGCATCGCGTTCATCCTCGCTGCCGTCATCGTGACCGTGGCGGACGACATTGCTTCTCTCCTGGTCGGCTCCGCCATGGGCCACCACCAGCTGGCCCCCTCCATCAGCCCCAACAAGAGTTGGGAAGGGCTGATCGGTGGCGCTATCGCGGCCATTCTCGTCTCTGTCATCGTGGTCCACTTCATCCACCCCTGGACCATCGGCAAGGCCGCGCTCTACGGCGTCGTCGTCGCAGTGGTGGCGCCGTTGGGCGATCTGAGCCAATCGATGATCAAGCGGAACCTCGGCCTCAAGGACATGGGCCGGCTCCTGCCTGGCCATGGCGGCATCCTCGATCGCGTCGACGGGCTGCTTTTCGTCATCCCTGCCACGTACTTCGTGGTCAAGGCAATGCACCTCGGGTGAGTCGATGCGCATCGTCAGCGTGATCGGTTCCACGGGCTCGGTCGGTACCCAAGCACTCGACGTCATCCGGCGAGAGCCCGAACGCTTCAGGGTGCACGCCTTGGCGGGTCGCCGGTCCGCCAAGGCGCTGGTGGCCCAGGCGGCCGAGTTCAGGCCCGATCTCGTCGTGATCGGCGACCCAGACCTCTACGACGAGGTGCGTGACGGCGTGCCGGCGGGGACCGAGGTCGCGGTGGGAGAGGAGGGCATGGTCGAGGCGGCCCGCGGCGCCGACGTCGTGTTGAACGCGGTGGTCGGCTTCGCGGGGCTGCCCGTGACGATGGCGACGCTCGAGGCCGGCAAGCGCCTCGCCCTCGCCAACAAGGAATCGCTGATCGCCGGGGCGCCCGTCGTGCAGAAGGCTCGCCGAACCCCGGGGGCCGAGATCGTCCCGGTCGACTCCGAACACTGCGCGCTGCACCAGTGCCTCGCCTCCGTGCAGGTCACCACCGATGTGGCCCGGTTGCTCCTCACCGCCTCAGGGGGACCTTTCCGAGGCTGGCCGGCCGAACGGCTGCGCGGGGTCACCGTGGCCGACGCCCTGGACCACCCGACGTGGTCGATGGGTCCGAAGATCACCATCGATTCGTCGACGCTGATGAACAAAGGCCTCGAGGTGATTGAGGCTCACGAGCTCTTTGGGGTCGACTACGACCGCATCGGCATCGTCGTACACCCGCAGTCGATCGTCCATTCCATGGTGGAGTTGCGCGACGGGTCGACGCTGGCGCAACTGTCCGAACCGGACATGCGCCTCCCCATCGGTTACGCACTCGGCTGGCCGGACCGCGCCGCCGCGCCCTTCGGTGCGCTCGACTGGTCGCGGGCCCAGAACCTGACGTTCGAACCACCCGACCGCGCGGTCTTCCGGTGCATCGACCTGGCCTACGCGGCGGGCCGTCACGGGGGCTCCGCACCGGCGTGGCTGAGCGCCGCCAACGAGGTCGCGGTGGACGCGTTCCTCGACGGAGTGCTCGCGTGGAGTCGCATCGCCGAGGTCGTCGCCGAGACGATGGATGGGTGGGTGGACGACCACGTCGACCAGGTGGAAGGGGTGCTGGCAGCCGACGCGGAGGCGCGGACGCGGACGCGGGGCATCGTGACCCGCCGCCTGTCTGACGGGGGCGGGCGGTAGCGTTGTCTCTGCCATGACGCTCACCGACCAGGAGGCTCCGGCCGCTGAACCGTTGCCCGGCGACGGTGCGATGCCGGGGGGGAGCCCGACCCAGATCGTCCAGCTCCTGGTCGCCCTGGCCCTCGTCACCGCCGTTTTCGTCGCGTTGGGCTGGGGCTACCTGCTGCTCTTCATCGCCATTCTCATCGTCATCGTGATGCTGCACGAGTTCGGCCACTTCGTGACGGCCAAGCGGGCCGGCATGAAGGTGACCGAGTACTTCGTCGGCTTCGGGCCACGGCTGTGGTCGGTGCGCCGGGGGGAGACCGAGTACGGCGTCAAGGCGATCCCGGCCGGCGGGTACGTGCGTATCACGGGATTCACGTCCACCGAGGACGTGGCGCCAGAGGACGAGCCCCGCGCCTACCGCCAGCAACCGTTCCACCAGCGGATCATCGTGGCCTCGGCGGGCTCGGTCATGCACTTCCTCATTGCTTTCGTCCTCGCTTTGATCCTGGTCGTCAGCTTCGGGAAGCTGACGAACAACTACACGATTGCCTCGGTCGAGCACTGGCCCGGCCGGCAGACGCCGGCCGCGCTGGCAGGCTTGAAACCGGGCGACACCGTCGTCTCCATCGACGGCAAGACGTTCAGCAGTCCGAACGCCATGACCGATGTCGTCAAGCGCTCCATCGGCAAGCCGCTCACCCTCGGGGTGGAACGAGACGGCAGGCTCATCCAGCTGACGGCGACTCCCGCCAACGGGAAGGGGATCACGGTTGGCGGCGAGCAGCTCGGGAACCGCGGCTACCTGGGGGTCGAGATCAAGCAGGCCACCGCGCCGGTTGGGCTCCTGTCGGCGTTCGGTAGCTCGTTGTCCACCATGTGGCAGGTGACCGACCAGGAGTTGACGGGCATCGCGCAGACCTTTTCGCCGCACGGGCTCAGCTCGGTCCTGCACCAAGTGACGAACCCCAAGGCGGCCCAGTCCGCGGTGAACAACCCAGGCTCGGCGCCGCGCCCCGTGTCCATCGTCGGCATCGCCAACCTGGGTGCGCAATCCGAACAAGCCGGCTTGGCCTCGGTCCTGATGTTGCTGATCGCCATCAACATCGTCTTCGGGATCCTGAACATGCTGCCGATGATCCCCCTCGACGGCGGGCACGTCGCCATCGCGGCCTACGAGTGGGTGCGCACGAAGAAGGGGCAGCCCTACTACCGGGCCGACATCACCAAGCTGTTCCCGGTGGCTGCCGTCTTCATCGGCTTCCTCGCGCTGTTCGTCTTCGCGGGCATCTACCTCGACATCACCCACCCGCTGCAGATCCCGCACTGACCGCCGTGGAGCTCTCCTCCTCTTCGTTGTCACCTCGCCGGCCGACCCGGCGCATCATCCTCGGCGACGTGGCCATCGGCGACGGCGCACCGATCACGGTCCAGTCGATGACGACGACCAAGACGGCGGACGTTGACGGCACCCTGGCGCAGATCTACACGCTGGCCGCGGCGGGAGCGGACATCGTCCGCTGCACCTGCAACGAGGAAGCGGCCGCCGAGGGCCTGGCCCACATCGTCCCGCGTGCGCCGGTGCCGATCGTGGCCGACATCCACTTCCACCACGAGATGGCGCTCGCCGCCCTGGAGGCAGGAGTGCAGGGGCTGCGTCTCAACCCGGGCAACCTGCGCAAGGAGGCCGAGATCAAGGAGGTGGCTGCCGAGGCACGCGACCGCGGCGTGCCCATCCGCATCGGGGTCAACGCCGGCTCCTTGCATCCCGACGTCTACAAGAAGCACGGAGGGGCCACGCCCGAGGCGCTCGTGGAGTCGGCCCAGCACGAGCTGGCCCTCTTCGAAGAGGTCGGCTTCAGCGACGTCAAGATCTCGGTCAAGGCCTCGTCGGTCGCGCTCATGATCGCGGCCTACCGGCTGGCCTCGGAGACCTTCGACCACCCGCTGCATCTCGGGGTCACTGAGGCGGGACCGCCACCCGCCGGTTTGGTGAAGGGAAGCGCCGGCATCGGCACCCTGTTGGCCGAGGGCATCGGCGATACCATCCGGTTCTCGCTCACCGCCGATCCGGTCGAGGAGGCCCGCGCCGGCCGCCAGCTGCTCGAATGCCTCGGGCTGCGCGAGCGCAAGGGGCTCGATCTGATCGCCTGCCCATCGTGTGGCCGAGCCCAGGTCGATGTCATCGCGGTGGCCAAGGAGGCTCAGGAGGCGCTCGAGAAGTTGAACCTACCCATTCAGGTCGCGGTCATGGGGTGCGTGGTCAACGGCCCCGGCGAGGCGCGGGAGGCGGACCTCGGCATCGCAGCGGGCAAGCAGAAGGGCCACCTGTTCATCCGCGGCAAGATCATCCGCGTCGTCCCCGAGGCAGCCATGGTGCAGTCCCTCGTCGAGGAAGCCGAACGCTTGGTGGCCGAGGGCGTCGAGGCGCGCATCGCCGCCGCCGACGAGAGCGCCGAGGCGGAGGCGGCGGCGGACCGGCGCGCGCTGCTCGAGTCCACCGGAGACGACCCCAACCACACCTCGGACAAGATCGAGATCATCAGGCGCCATACCGACCACTAGCCTGCGCACCTATGACCAAGGGCGCCATCGTGACGCGCGAGGAGGACTTCCCACGCTGGTACCAAGAGGTGATCGCTGGGGCCGAGATGGCCGACAACGGTCCCGCCCGCGGCACCATGGTCATCCGCCCTTGGGGCTACGGGATCTGGGAGCTCATGCAGGCCGAGCTCGACCGGCGGATCAAGGAGGCGGGCGCCGAGAACGCCTACTTCCCGCTCTTCATCCCCGAGGGCTTCCTGAAGTTGGAGGCCGAGCACGTGGAGGGGTTCGCCCCCGAGCTGGCCGTGGTCACCCGCGGCGGGGGCGAGGAGCTCGAGGAGCCTCTCGTCCTCCGACCCACCAGCGAGACAGTGATCAACCACTTCTTCTCTAAGTGGGTGCAGAGCCACCGCGACCTGCCGCTGCTCGTCAACCAGTGGGCCAACGTGGTGCGCTGGGAACTGCGACCGCGGCTCTTCCTGCGGACGCGCGAGTTTCTCTGGCAGGAGGGCCACACGGCGCACGCGACCGAGGACGACGCACGGTCGTACGCGCTCCGCATCTTGAACGATGTCTACCGCTCGACGATGTTCGACGTGCTGTGCATCCCGGTGCTGACAGGTCACAAGACGGCGCGTGAGCAATTCGCCGGCGCCAACCGGACGTGGACGTGCGAGGGGATGATGGGCGACGGCAAGGCGCTGCAGATGGGGACCAGCCACGAGCTCGGGCAGAACTTCTCGCGACCCTTTGACATCACCTACACCAACGCGTCGGGCGCACTCGACTACGTCTGGCAGACCTCATGGGGGGTCTCCACCCGCCTCGTCGGCGGGCTCGTCATGGGCCACGGCGACGACTTCGGCTTGCGGCTGCCGCCGGCGTTGGCTCCCGTGCAGGTGGTGGTCCTCGTGGTGAAGGACGCACCCGAGGTCCGCGCGGCGGCGGACACGTTGGTCGCCCTGCTCCGGGCGGCGGGGCACCGGGTCCGCCTCGACGACCGCACCGACACGAGCTTTGGACGCCGCAGTGTGGGCTGGGAACTCAAGGGCGTGCCCGTGAGGGTCGAAGTGGGTCCCCGCGACCTGGCCGAGGAAACCGTCACGGTCGTCGTCCGCCACCGGCGTGAGAAGCGCAGCGTCGGGCTGGGCGCCGTTGCGGACGCCGTCGCCGCGGTGCTGGCGAGCGCCGGCGCCGAGCTCTTGGCCGAGGCGATGGCGGCTCGAGAGGCCCGAACGGTCGACGCCGCCTCGCTCGAGGAGGCGGTAGAGGGGGGAAGGGTGGGCTTCGCCCGGGTGCGCCTGGGCGCCCTGGGCCCCGACGGCGAGGACCGCCTGGCCCAGCACGCCGTCACCGTACGCTGCCTGCAGCGGCCCGACGGGTCGCTGGCCGAGCCGGGCGACGCCGAGGACGACCTCGTCGCCGTCGTGGGCCGTTCGTATTAACCCTGGGATTGCTATAATTCACCAGCTGTCCATTTTGAAATCAGTACCTCGTTGAAGCGTGGGCTGCGGCCCACGCTTTCACTTTGCAGGGGCTCGAATAGACGACCGGAGGAGGTGACGGCGATGCCGAGAGAGACGACGGACCTGGTGGGCGCGTTGTCACCTGTCCTCAACGCTCGGGGTCTGGACCTGGTGGACGTCGAAGTCCACGGAGCCCAGCTCACCGTCTTCGTCGACCGCGAGGGGGGAGTGGGTCTGGACGAGCTCGGAGAGGCCACCCGGGACGTGTCGTCGGCGCTCGACGAGCTCGACCCCATGCCGGGGCGCTACACGCTGTCGGTGTCGAGCCCCGGCCTCGAACGGCGGCTGCGCACCCCGGTGCACTTCGCCCGGGCGGTCGGTGAGACCGTCACCGTCCGGGTCGACGCGGGCACCTCCGAGGTCCGCCGGATCACCGGCACGCTCGCGGCCGCCGATGAGACGGGGTGCACCCTGGCCGGTCCCGAGGTGCCGGGCGGCGAGGTGCGCGTGGAGTACGACCAGATCGAGCGGGCGAGGACGGTGTTCGAGTGGGGGCCCGGGGCACGGAGAACGAAGAGTGAGAGGGTGAAGCGGCCATGAGCAAGACCAACTTCGAGTTTCTCGATGCGCTGGGCCAGATCGCGCGCGACAAGGGGATCTCGGTCGAGACGCTGCTCGATGCCCTGGCCAACGCACTGGTCGCCGCCTACAAACGCCGTCCGGACGCGGCCGAGGAGGCCGTGGTCACCATCGACCCCGATTCGGGAGAGATCCGCGTCTACGGGCAGGAGCTCAACGAGGACGGCGAGGTCATCCGGGAGTGGGACGACACCCCCGACGACTTCGGGCGCATTGCCGCGCAAACCGCCAAGCAGGTGATTCTCCAGCGAATCCGCGAGGTGGAGCGGGACATGAAGTACGAGGAGTATGCCGGCCGCGAGGGCGACATCGTGACCGGGATCGTCCAGCAGACCGACAACCGCTACACGTTGCTCGACCTGGGCAAGGTCGAGGCCCTGCTGCCGCAGGCCGAGCAGGTCTCCTACGAGCGCTACGAGCACGGTGCGCGCCTGAAGGCCTACATCGTCGAGGTTCGCAAGACCACCAAGGGGCCCCAGATTGTTGTGAGCCGAACCCACCCGGGTCTGATCAAGCGGCTCTTCGAGCTCGAGGTGCCCGAGATCGGTTCCGGCGTCGTCGAGATCAAGGCGGCGGCCCGAGAGCCTGGCCACCGCACCAAGATCGCCGTGTGGTCGAACGACCCCAACGTCGACCCCGTGGGCGCCTGTGTTGGAGCCCACGGTTCGCGGGTGCGCATGGTCACCAACGAGCTGCGCGGGGAGCGCGTCGACGTGGTGCCCTTCTCGGACGACCCGGTCGAGCTGATTCAGAACGCGCTGGCCCCGGCTCGGGTGCGCGAGGTGCGCCTTGACGAGGAGACCGGCACCGCTACCGTCATCGTGAGCGACTTCCAACTCTCCCTCGCGATCGGCAAGGAGGGGCAGAACGCCCGCCTGGCGGCGCGCCTCACCGGGTGGCGCATCGACATCAAGAGCGAGACCCAGCTGGCCGAGGAGGAGGCCGGCTACGGCGACCAAGAGTGGGCCGAGGGCGAGTGGGTCGAGGACGAGCGCGGCGACTTGGTCTGGAAGCCGGCCGAGGGCGGTGAGGCCATGTCGGCCGAGGAGTGGTCGCACGCGGCGGAGGAGGTGGGCGAGACACCCGCGGCCGAGACGGTGCAGGCCGACGGGGCGGCCGACGTCGAGCCACAGGCGCCCGAGGCACCCGTCGTGCCCGAGGCCGAACCAGTCACCGCCGAGGTGCCCGAGGAGGCCGAGACATAACACCGACAAGGACCTGCGTCGGTTGCCGGAGGGCCCTGCCGGCCGACCAGCTGGTCCGCGTCGTGCGGGGGCCGGGCGGGATGCTGTCGGTGAACCGCCACGGGACGGGGCGGGGAGCGTGGCTGTGCGGGGGATCGCACGGCTGCCTGCTCGAGGCGGTGCGCAGGCACGGCTTCGACCGGGCGTTCGCCGCGTCGACCGAAGCCACCGACTGGGAGGAGTTGCGTGCACAGCTGGATGGGGCGTGGGGAACCGCAGGCCTGATGTGCGAGGATAGGGAGCTGGGTTGACGCCGGGCCCCGAGAGGAACCAAGGACAAAGAACCACTTGCCGAAGAAGATACGCGTCTATGAGCTGGCCAAAGAGCTAGGCCTCACCAACAAGGAAGGGCTCGAGCTGGCCCTTTCCCTGGGCATCGGGGTCAAGAGCCACTCGTCCTCCATCGAGGACGCGCAGGCGGACCGCGTCCGCCGCAAGGCCGACGCGGAGGGCCTCCGACGCCCCGTCCAGCCCGAGGAGCCTCCGCCGGCCAAGAAGGCGGCCAAGGCAGCCAAGGCGGAGAGGGTGGTTTCGTCGGCCCCCGCCGCTACCCCGGTGGGGGCCGACGCCGCACCCACCGCCACCACGGCGCCGGCTCGGAAGGCCGTCGCGTCCGCATCGAGCTCTGGCGCCGCGACGGCGGCCCCGGCCAAGAAGGCCCCGGCGCGCAAGGTGGCTGCGGCGCCGGCCGCTGCCCCGGCGTCGGCTCCGGCCGATTCCGACGCACCCGCCCGCCCTTCACGCCTCATCAGCAGCCGTCCGACCTCGGCGCCGGCTCCTGCGGCAGCTGCGCCGGCTGCGGCGCCAGCCCCTGGCGCAGGTCCGTCCGAGCCTGCGGCGGCACCCGCTCCGGCCGCCCAGACACCCGCCGCCCAGGCGCCCGACACCGCGGCTCCGCCCTCTCCCCAGCGTTCGCCCCGCCCACCCCTCAGCCCCTCGGGCAAGCCCGTCCCGCCGCCGCCGGGGGCTCGCCCGCCCCTCGGTCCGAGCGGGCGACCAATCCCGCCGCCGCCGGGCATGGGCGGGCGGCGGCCCAACGCCGCCCCGTCGAGCCCCCGCCCTGGCGGGTCCTACCCGCCGCGTACCGGCGGCCGCCCGTCGGGGGCGGGACGTCCCGGCGGTGGCCCACCCGCCGGTGGTGGTTTCGGGGGGCGGCCGGCCGGTGGAGGCTTCGGCGGCCGCTCCGGCGCCGGCGCACCCGCGGGTGCACCGCCCCAGGGGGGCCGCGGCGGCATGCCCGGGCGCCGCCCGCCCCAACGCCGGGCGCGCCGCCGCCGGCGCAACCTCGAGGAGCTCGAGCCAACCCAGCTGACCACGTACCAGCCCTCGACGGCGCCGGTGCCCGAGGGCGAGGTCATCATCGAGCGCGGCTCGACGGCACGCGACCTGGGTCCCAAACTCAACCGGAGCGCCGGCGACATCGTGCGCTTCCTGCTCCTGCAGGGCGAGATGGTCATGGCGACCCAGTCCCTCACCGACGACATGATCGAGCTGTTCGCCGCCGAGATAGGGGCCAACGTGCGCCTGGTCGACCCAGGCGAGGAGCAAGAGGCGGAGCTGCTGGCCCGCTACTTCGAGGAGGAGGACGAAGAGGACGAGGCCGACCAGCGGCCGCGTCCCCCCGTCGTCACCGTCATGGGGCACGTCGACCACGGCAAGACGCTGCTGCTCGACCGCATCCGCTCGACCGACGTCGTGGCGGGGGAGGCGGGCGGCATCACGCAACACATCGGTGCCTATCAGGTCGAATGGCAGGGTCAGCGCATCACGTTCATCGACACACCTGGTCACGCCGCCTTCACGGCCATGCGGGCCCGCGGGGCGCAGGTGACCGACATCGTGATCCTGGTGGTGGCGGCGGACGACGGTGTGATGCCACAGACGATCGAGGCGATCGATCACGCCAAGGCGGCCGACGTGCCGATCATCGTGGCGGTCAACAAGATGGACCGACCTGACGCCGACCCCCAGCGTGTCCTGCAGCAACTCTCTGAGCGTGAGCTGGTGCCCGAGGCATGGGGTGGCGACACCATCGTGATCGAGGTCTCCGCGTTGCAAGGAACCGGGATCGACGACCTCTTGGAGCAGATCGTGTTGGTGGCCGAGGTCGAGGAGCTGACAGCGCGTATCGAGGGTGAGGCCCGCGGCGTCGTGCTCGAGGCCAACCTGGAGGCGGGGCGCGGCCCGGTGGCGACCGTGATCGTGCAGCAGGGCACCCTGCGCGTCGGCGACCCAGTCGTGGCCGGCGCGGCCTGGGGGAAGGTCAAGGCCCTGGTGGACGACCGGGGCGACCACATCAAGGAGGCGCTGCCTTCGACCCCCGTGCAGGTGCTCGGGTTCTCCGAGCCGCCGCACGCCGGCGACGAGATGCGGGGGGCCAAGGACCTGGCCCGGGCTCGCACGCTCGGGGAGGCCCGGGCACAGCGGTTCCGGCTGTCGGGGCACAAGCCGGTCGCCGCGGCCACCGGCGCCAAGCTCGAGGATCTCTTCGAACAGATCTCCCGCGGCGAGACGGCCACGCTCAACATCGTCCTGAAAGCCGATGTCCAGGGTTCGCTCGAGGCGGTGACCGAGTCGTTGAAGCGCCTGGAGCGCGACGACGTGAAGTTGAGCTTTGTCCTGCGAGGCATCGGTGGTATCACCGAGAACGACGTCCAGCTGGCCGCGGCCTCCAACGCCACGATCATCGGTTTCAACGTGCGCCCCGACAAGCGGGCGCGCGACCTGGCCGAGGCGTCCGACGTCGAGATCCGGAGCTACGAGATCATCTACAAGCTGCTCGAGGACCTCGAGGCCGCCATGCTCGGCCTTCTGTCCCCTGTCTTCGAGGAAGTGGTCACCGGCGAGGCCGAGGTACGTGAGGTGTTCCGTGTGCCCAGAGTCGGCGCGGTGGCCGGCTGCTACGTGCGTGAAGGCAGGATCACCCGGGGCTCCCGGGTGCGTTTCTTGCGCGAGGGCACCGTGATCTGGAAGGGATCCATCAATTCCCTCCGCCGCTTCAAGGATGATGTCCGAGAGGTCGCCGCCGGCTTCGAGTGCGGTATCGGACTGTCGGATTTCCAGGACCTCAAAGAAGGCGACGTGATCGAGACGTACGAGGAGCGTGAGATCGCCCGGACTTGAGGGGCTCTCGAACGGGACGAGCTGAGGAGCTGACGCTGTGAGACGGCGGACGGCGACATACCCGCGAGCGTTGCGGGTCAACCAGGTGTTGCGACAGGTGGTCGCCGAGGAGCTTGAGCGGCTTGTCGACGCCGACGAGCTGCCGATGGTGACCGTGACGTCGGTCGAGACGGCCGCGGACATGCGGACCGCCGTCGTGTACCTGGCTTCCCTGGACGACCAGACGTCCGTTGTCCTGGAGGAGCGCCGGGGGCATCTCCAGCGCATCGTGGGGGCGCAGATGACGATGAAGCGCACGCCCCGGTTGAGCTTTCGGGCTGACCCGGCCATCGCCGCTGGCTCCCGGGTCGAAGAGCTCTTGCGCGGGCTGCACGAGGGGGAGCCTCCCGCCGACGAGCCGTGAAGCCGTCCGTGAGCGTTGGTCGGGTGGGCCGGAACGATCCGGGTGGCGGGTCCGTGCCCACTCGGTATCTCCGTCAGGGTGCCTCGGCCGCTGTCTCTGCCAGCCGTCCGTCTCCACCTACCGGCAGTATTTTCTGGGACTATAAACGGTTTCGGTTACAGTTTGCAGAACCCCTGCTTGTCTCGAAGAGGTGGCGATGAGGGCTGGTCGGGCGGGCCGGAACGATCCGGGTGGCGGGTCCGTGCCCACTCGGTATCTCCGTCAGCGTGCCTCGGCCGCTGTCGCTGCCAGCAGTCCGTCCCTACCGGCACTATTTTCTGGGACTATAAACGGTTTCGGTTACAGTTTGCAGAACCCCCTGCTTGTCTCGAAGTGGTGGCGATGAGCGCTGAAGGCCTCGTCGTCGTCGACAAGGAGGTGGGGTGGACGTCCCACGACGTCGTGGCCCGCTGCCGGCGCATCTTCGGCCAGCGCCGGGTCGGGCACGCCGGGACCCTCGA
Source organism: uncultured Acidimicrobiaceae bacterium (assembly GCA_963838835.1). Taxonomy (GTDB): domain Bacteria; phylum Actinomycetota; class Acidimicrobiia; order Acidimicrobiales; family RAAP-2; genus Bog-473. Next base: position 55,132 of record CAWITA010000015.1, read on the forward strand.
CCCCGACGCCACGGGAGTACTGCTGGTCGGGCTGGGCCGGGCGACGCGGCTGCTGCGCTTCTTGACCGCACTGTCCAAGACCTACACGACCGACATCGTGCTCGGCACGGCCACGTCGACCCTCGACGCCTCGGGCGAGGTGGTCGGGACCTACGACATCGACCACATCACGCCCGAGATGGTGCAGGCCGCCGCCGTGGCGCTGACCGGCGAGATCGAGCAGGTGCCGCCGATGGTGTCCGCCGTGAAGGTGGGCGGGCGCCGGCTGCACGATCTGGCGCGCCAGGGGGTCGAGGTGGAGCGGCCCGCCCGGAGCGTGACCGTTTACCGCTTCGACACCGTGGCGGATCCGGCGCGCCCCGGTGTGTACCGGGCCGAGGTGGAGTGCTCGTCGGGCACCTACATCCGGGCGCTGGCCCACGACCTCGGGAAGGCGCTCGGCGGAGGGGCGCACGTGGCCAACCTGCGCCGCACCCGCATCGGCTCCTTCGGCGAGACCGAGATGCTCCCGCTCGGCCGCATCGGCGCCGACGCCGTCCTCACACCGGCCCAATCCATGCGGGATCTGGACGCGGTGACCGTCGATCTCCCGGTTGCGGCCTCGATCCGCACCGGACTTCCCCTCGACAAGGTGCCGCTCGGGGCCGTGGGCGACGGGCCCTGGGCCCTGCTCGACGACGACGGAAATTTGCTGGCCGTCTACGAGGCGACCGGCACCGACCGGATCCGACCGGCCGTCGTGTTGGCCGGGCGGTGACGGTCACCGGACTACCCTCGGTCGCGATGTCAGGACCAGGAACCGCCGTCACGATCGGGGCCTACGACGGTGTCCATCTCGGGCACCGTGCGCTCTTGCGTGATCTCTGCGCGCGCGCCGAGGTGGCCGGCCTCACCACGGTGGTGGTCACCTTCGACCGCCACCCGGCCTCGGTGGTGCGTCCCGGGTCCGCCCCCAAGCAGCTGACCGGCCTGGAGCAGAAGCTCGAGTTGCTGGCCGCGTGTGGCATCGATCGCACGCTCGTGGTGCCGTTCGACAACGCCCGGGCCGAGGAGTCGGCCGAGGGCTTTGTCAAGGAGGTCCTCGTCGACGAGTTGTCCGCCCGGCTCGTCGTGGTGGGGGAGGACTTCCATTTCGGGCACCGCCGCCGGGGCAACATCGATCTGCTCCGCCGGCTCGGGGCCGAGTACGGGTTCGAGGTGGTCGGCTTCGGGCTGACCGGCGACGGACCCGAACCGGTGTCCTCCACCCGCATCCGGGCGATGATCGCCGAGGGCGACGTGGAGGGGGCGGCGCGCCTGCTGGGCCGTCCGCACGAGGTCCGCGGCCTCGTCGTGCACGGCGATGGTCGGGGCGGCCCGGAACTGGGGTTCCCCACCGCGAACCTGGCCGTTCCCGATGACATCGCTTTGCCGGCCGACGCCGTTTACGCCGGGCACTACACGCGGCCCGACGGCTCGGTGCACCGGGCTGCCATCTCGGTGGGGCGCCGGCCCACCTTCTACGAGCCGGGCATCGCCCCGGTACTGGTGGAGGCCTACCTTCTGCACTTCGAGGGCGATCTCTACGGGGAACGGGCCCGGGTCACCTTCGCCCACCGCCTGCGCGACGAGCAGCGTTTCGACTCCATCGACGCCCTGGTGGCCCAGATGCGCGCCGACGTGGCGGCCACCGAGCGGGTGCTGGCGCCGGCCGATCTCCCCTGATCAGCGGCCGACTGCTAGCATGGAGCGCGGCCGGGAGAAGGTCTCCGGCATACTCCGACACCGTCTTTGAGGTTCTCTCTTCATGCCCGACACGCAGGCCACCATCGCCGAGTACCGGCTGCACGACAGTGACACCGGTTCTCCCGAAGTGCAGATAGCCCTGTTGTCGGGAAGGATCAACCACCTCACGGAGCACCTGAAGGAGCACAAAGGGGACCACCACACCCGGCGGGGCCTGATGAAGCTCATCGGCCAGCGCCGCCGGCTGCTCGACTACGTTCGCCACAACGACGTCGAGCGCTACCGCACCATCATCGGCCGTCTCGGCATCCGAAGGTAGCGGGAGCACCACAGAATCGGGCGTCTCGAGCCAATGGCTGCCAGTCGCCGGTCACTTCGGGTGCGAGGTGGTCGACCACTGGGAACCAGCAACGGAGATGCCCCTGACAAACGAGGAGCATCATGGCTGACGCCATTTTCTTGTCGAGCCCGATCAGCGGGACCGACCGCACCATGTCCTTCGAGGCGGGCAAACTCGCTCAACTCGCCGACGGCGCCGTGCTGGCGCGGATCGGAGACACCATCGTTCTGGCCACCGCCACGGCGGCCCGCTCGGTACGGGAGGGGACCGACTTCTTCCCCTTGACCGTCGACATCGAGGAGCGGGCTTACGCAGCGGGCAAGATTCCGGGCTCGTTCTTCCGCCGGGAGGGCAAGGCCTCCGACCAGGCCATCCTGACCGACCGGCTCATCGATCGCCCGCTGCGGCCGTCGTTCCCCGAGGGCTTTCGCAACGAGGTGCACATCGTCGGGACAATCGTCGGGGCCGACCAGGTCAACCCCCACGACGTGCTGGCCATCAACGCCGCGTCGGCCGCCCTGATGATTTCGGGCATCCCCTTCGACGGACCCATCGGGGCCGTGCGGGTCGCCTACACCACCGAGGGCACCTGGATCCCACATCCGACCTTCGAGGAGGGCGAGGCCTCAACTTTCGAGCTCGTGGTTGCGGGCCGCGCTCTGACCGAGGACGCCGACGGCGAGATCGCCATCATGATGGTGGAGGCCGGCGGGAGCGAGAAGTCGTGGTCTTTCTACGCTGCGGGCGCGCCCAAGGTCACCGAGGAGGTGTTGGCGGAGGGCCTCGAGGCGTCCAAGCGGTGGATCCGCGAGTCCATCAACCTGCAGCGCCGCCTTGTCGAGGCGTACACCGCGGCGCGAGGTCCGATCGAGACGATCCCGTTTTCGACTTTCACCGACTACGGGGAAGACGTATGGGCGCGGGTGGAGGCGTTCGGGACCGAGCCCCTCGCCAAGGCCAACCTCGTGACGAGCAAGGCCGCGCGCAATGCCGCGCTCGACGCGGCCGGCGAGGAGATTCGCGCCGCCCTAGGCGACGAGTTCGCGGAGCGGGCGCACGAGGTGAAGGCCGCCATCCGCGCCCTCACCAAGAAGCTGGTGCGTAAGCGCATCGTGGAGGAGGGGGTGCGTGTCGACGGCCGTGGCACGAGCGACATCCGGCCCCTGTCCGCCGAGATCGACCTGCTGCCGACCGCCCACGGCTCGGCGCTGTTCCAGCGGGGCGAGACCCAGGTGCTCAACGTGACCACGCTCGGCATGCCCCGCATGAACCAGCTGCTCGACACGATCACGCCCGTCGAGTCGAAGCGCTACATGCACCATTACAACTTCCCGCCCTTCTCGACCGGCGAGACAGGTTTCATGCGCGGCCCCAAGCGTCGCGAGATCGGACACGGCCTCCTGGCCGAACGTGCACTGCTGCCGGTTGTGCCGAGCGAGGAGGAGTTCCCCTACACACTCCGCGTGGTCTCCGACGTCCTGGCCTCGAACGGCTCGACTTCCATGGCGTCGGTGTGCGGATCGACGCTTTCGCTCATGGCGGCCGGCGTGCCGATCAAGGCGCCGGTGGCCGGCATCGCCATGGGCCTCGTCTATGACGGGGGCACCTACGTGACCCTCACCGACATTCTTGGCTCCGAGGATGCCTTCGGCGACATGGACTTCAAGGTGGCGGGCACGGCCGACGCGGTTACCGCCTTGCAACTCGACACGAAGATCGACGGCCTGCCGGCCGACGTGTTGGCCCAGGCGCTGTTGCAGGCCAAGGAGGCCCGCCTGACCATTCTCGGGGTGATGGCGGGTGCCATCTCCGAACCGCGTGATCACGTCGCCAACAGCGCGCCGAAGATTGTCTCCATGGAGATCCCGATCGACAAGATCGGCGAGGTGATCGGGCCCAAGGGCAAGGTGATCAACACATTGCAGCAGGAGACGGGGGCCGACATCGCGGTCGACGACGACGGCGTCGTGGGCACCGTGACGATCGGGGCCAAGGACGGCAACGCGGTGGAAGAGGCCCGGCGCCGCATCGCCCTCATCCTCGACCCGCCCACCGCGGAGGTGGGGGCCGTCTACGCCGGCAAGGTGGTGAACATCACCAAGTTCGGCGCCTTCGTGAACGTGCTCCCGGGCCGAGACGGGCTGCTGCACATCTCGAAGCTGTCCTCGCTGGCCGGGGGCAAGCGCATCAACAACGTCGAGGACGTTCTCGTCCTCGGGCAGTCGGTTGAGGTGCGTGTGGACGACATCGACCCTCAGGGAAAGGTGTCGCTGTCCCTGGCGTCGGTGCCCGAGGGCGGGCCGGCAGGCGGCACGGGCGACTCTGCCAACGGGGGCGCCAGATCGTCCTCCTCCTCCTCCTCCTCCTCGTCCTCTTCGTCATCTGGGCCCTCGGCCAAGGCCGCCACGCTTTCCTTCGAGGACGCGTTCGAGGCCGAGCTGGTGGCCGACCTGGGTGATCTCGGGCCGGGGGCGGTGGACACCGACAGCGGCCGGGGCGGGGATCGCGACCGCGACCGTGGCAACGACCGCCGGTCCTCGCGCGGGCGCTCGCGCCGTCGTTGATCGAGACGTCGCTCTTGCCGTGCGGCATCCGTCTGGTCACCGAGACCATGGCGGATGTCCGTTCGGTGGCGGTCGCCTTCTGGGTCGGTACCGGCTCGCGTGACGAGCCCGGCGAGCTCGCCGGGGCTTCGCACTTCCTCGAGCACCTGCTCTTCAAGGGGACGGAGCGTCGGAGCGCCGCCGCGATCGCCGAGGAGCTGGACGAGATCGGCGGGGACTGCAACGCGTTCACCGCGAAGGAGTACACGACCTTCTACGTGCGGCTCCTTTCCGATCACCTCTCGCTCGGGCTCGACATCCTGAGCGACATCATGTGGGAGCCGGCGCTCCGCCCCGACGACATCGAGGCCGAGCGTGCCGTGATCCTCGACGAGATCCTGATGCACGCCGACGAACCAGCCGACCTGGCGTCAGATCGGTGGCAGTCGGCTCTCTTCCCGGACCACCCGCTGGGGCGCGACACCCTGGGAACGGCATCGTCGGTACAGGCCATCACCCGCGAGGACATCCGTCGGTTCCTCGAGCGGCACTATCGTCCCTCGAACATGGTGGTCTCGGTCGCCGGCGACTGCCGGCACGAGGCAGTGGCGGCCGACTTGGAACGCCGCTTCGCCGGGACCGCCGGAGGCACGGTTCCCGAGCGCACGAAGCCAGGACCCGACGTGGTGGCGCTCGACGTGACGCGCCGGCCCACCGAGCAGGCGCATCTCGTCTACGGGGCGCGCTCGGTCAACCGGTTCGACGACCGGCGCTGGGCGCTGGCCGTGCTGAACCACGTGCTGGGCGGCGGGCTCTCGAGCCGTCTCTTCCAGAAGGTGCGCGAGCAGCGCGGCCTCGCGTACTCGGTGTGGTCGGAGCGGACCGCCTATCAAGACGCCGGCTCCTTGGCCGTCGTCGTGGGGACGGCACCCGAGCACGTCGACGAGGTGCTGCGCATCCTCAGCGACGAATTCGATCTGCTGGCGACCGAGGGCGTCACCGAGAGGGAGCTGGCTGTGGCCAAGGGCTACTTGCGGGCCGAGATGTTGTTGTCGGGAGAGGATTCAGGCGCCCGCATGAGCCGCATCGGTGCCTCGCTGCTGCTGCACCAGGAGGTGCTCTCGGTCGACGAGGTCTTGTCCCGGGTCGACGCCGTCGAACGCCAGCACGTCGTCGACGTCGCGGCCGAGTTGGCGCAGTCGCCGCGCGCGCTGAGCGCGGTCGGTCCCTTCGACACCCCCGACTTCGAGTCCCACCTACCCGCCGTGGTTGCCCGATAGCCTGCAGGCATGCACAGGGTCGGTGTGGTCGGCGCGGGCGGCCGCATGGGCCTCGAGGTGTGCCGGGCCGTGTCCGCCGCGCCGGACATGGAGCTGGTCGCCGCCGTCGACCCGGCGCACGTCGGGGCCGATGCCAGCGGCCGGACCATCGTGGGCGAGGTCAACGCACTGCGTGACCTCGGTGCCGAGGTGGTCGTCGACTTCACCATCGCGGCGGCGGTGCGCCACAACGTCGCGCACTATGCGCACCAGAGCCTCCATGCCGTCATCGGGACGAGTGGGTTGTCCGACGAGGACCTCGCCGGCATCGCGAAGCAATTCGAGGGGCGCGGTGCCAACGCGATCGTCGTGGCCAACTTCGCGATCGGGGCGGCCCTGCTGCTGCACTTCTGCCGCATCGCCGCGCCGCACATGGAGGGCGTCGAGGTGATTGAGCTCCACCATGATGCGAAGCGCGACGCACCGTCGGGCACGGCGATGCATACGGCGACGGCCATCGCAGAGGCGCGCCGGGCCGCCGGCAGCGACCCGCTGCCGGCGGACCCGACGACGGACTTCGTGCTGCCCGGGGCGCGCGGTGCTGAGGGCCCCGGTGGCGTCCGCGTCCACTCCGTGCGGCTCCCTGGACTGGTCGCACACGAAGAAGTCCTCTTCGGCGCGCCGGGCCAGAGCCTGAGCATCCGCCACGACTCGTACGACCGGCGCTCCTTCATGCCGGGCGTCCTGCTGGCCGTTCGTTCGGTGGCCGGCCGCCCGGGGTTGACGGTGGGCCTCGAGGCGTTGCTGGGCCTGTGAACCCTGAGGTTCGAGAGCGGCTCCTGCAGGCGACGTACGCCTGCGTGGCACGCTGGGGCCTGGCCAAAACGACCGTCGAGGACGCGGCGCGCGAGGCGGGTGTGTCGCGGGCGACGGTGTACCGCTATTTCCCGGGCGGACGCGACGAGCTGATCTCTGCCGTGGTCGGGTGGGAGTTCGCCCGCTTCTTCCTTCGGCTCTACGAAGAGGTCTCCGACGCGGAGACGCTGGAGGAGGTGATGGAACGCGGCCTCGTGTTCGCTCATCGGGCCCTCGTGGAGCACGAGGTGCTCCAGCGCATCCTGGTGACGGAGCCCGAGATTCTGCTGCCGCGGCTCACCACCGAAGCCGACCAGACGCACACGCTGGTGGCCGCGTTCCTGGCGCCGTACCTCGTGCGCCATGGGATGGCAGAGGGCGCCGAGCTCGACGCGGCGTCGGACTTCCTGGCCCGCATGGTGCTCTCCTACATCAGCTCGCCCGGCCGCTGGGACCTGAACGACCCCCGACAGGTGGCGCTCCTCGTGCGGTCCGAGCTGCTGGCCGGCATCCGGTGAGCGCGCCCTATCCCGAGCCGGCGCCGCCCCCGCCGTGCCACCGCCACCCGAGCCGGTCGGCGTCGGTGCTCTGCGCCCATTGCGGTCGGCCCATCTGCACCGAGTGCATGGTGGCGGCCCCCGTGGGCTGGCAGTGCCCCGAGTGCGCGTCCGAGGGCGTGAAGCGCTCGCGCCAGGTTCCTGCATTCACCCATACCAGCCCGGGCCGAACGGGCGCCGTCGGCTCGACCAATCCCACACCCATCGTCCTCATCATCATCGCCATCAACGTGGTGGTGTTCTTCCTCGAGGACTTCGGCAACAACCTCCGGGTCATCGACCGCTACGCCATGTGGCCGGCGGCCGTACACCTGCAGGACCAGTACTACCGCGCCTTCACCGCCGTGTGGCTGCACGCCAACGTCTTGCACATCTTCTTCAATATGGTCGCCCTGCTCATCGTGGGCCCGGCGGTCGAGGTGTTGCTCGGCAAGGTCCGTTTCCTCGCGCTCTACTTGATCGCTGGGCTCGGGGGAAGCGTCTGTTCCTACCTGCTCAGCCCGCCCAACGTGGCCGGCATCGGAGCTTCGGGCGCCATCATGGGTGTGTTGGGTGCCTACGTGGTGTTGGGGATACGTCGCCGCCTTCCCGTGGCGCCAGTGGTCGGGCTGTTGGTGCTCAATTTCCTGATCGGCTTCTCTGGCGACATCGATTGGCGGGCCCACCTCGGCGGCGTGGTCACGGGCGCCGTCCTCGCCTTCGCCTACGACTACGCCGGCGGCCTGCGGGACCGGACGGCCGAGCTGGCCCTCACGATCGGCGCGAGTGCGGCGATCCTTGCGCTCCTGGCCTTCCTCATCACCGGTGTCGCCCCGGGCCACGTGAACCTCAGCTGAGGCCTGACGGTTGACAGTGAGACAAAAATCGCCATACTGTTTCATCAGTGGGCGCCGCCGAAAGACGACTGCAAACCGGATGGAGACGCTCGCCGACGGCTGAGCGAGACGGGGTCGTCCGCCACCTCGGCGCCGATGACCGCTCCTCCCCCCGTGTCCGTATCGTCGACGGGGCTCTGGGTTGCCTGGCTCGACAGGGGATTGCCAAGACCACGGTGGACGACATCGCCCGGGCGGCCTGTCTGTCGCGGGCGACCGTCTACCGGACCTTCCCCAAGGGCAAGGAGGGCATCCTGGCCGCCGTCGTCGAGACCGAGGTAGCCCGGCTGTTCTCGTTTCTGGCCGTCGCCATGGGCGAGGCAACCGATCTCGAGGACGTGCTTGTGGCCGGCATGGTCGAGTCGGCGCGTCGGCTGCGGTCGCACGGGGCGCTGACCTACCTGTTGGTGCACGAGCCGGGTGCCGTCCTGCCGTACCTCACCTTCCGGGAGCTGGACCGGGTCCTCTTGGTGGCCGGTGACCTGGCGGCACCCTTCTTCGCCCGCTGGCTCGAACCCGAGCAGGCATCGCGTGCGGCCGAGTGGGCCGTCCGCATCGTCATGGCGTACTGCTCCAACCCCTCGCCCCACGCCGACCTGACCGATCCCGCCGACACCCGCGCGCTGGTGCGCAGCTTCGTCCTTCCCGGCATCCTCGCCCTGCGGATCGACGCCGCGGGCTCTTCGTCCGGTTCGAGTCCCCACCGCGCCGGCAGTGCTCTCAGTTCCACCGACCAACGCGACCAATTACCAAAGGGGGCGGCACGATGACCACACTCGATGACAACAAGGAACAGCTGAGGTCCAACCTCGAGCTGATCGGACGCGAGAGCGTCGACGACCTGGAGGCGGTGCTCAGCCTCGTCGGCACGTACGACGAAGAGGGCTACCACCGTGTTCCCGACAACTGTCCGGCGGAGTTCACCTGGGACTACCAGAAGGGTGCCAAGCCGCAGCTCGACAAGCTCTACGAGAAGGCCAAGAAGGCGCAGTGGAACGCGCAGACCGACCTGGACTGGTCGATCGAGGTCGACCAGGAGAAGGTCGTGATGGCCAACGCGGAGGCGAACCCAGCCCAGATGCAGTGGGACGACGCTGCGCTGGCCGGCACCGTGCTCGAGAAGTGGGATGACAAGCGTTTCGTGCAGTTCGGCATCGAGAACCAGAACTGGCTGCTCTCGCAGTTCATGCACGGCGAGCAGGGCGCGTTGCTCTGCACGGCCAAAATCGTCGAGACCGTCCCGTGGATCGACGCCAAGTACTATGCGGCGACCCAGGTGATGGACGAGGCGCGTCACGTGGAGGTCTTCTCAAAGTACCTCGACGAGAAGCTCTCCGGTCACTACCCGATGAATGCCCACCTGGGGCTGCTGCTCGACGACATCGTGGCCGACTCGCGCTGGGACATGACTTACCTCGGCATGCAGATCATGGTCGAGGGTCTGGCGCTGGCGGCGTTCGGGTTCATCCACATGATGACGACCGAGCCTCTCCTGAAGAAGCTGCTTCGCTACGTCATGGCCGACGAGGCCCGCCACGTGGCCTTCGGTGTCCTGAGCCTCCAGGAGTACTACCGGGAGCTCAGTGCTGCCGAGCTGCGCGAGCGTCAGGAGTTCGCGTTCGAAGCCGCCATCCGGATGAAGGACCGCATGGCCATGCAAGAGGTGTGGGAACGCATGGAGGTCCCGACCCCCGACGTCATCAAGATCATGTCGGCGGCCCCGGAACAGGACGACTTCCAGATCCTGCTGTTCTCCAAGATCGTGCCCAACCTGAAGAAGCTGGGGCTCCTCGACGCGGCCGACGGATGGCTGCGGACGAAGTTCACCGAAATGGGGGCGATCGCCTTCGAGCACCTGACCGACTCCACTGAGGAGGAGGACGCGTTTGCCGACGGATCGCCGGCCGAACGACAGGTCTCCTGAACGCGACACGGTGCTGGTAGCGTGAGGGGGCGATGAGCCCCGCGCAGGACCCGCCCCGCTTCGGGCGGGTCATCACCGCCATGGTGACCCCCTTCGACGAGGCCGGCGCGCTCGACCTCCCTGCTGCGGTGGAGCTGGCACGCTGGCTGACCGCGCACGGAAGCGACGGGCTCGTCCTGAGTGGCTCCACCGGTGAGAGCTCGGTGCTCACCGACGAGGAAAAGGTGGCGCTGTGGCGCGCCGTGGCGGAGGCCGTCACGGTCCCGGTCATCGCCGGTACAGGCTCCAACGACACGGCGCACTCGGTCAAGATGACGGCCGAGGCCACCCGGAGCGGGGTGGACGGCGTGTTGGTCGTCGCTCCCTACTACAATCGGCCGTCCCAGTCGGGCCTCTACGACCACTTCCGCGCCGTGGCCGAGGCGGCCGGCGCTCTGCCCGTGCTGCTCTACGACGTTCCCATTCGCACGGGACGGCGCATCGCCACCTCTACGGTGTTACGGCTTGCCCGTCAGGTCCCCGGCATCGTCGGGCTCAAGGACGCGGCGGGGGATCCTCCGACCACGGCTCACCTGGCGGCGCAGGCCCCTCGGAGCTTCGAGATCTACAGCGGCGACGACGCCATGACGCTGCCCCTCCTCTCCGTCGGCGCGGTCGGGGTGATCAGTGTGGCCTCGCACTGGGTCGCCCCGCGATTCCGCGCGGTGATCGACGCATTCGTCGCGGGTGATCTGGCCGCCGCCATCGCCGGCAACGCCGAGTTGCTCGACTCGTTCGACTTTGAGTCCTCGGCGGAGTTCCCCAACCCCCTTCCGACCAAGGCGATCCTGCGTGCGCTCGGCCTGCGGGTCGGGCAGTGCCGCCTGCCGATGGGGGCATCCACCCCCGAGCTCGACGCCCAGGCCGCCAAGATCCTGGCTGCCGTCGGGCTTCCCGCGGTCACGGTCGCCCGGCTTGGCTGACAGGGGCAAGCCAAAGCCCGTCCGGGTCGTCTTCCTCGGTGGACTCGGCGAGATTGGCCGAAACTGTGCCTGCATCGAGGTCGAGGGCCGCATCGTCATCCTCGATTGCGGGATCATGTTCCCCGAACCCGACATGCCGGGCATCGACTTGGTCCTCCCCGAGTTCACCTACCTGCAGGACCGCAGCGACCGGGTGGACGGGATCGTGCTCACTCACGGCCATGAGGACCACACCGGTGGGCTGGCCTACCTCCTGCGCGAACTCCGCGCGCCCATCTACGGCTCCGAGCTCACCGTCGGTCTGGCCCGGCACCGGATCGAGGAGGCGGGCGTGTTGGACAAGACCCGCTTCGTCTCGGTGGCCGACGGCGAGCGTGTGCGCATCGGTGCCTGCGACGTCGAATTCATCCCGGTGACGCACTCGGTGCCCGAGTCCATGGCCATCGCCTTCCATACGCCTCAAGGGGTCATCCTGCACTCGGGGGACTTCAAGCTCGATCTGCAGCCAGTGGACGGCCGCCGCACCGACATGCCCCGCATGGGGGAACTGGCCCGAACCGAGGGCATCCGGCTTCTGCTCTCGGACTCGACCAACGCCGAAGAGCCCGGGTTCACCGAATCGGAGTCCTCGGTCGGCGTGACGTTGCGTCGGGTGTTCGCAGCTCAGTCGGGCAAGCGCATCATCGTGGCCTGCTTCGCCAGCCACATGCACCGGGTGCAGCAGATCATCGACGCCGCCGTCGCCACCGGCCGCAAGGTGGCGACGCTCGGGCGCTCCATGGGCAAGAACGTCGACCTCGGCATGCGGCTCGGCATCATCAGCATCCCTGACGGAGTGCAGGTCGACATCGAGGACGTAGACGAGCTGTTGCCGGGCGAGGTGTGCGTGATCTCCACGGGCTCACAGGGCGAGCCGATGTCGGCGCTGTCGCTGATGGCCGCGGGAGAGAACAAGTGGCTGCGCATCAGCGAGGATGACGTCGTGATCATCAGCGCCCATCCCATCCCGGGCAACGAGTGGTCGGTGGGCCGGGTGATCGACGACCTGCACCGGCGGGGCGCCGAGGTCGTGCACTCCGCGTCGGCAGGGGTCCACGTGAGCGGGCACGCCCGCCAGGGGGAACTCCGGACGCTGATCGACGTGACCCGGCCGGAGTGCTTCGTGCCCGTGCACGGGGAGTTCCGCCACATGGTGCACCACGCCCGCCTGGCCCTGTCCATGGGCCTCGACCCGGCCAAGGTCCTGTTGTGCGAGGACGGCGATGTCATCCAGCTCGACGCCAAGGGGATCGCCCGCGACGGCAAGGTTCCGGCCGGCTATGTCTACGTGGACGGGACGGTCGGGGATATCGAGCACGGCGTGCTGCGCGACCGCCAGAAGCTGGCCGAGGAAGGCGTAGTCATGGTGGTGGTCACCGTCGACCGCCAGCAGCGCAGACTCAGTTGCCCGCCGGTGATCGAGACCCGCGGCTGGGTGCACGCCCCCGAGGCCGAGGCGCTCCTCGAAGAGGCGAGCGAGGTGGTGGGGGCGGCGGTGACCCAAGCCCTGCGCGACGGAGCGCACGACATCGAAGTGCTCAGCCGCCACACCCGTAAGGCGCTGGGCAAGTTCGTCGGCGAGCGCACACGGCGCCGGCCCATGATCGTGCCCGTGGTGCTGATGGTCTGAGCGTCTGTCGCGGGCCCGCGTGGTCAGCGGTGCCGGGGCGCCGCTGCGGTGGCAGTCGAAAGGGCGGCCCAACTGGCGCCGTGTCGTGTCGTCAGGGTCAGCCCCGTGCGCGGCGAGCATGGACGAACATCTCACGCGCACCGCGCCGACCGGTTGACGGAGCCCGACTGCATCCGACGATCGTCCAACGGGCGCTGTGCAGGGCGTCTTCGACAAGACCCACTGCGTCGGAGACATCCTCATCGGACGAGGCCAGCTTTGCTCGGTGCAGCTCGAACGTGGGCTTCACCAGAGCGACGAGATGCGTGGTGGGGCGGAGCCGCACACGCTCGAGCTGGGGGATCGCCTGGGCCAAAGCGAGATAGCTCAGGTCGACGGTGACAAGGTCGATGAACTCGGGCACAATCGTGGTGTCGAGAACCCCGAGGTTGTGTCCTTCGAGGTTCACGACCCTCGGATCGGTGCGTAGCCGCCCGACGAGTTGGCCGATTCCCGCGTCCACGGCGTAGACCCGGCGGACGCCCCGCCCCAGGAGGGCCGTCGTGAAGCCTCCGGCGTTCGTCCCTAGATCCAACGCGACACGACCCGCCACGGGGACCGCGAGCCGATCGAGTGCATCGGAGCGCTTGAGGTCACCTCGAAGCCGAGCCGGCGGGAGAATCTTGAGCGCGGCGTCGGACCGCACCAGGGCGGCCGGGTTGGCGGCAACTCGTCCGTCGACGAGGACGCGGCCGCTCGCGATGACACCTGCGTCAGCGTCGAGTCGGCGGGGCGCGAGCAGAATGGTGAGCGCGACAAAGCGCGCCCGGTGGGGTTTCGCCACGAAGGGGCCTCCTGGGCTCGGACCGGACAAGGACCGAGCCGCGGTGGAGGCCCGCGGGCACAACGACGAGTTCACGCCTAGCGGAATGGCACGGTGCCAGCTTGGAACGTTGGCGGGTACCCGTCAAGGAGCAAATCGGCACTGCTCCCGGGACGTCCGTCAGTGCCGAGCTGCTCGGCTTGTGTCACAGTCTTGCCACATGAAGGCCTGGCGCGTCCACGAGTTCGGCGAGCCCGAGGAGGTCCTGCGACTTGAGGAGGTCGACCCGCCCGCGGTCGGCCCGGGAGAGCTGTTGGTGCGGGTCGCCGCGACGACCCTGAACTTCAACGACGTCGACGGCGTGCGGGGCCGCTACCGGACCGTCTCCCCGCCATTGCCCTACACCCCCGGCATGGAGGTGCTGGGCGACGTCGAGGAAGCCGGGACCGGCGCGGAGGAATGGCGCGGCAGGCGGGTGGTCGTCGTTCCGAGTGGTGCGTTCGGTGGGTACGCGGAGCTGGCCGTCGGTCCCGTCGCCATGGCCTTCGAGATGCCGCCCGAGTCAGTGCTGGCCGACGCCGAGGCGGCGGCGATTTACCTCCCCTTCCACCTCTCGTGGCTCGCTCTGCACGAGCGGGCGGACATCCGTGCGGGCGAGACTGTGTTGATTCACGCCGGTGCGGGCGGGGTGGGTTCGGCGGCGGTCCAGTTGGCCGCGCTGGCTGGTGCCCGGGTGATCGCGACCGCGGGATCGGCCGAGAAGGCCGAGTTCGCCCGGTCCCTCGGCGCCGACGTCGCGATCGACTACCGGGACGGCGAGTTCGTCGACGCCGTACTTGACGCGACCCACGGTCGCGGGGTCGACGTCGCGTTCGACAGCGTTGGGGGAGAGGTGACGACGAGGACTTTCCGGTGCATGGCGTTCAATGGCCGTCACCTGTTGGTCGGGTTCGCGTCGGGCATCGAGGCCGAGGACGAGGGGATCGTGCCGCGGCCGGTGCTGTTCGGGAACTTCTCCCTGTCTGGTGTGTGCCTCGCGTACGTCGACGATCCCGCCGCCCTCAAGCGATCCAGCGGGTACAACTTCCCGTCGCACGCCGAGGGAGAGCGGGTTCATGCCCGCATTCTCGATCTTCTCCGAGATGGCGACCTCCGACCCGTCGTCGGCCGCGCGTTTGCCTTCGACGAGCTGCGGGGCGCGCTCCAGTCCATGGCGGACCGCCAGACCGTCGGGCGGAACGTCGCTCTCGTGGCCCAACCCTCCGGCTGAGGGCCGGCCGGCCAGGGCGGCCGAGCGCCTCGACGAGGAAAGGCGGCCCGGACCGCCCCTGGGGCGACCATCGCCGTCACGCCCGCAGGAACGCCACCAGCTCCGCCACGCGGTTGCTCACGACCGCGTCGACGCCGGCGGAAACGACACGGGCCATGTCCCCGCGGGCGTCGACCGTCCAGGTGGACACAGACAGCCCCGCGTCGTGCACCGCAGCCACCCCCGCCGGTGTCACGAGGGCGAACATCGGGTTCCAGCACTCGGCCCTCAGCTCCGCCAACAAGCCGAAGGGCGGCTCCGTGCCTTCCACCCAGGTGAGGCCGATCCGTGCCTCCGCCGATGCGCCCCGCAAAAGGCGCAGCGCCTCGACGTTGCCCGTCACGAAGAGCGAGCGCTCGAATGCCTGCGCCGCCCGCACCGCCTCCAGCGCGCCCGGCACCACCTCGCGCCGGGCGAAGTCGACCATCAACGGCACCGGGACGCGCTCGAGCACCTCGCGGAGTGTCGGGATCCGCCGGTCGCCCTCGCCGAGGGCCGCCACCTCGCGCCAGTCGAGGTCGCCCACCGAGGCCTGCACGCCCCACAGATGGAGCAGCTGGTCGTGCAGGACCACGATCTCTCCGTCCCGTGTGCGCCGCAGGTCGAGCTCGACCATGTCCGCGCCCAGGGCCACCGCCGCCGCGAACGCCGGGAGGGTGTTCTCGCGCTCGCCCACCGGGTCGCCCCGATGAGCGATGGCGGTGACCCTAGGAGCTGCCTGCGTAGACAGCCCCTGCCACGTTGGCGATGATCTGGTTGAGCGCCGGCTCTATCAAGTTGTCCACCGCCGCCTCCGTGATGTGGACCCCGTCCGGTGCCCGGGAAACGATGCCGTTCACGGTCGTGGCATACGCCCCGCCCGGGTCGAGGACCGCATAGAGGTCGTCGATCGACACGTAGGGGTATTCGGCGGCCACCGACTCCACGATCTGGTTGTAGGCGTCGACCAGGTTGGACGGCGTCCCGTCGGCGAAGTAGGGCGAGGTCGAGAGGATCACTGCCCCGCCGTCGGAGTGCGCGATCTGCACCGCCTCGGCGAGGTTGGACGCGATGTAGTCGGAGTAGGCCGCGTCGGCCAGCGTGGCGTAGCCACCGTCGAACTGCCGGTTCTGGGTCTCCCAATACCCGCTTTGAATGACCGTCACGTCGGGGTGGAAACGCGAGACCACCCACTGCAGCTGTGACGCCCAGAGCGCGCAGGCGGCCGGGCTCAGATAGAGCGAGCCCGGGTCGCTCCAGGGCAGCGTGGGCGCGCCGTTGGTGTAGCCGCAACCCGCCGCGGCGCCGTTGTCGACGGCGTAGGGCGGGTTCGTCTCTTCGATGTACTCGCCCTCGTAGAGAGAGAGCGAGTCCCCGGAGAAGGCGACCCGCAGTGGACCCTGGTGGGTGGCCTGCGGGCCCGGCGCGTCGTTCAGGATGGTCACCACCGCCGGGATGGGGGACGAAAACGGTTTGGGAAAGAGCGGCGGGTGCAGGGGTGACTGCGCGCTGCCCGAGAAGCCCGCGTCGCCGAAGTCGAAGACACCGGCGTCCTGACCCACCAGCCAGTAGCCACCCCCGTCCGGTGTGGCGGCGATGGCCACGATCGGCTCGTTCAAGGCGATGCCGCCCGTCGACCCCCAGAACGGCGCGTCGCCGTAGGTGAAGATGCCGCCGTCGGCGGCCACGAGCCAGTACCCGCCCCCGTCCGGCGTGGCCGCCATGCCGACCACCGGCTTGTTCAGCACGATGCTCCCGGTCGAGCCCCAGAACTGCGCGTCGCCGAAGGTGAAGATGCCGCCGTCGGAGGCGACGAGCCAGTAGCCCCTGCCGTCCTGGGTGGCGGCCATGCCGACGATGGGTTTGTTGAGGCGAATGCTCCCGGTCGATCCCCAGAACTGCGCGTCGCCGAAGGTGAAGATGCCGCCGTCGGCGGCCACGAGCCAGTACCCGCCGCCGTCGGGGGTCGGGGCCATCCCGACGACGGGCTGGTTGAGCGTCATGCCGCCCGTGGAGCCCCAAAAGGGCGCATTGCCGAAGGTGAACACCCCGCCGTCCGACGCCACGAGCCAGTAGCCGCCCTTGGGGTCGGCCGCGCCACCGACGATCGGCTTCTGCAGCGGTTCCTCGAGCGTGTCGCCGTAGTAGCCCGCCCCCCCGAAGGTCATCACCCCGCCGGCGGCGTCGACGATGGCATAGGAACTGTCGGTCGCCCTGGGCGACGCCGCCGCCGCCTTGCCCCCGGCCCCCGGGCCCGTCGGAGGGGGCGCGGCGACCAGCACACAGGCCGCGAGCAGCGCCGCCATGCCCAGGACGGCACGTCGGGGCGCCCGCCTCGTCCGCGATCCCGGGCTCGCCATGAGGGCATGATCATAGGGAGTTAGGAACGCCGCGACGGCGCGCCCCGTTTCAGAGAAGCCGCAGTTGCTGGCTGCTCCCGGCGGCGGGTTCCGCCAGCGGAGCGGTCCCCTGGGGTGTGGCGCGGTAGCGGTCCCGCCCCGTCACGCCGCACCGCGCCGCCGCTTCTTCGACCAGGCGCTCCACGCGCGTGCGCTCCGCCTCCTCCTGGTACGCGCCGCGTCGGAAGCGGCCGCGGTGCAGCTGGACCAGGTCCGGCCGAGCGCCCTTCAGCCACTCGAAGTAGTGGGTGCGAAGCGGGCCGCGCAGGTGCAGCGCCACTCCG
The DNA here is from genome assembly GCA_963838835.1 of uncultured Acidimicrobiaceae bacterium. Lineage (GTDB taxonomy): Bacteria > Actinomycetota > Acidimicrobiia > Acidimicrobiales > RAAP-2 > Bog-473. The sequence goes on from CAWITA010000015.1 coordinate 72,614, forward strand.
TGGATGGACACGGCACCCGCCGCCGCGCACGCCTCGACCACCTCGCGCAGCTGCGCTTCGGCGTCGGAGAGCCCCGGCAGCACGGGCGCCACCAACACCCCGCACGAGATACCCATGTCGGTGAGCCGCCGCACCGCCTCGACCCGACGGTCCGGCGGGGGAGTGCCGGGCTCGGTCAGCGACCACACGGAGCGGTCGAGCGTCCCGATGGAGAAACTGACCGCCACCTCGGTGCGGTCCGAGGCCGAGGCGAGGAGCGCGGCGTCGCGTAGGATCAGCGTCGACTTGGTCAAGATACTGAACGGGTTGCGCGCCCCCGAGAGCGTCTCGACGATGCCCCGGGTCAGGTGGTACTTGCCTTCGGCGTGCTGGTACGGGTCGGTGTTCGTGCCCATGGCGATGGTGTCACCGCCCCACTTGGGCGACCGCAGCTCGGCGCGCAGCCGTTCGACCGCGTTCACCTTGACCACGATCTTGCGCTCGAAGTCGGTGCCGATCCCGAGCCCGAGGTAGTCGTGCGTCGGCCGGGCGAAGCAGTACACGCAGGCGTGGCTGCAGCCTCGATACGGGTTGATCGTGTACCGGAAGGGCACGACGGTCTCCGGCGGCACCGTGTTGATGATGGTGCGGGCGTTCACCTGGAGGAACTCCATCCCGGCATAAGCGCCCGTCCCGCGGTGGCGCTCGGCCCAGCGCTCGTCGGGGAACAAAGTGCCGCCCTCCTCGATCTCCGTCAATGCCCACCGCAATGCCATTCGGACGAGGATAGCGAACATATGTTCGTAAATCAACGGGTCGGGTGTCCGCAAAAACGACCAGGTCAGGCAGTAATCTCGGCACCACTGTGGTGACCAAGACCCGTGGCGGCACCTCCTCGCGCGCTGCCAGCGCGCGCCGCCCCCAAGAAGCCTGCCTCCCGTCCCAAGCGGGCCGCGCCCTCGCGGCCACCGTTTTGGCGGGTCCAGGCGCGGGATCTGTGGGCCGTCGGACTGATCACCCTTGGCGTCCTGCTGGCGTTGGCGCTCTGGGGGCAGCAACTCGGCCCCGTCGGCCACGGCACCGACACCGGGTTGGCGCTGCTCGCCGGGTGGGCCCGCGTCATGCTGCCGCTGGTCGCTGCCGGCGCCGGCGTCGCGCTGCTCCTCGACCGCGGCGGCCGGGCCGGCCGCGACCGCGACAAGCAGCACGATGGGGTCGAAACCGGCGATCCGTGGCGCCTGGCCGTGGGGACGGTTCTCGGCCTGCTCGGCGTGTGCGGCCTGGCGGAGTTGGCCAAGGGCACACCACGACTGTCGGCCTCGCACTCGTTGCGCGACGCCGGCGGGTTCGTCGGCGTGGTCGTCGGCCGTCCGCTCCATGCCGGCCTGGGGACGGCCGGTGCCGCCGTCCTGCTCGTGGCGGTCGTGCTCGTGGCGATCCTCATCGCCACCGGTGTCCCCCTAGCGTCGGCCGTTCGGGCTCTCGCCGCGGCCGGAGCGGCCTTCGGGCGCAGCGCGGCCTCGCTGTGGCGGGGCAAGCCCTTCGTCATCGCCTCTGACGGCATCGCCGACGAAGCGGCACCGTCCACCTCGTCGGCCCCCACCCCGATCGTCCCCGAGGACATCATCTCCCCCGACGAGGCCCTCCTCGACGACGGCGACGTGGACATCGACATCCCGCTCGATCCGGAGCCCGACGCGGTCGGGCCCGCGCCGCCGCCGGTGGTCGCCGCCGCGCGCCGGCCGGGCGCATGGGTGCTGCCGAGCTTGTCCCTCCTGCGCGCCTCCAAGAAGTTGCGCCAGGACCAGCGCCAGGTCGACGCCGCCGGCGAGGACCTGGTGCGGGCGCTCGCTGCGCACGGGGTGCAGACCCGGTTGGTCGGCAGCCGGGTGGGGCCCACGGTCACCCGCTTCGAGCTCGAGCTCGGTCCGGGGGTCAAGGTGGCCCGGGTCACCAGCCTCTCCAAGGACATCGCCTACGCGATGGCCTCGCCGGACGTGCGCATCCTGGCGCCGATCCCCGGCAAGTCGGCCATCGGCGTCGAGGTGCCCAACCCGACCCGCCAACTTGTCTCCCTGCGCGACATCCTCGAGTCGAAGGAGGCACGGCCCTCGGCCGGGACCCACCCGCTCGAGGTGGCGATGGGACGCGACATCGCCGGGCGTGCCGTCATGGCGAACCTGGCCGAGATGCCGCACATCCTCATCTCCGGTGCGACCGGCTCGGGCAAGTCGTCGTGCATGAACTCCATCATCACGTCCGTCCTGATGCGCGACACGCCGGACAAGGTCAAGATGATCCTCGTCGACCCCAAGCGGGTCGAGCTGGGCCAGTACGACGGGCTGCCCCATCTGCTCAACCCGGTGGTCGTCGACCCCAAGAAGGCCGCCAACGCCCTGGCCTGGGCGGTGAAGGAGATGGAGCGCCGCTATGACCTCCTGGCCGAGAACGGCGTGCGCGACATCACCGGCTACAACCAGCTGGTGGCGGAGGGCCTCCTCGCGCCCGCGGGTCCGTCGGACAAGCGCCGGGTGCGTGACGTGGCCGCCCGGGCCCTCGGCGAGGACCATCCGGCGCTCGACGAGGCCGACGTCGAGGACCAGCCAGAACTTCCCCAGACGCTGCCCTTCATCCTCGTCATCGTCGACGAGCTCAACGACCTCATGATGGTGGCCGCGCGCGACGTCGAGGACTCCATCGTGCGCATTGCCCAGATGGCCCGGGCGGTCGGCATCCACCTCGTGATCGCGACCCAGCGACCCTCGGTCGACGTCATCACCGGGGTCATCAAGGCCAACATCCCGAGCCGGATGGCCTTCTCGGTCTCCTCCCTGGCCGACAGCCGGGTGATCCTGGACCAACCGGGCGCCGAGCGACTGATAGGCAAGGGTGACATGCTGCTGCTCACCGCCTCGTCCAACATCCCCCGCCGTCTCCAGGCCCCCTGGGTCTCGGAAGAAGAGGTGCGGGAGGTCGTCCACCACTGGCGGGCCCAAGGCGGCCAAGTCGAGGCCATCGTCGCCCTCGACGGCATCGAGGACGGTCCCGTGGGTGGTGCCGGTGTCGACGACGACGACGACGAGCTGCTGGTGCAAGCCCGGGATCTCGTGGTGCGCTCACAGCTGGGCTCCACTTCCATGCTCCAGCGGAAGCTGCGCGTCGGCTTCGCCCGGGCCGGCCGTTTGATGGACCTGTTGGAACAGGCGGGCATCGTGGGGCCGAGCGAGGGCTCCAAGGCGCGGGCCGTCCTCATGACACCCGAAGAGCTCGACGTCCTGAGCCGGAGGTGAGCGCGGACGGTCCGGCGCCGCTCATGGTGGCGCCGATCCGGCTCGACTCCCTGCGTGAGTCGCCGCCCCTGCCGCCGCCGCGACCAGAGCGAGGGCGCCATGCCGTGCACTCGCACCGGCGTCGACGTCCGCGCCGCCGCCTCGTGCTGCTCGCCGTGTTGCTGGTGCTGGTGGCCGCGGGTGCCGTGTTCGTGGGTGCGCGGGCGAGCACGCCCGACCCGCCGCCGGTGGTGACCCCCGTGGTGGCCCGGACGGTCGGCGTCCCCGAGCGGGCGGTCACGCTGCCGTGGCCGGCCACGGGTGAGGGAGCTATCGCCATCCCGGCGATTGGCGTCAACATGGCGTCGGGGCCAGAGCAGCCGGCGCCGGTGGCGAGCCTGACCAAGCTGATGACCGCCTACGTGGTGCTGCACGACCACCCGCTCGCTGCGAACGATCCGGGCCCGACGATCACCGTGACCCAGGCCGATGTGGACGACTACAACAACGACACCGTCAACGACGACGCCAACGCCCAGGTGACGCTCGGCGAGCAGTTGACGGAGCAGCAGGTGATGAGCGGCCTGCTCGTGCACTCGGCGGACAACTACGCCGACCTGCTCGCCCGCTGGGACGCCGGCAGCATCCCAGCCTTCGTCGCAAAGATGAACGCCGTCGCCGCGCATCTCGGCATGCGCCAGTCCCACTGGGCCGACCCGAGCGGGGTCAGCCCGTCGTCGGTGTCGACTGCCGCGGACATCCTCAAGGTGGCGGCGCCGGACATGGCCAATGCCGAGATCGCCTCGATCGTCAAGTTGGGCTCCGTCACCCTCCCCGTGGCGGGGACGATCTCCACCTACACGCCACTACTCGGTCTGGAGGGGGTGATCGGTGTCAAGTCCGGCTACACCTCCGCTGCCGGCGGGTGCGACGTGCTCGCGGCGCTGCGGACGGTGCACGGCCGGCCCGTGCTGCTCCTTGCCGCCGTGACCGGGCAGACCGGGCCCGCGGTGCTGGCGCAGGCCGGTCTGCACGGGTTGGCCCTGGTCAACGCGGTCGGCCCGTTGATCGGGACGACCGCGTTGCTCCAAGGCGGCGAGGTCGTGGCGCACCTGAGCGAGGGCGGACGGACAGTCGACGCACAGGCGGCGGCGTCCGCGTCCTTGTTGACCTGGCCCGGAGTCAGCGCGACCCGTGCCTTCGAGCGCCAGTACGACCTCACCGACCAGGCGCGTCGGGGCGGCCGCGTCGGGACGATCGTGGTCACGCTCGGCAGCCAGCGGGTGACGGTGCCGGTCCGGCTCCAGCGTGACGCGCCCCAAGAGTCGCTGCTCCAGCGCATTTTTTGAGCGCAGTAGCCTGACCGCATGCGTGCCCGTGCCCCGGCGTCATCCGCCAATCTCGGACCCGGGTTCGACACGCTGGCCGTCGCGCTCGACTGCTATGTGAGCGTCGAGATCGAGCCCGCACCCTCGCTGCGCGTGCACAGCGAGGGCGAGGGGTCCAGGCTGTTCGACGACGCGTCGCACCTGGCCGCACGGGTGGCGGTCGAGGTGCTGGGCCACGACCGCTTCACGGTCACGGTGCGCTCGCAGATCCCCGTGGCCCGGGGACTGGGCTCCTCCGCCGCCCTCGCCGCCGCCGCGGCAGCGGCCGCGGGGGCCGAGGATCCTTTTGTCGTGGCGGCCGCTCACGACGGCCATCCAGAGAACGCGGCGGCCAGCGCGTTCGGAGGGCTCGTCGCGGCGACAACAGTGGAGGGCACGCCCGTGCACGCGCCGCTGCTCCTCGCCGACGGGCTCGCCTTCGTCGCCATCGTCCCTGAGCGCAACCTCGCCACACCCGAGGCGCGTCGGGCACTGCCCGAGATGGTCTCGCGAGCCGACGCGGTGTTCAATTTGGGACGCATGGGGCTGTTGCTGGCAGGTTTGGCGGATCCGGCGTATCTGGTCGCTGACGCGACGGACGACCGTATCCACCAGCCAGCCCGCACTGCGCTGTTCCCGGAGGCGCCCGCATTGCTGCGCGGCCTGGTCGACGCCGGCGCGCTCGCCGCCAGCTGGTCGGGCGCCGGGCCGACGCTGATCGGCGTGGTGGATGTCGGCTCAATGGAGGCGGTGCGGTCCGGGGCAGAGGCGACGCTCGCCTCGTCCGGCGTGCCGGGGCGTGTCCTGACACTGCGGGCGGACCGGCGGGGCATCGTCTACGGGGACGAGGCCGAGGTCCTGCTGTAGCAGCGGGGGCGATCAGCCGTCGGTCGAGGTGTTCGCGGTGCGCACGGCGCGCTCCAGCCGGCTGATCGCCGCGCTGACGTTGAACGTGTTGAGCACCTGGTTGTAGTTGGCCTGCGTCGGCTGCGCGTCGCCGAGGATCTCCAGGCTGTTGGCCAGCGTCTGGGCCTGGTTGCGGGCGTTGGCCAGGTCGGCTGGCGCCGTCGTGAACCCGTGGCCGACGGCGAGCACGTTGGCGTAGCTGTGTATCTGGCCACCGAGCATGCGGTCCGCGGCCTCGAGGCACACGACTGCGTTGGGCTGGGACGCACACCGCTGTGCGGCCACTTGGTACGCGGCCATCTGGGCGAGCACGCTGGCACCGGCAACCTTGAGCCGGGCGTCCGGCGACCGTTGGGAGCCGGCTGAGCTCCCAGACCCGCCCGAGCCGGAGCCGCACCCGGCCAGCACCAATGTCAGCGGCACCACCACCAGCGGCCAGCGCGCCCGTCGCCAGATCTGTGCGCCCACGAGGTTCACGGTCGAAAATCTAGGCGTCGGCGTTCCCTAGACTCAGCCGGGTGCCCCGCAGCTACTTCATTCGGACCTTCGGGTGCCAAATGAACGAGCACGACTCCGAACGGCTCGCCGGATTGCTGGTGGCCGAGGGGCTGACGCCGGCCGCCGCCATGGAGGAGGCCGACGTGGTGGTGCTCAACACGTGCTGCATCAGGGAGAACGCCGACCAGAGGCTCTACGGCACGCTCGGTCGCCTCAAGGAGCTGGTCGACGCCAAGCCGGGTCTGCAGATCGCCGTCGGCGGATGCCTGGCCCAAAAGGACAGGGAGCGCATCCAGGAAAAGGTGGGGTGGGTCGACGTCGTCTTCGGCACGCACAACCTGGCGAGCGCACCCGGGTTGCTGCGCCGAGCCCGAGCCGAGGGTCCCCTCATGGAGATCCTCGACATGCCGGTCCACGAGGCGGCGACGGACCCGTTGCTGGGTTCCGGCGCCGCGCGAGAGCTGCCCTATGCCGCGTGGGTCACCATCCAGACGGGATGTGACAACTCCTGCGCCTTTTGCATCGTGCCCTCGGTGCGCGGACCCGAAGTCAGCCGGCCCCTCGAGGACATCGTCGCGGAGGTCGAACTGCTCGCCCGCCGTGGCGTCACCGAGGTGACGCTGTTGGGCCAGAACGTGAATTCCTACGGCCGTGACATCACCAAGCGGCGGCCGCTGTTTGCGCGCCTGCTCGGCGCGGTCGGCGGCGTGGAGGGCATCGGGCGTGTCCGCTTCACCAGCCCGCATCCCAAGGACCTGCGGCCCGAGACGATCGAGGCCATGGCGCAGACACCGGCGGTCTGCGAGCAGCTCCACCTTCCGCTGCAGTCGGGGAGCGACCAGGTGCTACGCGCCATGCGGCGTGGCTACACCGCCGAGCGCTACCTCGAGCGACTCGCCGCGGCCCGCGCCGCAGTCGACGACCTGGCCGTGACGACCGACGTCATCGTCGGGTTCCCCGGGGAGACCGAGGCGGACTTCGAGGACACGCTCGCTGTCTGCGCCGAGGCCGGGTACGACTCCGCGTTCACCTTCATCTTCTCGCCGCGGGCCGGGACGCGGGCTGCTGCCATGGAGTCGGAGTTCATCCCCGCCGACGTGGTTGCCGAACGCTTCGACCGGCTCAAGACCGTCATCGACCGGTCGGCGCTCGCCCGTCACCGAGCCCGCGTCGGTCGCACCGAGGAAGTCCTCGTCGAGGGCGTCAGCCGGCGTGACGAGTCGATGTTGAGCGGTCGTACCCGCCAGGGCAAGCTGGTCCACTTTCCAGCGGCCGGCCCGGCCGGAGCGCCGGCAGCGGGCTCGTTGGGCCGGGTGAGAGTGACCACCGGCCATCCGCACCATCTCCGTGGCGTGCTCGCCGAGGTGACGGCACCGCCCCGGCACCGCACGCGCTTGCCCGTGGCGGGCGCTTGAGCGCAGTCGCCCTCGTCGGCGCCACCGCCTCGGGCAAGTCGGAGGCGGCGCTCGATCTGGCCCGGCTCCGGGGCGACTGCGAAATCGTTTCGGTCGACTCCATGTGCGTCTATCGGGGGATGGACATCGGCACCTCAAAACCGGGACCGGAGGCCCGCGCCGCCGTGCCGCACCACCTGGTCGACCTGATCGATCCCGGCGAGGACTTCACGGTGACGCAGTTCCAACGGGAGGCCCGCGAGGCTTTGGTGGGTGTCGCGCGGCGCGGGCATCATGCCCTGCTCGTCGGGGGCACGGGACTGTACCTGCGCGCCGTCGTCGACGATCTCAAGATCCCGGGCCGCTACCCCGACGTGGTCGCCGCGTTGGAGGCCGAGTTGGACGAGGGCCGCGCCCAATCGCCCGACCTGCACGCCCGGCTCGTCGAGCTCGACCCGGTTGGGGCTACCCGCATGGAGCCGACGAACCGCCGACGGGTCGTCCGCGCCCTCGAGGTCACCATCGGCGCCGGCCGGCCCTTCTCCGACTTCGGCCCCGGGCTCGAGGCCTATCCACCCACGGGCGTGCCCCAGGTCGGGATCGCCCTGCCACCCGAGGAGGTCGACCGGCGCATCGAGGCGCGTCTCGCGGCCATGCTCGCGGCCGGACTCGTGGAGGAGGTGCGGACCCTGGCGTCCCGGCCGGGGGGGATGTCGCGCACGGCGCGCCAGGCGCTCGGGTACCGCGAGATCCTGACCCATCTGGAGGGCGGCGTCCCGCTCGAGGCGTGCGTGGCGGAGGCCCTGCGACGCACTCGCCAGTTTGCCCGTCGCCAGGCTTCGTGGTTCCGCCGGGACCCGCGCACCACCTGGGCGGCCAGCGCGGCCGAGGCCCGGGAGCTCCTCGAGCAGGCACTCGCCGTGCACGGCTGAACGACGCCACCTGCGAGAATGGTGTGGTGCAGGCCACCAAGCACGAGGGCGCAGGCAACGACTTCCTTGTCGTGCTCGATCCCGACGACGGCATCAGGTTCTCCATGGCCCAGGTGCGACTGCTCGCCGACCGGCGCCGAGGTATCGGCGCCGACGGGATCATCAGGGTAGGGCCCGGCCGTGCGGGCTGCGACCTCTCCATGCAGCTGTACAACGCCGACGGGGGGGAGGCCGAGATGAGCGGGAACGGCATCCGCTGCCTGGCGCAGGCCGCCGTGGACGCGGGGCTCGTCTCCCCGCCGAGCTTCACCGTGGCGACGGCCGGCGGCCACCGGACCGTCGAGTACACGCCGGGGGAGTCCGCGGGCTGGGCGAGGGCGCGGGTCGACATGGGTCCCGCTCGGCTCGGGCCTGACCAACCCCAGGAGTTCGAGGACCGTCGGGTCAGGACGGTCGACGTTGGCAACCCACATCTGGTGCTGCTCGGACCGGACACCGCGAGCGTCGACGTCGCGGAGCTCGGGCCCAAGCTCCAGGCCGCCTTTGCCGGCGGCGTCAACGTGGAGTGGATCACTGCGACGCACGACATTGACGGCGAGCTCCTCGACCTGCGGGTCTGGGAGCGTGGGGCGGGCGAGACGCTTGCCTGCGGCACCGGCAGCGTGGCCGCTGCCGCGGCGGCGCGCAGCTGGGGTGCGGTCAGCGACGGCGCGAGCGTTCGGGTGCGCAACCCCGGAGGGATCCTCGAGGTCACGCTCGGGACGGACGAGGAGGCGACCACCCACCTGGCCGGTCCGGTGCGCAAGGTTGCCGACGTCGACATCCATCGGGGAATGCTGTCTTGAGCACCGTGCTGCCTTGAACGGAGTTCAGGTCTGCCCGCGTGTGGACCAGCGGGGAGTCGCAAGTGTCGGGTAATTGCACCGTCGGTGCCGTTGAAGTTGCCGCGTGTTCAGCGGCACTACACCCGCACGTCCTGAGCGCCGCTTACGCGAGGGACCTTTACCGGCCTGTTCTGCGTGAACGCCAAGGGATTCGGTACCTACACCCAGGGAATACTGACTGGGTTCGGTTCGGTCACCACCGTGAGGAGAACCACCGTCATTGGTGCCTTGGGCAAGAACCTGGCCCTTTTTGGGTGGGCAAACGGTACCGATGGCGCGTTCGTCGAGTTGGCTCCGGCACCATTCAAGTTCGGGACATTCACACTGAGATAGGCGCGCCGTGAAGCCCCGCCCGGCAGCCCCGTCGCGTAGCGGTCCCGGCTTAGTTGGAACCGGGGCCGGGGCCGCTATTTGTTGGAGTGGAGCCGGGAGGACGGCTCAATGTCCGCGGCTCCAAGCCAAGTTTCCCAGGGCGGAAGGTCGGCAAACAAGGAGTTGAGACTTCGAGGTATCTAACTCCAGGGGCTCAAATCTCCGGGTGGTCGGGTGTTCGGGTGTTCGGGTGTTCGGTGCCTTCTTATTTGACGTGGCTACCGACCGTGATGCCACACGCTTGCGCGGCGGCCAATGCGGTCGACTTCTCCGACGCGGTGATGGGCAGGGTGACGCCCTTGGAACTGAGGCATGCTTTCTGGGTAGCGGTGAGTCCCGTAGTGGCGTGTCCGACCGTGATGCCACACGCTTGCGCGGCGGCCAATGCGGTCGACTTCTCCGGCGCGGTGATGGGCAGGGTGACGCCCTTGGAACTGAGGCATGCTTTCTGGGTAGCGGTGAGTCCCGTAGTGGCGTGTCCGACCGTGATGCCACACGCTTGCGCGGCGGCCAATGCGGTCGACTTCTCCGGCGCGGTGATGGGCAGGGTGACGCCCTTGGAACTGAGGCATGCTTTCTGGGTAGCGGTGAGTCCCGTAGTGGCGTGTCCGACCGTGATGCCACACGCTTGCGCGGCGGCCAATGCGGTCGACTTCTCCGGCGCGGTGATGGGCAGGGTGACGCCCTTGGAACTGAGGCATGCTTTCTGGGTAGCGGTGAGTCCCGTAGTGGCGTGTCCGACCGTGATGCCACACGCTTGCGCGGCGGCCAATGCGGTCGACTTCTCCGGCGCGGTGATGGGCAGGGTGACGCCCTTGGAACTGAGGCATGCTTTCTGGGTAGCGGTGAGTCCCGTAGTGGCGTGTCCGACATCGGCGTCCCCCGGGGAAGCAAACACCAAGGTCAGAGCGGTCGAAATCACGAGCGTCGCCCCCATCAAAATGCTCCATCTTTTGGTGCCTCCCACCTGGTGATGCATCCGTTGCCTCCTGATCACGGCTATGAGCGTTCGTCTTTAGATTCGCGCCTCATTGTTCTGAAAGTGTGATGGGACTGAGTGGACCGCTCTTGGGAAAGGTTCAGGTCCCTCCAGATGGAGCCTGATCGGGGCAACCTCAGACTGTCCTAGAGGTGAGCGCCCGTTTTTTCTGCTTTCATGCACCGAAACGCTAGGTTTCCACGCTCCGGCAAACTCGATCCTTTCCCAAACAAGTGCCCGACCAGGGGACCAGGTCCAATAACCTTGTGGGTCTCGTGAATTATCGGCCTCGTCGGACAGTATGAACAGATACACAGACCTACCCGGGACGCTCATCGAGCGCTCGTTCCGGGAGCGGATCATCCTCGTCGGGGTCGTCTTCCCCGGGCTGACCAACGAGACGGTCGAGGAGAACCTCGACGAGCTGGCGCAGCTGGTGGACAGCGCCGGCGCCGACGTCGTGGGCCGGGTCGTGCAGCGGCGTGACGCCCCCGATCCGGCCACCTTCGTCGGACGGGGCAAGGCGGAGGAAATCGCCGAACTCAGCCGCAGCCTCGACGCCGACACAGTGGTCTTCGACGACGAGCTGACCCCGGCTCAACACCGCAACCTGGAAAAGCTGTTCGGCCGCACGGCGATCGACCGGACGGCAGTGATCCTCGACATCTTCGCCCAGAATGCCCGCAGCCCCGAGGGCAAGGCCCAGGTGGAGCTGGCGCTCTTGCGCTACCGGTTGCCCCGCCTGCGGGGCAAGGGTTCGTCCCTCAGCCAGCAAGCCGGTGGCATCGGGACCCGCGGCCCCGGCGAGACGCAGCTCGAGGTGGATCGTCGCCGTCTGGTCCGGCGCATGCACAAATTGGAGGCCGAGCTGCGCGACGTCGAGCGCACGCGGTCGCTGCAGCGCCGCAGCCGCGCCCGCGGCCGTCACCGCGAGCTGGCATTGGTCGGCTACACCAATGCCGGCAAGTCGACCCTCCTCAACCGCCTGACCGACGCCGGGGTCCCGGCGGAGAACCGTCTCTTTGTCACCCTCGACCCGCGCACCCGCCAGCTGTCCCTGCCCGGCGGTGAGACGGTGCTGGTGACCGACACCGTCGGTTTCGTGCGGAAGCTTCCACACGAGCTCGTCGAGGCCTTCCGTTCCACCCTCGACTCGGTGCGGCTGGCCGATCTGATCGTCCAGGTGGTCGACGGCACGGCGGCGAACGCCGTGGCCCAGATGGCGGCGGTGCGCGAGGTGCTCAACGAGATCGGGGCGGCGGACGTCCCCGAGTTGGTTGTCGTGAACAAGGCGGATAGTGCGCCCGAGTCCGCCAAGGCGCTCGCCCATGCCACCGAGGGTTCGGCGCTCATCTCGGCCCGCACCGGCGAGGGGGTGGACGACTTCTTGGACGTCCTCGGCGACCGGCTGCGCGGCTCGGACCGGGTGGTGCAGCTCGTCGTGCCCTGGTCACGCGGCGACGTGTTGGCGGCTCTCCACCGTGAGGGCGAGGTCCTGAACCAGACCGACAGCGACGACTCGGCCACGCTGCACGTCGTCCTGGACGAGGTCGGCCGGGCCCGATTCGCCGATTTCGTGACGGCACCGTGAGCTTTCGCCTGCCTCCGTATCCCTACGACCGGCTGGGAGGTCTGGCCAAGCTGGCCGAAGCGCATCCCGGGGGCATGGTCGACTGTTCCGTCGGGACGCCTTGTGATCCGCCCTTGCCTGCCGTCGTGGACGCGCTGGCGTCGTCGGGCACCGAGCGCGGCTATCCCGCCTCGGCCGGCAGCCCGGCGCTGCGCGAGGCCGCGGCCGCTTGGCTGATCCGGCGTTTTGGACTGGGCGACGTGCCCGGCCTGGTGAGCTCCGTCGCCGCGTGCGTGGGGACCAAGGAGCTGGTCGCCTCGGTGCCGCACGTCCTCCGACTGCGCCAGCCGCTGAAGGACACCGTGCTGTACCCCGCCGTGTCGTACCCCACCTACGCCATGGGCGCCGAACTTGCTGGCTGCCGTGCTGTCGCCGTCCCACCCCCGTCCGGCCGGCTCGGCGGCCTCGACCTCGGCGCCATCGACGCCACCGACGCGGGTCGAGCCCTGGTGCTGTGGTCCAACTCGCCGTCGAACCCGACCGGTGGACTGGGCGACCTCGGTGCAGAGGTCGCCTGGGGGCGGGCGCACGGCGTGCCGGTGTTCTCCGACGAGTGCTACGCCGAGTTCACCTGGGACGAGCCGCCGCACTCGGTGCTCCAGCACGGCCCGGACGGAGTCGTGGCCGTGCACTCACTGTCGAAACGCTCGAACTTGGCCGGTGTCCGCGTCGGGTTCTTCGCCGGCGATGTCGAACTGGTCGGGTTTCTACGCGCGGTGCGCCAGCACGCCGGCCTGATGGTCCCGGGCCCGGCGCAGGCTGCGGCCGTGGCCGCCCTGGCCGACGACGAGCACGTGGAGCTCCAGCGGGGGCGCTATCGCGAGCGCCTGAACTACCTGGCCGGTGTGCTCGCTGACTACGGCTGCCCGGTCGACCTTCCCGAGGGCGGCTTTTACCTCTGGGTCCCGGTCCCCGAGGACCGCTGGACCGACGCGTGGGCGATGGCCGAAGCCCTGGCCACCGACGCCGGCCTTTTGGTCAGCCCGGGCGATCTCTACGGGGAGCAAGGCGGTTCGCACGTGCGTGTCGCCGTCGTCCAGCCGATGGACCGGTTGGCGTTGGTGGGGGAACGCCTCGCTAGGGTGAACCATGGCTGATCTCCAGGCCGGCATCGAGGAGTTGTGGGAGCGGCGGAGCGAGCTCTCGCCGGCCGACAGCGACGCGGCGGAGCTGGTCGAGGAGGCGATCGACCTTCTCGACACCGGCCGAGCCCGGGTGGCGGAAGTGGACGCGGGCAGCGACGAGGTCGTCGTTCACGAGTGGTTGAAGAAGTCGATCCTCCTGCTGTTCTCGCTGCGCGGGATGGAAACGACCGAGTTCGGCCCGTTCGAGTACACCGACAAGCTGCCCCTGAAGCACGGATTTGCCGAGGCGGGGGTGCGCGCCGTGCCGGGGGCCTCGGCGCGCTGGGGCTCCTTTCTCGGGCGGGGTGTGGTGCTGATGCCGTCCTACGTCAACATCGGCGCCTGGGTGGGGGCCGGCTCCATGGTCGACACCTGGGCGACCGTCGCCTCCTGCGCGCAGATCGGCGCGCGGGTGCATCTTGCCGGGGGTGTGGGGATCGGGGGTGTGCTCGAACCACCCAATGCGGTGCCCGTCGTGGTGGAGGACGACGCTTTCGTCGGCAGCCGCTGCATGGTGACCGGTGGGGCACGGGTCGGCAAGGGGGCGGTCCTGGGGGCGGGCAGCTTCCTCGACCCGTCGATACCCGTCATCGACGCCGAAACGGGCGAGGAGATCTCCCGCGGCGTCGTCCCGCCGTGGTGCGTGGCCATCCGGGCCAGCCGGCGGCGGGAGTATCCCGGCGGGGAGTTCTTCGTGCCGTGCGTCTTGGTGATCAAGCGCCTGAGCGAGGGAGAGCGCCACGACAAGGCGCAGTTGACCCAGGTCCTGCGGGACCACGGCGCCAGCACCTGAACCGATGGGCGACCTGTTGGCGGTCACCACCAACCTGATGGCCCTTCCCTCGGTCAGCGGGCTCGAGGCGCCGATCGCCGATCTCGTGCACAACGCGTTGGGCGCCTGTTCGTGGCTGGCGGTCGAGCGCGTGGGCGACAACGTCGTGGCCCGTACCTCGCTGGGCCGGAACCAGCGCCTGGTGCTCGCCGGGCACCTCGATACGGTGCCACCGGACGGCAACGACGTGCCGATCGTCGAGGGCGACACCGTGTGGGGGGTGGGCGCGTCGGACATGAAGGGCGGGCTTGCCGTCATGCTCGATCTGGCCACGACGGTGAGCGAGCCGACGGTGGACGTGACATGGTGCTTCTACGCCCGGGAGGAAATCGATCGCGACCAGAGCGGCCTGCTCGAGTTGTGGAGGGCGCGGCCCGAATTGCTCGAGGGGGACGCCGCGGTGCTCGGAGAGCCGACCAGCGGGCTGGTCGAGGCGGGCTGCCAGGGCACGATGCGGGTGCGCATCACCCTGCGTGGCGTGCGGGCCCACACGGCACGGCCCTTCACCGGCCGCAACGCCATCCATCGAATGGTCCCGCTGCTCCAGCGGGTGACGGACTGGGAGGGACGCGCGGTGGTGCTCGACGGGTGCTCCTACGCCGAGCAGCTCCAGGTGGTAGCGGTCGGCGGCGGAGTGGCGCCCAACGTCGTGCCCGACGAGGTGCAGGTGACGCTGAATCACCGCTACGCGCCCGACCGCGGGGAAGCCGAAGCGGAGGCCTTCTTGCATGACCTCCTCGACAAGACGCTCGAGGCGGACAAGAGCGACACCTGGGAGCTCCTCGACGCGGGAAATGGCGCCCCGCCGTCCCTCGAGCACGCGCTGCTCAAGACCCTGGTCGACAAGAGCGGACGCCCGCCCAAGGCGAAGGTCGGGTGGACCGACGTGGCCTCGTTCTGGGAGCACGGCGTGCCGGCGGCCAACTTCGGGCCCGGCGACCCGTTGCTGGCGCATCATCCCCACGAGCGCGTGTCGAGGCCGGAGCTCGAACGGGCGCGTGACGTGCTGCTTGCCGTCATCACCTGACTTCGTACAAGAGGCTTCCGGCGTCCGAGGCCGTTGCGATCAGGTGCCGTAGGCCCGGGTCAGGACCTCCATGTTGTGACCTGACGGGTCCTCGAAGTAGAAGCCCCGCCCGTGGTCGTTGATCACGTGCTCGCGTGTGTGAGCCGGGTCGGCCCAATAGGTCAACCCGCGTTCGGTCACCCGGGCGAAGATGGCGTCGAACTCCTCTTCCGAGACCAAGAAGGCGTAATGAGCCGGCTCGATGGGAGCGGCATGATCGGCGTAGTCCAAGCTCACCCCGTTGGCGGTCTCCAGGCATAGGAACGGTCCGAACACGGTCGGCGGCCCCAGGTCGAGGATCTCGGCCAAGAAGGCGGCTGACGCCTCCTTGTCCTTCGCCGCAATGATCGTGTGGTTCAGCTGGACCGCCATGCCGTCCTCCCTTGTCCTCTCGTCCCAGTATCTGTCCACCGCGAGCCCGTTCGCCACCCGATGACGTATCCGGCAGCGCCGAACGCACCCATGCGCCGAGAGAGACGAAGGTCTCGGACGACATCTCCACCGCCCCCTGGGCGGGCGAGAACGCGCCGATGGTTCTTGCGAGGGCTGGTGAGTGTGAGCGGATGTCGTTGTCGGTCGGGCTTCGTGTCACCCGGAACGTCTTGGTCCAACCCCTGGGATGTCGCCGGTGGTGCGACCGAGGCCTTGATGCGGTGGCCGTGAGATCCGATGGTGACGAAGGTCGACGCCGCCGGGACGGCCGAGGGCGCTGAGCCCGCCGACCCGGAAGAGTCGCTCACCGTGCGCGATGCGCCTACTATCCCTAGAGCAGACGACGCCCGGATGGGCGAGCTCTGCGACATCCAGCAAGGGGGGCGGGCCCGAACAGGTCGAGGATGCAGCCCATCGACGAAGTGAGCGATGCACAGCTGGTCACCTCCGTCGCCCGCTACAGCGAGGTGGCGCTGGCCGAGGTGTATCGGCGCCACGGCGGAGCGGTGTACGGCCTGGCCAAGAGGGTCCTCAACAACGGAGACGAGGCGGAGGACGTCACGCAGGAGGTGTTCTTTCGCCTCTGGAACCAACCCGATCGCTTCGACCCCGCCCGGGGTTCACTGCGTTCGTTCCTGTTGGCCCAGGCACACGGCCGGGCGGTCGACTCGGTCCGCTCCTCGAGCTCTCGGCGCCTACGGGAGGCCCGGGATGCCATGCGCACCGCCCAGGCCGGCTACGACCTCCAGCACGAAGTCTGGGACCTGTCGGTGGCCGACCAGCTTTCGAAGGCCATCGGTGAGCTTCCGGAGGAGGAGCGGCGGGCGATCGAGTTGGCCTACTTCGACGGGCACACCTACCGGGAGGTGGCGCAACTGCTTGATCAGCCCGAGGGCACCGTCAAGAGCCGGATCCGAAATGGCATGCGTCGCATGCGGGCGGTCCTGGCCGACGCCGGGGTGCGGGGCGTGGACGCGTGATGTCCCACGAGGAGGCCAGCGAACTCATTGCCGCATACGCTCTCGATGCCGTCGACGGGGAAGAGTTCACCGAGTTGGAGGAGCACCTGGAGGTGTGCCCGCGCTGTCGGGCCGAGCTCGACGGCTTGCGGGAGGTCGCGGCGGCCATGGGCAATTCCGTGGAGCCCCTTCCCGAGGGGCTCTGGTCGACCATCGCAGCCGGGCTGCCCGAGCGACAGCTCGACGCGGAGCCGCCACCGATGCCCCAGCTCGTCCCCGAGGGCCGCTCGACCTTTCGGGCAGCGCCCGATGGGCGCCAGCGTCGCTGGCGCCCATCGGTGACGACCACCACCGCCCTCGCCGTGGCGGCGGCCGCCGTCGCCGTCGTGCTCGGCATCTCGCTGGTGCGGGCCGACAACAATGTCTCCAACCTCCAGGCCTCCGCGGCCAAGTCCGGTGGGACGGTGACGGCGGCGTTGCGCACGCCCGGGCACCGGCTGGTGGACCTCGACACGAGCGCGCACGCGGAGCTGGCGCAGGTGGTCGTCGTCCCCTCCGGGCAGGGCTACCTGGTTTCCTCCAAGCTCCCGCCCCTGGGCGCCGGCCGGACCTACCAGTTGTGGGCGGTCGAGGGGAACAGGCCGATCTCCCTCGGTCTCCTCGGACGCGCACCGATACAAGCCGCCTTCACCATGGCCGGCTCGACGCGGCCCTCACACCTCAGCATCACCGCTGAGCCGAGTGGCGGCTCCGTCTTCCCCACGGGGCCCATCGTCGCCACGGGCACTGTTTGACGACTGCGCGCAGCTGTTAGGTTCGCACTCGATGTCCGAGAAAGACGCAACGAAGCGCCGTCCGATCGAGGTCGGCGCCGAGGCCGAGCCGGTCAAGCTCGGCTCCATGCTGTTCACGCTCGTGGAACCCCATCGGGGCCACGAGGTTGCCTACAACCGCTGGTACGAGCGCGACCACTTTTATGCCGGGTGCATGGTCGGCCCGTACAACTTTGCCGGGCGGCGCTTCGTCGCCACGGCCGACCTCAAGGCCCTGCGCGATCCGGACGCCTCGGCCATCACCGGCGAGCCGGACCGGGGGTCCTACGTCGCCGTCTACTGGGTGCTCGACGGCTACTTCGACGTGTGGAACCGCTGGGCGCTCCGCCAGGTGAATGCGCTGCACGCCGCCGGGCGCATGTTCCAAGAACGCGACCACGTGCACACGCTCCTCTACCACTTCCAGTGGGAGCACCGGCGGGACCCCGACGGTGTCCCCGTCGAGCTGGCCTTGGACCACCCCTACCGAGGCTTCGTCGCGGTCTTCCTCGACCGCGACGAGTCGGTGTCCAACGAGGAGCTGTGGTCGTGGCTGCGCACCGAGCACCTCCCCGGGCTGCTTCCAGGGACCGATGCCGACCTCGTCGCCGCGTTCACCCCGATCGCGCTGGAAGTCGACGCGCCGGGCGACGTCCCGCGCGAGGCCGCCAACGACAACCGCACCGTCTTGTTGTGGTTCTTGAACACGCCGCCGGAGGTGGCCTGGGAGCCGGTCATCGCCGAGCACCGGCGCCGCCTCGAGGAGTCAGGCAAGGGAACCGTGGTGGCCGCTCTCCCGTTCGTGCCGACCATCGTCGGCACGAACACCTACACCGACAAGCTCTGGGCGGACTAGGGCAGCCGTGTGGTCTCGCGGGGCCGTCGTCTCGCTGGACCGGTCTCGGGCGGATCGGAAGGGGTCGGCGACAACTGCCCCGGCCGGAGTTTCGGAACGATGCCTCCAGGGTCCTCGGGCACGGTGACCCCTAGGGTCGAAAACGTTGATCAGCCCCGGGCCAAAATCTCCACGTGGGTGATGACGAAGACGCCGTCCGGCGAGGTTGCCCAGCGGAGGAAGGCATCGGCCAGTGTCTGCAGCTCCTCTGCGTCGCTCAGCCCGTACTCGACGGCCAGCTCGGCGAAGCGCGAGTAGCGCACCCGGTCGGCCCACAGGCCACCCCACCACTCCCGCGCATCGGGATCGGCATAGGTCCACGTCGAGCTCGAGGTGACCACATCGGAGAACCCAGCCTCGTGGGCCAACGCGAGCAGACGCGGCCCGATGCGCGCGTCGTGGCCGTTGCGCGCCGTCACCCCCAGATACAGCTCCAACCAGCGGTCCAGCAACGGGTCCCTTGGGGCCCAGGTGAAGGAGCCGTAGTCCGAATCACGTGCCGCCAGGACACCGTCGGGCCGGAGCACCCGGCGCAGCTCGACCAGCGCGGCCGCAGGGTTGGCGAGATGCTGGAGCACCTGATGCAGGTGGACCACGTCGAACGAGGCGTCGGGGTGGTCGAGGGCGAAGAGGTCGCCCACCTCAAAGCGGAGGTTGCCCAGGCCCAGCGCGTCGGCGTGCTGCTGCGCCTGGGCGACCACGTCGGCGGCCACATCCAGGCCGATGACCTGCCCCGGGGCCACCACGAGGGCCAGGTCGGCCGTGATCGTCCCGGGGCCGCAGCCCACGTCGAGCAGGTCCTGACCGGCGCGTAGGTCGGGCAGGAGGTAGGCGGCAGAGTTCTCGGCGTTGCGCCAGGTGTGGCTGCGCAGCACCGACTCGTGGTGCCCGTGGGTGTAGGTCATGCGTACATTGTGGCGTGCCCGAATTGCCCGAGATGCAGGCGCTGTCTGAGCGGCTCGATGTTCTGCTCGTTGGCACGACGCTGCGCCGGGCCGACTTGCTCGGGTTCTCTTCGCTCAAGACCTACGACCCGTCACCAGGTTCGCTGGAGGGCCGCCGGCTCCTCTCCGTCGGCCGTCGAGCCAAGTACCTCGTCTGGGAATTCGACGGGGGGAGCCGGATCGTGCTCCACCTGTCCCAAGCGGGACGCCTGGACCTCGAGGAGCCGCCCAAGAAGACGAAACCGCGCGGCTCGGTCGCACGGTTCGTGTTCGGCGACGGTGATGCCGGGCTCTCCGCCGAAGGCATCGGCGTGCTCGTCCGCGAGCACGGCACGCAGCGCAAGGCGTCGTGGTGGGTGCTGGCTCCGGGCGACGAGGGACCGCTGGCGGGGCTCGGACCCGAGCCCGGGAGCGAGGAGTTCGCCACCTTCATCCGCACCAGCGACTCGAACCGCCACCTCACCACTGACCTGCGTGATCAGCACGTGGTCGCGGGCATCGGTCGCGGCTGGGGCGACGACATCTTGCACGCGGCCAAGTTGTCACCCTTCGCCTCGCTGCGTTCGCTCAGCCCGGCACAGCGTGAAGACCTGCTGGCCGCGGTGGAGGACGTCCTCGGCGAGGCACTCGCGCTCGAGCGAGAACGACAAGGCGGGCTCTCGGAGGCCAAGCTCGGCGGCCGCTTCGCCGTGCACGGGCGCTTCGGCGAGCCGTGCCCGACGCCGGGCTGCACGGGGACCTTGGCGCGGGTGTCGTTCGAGTCCTACGAGATGACGTACTGCCCCACGTGCCAGACGGGCGGCAAGGTCCTGGCCGACCGCCGCCTCTCCCGCTTGTTGAAGTAGCGGGCGGCGGCCACTGCAGTTTCCTCAGTTGAGCTGCCGCACCACGGTGACGACCTTGCCGAAGATCGTCACCTCTTCGGGACCCTCGAAGACCATCGGCTCGTAGGCGGCGTTGGCCGGGGTCAGCATGACGCGCCCGTTCTTGCGGCTGAACGTCTTGACGGTGGCCTCGCCGTCACCGATACCGGCCACGACCACGTCGCCGTTGTCGGCCTCGGGCTGCTGGCGCACGACCACGTAGTCCCCGTCGAAGATGCCGGCCTCGATCATGGAGTCGCCGCGCACGCGCAGCATGAACGACGGCCCGCTGCCGGTGAACTGCTCAGGCATGGGCAAGAGTTCCTCGACGTTCTCCTCGGCCAGGACGCCGGTGCCCGCGGCAACGTCGCCGACGAGCGGGATGTTGCGCACGGCCGCCGCGGGGAGCCGGCTGGTTGTGTCGGGGTCGAAGTGAACCTGGATGGCCCGGGGTTTGCTCGGATCCCGGGAGAGGTAGCCCTCGCGTTGGAGGACCCCCAAGTGGGTGTGGACCGTCGCCGAGGAGGTGAGGCCGACTGCTTCGCCGATCTCGCGTACCGAGGGGGGATAGCCCCGGTCCCGCTGGCAGTCGGCGATGAAGTTCAGGATCTGCAGCCGCTTCCCGCTCAGGACCTCGGACATCGGCGTCTCCTTGTGCTCATGTCGTTGCGCCCGCCCGTGTCGGGGCCTCGGGGCGAACATCCGTTCGTGCCCGACCAAGATAGCGAACCCGCCGCTTCAAGGCAAACATCTGTTCGACGCTTCCTGGGACACGCCGCCTGGTGCATCCAGGGGTCTCGAGGTGCGTCGGAGGGATTGATCCACCGCGAAGGGGGTGAAATCCCTGGTCGTCGTCGTGTCACACCGTTTCGGTAGGTTCCGGTGGTCCGCCGACTGCCCGTTCGCTTCGGTGGTTGACACGAACAGGTGTTCGTGCTCCAATGGGACGAGAGCGAACAGGTGTTCGGACAGGGAGACGCCATGTCAGTCGCATTTGAACTCGAGTTCGAGTCGTGCCGCCCCCGGCTGTACGTCTTGTCCGACCAGCCGGCGCGGACCGCACCTTCCCCCCGGGTGCGCCGCCGCCGGGTGGTCCTGGGTGTGGTCGTGCTGGCCCTGTTGGTGCTACTCGCCCTGCCCATCCGGTCCATCGGCGGGAGCACGCTGGCGCAGGCCGCGCCGACCCCCGGCGAGGAGTACATCGTCAAGGCGGGCGACACGCTGGCCTCCATCGCCGCCCGGGCCGAGCCCTCCCACGCGGCCGCGTTGAGCGCGCGGTTGGCTGGCGAGGTCGGTTCGACCGTGGTCGTGCCTGGGGAGCACGTCTTCATTCCCTGACTATCGTCGACGGTGTGCGGTGTCCTTGGTGCGGTGTCGATGACGACCGCGTCGTTGATTCACGCCAGGCAGAGGAGGGTGGGGCGATCCGGCGCCGCCGCGAGTGCATCGGGTGTGGGCGCCGCTTCACCACATTCGAGCGGGTGGAAGAAGTCCCGTTGTGGGTGGTGAAGCGCAGCGGCCTGCGTGAGCCCTTCGACCGGGCCAAGGTCGTAGAGGGGGTCCGGGCCGCCTGCAAGAACAGGCCCGTGAGCACGGAGGAGATGGAGGATCTGGCACAGAGCGTGGAAGACGCGCTGCGGGCGGAGACGACCGAACCGACCAGCCAGCAGGTGGGGGTAGCCGTCCTCGAGCGCCTGCAGGGGCTCGACGACGTGGCGTACCTGCGCTTCGCCAGCGTCTACAAAGGCTTCGAGGAAGCCGGTGACTTCCAGCGGGAGGCCGGGTTGCTGACCAAGACGACGGAGCCCAAGCGCAAGTGATGGACGAGACGCCCGGCGTCGTCCTGGCCGTCTACGCCCATCCCGACGACGCCGATGTTGGCTGCGGCGGTGCCTTGGCCCGCTGGGCCAAGGCCGGCAGCGCCGTCCATCTGGTGGTGTGCACCGACGGCGGCAAGGGCACGTCGGACCCCGACGTCGTGCCCGCACAACTGGCGACCGAGCGCGCCGGCGAGCTCGAAGCGTCGTCCGCGCTCATCGGGCTCTCGAGCGTGGACAACCTCGGCTTCCCCGACGGCGAGCTGACGGATTCGGACGGCTTCCGGCGCACTCTCGTGGCGCGGGTGCGCGCGTTGCGTCCCGTGCTCGTGTGCGGGCACGATCCCACTGCGGTGTTCTTCGGACAGGACTACTTCAACCATCGGGATCACCGCATCGCCGGTGCGGCGCTGCTCGACGCCGTTGCCCCGGCGGCCGCGTTGCCGCTCTACTTCCCGGACGCCGGCCCAACGCACCAGGTGTCGACCGTCCTACTGTCGGGGACGCTCGAACCCGACGAGTGGGTAGATGTCACCGACACGATCGACACGAAGGCTGCCGCCGTCGAATGCCACCGCACCCAGTTCTCCGGCCAGGGTGGATGGGCCGGCGAGGCGGTGCGCCGAAGGGCCGCCGAGGAGGGCCGGAGGGCCGGCGTCGCGTACGCCGAGGGGTTCCGCCGACTAAATCTCGGTGGCTGAGCGGCCGTCCGTCCCCACCATCTTGCACGTCGACATGGACGCCTTCTTCGCGTCGGTCGAGGTGCTCGACGACCCCTCCCTGGCTGGCAAGCCGCTGATCGTGGGTGGGGCCGGGGCGCGTGGGGTCGTCGCTTCCTGCACCTACGAGGCCCGCGCCTACGGCGTGCACTCGGCCATGCCCTCCTTACGCGCCCGTCAGCTCTGCCCCGAGGCGATCTTCTTGTCCGGGCGCCACGGCCGCTACGCGGAGGTGAGCGCCGAGCTGCACAAGGTCCTTGCCGACATCACCCCGATGATCGAGCCCATCGGCCTCGACGAGGCCTTCATGGACGTGGCCGGAGCGCTTCGCCTGCTCGGTCCGGCCGACCAGATCGCCCACGGGCTGCGGCGCCGCGTGCGCGACGAGCTCGGGCTGGCCTGCGCCGTCGGGATCGGGCGCTCGAAGATGCTGGCCAAGCTCGCCTCGCGGGCCGCTAAGCCGCGCGCCAGCCGGGCGGGGCTGCTCCCGGGGCCGGGCGTCTACCTGGTTGAGCCGGCCGACGAACTCGCGTTCTTGCACCGCCACGAGGTCGAGGCGCTCTGGGGGGTAGGCCCGGCCACGGCCAAGCGCCTGCACGACCTCGGGGTGCGCACCGTGGGCGACCTGGCCGCCCTACCGCTCGACACGATGGTGCGGCGGCTCGGCAAGGCGAGCGGCGCCCATCTTGCGGCGCTCGCCCGGGGTGAGGACCCCGATCCGGTCAATCCGAACCGACCCAACAAGTCGATCGGGCACGAGGAGACATTCAGTCGGGACCTGGTCGACCCGCACGAGCTCGAGCGCCACGTACTGCGCATGGCCGACTCGGTGGCCACCATGCTGCGTGGCGGGTCGACCTCGGCCCGGACGATCACCGTGAAGGTGAAGTTCAAGGACCTGTCGCTGCAGACGCGCTCGCACACCCTTGGGCGTCCCATCGCGACCGGAGGAGCCATCGGGCAGGTGGCCGCCGCGTTGTTGGCGGGCATCAACCCCGGTGAGGGCGTCCGGCTGCTCGGGGTGAGTGCGTCGGGGTTCAGCACCGACGGGGTGAACCAGCTCTCCTTCGACCTCGGCGACGGGCTGGACGAGCAAAACCAGAGCGCAACGGCGCGCGAGCAGTCGTGGCACGAAGTGACCGCCGCGGTGGACGCCATCCGGAACCGGTTCGGCCGCGCCGCGGTGGGCTCGGCCGCCATGGTCACCGACGAGGGCGTGCAGGTGCCGGCCCGGCGCGATGCACCATGGGGACCCGACGACTAAGCGGGCCCCCCGGCGATCACCGCTATGAGGAGCTGCCCGTGTTGCTCGCTTCAGCGGAGACGTGATCGACTCACGGGCTTGACCGAGGTTGTACTGCCCTTGCCGCAATATCGGGTGAGTCGGCATCCTCCATCTCGATCTGCAACTCGACGAGGAGCCAGTTCTTCTTGGGGGGCATCACAAGAGTGATGTGCTGGTCGGGTGAACGATGACCGTGCGCGACTTTGCCCTTACCCTCAGGAAGTCTGACTTCACCCGTTCCCAAAACCACCAGTTGGTGAACGACTTTTTTCATGAGACCTCCCATGGCGTCTCTTCCTTCATCGAGGCGGTACGACTGGCCATCGGTGACGTCCCCAGTGCCCAAGGAGCGATCGGTCAAGGAAAGAAGGCCAAGAATGCGCCGCCGTTCACCGTGGAGGATCCGGACGAGGCCAGCGGGGCAACTTCGAGATCGACGAGTAATTGTCTCCATCGTCCTCGACTTCATTGGGATACGCCCAAGCGCCACTCGAGTCTTGGGCACAGGGTGTAAGAGGATTCGGGGACAGACCACAGGGAACACACTGGAGGATGCCGTTACCCGCACCGTGGGCGGCGCCCAACCCGATGGATGGATAGCCGCCACCCCCGGTCAACCAGTAGCCTTGTGCGCCCGCATACCACACATAGCCGGGCAGGAACATGCCCACGGCAACTCGATAGTTGTGGTTGGCGGCGAGCGAAACGCCCGAGCTGGAATAGTCGCAATACGCCCACCCCGCGCCGGGAGTTGCTGGAGTGCCGTCAGCGAGGAGCCAGTTGGGCGAATCGTTCTGCGATCCCGGAACCACCTCCTGATTGGCGGTATCCCAGATGCCGCAAATACTCGGTAGTTGCTGATTGCCGGTCTGCGACAGCATCCAAACCTTCAAGACTTGCGCGGGCTCTGAGACGGAAATTTGCGTTCCGACCGTGTACGGCAACGGTGACTCAGGTGGATACAACGGGTTGGGCTGATTGGGCCAACACCGGAAAGTGGCTCCGGCGGGCGGCTGGTCGGTGACCTGCACGTCCAGCCACACATTGAACGCACTTGAGCCAGCGCCTGGGTAGGCGGTCGTAGGGTCGAGCGTGTTCTCCGTCCAGGTGCAATTCAAAGGCTGGAAGAAGTCGACGTCGGCGCTGTTGCCCGACGAGGAATCGGCGAAGGCGAACAGCGGCCCGTTCGTGATGCCGCTTGCGTACACACCACCGGAGCCGAATTGCCCGTTGGTCGTCGGCGCGTACTCAGGCGATGCTGTGGCAGCCCGGTACGATGTGTATCGCGAGAGCGCGATGGGCGCTGGCAGGGCGACAAAATTCCATTGCCCCGGTGTCAGCGTGCCGGACTCGACGACGGATGCCTCAACGACTTGACCGTCATCATTCTCCAGGTCGAGATCCAGTGTCTTGCCACAGGCAGAATTTCTGCGGCGCTGTGGACTGGCTCTCCGGGCACACCCACCACCAGTAGCCCTCAAAGTAAATCGTGGGTTCGGTTACCTGGAAACCGATGGCCGAGACGAACTCGAACCCGGGTCCAAAGTCGACCGGGGTGTCGGGGCCGTCGACCGAGGGAAAAAGCCTGTACGTTGTCATCTCCGGCAGTGCTCCATCGCCGTCGTCAGCCGACGCACGTACGGAAAGTCGACCCCTGTGACGTGCAATGACGCCTGTTGACGTCATTTCTGAGTCACGTCGAGTCGGATAAATACTTGGCCTCGCTCAACCAGGTGCCTTCTCCCGAGCGGCGGAACTGCCCGAGACACAGACTCCTCGTTCGTGATGCGACGCGGCGGTTGTGACATCGCTCCGCCCTGCTTCCTGGCGGCACTGGGTCGTAGTTCTCGTGGTGGATCGGGGAGCCGAGGGCGGAGGTCATGCAGCAGCCCGACGTTCTCGGTCGGCGGGGCCACGCCTCGGCAACCGGGGGCTGGCGTGGTCGAGCACGGCCCAGACGAGCGAGGCAGCTGGCCCACGGGGAGGCGGCCGATGACCCTTGACGCCTCGGCGGGTCTCGTCGCAGGTGGGCTCGATGAGCTCGATGAGTTCGAGTGCCGGATGCGCTTCCGGTGCTGGCGACGCGGCTCCTTTCGACCCGAAAATCCCAAGTCAGCGGTGTTCTCCGACCGACCACCAGCGGATCCAGTACCCGTGCGGATGTGTGTCGGCCAGCCGAACCGGTGCCGCGCCGTGTGGGCCGATGTGCACCAGAGCGGTGGCCAGGTCGGGCCCTTCGCGCGGCACGGGCGAAGGGGGCGTGGGGAGGCCGGGTGTCTCGAAGGGCGTCTCGCAGTAGAGGTGGTGCACCGGCCGGTCTACACCGAGCGCACGCACCTCGGCGGCCAGCCGTCGCTGCTGGGGCTCGTCGAGGTAGGCGGCCACCCAGGAGTGGAACACCACGAGAGGGTTGGTGCCCGGCATGGTGGCGGCGATCCGGGGCAGCTCGGTCACCATGTCGCCGCGCTCCAAGCGGGGAGGTCGCGGCGCGGCGCGCACGTTGGCCAGTGCCGCCCGCAGGCGGCCGAAACGTGCCGGGTTGTCCGGCCACTGGCAGGCCAGCAACCACAGTGCTGCGTCGTCGGAGAACGGGTCCACCGGGAAGAGGTCGAGGCCCACCCGCTCCGCCATGGTGGGAAAGCGGAGCGCGGGCAGCTCGCTGAGGTCGTCCCGCGCCGAGCACTCGAGGGCGACACCGGTTCCGGTGGGGCCGGCAGTGCGTGCGGCATCGCCCACGGCAGCCCGGTAGGTGTACCTGTAGTCGTCGAAGAGCAGGTTGAGCCCGGCCGACGTGCCGAGGTCGAGGAGCGAGAGCGGGACCTCCCAGCGGTACAGCGCGGCGATGTGGCACAGACCCGGCATCAAGGCGGTACAGCGCCCCACCTCGTTGGTCTGGGTCGTCCGGGTGGCGATCAGCCTTTCCAGCTCGGCCCGGTGGGCGCGGCAGAAGTCGGTGAAGGCGGCCGTGACCTCTCCCGGCTGAGCGGGGTCGGCCGGAGTGCCGCGTAGCTCGGCCACGGTGTCGTAGTACCCGGCGAGTGGATGGGCGGCGCCGGCGAGCAGCAGGTAGTGCACGGCCGCCAGGAGCAGCAGCGGCCGCCGCTGGGGGAGCGGCGCACCGTCGAGGAGCGAGAGCACGACGTCGTCGTCAGCCACGCCGCGACAGATGGCCGGGTAGGTGATGCCGCCGTCGCGTTCGGCGACGGCGGCGAAGCCCCGGAAATGATCGGACAGGGGCTGCTCGACGAGCATGGGGTCAGAAGCTGGCCGGGAGAAGGGGACTGATTGCTCCGAAGAAGAACCAGAGCAGCACCAGCACGCCCACCGCTCCCACCCCGTAGATCGCCCAACGGTGGCGGCGGAAGCGGTACGCGCCATAGAAGATGGCCACCCCGACGGCCAGTGTCACGAATCCCCAGAACAGCGTGTCGGTGAGCTCGACGTTCGAGTCGCCAGCGAGATTCTGGCTCTTCGGATCGGCACGCAACGGTGCGGTCGACAGGCCATGGTCGGAGAACAGCTGGGAGTGAACGAGTTTCGCCTGGACGATCAGCCGGGTCGCCGCGCTAAAGCGCGGATTACAGGTCGTAAGGGTGAGTTCGTCGGCAAAGACATTCTTGATGACATGTGTGTCGCCGGGCGACACGACGAAGTTCTTCGTCGCGTCGTACACGAAGATGCCCTGCAGTGTCGTGAGGACGATGGGGTCACCTACCTTGACGGAGTCGAGGTTGTAAAAGGGGTGCCCGTACGTCGTGCGGTGCCCCGCGATGGCGACGTTGCCGCCTTGCCCGGGCAGCGGAGTCCCGATGTAATGGCCGGGGCCCTTGCGTAGGTCGGGCGTGTTGGTGCCCTCGACCACGACCTGGTCGATGCCGATCACGGGGATGCGGATGTCACCGATGGGGTCGCCTTCGGGTGGGTCATCCGTTCGGGGCGCCGTCGTCGGTGGCCCAGAAGGAAGCTTGTCGAGGGTGACGGCCTCGGCGAGGGCACGGCGGATCTCGGCGCTCTTCGCCTCGCTCTGGAGCTGAGCGCGCAGGTCCGATTGGGTGTGCGATTCCTGGATGGAGGTGCCCCAGACCTGGTAGGCCGTGAAGAGGAGCAGAAGGACGCCGGCCCCGATGAGGACCCGCCCACAGATGTCGACGACAAAGCGAAATGGCGACATCGAGAACAGAGACTAGGGGGCCGGGGCGGCCGGCCCCGTGCACCGGGCCTTACGCCTGGACCGTGACCAGGGTTCCGAGCGGCGTGAGCGGGAAGACGACTTCGGCATTGGCCGGCGGCATCTCGACGCACCCGTCGCTCTGGGGGAAGCCGTAGGAGCCACGCACGAAGCCGTGCAGCGCGTCGCCGCCGTGGAAGTAGCTCACCCAAGGGATGCCCGGGTCGACGTAGTGGGAGCCGTCGGGATTGGTGCCGGTCATCGTCGTCACCGTGTAGCGGGCAAAGACGGGCCAGGTGCCGTTTTCCGTGGGCGCGCCCGCCACTCCGGTGTTAACCGGCGTGGTGTAGACCGGAACGCCCTCCTTGTAGACCGTCGCCGATTCCGGCAGCGACTGGCTGACGACGACGTAGTCCCACGGGAGTGCGTCGCCGTGCCCGCTCTGCACGTCGGCGAGCAGGTCGCTCCACACCTGTGGACCGGCGATGCCGTCGGTCTTCAACCCGTTCTGGGACTCGAAGTTCATCACTGCACCCTGGGTGATCACGTTGTTGGTTCCCGGCGTCCACAGCGTGAGCAGCGAGAGGGGCTGGTTCGGCCAGCGCCAGGTAAACGCGCCCACCTGGTCGTTGCCCTCCTGGGTGGGAGAGGTCATCGGCGAGGCCGGGGTGAACGTGAGGGGCAGGTAGCCGAGCTCGGCCAGCAACTGCTGCAGCCGGAGGGTGGAACCGGGCGCAACGGTGAACTGCGAGGTGAGCGACTGGGCCAGGTGTTGGCCTTCGGAGCCGACCACGCCAGCGGAGCCTCCGGGGACCGTGACGGTCTCGGTGGCCCCAGGCACGAGCGGCCCGGACGCCTGGTACTGGAGGATGGATGGGGACAGGGCCACCCAAGCGCCTGCGACCGGCGGGTTCAAGGTGGGCATGGGGCTGCCCGGGGCGAGGTCGGTGGAGAAATGAACCGAGATCGTGGAACCGGCGGCCACGTTGGACCCGGTCGGCGAGACCGACACCACCGTCAGTGCGGCCGGTGGGGCGGCCGGCGTGGCTGCCGCCTGGTTGAAGTGCAGATGGTCGGTCGCCACCAGACCGGCACCGGCGACGACGAGCACGGCCAGGCCCACGGTGAGGATCACCCACCAGCGTGGGCCCCTGCGGCGGACGTGTTCCCCAGACATGACAGCGGCGATTCTACTGGGGACAAAGTGGGCCTAGAGTCCCAATTCGGCCTCAATTGCGGTCGTGATGGCCGAAAGTCTGCCCTCATCGGTCACCTTGGCCCCGTCGGACTCCCGGACATAGAACGCATCAACGACTATTTCGCCGATGGTGGAGACCCGGGCCGATACGACGTCGAGGTCTGCCTCGAACAAGGTGCGGGTGATGCGGTGCAGCAGCCCGATCTCGTCGGGGGCGCGCACCTCGAGCACGGTTGCGGTCGCGGATGCCTCGTTGTCCACGCTCACATTGCTTTCGGGAAGGTAGGCCGAACCGCGCCGGTGAGGGTAGATCCGTTCCCGTTCGGAGAGGCGCTCGCCGATAGCCATGGGGTCAGAGAGCACGGCGGCGAGGTCCGCGCGCAGCTTGGCCGTGTCGGGCCACGTGCCCCGGGCCACCTCGCCGGTGAAGACCTCGACGGCCACGCCGTCCTCGCTGCTCACATTGGCCGCCCGTACGTCCATGCCATTGAGGGCCAGAGCCCCCGCCACCGAGGAGAGTAGGCCCCGCCGGTCCGGTGCCGCCACGATGACCCGCGGCGGTTGGAGCGAGACGGTCGGCTGGCCGGTCTGGCGTACTTCCTCCATGAGGTCGCGGTTGGCGGCGACGATGTGGTCGGGCCCGGCCTGCTCGGTCTCGCCCTGGAGTACCCGGTCGGTGCGCTCGACGAGCTCCGCGACGAGGCCAGCCTTCCAGGCGCCCCAGGCCGAAGGGCCAGTAGCCCGGCTGTCTGCCTCGGTGAGGGCGGCCAGGAGATGCAGGGTCAGCCGATTGCCGGCGGCCTGGGCCACCCGGGCGATTGTCGCGGGGTCGTCGAGGTCGCGGCGCGTGGCGGTGT
The DNA here is from genome assembly GCA_963838835.1 of uncultured Acidimicrobiaceae bacterium. GTDB lineage: Bacteria > Actinomycetota > Acidimicrobiia > Acidimicrobiales > RAAP-2 > Bog-473. The sequence continues at coordinate 102,795 of CAWITA010000015.1, forward strand.
CGGGCAGCAAGAGATGATGGCGCACGAGATCGACCAGCACGTCGACGTCGTCCGCCGGGAACCCCATGCGCGTGGCAATGCGCTCGACGACGTCCATGCCGACCGCCGTGTGGTCCCCCGAAAAGCCCTTGCCGATGTCGTGCAGGAGGGCGCCCACGAGCAGGAGGTCGGGTCGCTCGACGCGGTTGGTCAGATCGGCGGCGAGCGCCGCCGTCTCCAGGAGGTGCCGGTCGACGGTGAAGGTGTGGTAGGCGTTGCGCTGCGGTTTGTTGCGCACCGCCGCCCACTCCGGAATCAGGCGCACGAGTAAGCCGTGTTGGTCGAGGGACTCGATCTTGTCCACGGCGGGCTCCCCGAGACCGAGCAGGGCGACGAGCGAGATGCGGGTCTCGTCCGTCCACGGGTCGCCCGGCGGACGCATGCGGTCGGCCAGACGGTGGAGCGAACCCTTGGCGATCGGACGGTCCAGCTCGGCGGCTGTCGCAGCCAGCCGCAACGGCAGCGACGGGTCGTCGGAAACGGGCGCGAGTGGTGTGAGCGCGATCTCACCGTCGACTTGGATCATGTCGGGACCGAGGTCGGCCGGTTCGGTCGGTGTCCGCGTGTCCGTCGGGCCGCGCCGGAAGCGCCGTCGTGGCGGAGGGGACGGATCCCAGAGCCGGCGCCGTCGCCAGACGTCGTCGGTGACCCAGGCGATCTGCCGGCCAGCCGTCGAGACTGCGAGCATGAGCGCGTCGGCGTCGGCGAAGCCCAGTGCGTCCGCCACCTGGTCCTGATCCTGGAGGAGCAGCTTGTCGTGCTCGCGGCGGGCCAGTCGGTGGAGCTCGACCCTGATGTCGGTGAGAAGTGCGGCTTCGCTCTCGACGGACGCGAGGTCGGCGTAATCGGCCAAGAGCGACGCGTACGCCGAGATAGCGCGCAACACGTTGACGTCGCGCAGCCCACCATGGCTTTCCTTGAGATCGGGCTCGAGCAAGAAGGCCACGTCCCCCGCGGTGGAGCGGCGCTCGGCCATCTGGATCTGGAGGAGAGGTAGGTACTTCGTGCCCAGCTTTTCCCGCCAAGCGGCGCGAGCTTTCTGGAGGAGCGGCTCGGCAACCTTGGGCTCGCCCCAGACGAGACGGCCATCGAGGAGGCCGAGCGCGACGCGCACGTCCTCGGAGGCGGCGCCGAGGACCTCGGAGGGCCGGCGCACGGAGTGGTCGAGTTGCACGCCCTCGTCCCAGACCGGGTACCAGATGCCGTCGGCGACGACGCGGATGTCGCGGCGGCCGTCGTGCACGAGCACCACATCGAGATCGCTGTACGGGCACAGGGAGCTCCGCCCGTATCCCCCCACCGCCACCAACGCCAGGTGCCGCTTGTTGTCACCGGCTGCCCGGTCCGCCAGGTCGGAAAGCCAGGCGTCCGCTTCCGCGCTGTACTCCCGGCAAAATTCCTCTCCCTTCAGTCCGGGCTGTGCCATCAGGCGGCTCCGCCGGTCTCGAAGCGATCCTGACGCTTCAGCGGCCATGGCGGGAACGTAGCATTGGGTCTGTGAGCAAAGACGTGGAACCCAGGCAGAGCAAGACCCCCATGACCTTCACCCATGCCGTCGCCATGACGGCCGTGGCGGTGGTCGGGATCATCGTGGCCTTCTGGATTTTGAGCTCGATCGCCGGCATCTTCTTCTTCTTCGTGAAGATCGCAGTGGTCGTTGCCCTGATCGCAGGGGTGTTCTGGCTCGTCTCTCGCTTCCGGCACTAGCTGCCCGGGAGACGGATGCGAGCTGGGCTGAGGCAGGGGGACGCCGGCCGTTAGGCTGGCCGCCCGCTCGTGTCAGCGCGCGGCGGCGTGGCCGAGTGGTTTAGGCAGGGGTCTGCGTATCCGATACGATAGGCAGCATGAAGACCAGGTCAGCGGCCATCTACGCCCGCATCAGCTTCGATCCCGACGGGATCTCGGACTCGCCAGAAGACCAGGACGCACGGTGCCAGGCCGAGGCACAGCGGTTGGGATACGAGGTCGCTGAAGGGGACGTGTACATCGACCGTTCCATCAGTGCCTACAAGGACAAGCACCGTCCTCAGTTGGCAGCGATGCTCGAGGCCGTCGAAGCTGGCAAGTACGCAGCAGTGATCGTCTGGAAGCTGGACCGACTCACCCGCAGCTACAACCGTGGCGGTGACATCCTGCGGTGTATTGACGAGGCAGGCGTGAAGCTGATCAGCGTCACCGAGCAGATCGACACCAGCACTCCGATCGGCAAGGCCATCGTCGGGTTTCAGATCGCACAGGCGGAGACCGAGTCCGAGAACACCAGCAAGCGGGTCGCACGCAAGCACAGCACATGGGCAGCGCAGGGTGTGGCAGCTGTCGGCGGCAACCGTCCGTTCGGGTATCAACAGGTCAAGGCCAACCCGAAGACCGGTACACCAGCATCGCTGGTTCCTGATCCGGAGGAGTCCAAGATCGTCCGAGAGTGCGTGAAGCGCATCCTGTCTCGTGGTGAGTCCTTGCGGTCCCTCGCTGAGTGGTTGAACGAGTCTGGGGTCAAGCCGACGGCGAAGGGTCGTGGTAACGGGAAGTGGTCCGGTCAGACCGTGCGGCAGATGTTGCGGAATCCCACCTTGGCTGGACTGCGTGTCCTCAATGGCGTTGAAACCGTCGGAGTGTGGAAGCCGATCATCACGAGGGATGAGCGGGCCGAACTACTGCTGAGGTTCGCCACCGACAAGCCGTCTGGTGGCAAGCCACCCGAGAGGCGTCTGCTGTCCGGTCTGCTGCGCTGTGGACAGTGCGGCGCACCGATGTACGTGAGCGTTGGCCGGTACAAGTGCTACTCCGCTGTCGGCAAGGACGCCTGCGGACTGGTTGGTGCGCACGCTGGACACCTGGAGCAGTTCGTCACCGAACAGCTGTTCACGTTCCTTGGCTCAGTGAAGCTGCGCCCACTACCCAACCAGGTCGACCCCGATGCACTGCGTGCCAGCGTTGAAGGTGCGACGGAACGACTTCGGGACTGGGACCGTCGGCACGCTGTGCTGGGCGAGATCAGTCGGGAAGAATGGCAGCCGATCCACGATGAACTGGTGGCACTGATCGACACCAGCCGGGAAGCACTCGCAGCTGCTGAGTTGCAGCCGACCAGCGAACTGCGGCCTGGCAAGCGTGAGGACATTGAAGCGTGGTGGAACGCTGCTGACATCAACACCAAGCGGACCGCCCTGGCGCACTCGATCGCACGTATCAAGATCGCCAAGGTGGGAGAGATCCGCAACCGCTTCGACCCGAACCGGGTGCACATCGTGTGGAAGTGGAACCTGTACGAGCTGGCGAAGGCATCCCTGCGGGAATGGGACGCCATGACGGATGAGGAACGGCAAGCAGCCTGGGAAGCTGACCAGGCGACCCTGACGGACGCTGAACGCTACGGTGAGGCGTCATGACGGTCGACGACGGTATCGAGGGTGTCGACTGGTGGTGGTCCGGAGAAGGTCCCGGCGAGACTGAGGCCGACGCATGCGGCGACCCGACGAACGAGGAGCTGGCCGACATCCCAGAGGACTTGTTCGGCCCGTACGATCCCGACGACGACACCATCACGCCGCTGGGCCGGTTGCTGTACGGCGTGAGGGCCGTCGAGGAGGACCCTGACCCGATCCTGCCCGTCTGGCTGCCGAGGGATCAGTGGCCCTTCCAGACCGACGACGAGGGCACTGGCGTCCTGCAGGCTGATCTCCTGGAGGACGACGACCTGCCCTGATACCCGACGTCCTACTTCCTGCTCCTCTGACGACCCCACTTCGGTGGGGTCGTTCCATGTCTGCGGCTCGGTGCTGTTTACACGCTATCTGCGGAACCTTTGGGGCGTTGTTTACACGCTCTCCATGGGTCAATAAGGCCAAGTCCTATTGTCGGATCGAGACCAAGACCATTGAGACGTTTCCCCAGCGTAGAGGCTACTAAGTGCGCCGGTAACGATCTATGTGATACAATGGAGTAGCGATACTTGGTCGTTCCGTGAGGGCCAGGTAGAACCGGAAACGATTCTACTGATACCCTGGAATGAACAGCCGTGTATCTCGTGAGTCCCTCGCCGAGATCCGCTGTGTGTTCGCCTACCTTCCGAGAAGGGAGCCTCCTATGGGCCGTGAAGATGCACGTCGATGTGAGCAATGTGGCAAGAGGATCCGCCAGAAGCCATGGGGTCCGATCCGTCGTACCTGTGGCAACACCTGCCGGGTGCGACGGCACCGGCTGAACAAGGCAGCCCAGCTGCAGGAGATGGAGCGGTGAGCAAGAAGGCCGAGATCAAGAAGCTGCGCCACGAGATCGGGCGGCTGCGGGCTGAGTACGCCGGACTGCGGCTTCGTGCTCTTTGAGATGACACGAGACAGGGACTACTGGCACGCACTGGCGACCGCCACCGAGGAGACGGTCAAGCCAGCCCCTGGTGACGTCGGGCACGTCTACAACGCAGACGGAGTCCTCGTTGAGGTCAGGCACTGGTCGAAGGACCTGGCGAACATCGAGGCTCCATGAACACACTGACCCTGACCGCTGAGAACCACGCCCGACTGATCCAGAAGATCGAAGGCGTCACGTACGTCAGTGAGCCCGAGCTGCTCGGCGGTGATCTCGGCTGGTCCGTCGTCATCCACATCACTACCAACGATGATGGCTGGCACGCACTCCGACTTCTCAAGAGTGCGGGTGCCGATGTTCTGCTCGACCGCATCGAGCACGACGCCGTGCTGAAGATCGGAGTGCTCTGGAGCTGTTCCGAGGCGTTCAACGACGCTCTGCTGGAGATCTTCTCCGTTGAGGAGTGGCTCCGTCGTCAGGTGGCGGGTCGGCGATGAGCACAGAGGTCGTTCAGCTGTCCACGGACGAGGACAAGGACCAGTGGCATTGGCCGAAACCGTTCGCCGGACTGTCCAAGGAGAAGCAGCAGGAGCTGCGTGACGCAGCGGCGGCGCAGATGTGGGGACTTGGGCCAGCCTTCTGCAGCAAAGGTCGAGGGTACGAACCACCGCTGGACGATCCGTCCTGGCGCTGGATCACGTAGCACACACAAGATCCTGCGGCGTGGCCGGTGGTGTATCCCAATCCGCCATCGGTCACGTCGCAGTCACCTATCAGATTGGGAGATCCAGAATGAGGACAGCAACAGGATCAGACATCTACGTCGAGGAGATCGACGGCGTCGTTCCGCACTACGTGCGCAAGTACTGGGACGAGAAGAAGAACAAGATGGTCGAGGTGGCCGTGACGGACTTCGTGTTCGATCCGGTGGCGACCATCACGGTGGACGAGGAGCCGCCACGGACGGTGTTCGTGGCGGAAGTGCTCGGGCACGAGTACCAGCTACCGTCCGAGCTGTTCGACAGCACGCAGAAGTTCAAGCACTGGGCCAACACCGTGAACCTCTCGTTCTCGGGAACGCTCAAGGACTTGGAGGGCATCCAGTTCATGCTGCGGACGGCGGGCGTTCCAGAGTGGGACGGCACGTCGTTGGTCGGACTGCACGAGGACTGCTTCGTGCTACCGGAGCAGACCATCGGTGGCAACGGTCGCCTGGTCTACGTCGAGCATCCGTTCGGCACGAGGTGGAAGGGTGCGACGGCACTGCAGCAGCGAGAGCCAGACCTCGCCATGACGAGGTGGCCGGACCACATCTTCGACCTGGCCCGACTGCACCGTGCCGACATCATGACACCGCTGCTCGGCTGGATCGCTGCGGCACCGCTGCGATCGAGGTGCCACAAGTTCCCAGTGCTCGCCATCTCAGGTTCGTCTGGATGGGGCAAGACGACGATCATCGAGACAGTGGAGAAGGCGTTCGGGTTCTGGATGGACGAGGCACCGTTCCTTCCCGGCCTGACACCGCACGCAGTAGTCGGCGCAGCCACCACGAGCAACGCCCTGCCCGTCTGGTTTGACGAGTACCGGGACAGCATCCGTCCCGACACGCTCGACATGGTCGAGAACGTGCTCCGTGCTGCGTGGGACGCCAACAGCGTGAGCAAGGGCGGAACGGACGCCAGCAACGTGATGGCCGTGAAGTCGTTCCCCGTGCGAGCACCGTTGCTCGTGTCAGGTGAGGAGTCCTTCACGGAGACTTCGCACGCAGAGCGCATGATCGCACTGAGCCTGCCGAAGGAGGGCCGCAACGTCGAGGCGCTCGATCGGCTGGTGAACGACGGCGAGCACGGACACGCCGGTCTGAGTGACCTGCAGGGGTTCGGTCGAGCGTACCTGGACTGGTTGCTCGCCGACGTCGACCTCGACGTCAAGCAGCCACCGTGGCAGACGTCCAGCCGACCAGCACACTGTGAGGCCATCGCTCGTGGGGATACACGATGCTCGCTGCGTTCCTCGACACACACTTCGGTGGCGGCACTAGCGACGTGCTGCCGACGTTCGACTACAGCAGCGCCAAGCGGACCCAGCGGGAAGTCGTGAGGGCCAACCCGTACGACGAGCTGATCGACACCGCCCAGGACATGAACGACGGCGAAGGCCGTCCGATCGTGTGGGCCGAGGGCGACATGCTATACGTCCGCCTGCAGGCGCTGTACGCCTGGAACGCACGGAGCCAGACGAGGATTCAAGCTGCCCAGCCGCAAGCCACGAGATCTCCGCATCTACCTTCAGGAGCAGTACGGAGCGATCGAGGACGAGCACCACATAACGGTCGAGCGTGGTTCTTCCCGATCGACTCGTAGCCACCGACAACCCGAGGGAAAGAGGTACAGCCGATGCACCAACGCACCGAACAACCATCACGGCTCCGCTACATCAACGGCGCATGGACTCGTGTGCCCGTCGACTACCCGACGTGGTGGGACGAGCATCCCGAACTTGAGTGCCCGAATGAACGTGCCCAACGTGAGCGAGCGTGCGCACGTCCAAAGTGGGCGTTGACCTGCACTTTGAGCACGTTGGGCACGTAGGGCACGTAGATCGAACCAGTGGACCCCATGAGAGAAGAACTCACACACTCTCTCTTGTGGTACCCCTTCTATCTACTTGGTCTACGTGCCCTACGTGCTCAAAGTCCTGATAGCAGTGATGATTCGTCGGAGCACGTAGTGCGCACGTAGGGCACGTAGTGCGTGCCGGGCGGCGTTTACACAGTGCGTCGAGCTGCGTTCACGTAGTGCGAGGGCGGCAGCAGTGTGGTCGTTGCCTCGTGCATCGCTGCACTGTGTGATGCGTTGGGTAGCAGCGGACGATTGCGGAAAGCTACAATGGAATGAGACAGGTGTGTTGTCCCTGTCTTCGGCGAACTGAGTCGTTCTCGACTCGTTCGTCACCCGATCATTCGGCGGCAGTCCTGCGCGCCGAGGGAAGGAAGTGCCCATGGCTGATGCCTTGCTGACCTGTGCCGAGATGTGCCAGGTCCTGAAGATCCACGAGGTGACGCTTCGACGGTACGTCGCCGAAGGACGTGTGCCCGTGCTGCGTGTCGGTGGCGTGCTGCGGTTTGACCGTGATGCCGTGCTCGATCACTTCGCTGTCGTCGGGTGACCATGACCATGGCGGCGTCGTTCCGACAGGACGGTGACCACGACCATCCGTCTGGTCCGGCTGCGGGTAGGAACCCCAGGAGAACCCCGCTGTCACTGGCTGTACGGGCTCTACCGCTGGTGCTCAGTCCTCCTGGGAACTGGTGGCCGGGTGGGGAGTGTGCATCGGTGGGAGTACCTGCACGCACAGACAGTGCGGGGTACTGGGGCGGGGTCCGCCTTTACCAGCGGATCAGCCATGACCCCGACTTCTTTGGGCCATCTACCAGGGCGAACAATGCCCGAATCGTGCGCCGGATTCGCAGGCAGAATGCCGAAGTCCAGGTCGGTGGGTTGGCGCACATCTGTTGCGCGGCGGTCTGAGTGGCACCGTTCCTGCCGACTGGCCTGGTGACGTCGACGGAGTGGGAGCGTGCCCGACGGCTGGCGATCCTCAATTGCGATGACCGCTGCGCCGGATGTCGGCAGCCGCTGTGCCCTGACGCTCGACCTCGGAGCGCCATGTCGACCACCGTCGACCACATCATCCCACGGGCGCAGTTCGCCCATCTGGACCGCACTGGGTTCCGGCACTTCTTCTTGGGCCAGCACAACCTGCAGGTGATGCACCTGAAGTGCAATAGCGCCAAGGCCGCACGGGAACCGACCACGGCGTACCCGACGGCGTCCACCGTACCGACGTCCACCGACGACTCGATGTCCTGGGCCGAACGATCACTCCAGAAGGAGACAACATGACGACACCGAACAGCACAGCAGCACGACCCGTCACGGCAGCAGTCGCTGCCGAAGTCCGCTCGATGGGCGACCTGACCGAACACCAGATCACGACGGCGGCGATGGCGAAGGCTCTCGCCCAGAAGATCGACCAGGCGTCCACGTCGAAGACTGGTGCCGTCGCCCTGGCCGTCGGCGCACTGATCAAGGAACTCCGCTCGACCATGGAGGAGCTGCGGGCACCGGCCGTCGATGCAACCAACGCCGAGCTGATGCGGTTCATCACGGAGGAGGACTGATGAACTGCCCACCCAGGTTCTCGACCGAACCCAACGCTGCGAGGAAGAACGACCTCACGATGGGCCGGAAGATCGGCAAGATGCTCGGGCTCACCACCATGGAGTGGCAGGACTATGTCCTGGGGCTGTTCTCTGAGAAGGAGCACGGAAAGTACAGCTACACCGACTCGACGCTGATCGTGGCGAGGCAGTCCGGCAAGAGCACGGTGATGCTCCTGCTGATCCTGACGCAGGCGTTGCGGTATTCAGGCTCACACATCTGGTTCAGTGCTCAGGATCTCAAGTCGGCCAGGGCCATGATGATCGAGACATGGTGGCCGCTGATCGCTGGCAGTCCGCTGGCGGGTATGTTCGCGCTGCGCAAGTCCTCGGGCTCGGAGCAGTTGCAGTGCAGTAACAGCAGCGTCGTTCACCTGCTGACGGCCACCAGCAAGCTGGCCGGTCACGGTGCGGTGTGTGACCTGTACGTCGGCGACGAGTACTTCGCCATGCAGGACACGCGCCTGGAGACAGCGATGCTCCCGGCACAAGCCACTCGCAGTTCCTTCGGCGGCGGTCCTCGTTCGATCTTCGTGTCGACGCCTGGCACACCGGACACCTCACAGCCGCTGCTGCAGCGCACCGAACGTGGTCGGCAGTTGGTGGCGAGCGACGCACATACCGGGGTCAGCTACGTGGAGTGGTCCGCACCGGAGGACTCCGATCCCAGTGACCCTGCAGTGTGGGCCGCAGCGAACCCGGCGTACGGCATCACCATCTCGGAGGACGCTGTGCAGGCCGAGCACGACTCGATGGAGCTGGTCGACTTCCGGCGATCACGACTGGCGCAGTGGACCACCACCGTCAACGATCCGGTGATCGACATGAAGCACTGGGAGAAGCTGATCGACCTGAACAGCAAGCGAGGCACGGCACTCGCCATGGCCTTCGACAGTGCACCGGCAGGTGAGTGGTCGAGCATCGCAGTGGCGAGCATCCGCGACGACGGGCTGTACCACGTCGCCGTGATGGCACACCGTGAAGGCACGGGATGGCTGGCGCAGGAAGTGCACCGGCTGTACGTGGCGCACCATCCCAACGTGGTCATCTGCGATCCACGATCACCTGCAGTCAACGCTCTGCCCGAACTGCTCAACCTCGGAGTCGAGGTGCAGGAGCTGACCGGCACTGAGCAGGCGCAGGCGTTCTCGACGTTCGTCGCAGCCTGCAACGATGGCATGCTCCGCCACGGCAACCAACCCGAGCTGACCAGTGCGCTCATCGGTGGCGTACGGCGCAAGCTGAACGACGCCTACGCCTGGTCGAGGAGTTCGTCGGCGGTCGACATCTCGCCGATCGTTGCCGTGTCGGAGGCACTGCTCGCAGTGCAGACTGTCAACGTCACCGTGAACGTCTACTCGCTGGACGAGGTGGTTGCGGAGCTACGTGAGAAGAAGGCAGCAGCCACACCAGCCACCACCGATGATCCCCGCATCGAGGTCCTTCCCAGTGGCACCCGTCGTGTGCCACTGGAGGTGGTGCACGGTCGGCAGCGCCGGATGTACAGCGGCATTGGAGCCAACCCGCACCAGTCCAGTTGTCCGGTGGATGCACCGGACATCGGCTCACCAAGCACGATGTGATAGGAGGACCAGGTCTCTTACAAGCGTCACCCTGCCCCAGTACGGCACCTCGGGGACGTTCAAGACCGGGCGATGCACGCGTTTATTGGGGCAGGGGCGGCACTCTCCGCGCTGGTTGACTGGACCCAGAAGTCTGGGCCGTTGGGCACCGATGCGGCGGCATTCTTTTCGAGGAGGTCCAGAGCTGTGCGGTCAAAAGATGCAACCTTAGATTGACAGAAGAGATCCGTCAACCTATGGTTGCATCGTGCCGCTCCCGGATCTGGACGATCTCATAGCCGAGGTCGACCGAACCTGCACGACCGCCGTCCCCAGCAACGTCGCCGGAGGCCAACCCAACTGGAGCGAGCTACTAAAGACCTCCGCAGAGGTGGCGGGCCAACTGCAAGCACTCGCCGACGACCTGATCGAGGAGTACGTCGAGCACTGCCGAAGCCACGGCGCCACCTGGTCAGAGGTCGGTGAAGCGCTCGGAGTCAGCCGGCAAGCCGCCCAGCAGCGCTTCCTGGCCCCTCGGAGGGAGTACGACCCGAGCGAGCTCTCAGACGAGTTGCGCCAGGCGATGGCGCACATGAAACGAGTCGCCGTCTTGCACCGCAACAACTTCATCGGTACCGAGCATGTACTCGCCGGGATCATTGCCGAAACCAACAGTGCAACGGCGCTGCTCACCTCACGAGGAGTAGCACTCGGTGAGCTTCGACGCTCCCTCGAGAATCGACTCGGGATGGGCGCCTCCCAAGCGGCCGACCGTATTGCCTGGACTCCTTACGCCCGCAAGGTCATCGCTCTTGCCAAGGAACACGCAGAACAGGCGAGAGCAACCACCATCGGTTGCGACCACGTTCTGGCCGGGCTGATCACCCTCAACCGTGGCGTCGCCGCTGACGTGCTCCACACCTTCGACATCAACCTGGTCACCTTCGAAGCCAAGCGGCGTGCCCGCCCTTCGAGTGCCCCCAAACGTTCAGCGAGACCGACGACCTGACCCTGCCCCAAAACGCCGGGTCGAGGTCCGACTACGAAAGTGACTGAACGATGTCGACCACATCCTCACCTCGGTACCCGTGGAAGCGAGCGAACTCAAGAAGCTCACGCACCTTCTCAATCACGGCGCCTTCGTGAACCGAGCCCGCCACGGTCACGCCTCGGCCTCTCCGAAATTCGAGAAGACCTTCGTCTCGCAAGATGCGGAGGGCACGAAGGACGGTGTTGGAGTTGACACCCAGTACCGCCGCCAGGTCCTTGGCCGGTGGTAGGCGCTCTCCGGGCGAGGCTTCGCCGGCGGCGATGGCATGGCGGACCTCGGCAGCTACTTGATCGTGAAGAGCGAGGGCTTCGGAGCGGTCGACCTTGACATGCAACATAGTGCTATACATAGTATCACTATGGCTCAGTCCACCATCGTCGACGACACGCCGCCTGTCGAAGTACTGATCCCCGAAGCCCGGCAGCACCAACAACGGCGGTACCGGCGTTCGGCTGTGATCGTGTCGCTCGTAGCACTACTCGTGGGAGCACTCATCACCGTGCTGATCACGACCACGTCGAGCGGATCCGGCACGTCACGGCGCACAACGCCACGTTCGGCTGCCGGTTTCAGTCGCTCGATGGTGCTGATCAGACCCGTCCTGTGCTTTGCGCCCCCATATACAGCGACCGCGCCGGGGCCGACCGGCAGCCTGCCGCAGTGCCCGGCCCCGTACGAGCTCACGGCGTCGGCGCTCGATGTCACGCCGTCGCCCACCGGCTTCTCATCGAACAACATCGCCCCTTATCCGGCGCTGGCCGGATATCCGAACAGCACCGGTGACTCGCCCAACCGAGCCGTGTTGGTCGGGGGATTCAATATCACGCCAGGGGAGAGGTACCTCTTGGGCCCGTCCGAAATGAGGTTGTCCGCAGCCAATGCCGGGTCGGTTGTAGCCCAGAAGAATCGCATTGGGCAGTGGGTCCTCAACATCCACCTCACTTCGGCTGGAGCGGCTGCCTGGGACCGTGTCGCCAACGAAAACTTCCATCAACTCCTGGCGGTCGAGATGGGTGGGAAGGTCGTGAGTGCTCCGCTAATCCAGCCGACTCAGTCCCACTTCACATCCTTCAGAGGCGTGATCGAGATCTCGGGTGCCCTCAATGCCTCGACTGCACGAAGTGTCTCATCTGCAGTGAAGGGTTAGAGCAACCCTGTCCCCGATCGCCGGGCTGGGGTGCCACCATCCACTTCGGTGGCAGGCGTGGCCCTGCCCCTGGCAGGCGACAGTCCCTAACTCTGTGCCAACTCCTGCATCCAATCAACCGCATTCTTGCCCTGCTCGGTTCGCACCAAGCTGCCATCGACGTATCGGACTATCACTGGAACGGTCCACGGTTGCAGGTCAACGGCACAGCCGTGATGCCGTGATTGAAGGCAGTGAATCGTCAATGTTGAACACGGCGACCGAGGGTCCGGGAAGGTGAGCTAGGTGCGTAGCCAGGGCTTTGACTGCAACGCCGTCCCATGCGCTCCACCCCACCGCAGCGACCACATAGCCGTCGTCATAGACAACTGCCGGGACGTTGTCGGTGGAACTCAGCAAGGTACCAGCTGCACTCCGTGGCCAGTCGGTCAATCTCAAGACGGACAACGCTGTCAGCCATTGCACCCACTGCAACCTGGGGGGTCGGTGAACGATTCCCAATGCGGCGTACCGAGGCGCTCAACGGGCTGCCTGCCCCACTTCGCCGGGAAGTGGCGCAGTTCACCCTGCGTCAGACTTAAGGCGTGACCCCGCCCGAGCCACCCCCGACGCTGGCAGAGGTCCTCAACGCTGGCGAAAGCATCGTCGCATGGGGACCAGCGAAATGGCGAGATAACCCGTACCAAGAGTCGGCAGAGGAGGCCGAGGGCATCCTCTGCCTCACGACAGAACGGGTCATTTTTGAGACGCCCTATGTGCAACCGTTCGTCAGCCTGGGCCTCAACGGTTTTGAGGCCGCCGAGGTGTCGAGTGGCCGACGAGGCTTCTTGCTTGTTGTGACCCAACATGATGGCGAGCGAAAGAGTTTCTGGTGCGATCTGGACCTCGCTGAACAGGTCGTTGCGGCCATTGGGTAGCTCCCGCCACATAGCGTGGGACTGCTCCAGTACGCATCAGGAGGGCGACATACTCCAGCCACGATGGCCGGGGACCCAAGGACAGCGCTGGGGACTCTTGGGAATAGCCTCTTGACGTGACCGATGGCATCGAGTCTCGGAGAGCCGGAATCGACTTTGACCCCGTCAAGCTGGTGGCCGAGGTAAACAAAGCCTTCAACGGGTTCCACTTCACCATCCAGGCGGTGCGACCACCGAAGGACTATCCGGGAGACGTCAAGGCTTGGATAGCAGCGAAGGACGCTGCCGAGATGCGAGGGCTGCCATTCGATGACCCGCCCCCTTCGACTGGCACCTTGGGATCGGCATCATTCGTCCACTGCGACGCTGAAGACACGCAGTCGGGCTTTGTGTTGAAGCTGTCGATGAAGGCCGAATCTGGTCGTCCATTCGTCGTCTTCATTGAGGAGAGTGACATGATCCCGGAGATGGGTGTCTGGGATCGACCCGACGTAGAGGCGTCCATAGCCGCACAGTTGGCTTTCTGGACTGACGAGATGATTTGCCACTTCGTCGTAGAGGATCTTGACGGGAGAGCGGTCCGTTCGGGGAGGTGGATGAAGACCTGGACAGGATCTAAGCGAAGGTGAGAGTTGTTGTGCTTGCCCCCGTGCGCCGGGATGGTGGGGCAGGGAGACTGGCCGGATCGAGGCGAGTTAGGCTCTCTGGTCCGCTGGAAATGACCAGCTGGGCGGCGTGGCCGAGTGGTTGAGGCAACGGACTGCAAATCCGTGTACGGCGGTTCGATTCCGCCCGCCGCCTCCAGGCTCCCTGTTCAGACAGGGTGCTCGATTGGCTTTGCAGATGCTCGATTGACTTTGCAGGGGCCTGCAAAGCCCCGTACGGCGGTTCGATTCCGCCCGCCGCCTCTTTTCGTTCGTCCTGTTGAGGGGACGCTTTTCGCGATGGGCGCTTCGCGACGGCTTCAATCCATGCCACACCCATGCCACTGCCCGGAGGAACGGCTGTGGACTGCGGTGAACGTTCCGGTGGCTGTGCGGCACTGATCACGTCGTCGAGATAGTCGGCGATTTCCCTGCTCCGTTCCGCCGTGGCGTGTTGGTAGCGCAGTGCGGCCACATGGGACGAATGGCCGATGGTGGCCATGAGCTGCCGGAGGGTGACGTTGGGATTCCTCGCGATCACCGTGGCGGCGCGGTGGCGCAGATCGTGGGGGCGTACACCATCGATGCCGACCACAGCGCACGCAGCCGTCCACGCGTGCGACAGATCCTGGCGTCGAAGTGGGAGGCCGGTCGACCGGGTGAAGACGAACGCATCGATCGCCGGCGCCACGAAGTCCCGCAGATGGTCCTCGAGGGCGTGCAGAAACAAGGAGGGGAGGGCGCCGTACGGCGGCCGGCCTCGGACTTGGGCGGCATGAGGACCCGGCCGAGACCAGTCAGCTCGTGCGCCTGGCGCTCCACGGTCACGGTGCGGTGCAGCGGGTCGATGTCATGGCGCTGCAGGCCGAGCAGCTCGCCGCTCCGCATGCCGGCGAAGCCACCGAGGAGTACGAGACACCGGAGCCGCGGCTCGATGGCGTCGGCGAGCTTGAGCACGGTAGCGGTGTCGAGCATCGGTCGCTCCCGAGCTTGCTCGATTCCGGCGCCACGGATGGTGCACGGGTTCCGGCCGATCAGCCCGTCGGCGACAACAGTGTTCAGGATCGCCCGGAGGAGGCGGTAGCCCTTAGCGGCCTGGTCCCTCGAGGACTCTGCTGTCTGGGCGTGCCAGAGCCGGATCCGCTCCGGTGTGATCTGACGGAGCCTGGTGGCGCCGAAAGTGGGGTGGAGGTACCGGCGCAGGAGGGCCCTGTAGCCCTGGGCGGTGGCAGGCGTGGGCGGGCGTCCCTTGACGAGCCGGTGGTCGACCCAAGCGTCGGCGTACTCCCCGAAGAGCCGCTCGCCGCCCTTCGGATCGGTCACAAAGCCCGCCAGTTCCTCGCCCTCGACCTTCCGGCGGAACGCCTTGGCGTCCTCGTGCGTCCGGAACGTCTTGGTGCGCTGGATTCCGTTGACGCGGAAGCGCACGTCGTAGCGAGTTCCCTGAGGGGTCTGCCGGGATCGAACGCTAGCCATCTTCACGGTCCTCCATTCGAGCGGGCGGTGGGTAAGCCGAGAACGGTCGCCTTGTACTGCCGATTGTCGAACGGGGTTGTCACGAAGCCGAGCGGTCGCTCCTCAACCGCCGCACGTATTCAGTTAGCGCCTCGTAGGGGATCCGGCGACTCGTGCCGATCTGGACGGACTCGAGCTCACCCTTGCGGAGCAGGTCGTAGACCTTCGTCCTGCAAATGGCCAGCGTTGCCGCCGCCTGTTCCGCAGTCAGCAAGAGCTGGCTCGTCGGACTGACGGGCTTGCTATGACCCGTTCGCTCTTCGATCGGCTGATCCATCGCTCTCACCTCCACGATCGGAAAGTTTTCCCTCCCTACTGATAAGAGCCAGCCGCTGAGCAAGCCCATTTCGGACAACAACCAGGTCAGAGCGGTGACCATGCTGGGCGACGACCGCAGGTAGGTGTTCGAACGAAAAGTGTCCATGGGCTCTCCGAAACTTGCCCTCAATTACTTAGAGTCGCTGTGCAAGCCAGTTTGGGACAACAACCAGGTCAGAGCATTGAGGTGACTACGGCCAGCCGATGAAAAACGAGAATCGGAAACTGCAGATCAGCCGAGATCCGATCTCATTTGTGACAATCCTTCTTTACTTAATTCAAGCCGCAGGGCCGTCGGCGGCGGCTCCGCCGCCGCCTCGGCCGGCGGTTGGGGCAGTTGTTCGCCGCACCGTTCGGCGTCCGCGATCGTTGACATACGGACTGTATGAGTATGTGTGTTGCAGTTCATCCGCGTGACCACCCAAACTTTTTCGACGAGGGTTGGAGCAGACGCACAAAATCGCATCCAGGCCGGCCGCCGAGCGTCCGGCCAACTCCATTATGAAAGTGGCGCGGGACTCCCGACGCAGCCGTCAAGGGTCCGCTTCGCCAGCTTCTGGGCCGCCCTTGACCGCTGCTTCTTGCCGGCTCTGGACCCTGTCCCCGGTTCGGGCGATCACCCGGTATAACCCGCCCCCGTACGAATCCACCAAGGGGATAGTCGATTGATCGCTCCGAGACCGAGCGGTGTCGGGCAGTTGCGCGCACCCAACTTCCCCGATCGGGACCAACTGAATGCGAATATCGGGCGCCCTGATCCCGGCCGTTGGGGTCTGTTCCGGCCCGACTGCGGCCGCGCCCCGGGGGCGGGATCAGGTGCGCCTGGACCGCCGACGTCCCCTAGGCGGTGGACACCCTGACTTGCCGATGCGAACGGGCACGATCGGTGAACACCGCAATCGTGGCTGTAAGCAGAGCCGCTGCAACGGCGATGACCGTGATCTGCCATCCCGCCATGCCGCCTGCGACGATGGTGTGGACCACAGTGGGAGCTGGTTGCGGCGGCGCAGCCGCAGACGATCCATCCGAGATGGGCCTGACGACCATGGCAAAGGCCGAGGGGGCGAACAAAATGAAGCCCAAGAAGCTGGCCCCTGCTGCAGCTACGACGCTCACTGCTCGGCGGATGAAGCGGACGTGGTTCATAACGACCTCCGACACTCTTGCTAAACGATTCCCTTTTGGAAGTATGAGCAGACCCCTGGCGATCCGCCATCCGACGAATTACGGATTCCCTGGTAGGGCTGCCGGACGTAAGGTGAGGTGCCGGAAAGGGGGTGCCATGGTCACCCAGGTCATGCCGAGCGATCGGGACCTACGAACTCTGGCTGGGATCGTCAGCCAGGAACGCCCCGACCTACCTGAAACCGGGCTGCCGTTCTCACTGCTTAGCGACGTGATGGCCCAGATTCCCTGCGATTCCGTGTACTTCGCAGGGTTCGACAGCACGCGACAGCGAGAGTGGTTCGAACAACGGTTCGCCGACGGGATCGAGCAGTGCGTGAGCGGCCCTACAGTTGGTTCTGAGGCGCACTGGACGAACTACTGGGACTGCCAGCCCTGCAGTTACCCCGACCGCACCGGTGACCTTCGCTCGGTCTTGAAGATCGCTGACTTCTACTCGGCCCGGCAATGGCACTCCACGGGGATGTACTGCGACCTGTACCGGCCGCATGGGAATGAACACGAGTTGATGGTGACCCTGCCCGAGCCGGCCGGCTCCGACGCCGGGCCCGGACGGACGGTACGTTTATTTCTGTTCCGAGGTCCTGGCGGCCCGGACTTCACCGAGCGCGACCGGGACCTTCTCACGCTACTGCGCCCTCATCTCCACCATGCATTCCTCGACGCCGAGCGACGCCGCTCTCACGTACCCGACCTCACACCCCGGCAGTGGGAACTGCTGCACTTGATTTCAGCCGGCCGTACCAACATCCAGATCGCCCGCCAGCTCGGCCTATCGGAGGGAACGGTGCGCACGCACCTGGAGAACATCTACCGCAGATTGGATGTGTCCAACCGCACTGCCGCCGTGATGCGTGCTTTACCAGAAAAGACCCTCATGAGCTCATATATGGACATCGACGTCCGACCGGCACTTCCTTTGGTGCACGCACCAGCGCTCGATCTCCACCGAACCGGTGATCGTAATGGTGCCGGTGTCCCACGGCCGATACTTGGCGGAGCACATCGACGACGCTCACCTGGTCGAGCTTGTCTTCGGTCCACCAGAAATGATCGGTTCCTGGTGACCGATCAGATCCTCGGAGAGGCCGAGGAGTTCCTTACCGGCGCCCGCTCGGTGCTCGAAGCGGACCGCGTGCTGGCGAGCGTGCTCTTCACCGACATTGTCGACTCCACCCGCCGAGCCGTCGAGCTGGGCGACCTGGAGTGGAGGTCGCTGCTCAACCGACATGATTCATTGGCCGAGCGCGAGGTCGTGCGATACGGCGGTCGGCTCATCAAAACGACCGGCGATGGCGTGCTCGCAACCTTCGACGGCCCTGCCCGGTCCGTTCGGTGCGCCCAGGCCCTCAGCGACGGTGCCCAAGCGTTGGGCATAGTGCTGCGGGCGGGAGTGCACACGGGAGAGGTCGAGCTGCGCGGGGATGACATCGCCGGGCTCGGAGTCAATATCGCCTCGCGGATTGAGTCATTGGCCCAGCCCGGCGAGATCCTTGTCTCCAGGACCGTGACGGACCTAGTGGCGGGCTCGGGGTTGGACTTTGATGATCGGGGAGAACATGACCTGAAGGGTGTTCCCGGTCGCTGGCAACTATTCGCCGCGAGGCCCTAACTACCGATGCAAAGGAGCCGATTCTGACCGGACCCGACTGCCCCCATACGCCGGCCCGGGGTGCCACCCTGCAGGCACTTCGGTGACGCATCCCACCCGGTCATCGCCCGCACGTTTCGGGACACTTCCGCCAAGATCCCAACCGACTGCGTGATTCGGAGGCTGGCGGATGTCAGCGGCCGGAAAGAGCCAGCTTGATGACCTCGTCGTGGGGCATGGTCAGCCCCTCCCCATAGAGGCGCTCAAAGTCGTCACCAAGGCGCTCACGTAGGACTGCGATGTCCCGCTCCCTGAGCTTCCCTTCAAGAATCTCCCAATGGTCTGAACTCGCCGAAAGCATCGCAGCTGCCCCCCCGTGCAACAGAGCGGCACGTTCAGCCGCACCAAGTTGTGTCGCACAGCAAGCCAAGGCCAAGACATAGTACGGGAGAAACGAAGTCATGCCGTCGAGTCGAGCCGACCGCAGTACATCTGCCTGGTATGACGCGGATCGTCGCGGGTCGCCCTCCTGGAGGAGTACCCAACCCAGGTTGTTGTATATCGCTATCGTTCGAGCATTCAACTTGTTCCCCTGGAGCATCAGCGCTGTCTCCAAGTGATGCCGAGCATCGGCGAGGTTGCCTTGGTCGATCAGGACGAGGGCGTAATTGTTGTGTAGTTTCCATTCAGTCTGGATGTCTCCGGAATGCTCGACGAGTGCAAGGGCTTCGAGGTAGACGCCTTCGCAACCCGTATCGCCGGTTTCTTGCAAGACAGGTGCGTACAGGAAGAGCACCGAGCCGAGGAGCACCGGGTCGTTGATCTGCCGGGCCAATGCCACAGCTTCGGCTCCCGTATCGAGGGCCACCTCGTCCCTTCCGTTGTCGGTCAGAGACCTGGAGTATCTCGACAGGACCTCGGTTTCCAGCGCCTGGTTTCCGGCCTGCCTTGCCTGGTCGAGTGCGTCCGAGATCGTGGCGAGTTCAAGACGTTGTCGAGGATGACCAGACGACCCTGGGTGGAGAGGACTTCGACCAATGTGTCAAGTGGCTCTCGTCCCGACTGCTCGCTGATACCCAAGTCACTCAGCACCTCCGAGGCCACCAACGCGGAATCGGTGACGGTGGCCAACTCCGAGAGCCACACCCCATCTGGTCTGTCGGGGAGGACAGCACCCCCGACTTCAATGGCCAATCGGGTCTTGCCCACGCCTCCCGAGCCTGTGAGGGTCACGAGGCGGTTGTTGCCGAGGAGCTTGATCACTTCGGAAACCTCAGTCTCCCTCCCCACGAAACTCGATACCGACTGGGTGAGGTTGGTGGGATTGGCCAGATTGGTCGTGATCTCAGCTTCGGCTTGAACGCGCAGTGGCGGGAAGTCAGCCGACACTCCGGCCACGTCCAGTTGGAAGACCTCTTCGGGGCGTTCGAGGTCCTTCAAGAGATGAGAGCCGAGTTCGACCAACTTCATACCGGTTGGCAGGCGGTCCCGGACCACCTCTGCGGTCGATCTAGATACCACCACCTGGCCTCCGTGTGCAGTCGCCTCTAATCGTGCAATCCGGTTCACTGCTGGGCCGAAGTAATCACCATCGCGCTCTTCGCATTCTCCAGTGTGGAGAGCCATGCGCACCCGGAGGGCCGCTTCATCGGGCCACGACTCGGTGTGGAGGGCGCGTTGTGCCTCCCCGGCAGCGGCCACTGCCTCTTTGGCCGATGCGAAGGCGGCGCAGAAGGCATCCCCTACCGTCTTGAAGACGTAGCCACCCGCCGACTCGATGGCCGAGCGCATCAGAGCGTCATGACGCTCCAAGGCGGTGGACATGGCATCGGGGTGCTGATCCCAGAGTCGGGTCGAGCCCTCGATGTCGGTAAAGAGAAGGGTGACGGTCCCAGTCGGCAGCGCCATGTTTTGAATTCTGCCTTACCAGGGCTTCAGGCCACCACTAGGAATCGTCAGGGCCTATCCGTTCCCGAAGCTCCAGCAACCTCACCCCGCACGCTCTCATGAAGCGAAGGCAAGACTGCCCCATAACAGCGCACTTACGGGCGAGTCCTGTCCCAGAACGCCGGGTCGGGGAGACTGCCCTGAAGCCGTGTGACGAGATCTAGTCTCCCCAGAACTCATCAAATTGATAGGCATCGGCTTGGTAGACGGTCACCTCAGTGATCTTTGAGTGATGGACCTCGAAGTCGACGGCTGCGACGACGTCCAAGACCTTCTCGCCATTTCTCGCCGTCTCCCTTTGGAAGACCACGGCCCGCTCCGGTTCACTTACTACTTCTAGAACCTCGATGTTGAATGTCCCGCCGCTCTGTTCCTTCAGGCGTCGGAGGAAACCAAGCACGGCTTCCGGGCCCTTGTAGTCACCGGCGAAGCTGCTTCGTCCTGGCTCATGCCACACGACGTCCTGAGCCATAACAGTGCCTAAGAGGTCCAAGTCGCCCGACTCGAAATCCTGGTATGCCCGTCGGACTAATGATTCGTATGCGTTCTCCATCTTGCATGCCTCCGAATTCACCTTGCTAACACCCACCTTCGGCTCGCTCCCATGAAAGTCCAAAAGGACCCAATTCCTACCACTAGGTCCATGGTGTCCCCGTCCAGATGCGAGCCACCCGGTGAGCAATGGGGTGCCGGCCCCCGGCCCTTTCCGCTCGTAGCGAAGGGATTGAGGCGTACACCACCGACGCCGCCTAGGTCAGGATCGCCGGCCGTTCAAAGCGCTCGAACTCAAAGCGCTCGAAACAGGCGGTCGTGACCAGGCCACATCCGGGGCATATCTCAGGATCAACCTTGTGCATCTGGCCGAACTCGGGATGCCAGCACATTGTGCAGTCACGGCAGAAGTAGTTGCGCTGCTGCCGACGATCGATGGCCACCACTAGATTCGTGCCGGCGCAATTCGGACAGGATCCCGGCATCGCCTGATTGAGGGGTCGACCGAAGATTCCGCCGATCGTATCGAATCCGAATGTGGCCTCCCGCCCGGCGCAGGCGAACTCGTCTCTGATATCGGCGTCATCGTCGGGTGGGACCAGTTCATCAATGCCAAGCTGTTCAACCATCACCCACCTCCTCTCGGTGGCTGACTTCTCTTCTATTGCTTGCCTAACCCATCGTGCGCTCTGTCTGAGTCTCATGCCAGGGGACCAAAGTCCCTACGATGTGGTGCCATCTGCTTCGTGGGCGGCTTGTTATGCGTGTGTCGATCTGCGGGCCCTAGCGACGATCTGAGCGGACGGTTTCACGCGGCTTCGGGCCTTGCGGCTGTCGTCGAGCGGTAGTGGCGCAATTCCCACTCGATGGGCGGGACGCCGCCGAGCGAGCTGTGCAGGCGCACCGCGTTGTAGTGGTTGATCCAGGCGATGATGGCCCGGCGGCCATCTGCCCTCGAGGCGAAGCGGCAGCGGCTGACGAGTTCGCGTTTTAGGGAGGCCCACAGGCTCTCGGCCACCGCGTTGTCCAGACTCGACCCGGTGCGTCCGCTCGACTGGGAGATCCCGTGGTGCGCACAGAGGTCCCGGAAGTCCCGCGACATGTACTGCCCTGGGCGCCGCGGTCGTGGTGGAAGACCATGCCCTCGACCTCTCCATCCCGTGTCGCGATGGCCATGTCCATGGCCGAGGCCGACCAGCTCGGTGCGCATGTGCTCGGCCATGGCGAAGCCGACGATGCGACGAGAGCCGATGTCCTCCACGTCGGCCACGTAGAGCCAGCCTTCATCGGTCGGGACATAGGTGATGTCCCCACAGGACCGCTGGCCCGGTGCACCGACGGAGAAGTCCCGCTTGACCAGGTCGGGTAGCGGCGGGGCGCTGACGTCGGGGATGGTGGTGCGACACTTCTTCCGCCGGCCGTCTTGGGCGTAGAGGCCATAGAGGGCCATCAAGCGCTCGACCGCGCTTGTGGTTGACGCAGTGGCCCCGGCGAGCGAGCTCGTCGGTCATGCGCGGGCTCCCATAGGTGTCGTCGTGGCCGTGGTGGATCTCGTAGATCTCGTTGACCAAGGTGGCCTCGTCCCAGTCAGCCTCGGTCGGCCCGGCCGAGCGCTCGGTCCAGTCGTAATAGGCCGACGCCGAGACTCCGGCCACCGCACAGGCAGTTGCGACAGGGAAGAGCTCGGCCTTCCGGGCATCGATCCAGCGGTAGCGGCTCACCGGTCCGACTCCCTCACCCAAAAGGCCGTTGCTTTTTTCAGCAGGTCCCGCTCGATGGTCAGGCGCTTGACCTCCCGGCGCAGCCTGGCGTTCTCCTCGCGGATCTCGGTCGTCGTCCCCTCGCGCTCCCCGCGGTCGATGCGTTCCTGGCGCACCCAGTTGCCGAGCGTCTGCTCGACGACGCCCAGCTCTCGGGCCACGTCCGCGATCGTGCGGTGCTGGTCGATGACCAGGGACGCCGCGTCTCGACGGAACTCCTTTGGATACCTACCCCGGCGCTTGGCCGATTCGGGCTGCTTCTCTGTCACCGTTGGCATGACTACCTCCTATTCGAGGTGTCCGGCCAACGGGGGGATGGTTAATGCGCGCAAAGTGCAGCAGATACCGGGCAGGGTTCAGGGTGCCCCTGTTCGTCTGTGGCCTCAAGCTGATCTGCGGCGCTTAATGCGGGCGGTTCCATGCGGCTGGCGTCACGGTCGGTAAGGCAGCCACCGTCGCCTATGCAATGCTTTCTGCATGGCTGCTGACGAGCACAGAATCTTGAAGCTTTCCGAAACGACCACTCCCAAGACGATAAAAGAGTTCTTTGATGCGATGTCGGAGGAGGGCTTTGGGCTGGAAACCGTGGTTCCGGTGGGGGCACATTCATTCTTGGTGATGAAAAAGAGTGGGAAGCGCAGGGCGGCAAGGTCGACATTTTCCACCGAATGAGTTTGAGCGCCCTCAGCCCTGAGCAAAGGCTGAAGTTTCGGCCCTTCAGCCATGGCGTGACGGGGGTCGTTTGTCCCTCCAACCCTGCTCGTTGAAGCGGGGGCATGGGTTTAGGGTTCCCCCTCCCCCGTCGGACACACGAATTTGGTTCCAACACCCGTCGCAGAGGGTGCCCCACTTCGCATCGGGAAGGTGGGACGCTTCGGCGTACCCTGTACCAGTGGATTCTGCTGACGAATGGAGCGTCGAGCGGCATCTGGCCGATAAGCCCAAAGGCGTCATCGACTTCTACCAACGCTTTGTCGCACTGGTCGCGGCATGTGGCCCATTTACGGTCAGTGTTACCAAGACGGCGCCATCGCCTTCAAGGGAACGCGCCGGGGTTTCGCTGGCGCAAAGCCCCGCAAATCCTCCCTTGATGGATTTCTCGATCTGGAGCGGGAAGTGCGGGATGAGAGGTTTTTGCGGGTTTCGCCCTACACGAAGAGCCTCTTTGTCCATCAGTTTCGGATAACGAATGCGGAGCAGCTCGACGGTTCCTTTGCAGCCTTGGTGGAGGAGGCATACCAAGTCGGAGAGGGCGCTCACCGACAGTCGCGCAAGGGTGGCTGACTGCCCCCGTACGCCGGGTATACAGGTGATCCACCTCCTGGGATAGGCATCCGGGGGAACCTCCTCGGGTGCAAACCCAACCAGGAGGTGTGTGGTGAAGTGGAGTCCGTCGTTCGAGTGTCACGTCTGTCCCGACGGTGAACACGTCTATCGGATCGGCCACCAGCTGATCGACGAGTTCTTGGAGTTCGTCGTCGGTCGGGCCCGTCCGAACACGGTGCGGGCCTATGCCCACGACCTGAGCGTCTTCTTCTCGGTGGTGCAAAAGGACCCGCTCGAGGTGCGGCCCAAGGACGTGATGGCCTTCGTCACCGCGCAGCGGCGTCCGAAGCCCGGGGCCGAGAACGTGGTGCGCATCGCGGTCGGATCGGCGGGACTCTCTGCGTCCACGATCAAGCGCCGTCTGGCCGCGGTCTCGAGCTTCTTTGGCTACCTGATCACCCGCGACGACGTGACGGTGACGGCTAACCCGGTTCCCCGGGGCATTGCGACTCGTCAGAGCCGATCTCGCGGCGGCCGCGGTCTTCCCTTGGTGCGCGGGGTGCGCCGGTTGCCCCGGATCCTCGACGTCGACGAGATCGACGCGCTCGATGGGATCGCTGCGCACCGAGCGTGACCGCGCCATGACCCAGGCCATGGTGCTCGGCGGTCTGCGGCGCTGCGAGGTGCTCGGCCTTCGCCTGGGCGACCTGCGCCTCGGCGAGTGGCGGGTGCTCATCACAGAGGGCAAGGGCGGCCACGAGCGCTTGGTGCCGCTGTCACCGACCTTCTTCTCCACCGTGGCTCGCTACATGGACCACGAACGGCCACAGACGTCGAGCGACGCACTGTTCGTCGCGCTGAAAGGTGCGCGACGCGGCCAGCCGCTCTCGGTGCCGGGACTCGACCAGATCATTAGAGCGGCCCGGCTGCGCGCTGAGCTCAGCCACGGCACCTGCCACGAGCTGCGCCACACCTGCTTCACCCGTCTGCGCGAAGCCGGCATGGCCATCGAGGCCATCCTAACCATCCCCCCGTTGGCCGGACACCTCGAATAGGAGGTAGTCATGCCAACGGTGACAGAGAAGCAACCCGAGTCGGCCAAGCGCCGGGGTAGGTATCCAAAGGAGTTCCGTCGAGACGCGGCGTCCCTGGTCATCGACCAGCACCGCACGATCGCGGACGTGGCCCGAGAGCTGGGCGTCGTCGAGCAGACGCTGGGCAACTGGGTGCGCCAGGAACGCATCGACCGCGGCGAGCGCGAGGGGACGACGACCGAGATCCGCGAGGAGAACGCCAGGCTGCGCCGGGAGGTCAAGCGCCTGACCATCGAGCGGGACCTGCTGAAAAAAGCAACGGCCTTTTGGGTGAGGGAGTCGGACCGGTGAGCCGCTACCGCTGGATCGATGCCCGGAAGGCCGAGCTCTTCCCTGTCGCAACTGCCTGTGCGGTGGCCGGAGTCTCGGCGTCGGCCTATTACGACTGGACCGAGCGCTCGGCCGGGCCGACCGAGGCTGACTGGGACGAGGCCACCTTGGTCAACGAGATCTACGAGATCCACGACGGCCACGACGACACCTACGGCAGCCCGCGCATGACCGACGAGCTGGCCCGTCGGGGGTTCTGCGTCAACCACAAGCGCGTCGAGCGCCTGATGGCCCTCTACGGCCTCTACGCCAAAGACGGCCGGCGCAAGAAGTGTCGCACCACCATCCCCGACGTCAGCGCCCCGCCGCTGCCCGACCTGGTCAAGCGGGACTTCTCGGTCGGCGCACCGGGCGAGCGGTCCTGCGGGGACATCACCTATGTCCCGACCGATGAGGGCTGGCTCTACGTGGCCGACGTGGAGGACATCGGCTCTCGGCGCATCGTCGGCTTCGCCATGGCCGACCACATGCGCACCGAGCTGGTGGCCTCGGCCATGGACATGGCCATCGCGGTCCGGGATGGCGACGTCGAGGGCATGGTCTTCCACCACGACCGCTCGGTCCGCCCAGTACATGTCGCGGGACTTCCGGGACCTCTGCGAGCACCACGGCATCGAACAGTCGAGCGGACGCACCGGGTCGAGTCTGGACAACGCGGTGGCCGAGAGCCTGTGGGCCTCCCTAAAACGCGAACTCGTCAGCCGCTGCCGCTTCGCCTCGAGGGCAGATGCCCGCCGCGCCATCATCGCCTGGATCAACCACTACAACGCGGTGCGCCTGCACAGCTCGCTCGGCGGCGTCCCGCCCATCGAGTGGGAATTGCGCCACTACCGCTCGACGAGGGCTGCAAGGCCCGAAGCCGCGTGAAACCGTCCGCTCAGATCGTCGCTAGGGCCCGCAGATCGACCGGCCGGCATCAACCACCGGGCGCATCGCGGCCATCAACACGTACCATCAACCCAACATCAACCTGTCCGGCTGACGGGGGGAAGGCCATCCAGGCCCAGGCCGGGCACCGCTCCATCAGCTCCACGCGGGTCTATCTGCACCTGGACATGGACTGGCTGGCCGACGAGTACCGACGGGCCTCAGAAGCCATCGAGGCCCAGGCGCTGGTGGGGGTGGCCCAATGAACGCGCTCGCCCGAGAACTGCCTCTCCCGCAACGCCGCCGAGTCGGCGGGACACCCGAAGTGACATGGGCCCAGATCGCCGCCCGGGCCCCGGTCATGGTCGCCACCATGGCCTCCTACCTGGACCAACTCGAGGTCTCGGCCCGACCAGGCACCGTGGCGGCGGCCGAGCTGACGCTGCGCTTCTTCGCCCATCGGGTGAGCGAGTTCGATCCGAACTGCGTCTCGGTGACCGCAATCGGACGTCCGCACATCGAGGACTTCAAGACCTGGCTGGCCGCACGCCGAGGCAGGACGGGCAAGCCCTTGGCCACCATGACCATCCGGCACCGGCTCAGCACGGTGCGCACCTTCTTCGAGCGCATCATGGAGTGGGACTACGACGACGCCCCGGCTCGTCTGTTCGTCTAC
Source organism: uncultured Acidimicrobiaceae bacterium (assembly GCA_963838835.1). Classification (GTDB taxonomy): domain Bacteria; phylum Actinomycetota; class Acidimicrobiia; order Acidimicrobiales; family RAAP-2; genus Bog-473. The sequence goes on from CAWITA010000015.1 coordinate 129,726, forward strand.
ATGAGCGACTTCCCGGCTCTCGACGAGCCGCTGCCAAAGTTCTTGGACGATCCGACGGCGTCCAAGTTCATGGCCGCCCTAGCTGTCGACCCCAACCTGCGTCGTCGCCTCATGGTCGAGTTGTTGGCCCGCACCGGCATGCGCGTGGGTGAGCTCTCCGGCCTCGAAGACGACGCCATGATCAGCAAGGGGGATGGTCATCGCCTGCGCATCCCGATCGGCAAACTGCACAACGACCGCTATGTGCCCCTGTTGCCGATGCTGGTCGATCTCATCGACGAGTACCGGGCCGTGCGCGGGCGCTCACGCTCTGGACACCTCCTCGAGCGTGACGACGGCCGGCCCTTCGATCGGCGCACGGTGCATCGCTACGTGGCGACCGTCGCCAAGCGGGCCGGGATCGCCCACGTCCATCCCCATCAGCTCCGCCACACCCTCGCCACGCAGTCGATCAACGCCGGCATGAGCCTCGAAGCGATCGCCGCCTTGCTCGGGCACCGCTCCATGGACATGACGCTCACCTATGCCCGCATCTCCGATGAGACGGTCGCCGACGCGTACTTCAAGGTGACCGAAACCGTCGAGGCCCAGTACTACGGACTCTCCGGCGCCGCCCCTCCTCGCCGAGCTCCAAGCTCGAGCGTGCCGCCGGTCAGCGATCACCGTCGTCTGCTCGCCAACGGTCACTGCACGAGGCCGGCTCTACTCGACTGTGCCTTCGAGAGCGTCTGTGAGCGCTGCGGGTTCTTCGAGACGGGTCCACGGTTCCTCACCATCTTGAAGCGCCAGCGCAAACACGCCGACGAGCGTGGTCAAAGTGACCGCACCGACCTCTTCGAGGGACTCATCGAAGGAGTCGCCGATGCCAAGTGAGTGTGCTTCCATAGGACACAGCCCAGGACCTGCGGATCACCTGTATAACGCCGGCTCGGAGCCCCTATTTCTTCGTCGCCCGTCTTCGCTCAATCTCCTTCAGAATGGCGTCTGGTATCGGTCGACATCCGCAAACTTTGGCGTGCTCAAGGTGCCACTGAATCTGGTCATCGAGACCGGCACCTTTACCGAGGCGGTGCTCCGCGTGCCATTGTTTATTAAACGATGGAGTCATAACCCAGTATGCCCCTCGTCGAATAGCAAGTTCATCACGCCATACCGCTAGCTCCGTTCGCCGGTTCGGCCATTACTTTGGGAACCTCGGAGCGTCCGCTACTCCAGATCTGGCGCTCTTGTGACGCCAACCACCCTGGCTGTCCACGATGAGAGCGAAGGGTCTTGTGCCTCTACAGGTCGAGTTCCCGTCGTCCCATGATGATCGGGACCAAATGTCCTATCTTGGACCGTGGGTCCTAACCAGATTTGGCGGTTCTTAGGTGCCTGGGCGTACGAAAGCGAGGAACGATGGTTGACATGACGAACTCGTCGGCTCGTGGCCCGTCTGCCTGGGCGCGCGACCTTTATGCCCACCTGACGAGCCACGTGGAGATCGAACGCGGCATGCTCGAAGAATACCGCTCGGCTGCCGAGGCAAGCTCGTCGAAGGCTTTTGAGTATCTCGTCAACTTGTTGATCGAAGAAGAGATCCGTCACCATCGCATCTTCTTAGAACTTGCCGATTCGCTAGAGACCATGTCACTGAGGCCCGGCGAGGAGCCGCCAGTCCCTTACCTTGATTTCAATCGGACGAACAAGGAAGCAGTCTTGAACCTCACCGAGAAACTCCTGGAGAACGAGCAGCAAGACGCTCTGGAGTTGAAGCGCCTCCAGCGTGAGTTGCGCGACATGAAGGACACGAGCATTTGGGGCCTTCTGGTCGATCTGATGGAACGTGACACCCAGAAGCACATTGCAATCCTCAAGTTCGTCAAGAAACACACCAAGCGTCGCTAGTGGTGGACTGCTCCTCTCGGGGCATCGCGTTCCGGGCGGAGCCCTGACGATGCGTTCAGATCGTGCCACCTTGGATTCTCTGGATGCCTCAGTCCGATGGGGGGCATTCGCCCTCGTCTGCGACGTCGTTGGCGTAACTACTGGATTCAACTCCGGGGGTGCCCCCGTCCGCCGTACATCAGATAGCGGGCGAGGGATGGCTAACGGTCGTGACGTAACGCCGGGACTGATGTAGATCGACCGCCCGGTATCCGGCAGGGATCCCGGACGGTCAGCGTCCCCCCTCTTTGCAAGAATCTTCGATTGTGAGCGAAGCGGTTCTAGAAGGCGCGTCCGTGATCTGAGTCTGCAAGGGGTGCGCTCAAGGAGGCGGATAGCGCCACATAGTGGTCACAGGGGGTCCGTCGTCGGGAAGGTCGACCCTTCCGCAGACGGTGAAACCTCCCAGCGCCGCACCTAGGATCACTTGTCGAGGAGGAACGATGCGTCAAAACTCGTTACGAGCCATCTGGGCTCAACAGGGCGCCGCGCTCGGTGGGTGGTTGACTCTGCCGAGCAGTGTGTCTGCCGAGGTCATGGCTCACTGTGGATTCGACTGGGTCTGTATCGATCTGCAACACGGCCTAATCGACTACTCCGAGATGGTCCAAATGCTCCAGGGCATCTCCTCCACAGCCACCGTGCCTCTTGTGCGGGTTCCTTGGAACGAGCCGGGCATCATTGGCAAGTGTCTCGATGCAGGCGCGTGGGGGATCATTGTGCCGATGGTGAACTCCCGACAAGAGGCTAGTGCGGCAGTCTCGGCGTGCCGCTATGCGCCATTGGGGACTCGGAGCTATGGACCACTCCGAGCGAACTACTACGCGGGGTCCGACTACTTTGATCGTGCCAATCACGAGGTGACCTGCATCGTGATGGTAGAGACCAAGGTCGCGGTCGATAACGTCGACGAGATCGTGGCGACACCGGGGGTCGACGCGGTCTATGTAGGGCCAGCGGACTTGAGCGTTACTCTGGGTCTCCCTCCTGCACCAGACCAGCCTGACCAGAGCTTTGCGGACGCTTTGGACCGGGTGATTGATGCATGTCATCGTCACGACGTGATACCAGGCATTGCTGGAAACGCACAGACAGCGACAAAACGGTTGCGGCAGGGGTTTCGACTGGTCGAGATCGCGTCTGATATCAGGCTGTTGGGACTCGGTGCCCGAGATGCTCTGGAGCACGTTCGACCAGGTGCTGGTCCTGAAGCAAAGTCTGCGTACCTTTGACAGCGATGTCCGAACGTCCAAAGGTCGTGATCGCACTGCCGCTAGCCCAGTCCTTGATGGACCAGCTCGCTGCGTATGACCTAACCGTGCTACCCGCTGGCAGATCCGAAGATGGCGTCTTCGAGGCTGCACTCGCCGACGCCGAGGGCCTACTGGTGAGTTCGAATGTCATTGTTGACCGAGAAGTGATCGCACTGGCGCCGAAGCTTCGAGTGATCAGCACGATGAGCGTCGGACTTGATCACATTGATCTCGACGCAGCGCGGGTAAAGAAAATAGTGGTCACCATCACCCCGGTGCTCAGCGACGCAGTAGCGGACCTCACAATGGCGCTGGTGATCATGCTCTCCCGACGTATCTCCGAAGGAATCCGTGCCGTCGTCAGCGGTCGATGGAGTGAGGTCTCGCTAGGTAGCGACCTGGCTGGGAAGAGGTTGCTCCTTGTGGGATTCGGTCGTATTGGTCAAGCGGTGGCGAGGCGGGCCTTGGCCGCGAGGATGCATGTGCAGTACGTCGACACTCGGAGCGGACTGCCAGTTGTCGATGACGTTGCTCGGGCGGGCGACCTCGCCAAAGGATTAGCAAACGCGGACTACGTTTCGCTTCACGTTGATCTCAATGCCGAGACGCGGAACCTGATGGGCCGAGACGAGTTCAAGTTGATGAAGCCCACGGCGTTTCTTGTGAACACATCTCGGGGCGGAGTGGTAGATCAAGCTGCTCTGACCTCGGCGTTGACGGAGGGAACGATCGCTGGTGCTGGCTTGGACGTGCTTCAGGATGAGCCGCCAGACCCCGATGAGCCTCTGTTGAACACGCCGAACATCATCATCGTTCCTCATATCGGATCGGCAACGAGGGAGACCAGAAGAGCCATGGCGCAATGTTCAGTAGACAACTTGCTGTTGGGACTGCGCAATGAGCGCGGTCCGTTTGAGGTGACTTAACGTACCCGTCGTGGATCCAGTGGTGGGCTCGGGATGGATCTAGTGGTGGGCTCGGGACCAAGCCGAAATCAGCGACTGCTATATCCGAGTTCGCTGCCAGTGAGGCGCCCCGGAGGGAGGGCGCGATAAGCGGTTCACCCGATGCAGAACTCGTTGCCCTCGGGATCAAGCATGACCGTCCAGCTACTTCCGTTTCCCTCTCGGTACTCGACTCTGGTCGCGCCGAGAGCGACGAGGCGCTCGATCTCGTTCTTCGGATTCTCAGTGGCCAGGTCAACGTGCATTCGGCTCTTCGCAGTTTTGGGTTCTTGAACCCGCCAGAACAAGATCCCTCGAACTCCTCGATGGTCAGGAGCGGCCAGAGCCGCGAAGTCATCCTCTTCGGCTACAGACTGGTAGCCGGTGACTTCTGACCAGAAAGCTGAGAGCCCACGTGGATCAGCACAATCGAATGTCACGTATTTGATGAACGCCGTCATGCTGCGAACCTAGGCCAGAATTCGCAGAAGCGGTCGCCGTGCGAAAGCAGATCGAGTAGCGCGTCGGGTATCGCAGTTCACCGGGACGAGAACACCTCCTCGGACACGAGAGCCCGTTCACCAGGGCGGGTATCGGTCCCCTCAATCGAGGCAGCAGGTCGCCACTCAGAGGCCCTTGATTTGCCCGTAGGGGGTCAAACCTCTTCTTGATGCGGTCGATGGCGGCCCCGAGCATCGGTGCGTCGGGTGGGTTGCCCATTTCGACGTTGTGGTCGAGCACGAGGCCGTCCGCGTTGTCGGCCACCTGGGCCTTGAAGCCGAACTCCACGGGACGACCGAGGCGTCCCTTGGCGATGGGGCGGGCGTCGGTGTCGTGGAGCGACACGATGCGCGTCGATCCGTCGGGGACCCCACCTCCGAGGCGGGTGCGGGTCTGGGCGACGACTGCTTCGAGCACCGAAATGGTGCGCTCGAGCTCGGCGACGAGGGCGGTGGCCTTGACCGAGGATCGGGTGCCGGCCCGACGCAGCGCCCGGTGGGCGTTGTGGGCCACGACCTGAGCTTCTTTGATGGAGGCCTCGGCGATGGTGGCCAACTCGCCGGTCACGACGAGCACCTCGTCTTTGGCATCGCCGCTACGCCGGCGCAGCCAGGCCGCGATCTGATGGGCTCGTCGGCGCACCGATCGGGTGCGGTCCCGAAAGCGCGTGCGCCGGGCCAGCCCGAGTGCATGCAGCGCGCCGACGGTCTTGGTGAGCCTGGCCACGCCTTTGGCCAGCAAGCCCGAGTCGGTCGGATAGGCCACGTTGGCCGGGACCACCGTAGTGTCGGCGCGGACCTTGTCGAGTCGCACGACTTTGGCCGCTTTTGCTTTGGCCAACAGGGCCTTGTTCAACTGGTCGACGACGCCTTGCCCACAACGGGTGGTGATCTTCATCAGCGTGCTCGGGTGCGGCACGGCGTCGGTGAGCGCGACGCGACAGAAGCGTCGCCAGGCCAACGAGTCGGCCACCTCGGCGCAGAGCGTCTCGAAGCCGAGCCTGTACCTGAAGCGCAAGAACATCATGCGCAGGTAGGTCTCCATCGGGATGGACGGCCGACCGATGATCGGATCGAAGTGCGGAACGAAGGGCTTGAAGAAGGACGGGTCGTCGAGGAGGCGGTCGATCTGTTCCAGCCCAGGTGGGAGGGCCAAGAACTCGGGCGGGAGGATTGCTTCCCACAGGGTGGGTTGAGGGTCTACCTTGGTGCGCAACACGATGGCTCCATTCACTCCGGGAAGGGTGTGTGGAGCCATGGTTGTTTCATTCAGGCCACAACGCGAGTACCCCGCCACCACGAACGCGCTGGTCGCGGGCGTTTTTCACATCTACTTTTTCAGGGGGAAGTAGTTATAGCTAGTGGTGAGGACGGTCTTGGATAGCCCGTGTTGGCGCGCCAGCTGCGCCGAGGTGAAGGCCAACGATACCCACCGCTTCTGCGAGTAGAGCTTCGTCATGTTGGCGTACCACGGAGACTTCGGGTTGGTGGCCTGCGAGTAGGTGAGGATGCCTTGTGACACCGGGCCGTGCGGGGTCAGCTCGGTGGTCAGGACCAGTGAGTTTCCGTAGTCAACCTGGCCGTAGGAGAAGCCGTTGTAGAGAGAATTCTGGCCATCGTAGGCGTCGATGGCGCTGCAGCAGGTGGAGCACCCCGGGATAGGGATGGTCGTGCCGTTGCGGGTGACGTGCTGGACCTGACCCAAGCTGCCATCGAGAGGGACGTGATGGTGCTGGAGGTTCTCCACGGCGTCAGCCAGCGCGGCGAGGATCTGCGGGTTGGCCGTGTTCAGCTTCGATGGGGTGGTGAGCGGTTGGGCGGGGTTGAAGGCGTCGGCCCAGAAGCCGGTCGGGCCGGTGCTCGTCTGCGACGGCGCGAACGTCGCCCACTCTGAGAAGAGCCAGCCTCCCTTGGCATTCAGGTTTCCTGTCCCGTTGTAGCCCGCCAGCGCCCTGCACGCTGCGGCCAGGTTGACGGTGGTGCCGTCGCTCGCCTTGGCCGAAAGCGTGGCTTGGCAGGTGCTCACCAAAGACGGGAGAACCAGCTGAGCCAGCAACGACTAGTTGCTCTCCCACGTGGCCTGGAGCGAACCAAGGGTGAACTTAGGTGGACCGAAGCCGTCAGTGCCGGCGATCCGCTTGGCAATCATCTGGTTGCCCTGCCGCGTGCGTAGGTCCTGGATGGTGTCGATGTTGCCGATGATGGGTGGATAAGCGGGGAACGGCGCACTCGGGTTGGCCAGCCAGAAAGAGTCGTTCGAATTGTCGACGTAGTCGGCGCGGATGGTGTGGGGCAGGTGCGCCACGTCGAAGATGCCCGGCACGGGCGTTCCAGGATCGGTCTTCCACGCGCATGCCGATCGTGACCCGTCGAGCGTCACTACTTCCGCGGCCTCGTACACGATCTGAGGCAAGCAAGGGGGCATGCAGGACTGGATCAGCGACGGCGGCACATTTGGAGTGTTTTCTACGTCGCCGTAGTAGACGTGGCCGGTGTCGTCGGCGGCGACGGTGTTGAAAAACGGGATGGCGAGGTACTTCGACTGCACCGCCAGGAGATCCTGGACCGAGGTGGCCTGACCCATGCGGAAGTACTCGTTGCCGGCACGGAAGAGGTCGTTCTTCATCGAGTCGTCCATGGCATAAGCCGTCGTGGTGGTCCAGTGGTAGCCAACGGTGTAGCCGGGAATGGTGACGTCGACGACCGGTCCCCACTGGGACGCACCGTGTGGTGGTGCCCGGTGTCGACCACCACTGTTTGTGACGTCATCTTGTGGCGCTGGCCGTCCACCAGGTAACTGGTCGGGTCACCGGGGACCAACTTCAGCTGGTAAAGGGTGAAGTGGAAGTCCGTAGACGAGGTGTGGGTCCACGCCACATCTTGATTGAACCCGAATAAGACGAGGGGTATACCTGCCACCGTGCTGCCTTCCTCGTCGTACTGGCCGGGCACGGTGAGCTGGGCCACCCAGAGCCGGTCGGGACCCTCCCACGGGAAGTGGGGGTTGTACAGCAGCAAGCCGTCGCCCGCAGCGGTGTCCTGGCTGCCGATGGCGACAGCGTTTGAGCTTATTTTGGCGCTGTGGCTCGTTCCGCCCACGCCGAAGGCCTCCCAGAGAGAGGCTGCGTCGGGCGCGGATATGCCGGCAGTGCTGGCGGTCACGCTCGAGGCGGCTGGCGGTATGGCATCGACCTCATCTTTGATGAACTGCTCGCCCGAAGCCTCCATGACGAGCTGGTACGCGCGCAGGAACATGTCCTTCAGGTTGATGGGCCGTACCCACGGCTTTCCCTCGCACGCCGGGTCGTTGAGCTGGCCCGAGGCTAAGTAGGCGTTATAGCCCGACACGAAGCCTTTGTAGATTGACAGCACCTGGGGCAGTGGACCGAGTGGTGATGGGTGGTGCAGCTCGTTGACCGCCGTGTTGAACAGGTTGGAGTTGGCCACCGATTTCCAGAACAGGTCGGAGTCGAGGTTGGTGTTCGAGACGCCTGCCGGGTAGATGATACTGAGGGCCTTGGGGCCGAAGTACTTGGATCGCTCCCCATTCACGGTGACGAAGTCCTGCGCCAGCAAACAGAAGTTGTCCTGCGAAAAGGCCCACGCTTCCCCGTAGCCGAGGGCTTGGAAGTTACTGGCGGTGATGTGTGGGATGCCGGCACTGTCCCGGACGATCGTCACCTGCCCGGCACTGTCGGTACTTGCTGACGACGACCCTGGGCAGGCGCTCAGCCCGAGTGCCAACGAGGTAATGGCCAGGAGAACCAGGACGAGGTCTCCTGTGCGAACGAGTGACAACCGCTTGACCCGACAACGTGCAGATTCACGGGAGCTTCGCATCGGCAAGACACAAACGGTAATCCCTCTGGGGAGGAACAAGAGCCCGAGCGGAAATGTCCGTATACGGCGGCTCACACAGACTCGAGACCGCTCATAAGTGCCGGATACCAGATGGCAGTCACTATGAAACCCCTGCCCCCAAGTGCCGTACGGGGCGACCCTGAGGGCAGTCAGCCCGGCCCAAAGGGCCGACCTGATACATCGTGGCTTCGGTGCTGTTTCGACCGGTCAAGGGTCGCTGCGGGACGCTCCTTCGCTTCGTGTCCTCACTTCCGCCTCTGGCGGCCCCTTGACCGGTCTGGCGGCTCTGTTCATGCCACGGTGATGCCACAAGACGGGCGGACGGATGTGGACACCCTTGGGCCCGACCGGACAATGACCTGGACCGATGTATCAGCCTGAACTCCTACAGACCTCTCCAGAGCTCCTGCAAAGCCCCGTACGGCGGTTCGATTCCCCGCCGCCTCCAGGGTTTGCAGGTCAGAGTACGTAAGTGACGTGACCGCGGTTTACCGGGAGTGACGGGGATTTGCAGCGATTTTCGCGTCGTGAGCGCGTCGGACGGCGTCGTTTTCGCAGCGTCGGCGTGGTAACTGGACCAGGGACACATATCCTCGACTCATGAGCACTGATAGCGAGTATGAAAGCACTCAGGACAATCAGGAGAAGCTCGCCGCCTATATCGCGCCGCGGCACTGAGGCAATGGCGACGGTACGTGCCCTGCTCGAGCAGCTCGAAGCCAAAGGCATCTTGAATGCGGCTGATGCGGCCACGGTGCGGCGGCAGCCGCTGAGATCGACAGGGAGCTCCGCGACATTCCCTGAGGTTCAGGCGATCCGGCTGACATCAGAGGGTGTCGGCGCTCCTAGCGCGGCGTAGGAACCAGCGAGGTGTCTTCTAGCCGGTCACAGCCACCCGAGCGACGGGAACAGGTCGGAGATCACTGACCTTCCGGGACTCTGACTTCGCCTATATCGAACCAAGGCGACAAGAAGGACTCGAGCGAGAAGACGGTCCCGCGGTCGCTTCGTCACTACCCGATCCACGACAAGGCGCATGTTCGCAACGCCCTGGCCAGGAGCCGCAGCCGCGAAAGCCGGCGCCGAACAGGCTGTGCTCGCCGAAAAGGCGTTGCCGGCCAGGAATGCGGTGGCAAAGAAGATGGGTGTCGGCCAGCGACGAACACACCCCGCGACCGCGAGGTCACAGCGGATCGAGTCTTTGAACTCCTTCTCGGCGTCGAGGCGACCGTCACGCGTTTGTCGCTCAAAGCCCGTTCTCAGCTGACCGCCGTCGCCAACGCTTACGACTCGTTCAAGGGTGCGATACGGCCGGTCCAACCTCCAGAGCGAGCTGTGTGCGCCGCGTCGAGTGTGGCGAGGTGGACCGCAGCGGATTGGCGTCGCGATCACCCTGTCCGGTCGCCCATTCTCTTCGCCAAAGGTGACCAATGATGCCGGTCGAAGTGGAAAAACCGCGTTTATCCGGTTGAATCGCGGTATAGAACCATCGCAGCCCGGTCACCACATCGCAAAAGGCCGGATGCTCGAGAGCGACCTTCCAAAGGCGACGGGGTCGCTCGGGCGAAGGCGTACGTGGCAGTAATGCATGGCCGCTCGCGATGCGGGACATAAGTCGGTTGCCCTCGACGCGTGTCACGAGGCGTGGTGCAATGGAACGACCCCGTCCTCTCGGGCGACTGGTCTTTTCGCGTACCGGCGATGGAGTCCCCGGCACCCGCGGGACCGTGAGGGTCGACGGGAATCTTCCTCGGCATCCCCTTTCCCGAAACAAACCGCCGTAGATCCTCACATTTCGTGCGAACGAGTTTGGGCTGCCTTTGGCCCGGGTACTGCGATTACACCGAAGAAAGGGGGCTCCAATGATTAGGGCTGGTGGACTTGTTGTCAGCATCATTGCTTTTGCAGTGGGGGCCATTCTGGATTGGGCAGTTACGGAGCCGTACCAACACGGCTTCAACATCAACAAAGTAGGCTGGATATTGATGATTGTCGGCGTCATCGGCGCTGTGGTTTCGATCATCGTCATGGTCAGCGGCGAACACTCGTCGGAGGCGCACCATTGTGGACGATGGGCAGGGGAACGTTGTTCGTCGAGTCGATTCAACGTACTAGGTGGATCTTCGAGTTGCGGAGAATTCCGTAAAGAGAAAGGTTGTTCAATGGTATTGATTCTGGCATTATTACTTGTCTTGATCTTGTTTGGGGCCGGATTCGCGGTGCATCTTTTGTGGATCGCCGCAGCCATATTTCTGGTCTTATGGCTCGTTGGCTTCGTTATTGGCCGGGGTGAAGGCGCGGGAGCGCATCGGTTCTATCGGTGGTAATGCCTCGCGTAAAAATGAAGCGTCAAAAGACTGCGTAAGCCGGCACAATTCAGTTGGGACATGGAGTCAGTATCGTCAACTTCCGCCATCGTCCACGCCCGCCGTCCTCTCCCACGATCGTTCATTGTCTGCACCCCTGCTTGGATTGTGAGGCAGGATCCAATGCCGCGGCATCGCCTTGGACGCGGCTGCTAGGGGTAGCGTCTTGCACCTCGAGGTAATCGATCAGCCCTGAGATCTCGAGGGTGCGCCGCACTGGTCCGAAATCGCATCTCACTGAGAATGTCCCGCCTGAACCTCGTATCCGTTTGCACGCAGATACGAGAAGGCCGATTGCGCTCGAGTCGATGAAGGTCGCCCCCGTCAGGTCCACCTGCACGACTGGCGCATCGAGAACTTCGGCCGCGCCAGGCGCTCTCGAATTTCTCCGGCTGTCGAAATATCGAGCTCGCCCGAAAATGACACAAGGAACGACTCGTCGACCTCGGCTGCTACGTCGGTGAAGCTGGGCTCATCTTGTGAGTCGTTGTCTTGGATAGCCATGCGAGCTTGCCCCTACCCGACTAGTCGAGTGAGAGAAACAAGGCCAAAGCGGCGGGGATCACCTAGATCAGACGAGCACGTAGGAACACGTTACTGCCAGTTCCGTGGCTTGACCAGGCTCGATTGGATGACTTGACTCCCTGGGATTGGGTTGAATGCAATCAACCTCCGTACGTCGTACCGGCGCTGCCGAAGTGGTGCAGGATGGCTCCACCTCGGGCGTGGTTCCACGCGAAACGACCGCCCCCGAAGGTCGGCCCCAACGCTGGCCACCATCTCGTAAGAGTCGGCGCTCCGCATCATTGCTTCCAGATTCGGTTTCCACACGCCGTGAGTGCGCTTTGGCTCTCTTGAGGGTCCGAACCGCAGCAGCCAGTCGAGCTGGGCATGGACCAGTTCCCCCCCGGTCCGGTCACGAGCGCGGCTGAACGAGAACTCTCATCAGCACATCCCCGTGCAGTCGCCGCCTGCACCGAGGTGCAGCACGATCCAGAGGATGACGACGAGGGCGACAACCCATGTCGTGAGGTAGGCGATGCGTCTGAACTGTCTCATGCCCGTCGTCCCTGTCCGCGAACCTTCGTACCTTCCTCGTCGGAAAGATCGCGCTCGCACCAGGAGGGGTCGGATTGGTGCATCGGGAAGACACCTGGACGACGTCAGCCTGAGCGCAGGGGATCGGTAGCACCGCCACGGCGGCAAACTCCTGCCGAACGTGTGCCAGCGCCGGCGACCGCTCGCCCGGGGCGATGACGGACTCGAGTTGCGCCATCCGTGACTCCATGATGGATCCTCCGCCTCGCAGAGTCATCGCCATGACCCTCAGCTGGGTGCGACCCGCTCGAAGCGGCGCGAAACGTCCACCTGGATACCAGGATGGCTCGGCGATCGTCGGTGCTCAGAAGACGACCAGAGATTGTCGTTGATCCGTTGATCGGTGCTTTGTCACCTTTCCAATGGCGAACATCGACCTGGCCGCGGCCCTCTGGCTCTCGATGTTGTACGCCCCGGACGAGCCCCTCAGACTCGAGGAGTTCCTCGCGGACCGGTGGCAGCCCCGTGGCGTTGGCCAGGCCTCGACCAATGGCTGGTGGCGTTGATCCTCGCCCCGACCGTCTCCGACGAGGACCCACGCGCCGGGTGCGGCCATTACCGGTCGGGCCGGGGTGTACTCGCCGCCCGACGAGCTTGGCGAGGCACACACGATCGCCGCAGCATTGATGACCGCCTTCGCAGCTGCCTTTCGTGCTCCCTACGGCGTTGACGCTGGCGAACGAAGTACGTCGCTGTCTCCACGCAGACGATCATCAGCACCGAGGCCCCCGATGCCTCGAGCATGGCATGGGCCGCGACGAACCCCGGTGTCGATGCAACGCCCAGTCCAGGTGCCTTCCGCGACTGCTTCGAGGCGTCTCCGAACCTATGGTGGCACGGCGGACACGGCCGGAATCGTACAACCCCCCACGACGGATACCGCAATTGCGACTCTGGATGGACGGTACGGGCCAGGCTGCTCGCCCGGAGGTGGGATACCCACGAGCACCGAGCTCTCAGCCAACTTGGCACGATGGTCGTGACCAGGCTCGCTCTCATCGTGAACACGAGCGTGGCCGGAACCCACGGCGGCTTCCACGCCGCGTTTGTACCGCAGAGCCTTCACCGTCGTGATCGCCTGCGAGTGTGGCGCTCCTCTTCGCACTCGGCACCACTTGGCGAGGAGCGATCCCGGTCGCGGGCACCCTCGTTGATCGAGTGATCAAGGACTTGAACTCCGGGTATGTTCTGGCGTTAGCACGGCCAACTCGGCGGGCTATGCCCGCGGCCTCCGACAGGCTGACATTTTCGAGTTCTGCCCGCCATACTGGAGGCATCGAAACGCTGCGTCATCCGACTCGATGCTGATCGGCCGCCCCCAGAGGAGCGTCCTACGACATGATCGCTGACGTGACTCGCATCGGCGAGTTGTTGAGCCCGATCTGCGCCGCCTGTTGGTGGGACGAGGGCGACGACCGCGGTGGGCGCGCGAAATTCACCGGAAGGACATGCTCCGGGACGAACTTCGGAAGACCTGATCGGAAGTCGTTGCGCGGCGAATCCGGGCAGCGAGTTCGCCTGGGTCGTGGCTGAGCCACCAACCCGTGCTCGATGGGGCTATTCGTTCGCCGCCGTTGATGGCGGGACCGAGGTCACGGAGTCGTGGGAACTGCCTGAGGAGGGTTCAGCCTTTTTCGAGAAAGTGTTCGGCGACCAAGCGTCACATGAGATCTCCAAGCGTAGCGACGCGGCGAGGAAGGGCATCGGGGCCACCCTCGCTGCCATCAAGGAGGCAGCCGAGGCCGGCGCCGGCTGATTTTGTCCGCCGTTCAAGGCCCTCCGACACCTGCGAGTTCGGGGGGATCCTGATTACATCCAGGCCGGCACCCGGCCGAGATCCCTTTGTCAGTCCGTTCAGTTTCGACGCGCCATTCACGTCGCTGCGGGACACGGGCCGGACGCCGAAGCACTTTGGGCCGCGGTGATCACGTCGTCGCAATGGTCACCGGTCTCCGTGCTTCGTTCCGCCGTTGTGTGCTGCTCACGGTTCGCAGCCACTCACGACAAGTCCCAATGGTCGCCATGAGCTCGGGCAAACGTCGATTGGCATCGCCGGCAAATGAGGTCCACGCCGCCTCGGCGCGGCGTCGGGCTCATCCGATCGGACCCAGCAACGGCACGTGTGGGAGCTATTGCCGGCCCAAGGAGGGCCATCCACCACGGAAAGTTCGCCTTCCTCACTTGCTTTCTCCGGGCGAGCGCCGCCTTGGGCGGAAAGGTTGTATCAAAACCCTCGGTGGTCGGCTCACGGTGCGTGGATCGCACATTGACAGTGCGTCGGCCAGGGGAGGTGTCACATGGGGCGTACCCACGCGTGTTGCTGGTCCAAGGATGGTCTCATCAGACCCTTCGCCAGGTTCCTACTCCTCGTCGTTGCTGCCTTCTCTACGTTCGGCTCGTTCGCCGTCTTTGCTACCTCCCCCGCCTTTGCGGCGACAGCAAAGGGCTACTGGTTGGTCGCCTCGGATGGCGGGTATCTTGCCTTCGGCGGCGCCCCCTTCGACGGCTCGACCGGGAGGCATGACGCTCAACAAGCCCATCGTCGGCATGGCGCCCTCGCCGCGTTCCCACGGCTACTGGCTGGTTGCCTCCGACGGCGGCATCTTCGCCTACGGTGATGCGCCCGTTCTAGGGTTCGACCGGAGGCATGACGCTCAAC